>JACKIT010000020.1 GCA_020638335.1 Rhodospirillales bacterium
TACAGGCGCGTTTGAGTGTGGCGCAGGCGGCCTATGCGCTGGCCGGGCTGGTGGTGTTTGTGGTGGGGATAGAACTGGGCGTTCAGGCCGATAGCACCAGTATCTTGAGCGGTTTGAGTGTCGGCGATCTGGCCGAGTTTATGGCGATCGATGATAATTTCGTGGCAGCGGAGTGGGTGTAGATGGATAAAAAAATCAAAGTCATACTGGTGGGGTCTGTTGTTTTGAACTTGTTACTGCTCGGCGTGGTCGGCGGGCATGTTTACAAGCGCTGGAGCGCGCATCCCTGGCGTGAGGTTAAAGAGCAGCTTTCGCCGGAGAGCCGTAATCTGGTCGGGCGGACGTTCCAGAGTGCGTTTCGGGACATCAAGCCTCTGGGAGATAAGGCGCGTAAAGCGCGGGCCGATCTGGTGAAGATTTTATCGGCGGATGAGTTTGATGAAGCGGCTTATGATAAGGCGGCGGCGCAAATGCTGGAGATCGGCGGCGAGATGAAAGCGCATAAGGTTGAAACGATTAAAACGCTGGCCTCACAAATGTCGGTCGAGGATCGGCGGAAAATGGCTGACCGGATGGCGTTTATGGTCGGCGGCGGGCATGAACGGCGGGTGAAACGGCAGCGCAGCCCGAAGATGGTTGAGCCTGAGCATAAGCCGGGACGGGATTGAGGGTTACTTTATATCGGGCTGTTCTGGGGTTTTCTGACCTGCACATATACTTATAACTTGTGCTTTAGGGCGGATGATTTCATCCAGCATTCTTTGATATCTTTCGGCCTGTTCAGGTGTGATTTTTCCTGTTTCAGAAATTGTCGGGTCGTCTTGATGGACGGCTATAATGTATTCCGTGAGTTTTCGCTTTGCTTGCTGATAGTTACAGCCTCTTTTCATTAGTGAATTTATAACCAAGTTAACTGCTTCATGCAGGTTCTGTATAAGTCTTTCTTCTTCATGGTTATTTGAATAATGTTCTGCGCATTTGCTATATTCTGCTATTTCATCGGTAATGAAATCCTCGAGCCATTTTTCGATTGTTTTTTCTTTGGGATAGATCGCGGTTTGGTTGCGCGCGTGGCTAAAGGCGTTTGTTACAATTTTTTCTGCGTCTTTACCCGGAATATCATATGTGTTGATGACATCTAACACATAATCACGGTAGAAAAATTTGTGTACTTGATTAATGCTTTCTCTAATTGGATCGTCTGTTGTGTCCAAGGCCGCGTTATTTAGAAATGCTAGTCGTGCAGTCTTTTTCATTACTCAGTATGTCGTTACGCAGTTATATGTTTATGTTCTGCGTCTTTATAGTCTCAACAATATGAAAAATCAAGATTTTCTTATATGCGTCGCTGGTCAGGTGGGCGTGTAAGTTTTGAGCGTATTGGCCAGTGTTTCGTAATCGCGTTTGCGCGGGTCGCCGCGGCGCCAGCACAGGCCGATTTGGCGGGTTGGCGGATGTTTGTCGGTAAAGGGCATCAGGCGCAGGCCGCTGGGCAATGTATCGGGGCGGCAAGCCATTTCGGGAAGCAGCGTTATGCCGTATCCGTGCAGGACCATTTGGATAAGGGTGGGCAGCGAGGTGGCGGAAAAGGTTTTGCGGGTTTTGGGCAGTTGTAAATCACAGGCTGACAAAGCGTGATCGCGCAGGCAGTGCCCGTCTTCGAGGAGTAAAAGCTTTTCTGCTCTTAAGTTTTTGATATTGATGCTGTTTTCAACCGGTCCGGCGTGCTGCGAGGCGGCAGCGTAGAATTTTTCTTCAAACAGAATGTATTGGCTCATGCCCGGCGTTTCGTACGGGAAGGCCAGGAGAAGCAGGTCGAGTTGTGATTTTCTGAGTGATTCCAATAACCTGTCTGTCATGTCTTCATGGAGTTGCAGTTCGAGCCGGGGGAATTTTTCGGTTAACATTGGTAAGATTTCAGGCAGCATATAAGGCGCGATGGTTGGGATGATACCGAGGCGCAGCGGGCCGCTTAACGGTTGGTTGAGCAGGTGCGAACGGGCAACGATGCGGTCGATGTCTTCAAGGATTTTTTCTGCGCTTTCAACGACTTCCAGACCAAATGGGGTCAGGTTGGCGGCTTTGCGGCCACGGATGACCAAGGACTGGCCGAGAATGGTCTCGAGCTCTTTGATCCCGGCGCTGAGGGTGCTTTGGGTGACGGCGCAGTCCTCGGCGGCCTTGATGAAGGAGCCGTGGTCATGGATGGCGGTCAGGTAGCTGAGTTGTTTGAGGGTTGGTCTATGCATAATCTTTGATTGTATACCCAATTTTCAACGTCCTGAAAGCTTAACCTGTACAAAATTCCCGCAACCCCGGCGAAAGCCGTTGGCTATAAAGACTTACAGAAATATTCGATAGGCCCCGGGTCAAGCCCGGGGTTACAATTTTTTCTTCTTTTTCAGGTCGTTAAAAGAAGTTGAGAATAGAGTGTTGTATAGTCTTTGTTATTTTACATAACCCTAACCCTTTTCCTTTATGTTATCGTGTCTGTTTTTGTGTTGTCATGTTTGTCGTCGCGGGTGCGGCGGTTTTATATAAATCGAAATTATCACATATAAATTTCATTTAGTATCGATTTTCTCGATAGTAAAAAATGAAAATATTTGTTGGATTTTACTGCTCTGAGGGTGCAAGTTACGAGCATAGATTTTAACCCGAACACATAATGGAGATTTAAAAATGCTCGGTATTGGCGATCAAATTCCTGAATTTGAAATTACAGGCGTGAAGCCTGGCTTTAACGTTCATGAAGAAAACGGCGAGAGTGCTTTTGAAGCGATCACGGAAAAAAGTTTTGAAGGGAAATGGAAAGTTTTCTTTTTCTACCCGAAAGATTTTACATTTATTTGCCCGACGGAGATCGTTGAGTTTGCAAAGCTGAATGATGAGTTTGAAGACCGCGATTGCGTGGTTTTGGGCGGTTCTACGGACAATGAGTTCTGCAAGCTGGCCTGGCGCCGCGAGCACCCTGATTTGTCGAAGCTGAAGCAGTGGTCCTTTGCGGATACGAACGGTTCGTTGATTGACGGTCTGGGCATTCGCGAGCCGCAAGCCGGTGTGGCTCTGCGCGCGACCTTTATCGTTGATCCGCATGGCGTGATCCAGCATGTTGCGGTGAACGGCCTGAATGTGGGACGCAATCCGAAGGAAACCTTGCGCATTCTGGATGCTTTGCAATCGGATGAGCTGTGTCCGTGCAACCGGGCTGTGGGCGGCGAGACGATTGATGTTTCTGCTGAAGCGAAGAAGATTGCGGCGTAGTTTAAAAACCGTGTCATGCCCGCCACCGTGCGGGCATCCGGACCCCCGTACAAGACGGGGGTGACTATTTAAGGAGAAGCACATGTCACTTGAAAATTTGAAAAACGAAATTCCCGAATATGCCAAGGATATTAAGCTGAATTTGTCTTCACTGGCGAATGAGGAGACTCTGAATGCGCAGCAGCTTTGGGGGACGTTTGTCGCCACGGCGCATGCCGGGCGCAATGCGGCTGTTATTCGCGAGATTGAGGAAGAGGCGGCGGCGCATTTATCGCCTGAGGCGCTGGAAGCGGCCAAGGCCGCAGCGGCGATTATGGCGATGAATAATGTGTATTATAAATTCACCGGCATGATGGCCGATTATCAGGCTATTCCGGCGAAATTGCGGATGAATATTATCGGGAATCCGGGCGTGGACAAGGTTGATTTCGAGCTGTGGTCGCTGGCGGTTTCGGCGATTAACGGGTGCCAGTTCTGTGTGAAGTCGCACGAAAAGAAAATCCGTGAGGGCGGTTTGAGCCTTGAGCAGGTGCAAACTTCTGTGCGGATTGCGGCGGTGGTGCAGGCGGCTTCGGCTATTCTCGATGGGGTGGCGGCGTCTGAAACGGCGCATGCGCAGGCGGCCTAGAGTTTTATCCATTAATGTTTTTGAATAGCGCGCCTGTTGTGGGCGCGTTTTTTATTTTGCATTTTGCGGGAAAATTCGTTATTTTATTACGGAAAATTAAAGGGCGGTTTTTTAAATTGAGTAGAATTGATCAAAGTACAGTAGATACGTCTTTTGTTCCTGAGCGGCATCCGGGGGCGCGGGCGCGCTGGGCGATACAAATTGCGACGACTGATAGTTTTAGCCGGAGGTGGTATTCTGGTCTTTCTAAGCGTTTTGGAAGATATACAGTTGAACATTCTTTTATGCGTTTGGCTCAAATTTGGTGCGATGAAAATGATGAGCCTCTTAAAGACCCAAAAACAGGAAGATTTTATCCTGCGATTTGTGTGCGTGGAGAGTTGAATCCTGGCCCAGTTGACCCTGAAACTGGTCAGTGGAAAACGGAAAATGATCCTCACACGATTGAGAGTGTCTTTTCTCCATATTTACCTCGAAAGCTGATTGATTCTTTTAATAAACATCGTTTTGGAGTTACTGCCGATCAAGTTAAAAAACGTCCTATTGTCGTCTTCTCTTGGTATGGAGAAGGGGTGGAACCGTTGCATGCAGATCGTTTCGAGTCGCCTGTTATGGTGGGTAATCAGGACAGTGTTGAGGCATTGTGGACAGTTTATCAGCAGCGTGCATTGGAGATGAACAAGAAAGCGCTTTCTTATGATTTGGTACATCGGAATTGTCATACGGCTGTTGCTGCTTTAAATCGTATGGATAGTAATGCTATGCGCAAATTTTCTAGAGGTAGACCCCTCTTATGGGGGGTTAATTCTGGTACGGCGATACATCTTTCTGAAGGAGAGGCATCCGTCATTCGCACTTTAGAAGAAATACAGGAAGAAAACCGTACATTGCTTAATGCGCTTTGGACGGACCGTTCTTCCCGTTTTTGTTCTGTTTCTCGACCCGTGGTTGAATATGATGTGTGACTTATTTTCTATGCCTCTTTAACCTCATGCACGTAGATTTCGCGGTGGGGGTAGGGGATTTCGATGGCGTTTTCCTTGAACGCGTCCCATAACGCCAGCATGACGGCGCCTTTGATGTTCGTTACTCCAGATTCGGCGTCCTTGATCCAGAAACGCAGGGAGAAGTTTATCGAGCTGTCGCCAAATTCGGTTAGATGGCATACGGGCGGCGGGTCTTTGTGGATGCGTTCGTGCGCGGCGGCAGCGGCGGCTTCGGCAATTTCTATGACTTTGTGCGGGTCGGAATTGTAATGCGTCCCGAAATTCACCTGCAGGCGGATGAGCGAGTTGCCGTGGCTCCAGTTCACCACGCGCTGGGTGATGAGTTCTTCATTGGGGATGAGGAAGGATTTGTTGTCGCGGGTGACGATTTCGGTATAGCGCGCGGCCATCTGGTTGACCCAACCGAAGGTGCCGCTTTCAAGTTCCAGCACGTCGCCGGGTTTGATCGACTGGTCCATCAGCAGCAGCATGCCGGAAAACAGATTCGAGATGCCTTTTTGCAGGCCGAAACCAATCCCCAAGCCGATGGCACCGCCGAAGACGGCGAACAGAGAGAGGTCGATGCCGGCGGAGGTGACGCCGACGAGCAGGGCGAAGACGATAAGAACGACGCGGATCACTTTGGCGAGCAACACCTGGGAAGAGCGGGTCAGGCTTTTGATTCTGAATATCCGGCGTTCGGCGAAGCTTGAGGCGAATATGGCCAGATACAGCAATGTGAATATCGATAGGATGCTTTTTATGACGATGAGGGCGGAGAGGCGGAAATCTCCGATGCTGAAGGATATGGAATCCAGAGTGGTCATGGTCTGGTTCAGAAAGCCGAAGATGCTGAGCGCGGCGATCGACCATATGACGAGTGCGAAAAAGTTGCGGATGGCGCTGTTGGCGATAAACTGGACGGCAAGGCGGATGGCAATCCAGGCCAGCAAGACTTTCATAATACCTTCGGTCAGAGCAGTATTGACGCCTATAATACCGGATTTGAGAAGTTGGTTGCCGATCATAAGAATGATTAGGGCGATGACCGGCAGGAGCAGGCGCAGAAGGTTGTTTGATATACGCCGTGCGGCGTAGGGCATTTTTGTTTTTTCGATTAGTTTTGCAGCTTTGCTGCGAAGCATACTGTAGCTGATGCTGGCCAGGACAAAGGCGATGAGAAGTAAAATGCCTTGATAGAGTGTATCGGTGTTCCAAAAGTGACTGGCGCACCAGTCTGCGACGGTATTCCAGTATTCTTCGATGTTGATATTTTCCAGCATAGGCGCATCATAGCGCTTTTCCTTCAAGTGGCCAAGGGGATCGCTTTTTAATGTGGTAAAATTGTTTATTTGCAATATTGCATATTGGAAATATGTGCTCCCGCAGCCATTCTGTTAGGTGGAGTGGAGACGCCACGGGCGTTGTTAAATTGTTCAACAAAGTCTCCCCACCGATTTTCGTTTTTCATAGATGCTCCTTCTCTTTTGGCAAAATTCCACACACTCTCAGCCCATCTGGGGCGAAGCTTTCCAGTCCTTTCCTCTAAAAAGGAAAAGAATGCGGCTTTTGTATATTCTTCTGCTTTATCTTTTTTCTTTGCTGGCATGTTTGGAACCTCTTTTTTTAGACATAAATAATTTACGTAATGAAATATAGCGAGAAAATCAAGATAAAAATTTGGAATCTAGAGAGAGGAAGTCGTGATTTTGGATTTTTATCGTCTCGTGTTTTCGAGGAAGTGAGGTCGTGAGATTACGAGGGTTTGAATCAGGCGCTGATCAGGCGCACCGCTTCTTTCGGATATGTTTCGCGGAATTCTTCGTTTAAATCTGCCGGGCGGGACATAAGGCGGAAGAATATTGGTCCGCATAGTAAATCTACAGCCAGTTTTGTGTTTAAGGATGAGCGAAATTCTTTGTGTTCTTTGCCTTGTTCGATGCTGAATTCGACGGCATCGATGAGGGGGGTGAGGAATGTTCTCGCAAAAATTTTCTGAGCTTTGTCATCGGCTTGTGCTTCAGAAAAAAGCTGGGCGATGGTGTCACCATTGTTGCCGTCGAGCATACGGATGAGTTTATCAAGCTGCATGATAATGGCTTCAGTATTGTTTTTCGGTGTAGGGAGGGGGCTTTGTATGCCAGGTTGAGCGCGCAGGGCGTCCATGACAACGGCGGTTTTGTTCGGCCACCAGCGATAAATTGTCGTTTTGCCAACTTTGGCCTTTTTAGCGATTGCTTCGATGGAGAGTTCCTGAACGCTCATGTGCAGCAGCAAAGAATTGGTGGCCTTCAGAATGGCTGTTTTCGATTTTTGGCTGCGCGGACGGCCTTTGCGCGCTTGCATTGTTGGTGTGGTTTGCGCGTTGTTTTGTTGTAATGCAGCCTGAGACATCAATGTTTCCCTCTGGTTTAAAATTGAAACAGTTCGTATCGTATTTTTAAGATTTTACTCTAGGAAACGCAGAGTGCCGCCTTTTTGAATAAAATTCAAGAGGAGAATGTGTGATTTTTGCAAAAAAATGCACATCTGTGGATGATATAAATAATGTCAGAAAAGTCTAATATTATTACACTTGTTCGTGGTGTTCGTTATTGAGTTATATTCTGAAAGCTTTTTGGGGCTTGATCGATGACGCCCAGCCTGCCGCGGCGAAACTCGAGGACAGCCAGTCCGCGTTCAGCTGTGTTATCCGGGCGGAAGCGGAATATGCCATCAAGGCCGGAGAAGCCGTTCGGGTTGGTTATGGCGCTGTGGTCAAAGGCCGGGCGCCCCGTTGATTGCAGACCGCGTCTGGCGAGAATGGCGGACAGGGCTGTGGCGTCGAAGGCCAGTGTCGCTAAACGTGGGGGACGGGTTCCATAGGTGTTTATAAAACGTTGTTCAAAGCTGTGGCGCGCGGCCGGATCAGGCGCGGCAAACCATGCGCCTTCCAGGTTGGCTTCGCTGGCTAGTGAGGCTTCATCAAACAGGCCAGTTCCGATACGCCGAACGCTGCGCGGAGGGAGATCATAGTGAGAGAGCAGGCTGGCGATGGCCCGTGCATCCTGATCTCCTACGGGCATCAGTACGGCATCGAAAGGCGTTTGGGCCAAGGCACCGGCACTTTTGCGTGCGTCATAGCGGGTAAAGGTTTTTACGATAGGGGCGAGGTTTGATGTTCCAGCCGGGTAGCGGGTGTTTTCAGTAAGGGTGATGTTATAGTGTGGGGCGGCGGCGTTAAATGCGTTTGAAACGATGCGGCCATAATTTGTATCGGGAGCGAGCACACCGACTCGGGTTATGCCGTGCCCTGCTGCGAAGCTGGTGATGCGTTTGACCTGGTCAAAGGGCATGAAGCCCATGACATAGGTGTTGCTGTCAGCTAATGTCCAGTCGGTGGAGAAGGCGATCATATTGATGCGTGCGCGCTGGGCGACGGGTTTTGCGCTGCGCACTGCCGGAGCGAAGACCGGGCCGAGCAGGATTTGCGCGCCGGAATCAATTGCAGACTGGGCTGCGGCCTGTGCGCCTGCGGCGGTGCCTTTTGTATCGCGCGGGATGAGTTCAAGGTTGGCGTGTCCGATTTCAAACAGAGCCATTTGCGCGGCCTTGAGCATGGAATCACCGAGTTTTTGGTGCTGACCGCTTAAGGGAAGCAGGATGCCGACTTTTACGGTGGGCAGGTTGGTTATGTGGCTCGTGGGCGTGGCGGGGCTTTGCTGATTGCCGAGGAGTTGGTCGGAGGAGGGTGAGCTTAAGATGCTGGGGTTTTGCTCCGCCGGGGCTTGTGGGACGCTTGCGTGCGGTCTATATCCGCCGCCGGTTTGGCAGGCACCGAGCACAAGGAGGGGCATGATGAGGAGGAGGGCAATAAAGGTGGTTTTAAATCTTTGTGTCATTGTGTCCATCACCATAGTATGGTTCATGAATGTCCAGGAAATCATTACAAGGTGAGAGTAAAGAAAAAAATCGCGGCTGGCTACTGCCAGATGATGTCGGGCGGGGATTAACGCCGGGATTATATCTGGTGGCAACACCGATCGGGAATTTGCGCGATATGTCCTTACGGGCGCTGGATACTCTTAGCCAGGCAGACGGAGTTTTATGTGAGGATACGCGGGTTTCTGGCAAGTTGCTGAAATATTACGGAATTGCGCAGAAGCTGAGCGTTTATAATGACCATAGTGATGAAGCGGTGCGCGAGAAGATTGTGGCACGGATTTTGGGCGGTGAGGCGCTGGCCTTGATTAGTGATGCGGGGATGCCGTTGGTGTCTGACCCTGGGTATAAGCTGGTGGTGGACGTGCAGCGGGCCGGTTTGAATGTGACGAGTGTACCGGGGGCGAATGCGGCGCTTGCGGGGTTGCAGCTTTCGGGGCTGGGTTCGGACAGGTTTTCATTTATGGGATTTTTGCCGTCGAAAAGCGCTGCACGCCGGAGCATTTTACATGAATGGCAGGGAACTCCGGGGACGTTGATTGCGTTTGAAACGGCGCCACGGTTGCTGGCGGCACTGGATGATATTGAGAGTGCGTTGCCGGGCCGGCGCGTGGCTGTGGTGCGCGAGTTGACCAAGCTTTATGAGGAAGTGCGCTGCGATGATGTGGCGGCTTTGCGCGCGCATTATGAGGCGCAGGGGCCAGTGAAGGGGGAGATTGTGCTGGTGATTGAGGCGGCGCAGATGCGCGTGTATGACGAAGATGAGCTGAAGGCGTTGTTGGAAAAGACTCTTCAATATATGAGTACGAAAGATGCGGCGGCGCAGGTGGCCGAGTTGAGCGGGCAGTCGAAAAAGAAACTCTATGCATTGGCGTTGGAGATTTCGAAGTGAGCAGGCCGGTGAAAGAGGCCGCTTATCAGCGCGGTGTGGCGGCTGAGCAGGTGGCGGCGCGATATTTACAGCGACAAGGGTATAAGATTTTAGAACAGCGTTATAAAACGCGGGTTGGAGAGATTGATCTTATTGTGCGCCGGGGGGAGATGCTGGTGTTTGTCGAGGTTAAGGCGCATAAAGATCCGGAGAGCGCACTGTATGCGGTTACGCCGCGCACGCGGCGGCGGATTGAGGCGGCGGCGGGGCAATATCTGGCGGATCATGAAGAGGTTTGCGGGTTTTCGATGCGGTTTGATGTGATTGTGGTGCCACCTGAGTCTTTAGCCGAATCTCTGAAGGAAAAGCGCAATCTTTTGGGGGCAGATCGAGAGCGGTTGCTTCATCATCTGGACAATGCGTGGTTGTCGGGTCAATAATGAATCTTTAAATTTTTTAGACTCCGATTTTTCAGGATGATCATCATGATTCGTAAATTTCTAATTTTATCTGTTTGTTTTTTGATGTTGCCGGGCTGTTCCCCTTTGGGTGTGGCAGCCGGTGTTGGTGCTACTGCGGGCATTGCTGCAGCGCAGGAAGGTGGTTTGTCGGCGGCAATTGATGATGCCCGCATTCAGATTGAGATTAATGATCTTTGGTTTAAGTATAACGTTGAGATGTTTCGTAAGCTGGATCTGACGATTAATCAGGGGCGGGTTTTGATTACGGGGGTTGTGCAAGATCCGGAAGCTCGGGTGGAAGCGGTGCGGCTGGCCTGGCAGCCTGAAGGTGTGAAGCAGGTGATTAACGAGATTCAGATTGCCGAGAGTGAGGGTGTTGTTGGTTTTGCCAAGGATACATGGATTACAACGCGGCTTCGTACGGCGATTACGTTTGATCGTGAGGTATTGTCTATTAACTATTCGATAGATACTGTGCGCGGGACGGTTTATTTGATGGGCTTTGCGCAAAACCGCTCTGAGCTTAATCGGGTGATTGAAATAGCGCGCACGATTAACGGTGTGAATGGTGTGGTGAGCTATGTGAAGTTTGTTGGCGGTGAGTCGCAAACTGGTGATGTTGATAATGGCTCGACATATCAAAGTACATATGAAGATAATTATGTTTATCAGAATGCACAGGGGCAAAGCGTTCCAGTGCGTCCGTATGAAGATTCAAATATGCCGGTTGATTTGCGC
>JACKIT010000021.1 GCA_020638335.1 Rhodospirillales bacterium
ATATTGAGGATGGCACGATTGAGATCGCCCCGGTTGGCTTTATGCGCGGGCGGACACTGAACAACGCCTTTGTTGTGATTGATGAAGCGCAAAACTGTACGTATGGACAACTGAAAATGTTGCTTTCACGCTTGGGCTGGCATTCGACCATGGTTGTAACAGGCGACCCGGAACAATCGGACTTGTTAGACGGAATGTCAGGTCTGGCTGATATTTCACGTAGATTGGAAGTCCTTGATAATATTGCAGTCTGCCGGTTAAGCGAAGTGGATATTGTTCGCCATCCGCTTGTTGCCAGTATGCTGAGTGTTATATAAAGAATAAATTCCTAATTTCTTCATTTTCTCCTTCTCTAAAAGGCCGGCGGACACCCGGCCTTTTTTGCGGAGGCTTTTACCGAAAATTAACCCTCCACAGCGCAGAATAAACAGGTGAAAATAAACGAGGGTTTAACACAATGCATACAGACGGGATGGCGAGTGCACATAATGAAGGGGCTACGGATTTGCCTCAGGCTATGCATTCCATTCATATTATGAGCGCCGAAATGGGCGGATCAGGCGGACCGGTCCATAATTATATTATCTTCCGCGATCATAGCGGAGAAGACAAGGTCATGATGAGCGGCCTGGCGATAGAGCGCAATGAAAGCGATGTACGGGCGCTGCGCGGTGTGATGGCCCCGCCGAATGAGGGCGGACTGCCGCAAGGGCATTTTACCATTGTGAAGGAAAGCGAAGTCTGGTGCGGGCCGGTGAAAGAATATTTGCGCAAAATGGCGATGGCCGTTGAAGCGCTGCATTTCATCAATGCGCAAAATCTGAATTACCGTCCGGAAGATCAAAACGGCGACAGTCCAAATTCGATTGCTCATACGCTGGTCAAGGCGATGGGGCTGGAGTTCCCGGAGGAAACATCCGCGTTTTGGGCACCGGGGCATGAGAGAATTATTTTACCGAAAAACTGGAGATCAAATTATGCAACGACTTGATTCAAATCATAATTTAATGGCTGATCCTGATGTTCAATATTTTTTAACTTGCATTGCTGGAGCACCGCAGCCCGGACCAACAATTGAGAGAGCAAAGCATTCGGACGCAAATCCAAGCCCTAATTTTGACGCAAAAGATTGCGTCATGCTAGAAAATACTATGACACTCGGTATTCAACCATCAACACCTGGGCCGGAGTTATAAAAAGTTTAAACTACGGAAAACGAGCGGGTCTGCCTTTGTGCAGGCCCGTTTTTTCATGCGCTGTTTTCTGATAAGATCATGCGATGAATGAGCCATCCGAAAGCCCGTATATGCGCCTGTCTGATCCCTCCCTTTGGGGAATCATTTTCGGCAATCTGGTTTCTATGGTTCTGGCGATTACGCAAGATTGGCCGCTGGGGCAGATTATGTGGATTTACTGGAGCCAGAGCGTGATGATCGGCGTGGTCAATGTCATTCGGATGCTCTCATTAGAGAGCTTTACCACCAAAGGCATGACGATGAACGATGAACCTGTGCCGGAAACCGAGGCAGGAAAGCGCTCTGTGGCGACGTTTTTTGCGTTGCATTACGGAATTTTTCATTTCGTATATTTTATGTTTTTATGGCAGCAGCAGCCGCTCAACGTTCTGTCACTGAACGAGGCTATTCTCATGATGCTGGGCCTTAGCGCGTTTGTCGGTAGCCACAGCTTTTCCTATATGCATAATTTGCGCGCCGATTTTCGCCAGAAAAAACCCAATCTCGGCACGCTCATGTTTTATCCTTATTTACGGATTATCCCGATGCATCTGGCGATTATATTCGGCGGTGCGATTGAGGGAATGGGCCTGATCATCTTTATGGGGCTGAAAACCCTCGCCGATGCGGGGACGCATATGATTGAGCATTATCTGTTCCAAAAACCGGAAACCGATTTGCGGATGAAGGATTAATTCTGATCAACGCCCGATCCTGTGCGCAGCCTCCAACTCCCCCCGGCCTTGGGTAAGAAGCGGGTCCTCACGCAGGATAGACGCGCAATCAAGGTTACGGCGGTCGATTTCGGCGGCCAGCTCCGGGGCTTTATTGTTGGCGTAGCGGAAGCACAGCGTATCGCTGCTCATCTTCGCCGGATCGCCGGACATTGACGGCGCGCGGAGCGATTGGCAAGCGCTAAGGCCCAGCACGAGGACCAAAAAAAGGAAAAATGACGCGCTGTAAACTCTTGTTTTCATAGCGTTTTTGTCTGATCCTTCTTTTTGTTCGCCATTTTTTACCAGTGGGGGCGGGGGTGTTTATTTTAAACCACAAAGACCACCTGGCGCCTTGCTTAGGCCGCAAACCCATAGCTATTTCCGCCGATTTTTTAGATTTCGTCAAGAAAAAGATTTAATCAGAGATTTTTTTAACGACGGAGGACTTTAAACCCATCGGGCCGAAACCGGGGACTTTGGCGTCGATGTCGTGATCGCCGATCCATTCCTCACGCGGGAGGACGCGGATGTTTTTGACCTTGGTGCCGACTTTGATGGTGTTGTTGCCGACCTTGAGATCCTTGGCGATGGTGACGCTGTCGCCGCTTTGTAGCGGGTTACCCACGGAATCGCGGATGGTTTCGGTTTCTTCGCCAGCCGCGCTCCATTCATGCGCGCATTCGGGGCAGATCAACAGCGCGCCGTCCTCATAGGTATAAGGGGAGGAGCATTTTGGGCATGGGGGGAGTTCGTTTGTCATGGTGTTTTTAGCCTATTGGATGGGTTCGCACCAGTGTTTGGAGGTGATACAGCGCAGCATGTTTTTACTTTGCCCTTCCGGGCAGGGTTCGTCGAGGGTTGTTTCTTTTCCGGCGGCGCGGGCGAGATTGTCGAGGTCGATGAAGGTGCCGCCCACTTTTTGCGCGGCGGCCACCGACATGGCGCAGCATTCATCGGTTACGATGTCGGAGAAGCCGCGAAAGACGTGATACCATTTTGTGCGGTCTTTGGATTGGCAGGATTGCAGGTGGCGGGCGTAATAGGACGCGTCCGTTTCCTCGAACGCATATGCGGCGGGGGTGGTGAGGAGCATAATAAAAGTTGCAAAAGCTAGAAGTTTTTTCATGTGAAAGCTTATTTTAATGAATCTGCTAATGATGCCTTTACAGCTTTGATAATATTCAAATGACCCTTAAATTTTTCTTCTAAAAAATTTACATGATTTATGATCTCTGGCTTAACATGCGTATGCCAAGTGTCCATATCGTCATTGTTTTTTAGTTCAATGAAAACATTTTTCTTGTTTGTTATGTCGTTATTTAGTGCTTGTTCCCAACCTACAGACATTTCAGAGTAAATTGGCTGTATTTGTTTCATTTGTTCGTTTGAAAGCAAACTATATAACTCTCCTGTTAAGTAGAGCTTATCTGCTGCCGCATATAAGAAAGAGGACAGTTTGAAGTAATCATGAAAAGTATCGAGGCAATCGCCGTTAACAGAATTTCTATAGTTTGTAATTTGGTCTAACCAATCTTTTATCTTCTCTTCATTTAATTCGAGTTCTAAGACGAAGTTCTTTACTCTTTGTTTGCTATCTCTAATTTCTTTAATGTTTTGAACAGCATAAGTAACAACCACACCAGCTACTACTCCTAAAAAAGTACCACTAAATGAACCAATACCTTGTATGTAATTTGGTATGAACGGCTTTAATGCTTCCATGAAAAAAATTGTAATGCCGCCTGCGCCAATAACTGCAAGTAAACCTAAACCTAGCCAGAATAATTTTTTTTCAAAAAACATTACGCAGCTTCATCCTTTTTCTCTTGGTTAGCAACGAAATCCCGTACGTCCTGGGTGATTTTCATGGAGCAGAATTTGGGGCCGCACATGGAGCAGAAGGAGGCGACTTTGTGACCTTCGGCGGGCAGGGTTTCATCGTGCATGCTGCGCGCTGTATCGGGGTCTAAAGACAAATTAAACTGGTCGTTCCAGCGGAATTCGAAGCGGGCGAGGCTCAAAGCGTCATCGCGGCGTTGCGCGCCCGGGTGGCCCTTCGCCAAATCCGCGGCGTGGGCAGCGATTTTGTAGGTAATCACGCCCGTTTTTACATCGTCTCTATTCGGCAGACCCAGATGCTCCTTCGGCGTGACGTAGCACAGCATCGCGGTGCCGTACCAGCCGATTTGCGCCGCGCCTATCGCGGAGGTGATATGGTCGTAACCGGGCGCGATGTCGGTGGTTAATGGCCCGAGGGTATAGAACGGGGCTTCGTGGCATTCTTTCAGCTCTTTTTCCATGTTTTCCTTGATCAAGTGCATGGGCACATGACCCGGCCCTTCGATCATCACCTGACAATCATGTTCCCACGCCTTTTGCGTAAGCTCGCCCAAGGTTTTGAGTTCGGCGAACTGGGCGCGGTCGTTGGCGTCCATAATCGCGCCGGGGCGCAGGCCGTCACCAAGGGAAAAGGCCACATCGTAAGCCTTCATGATTTCGCAGATTTCATCGAAGCGCGTATAGAGGAAGCTTTCGCGGTGATGGGCCATGCACCATTTGGCCATGATCGAGCCGCCGCGCGAGACGATTCCAGTAATACGATCCGCCGTGTATTGAATAAACGGCAGGAGCACGCCGGCGTGGATGGTGAAGTAATCGACGCCTTGTTCGGCCTGTTCGATTAATGTGTCGGCAAAGATATCAAAGGTGAGGTCTTCGGCGATGCCGCCGACTTTTTCCAATGCCTGATAGATCGGCACGGTGCCCAGCGGCACGGGCGAATTGCGCAAAATCCATTCGCGGGTGTCGTGGATGTCTTTACCCGTGGAAAGGTCCATGATGGTGTCCGCGCCCCAACGTGTGGCCCAGACCATTTTATCGACTTCCTCACCGATTGAAGATGTGACCGCGGAGTTGCCGATATTGGCGTTGATCTTCACAAGGAAGTTGCGGCCAATGATCATCGGTTCGGATTCAGGGTGGTTGATATTGGCGGGGATGATCGCGCGGCCTTCGGCGACTTCCTTACGGACAAACTCGGGGGTGATGAAATCGGGCAGCACAGCGCCAAAGCCCTCGCCGCCTTTGTTGTTGTGGACTTCCTCGCGCGCCTGATTTTCACGCACGGCAATATATTCCATTTCGGGCGTGATGAGGCCTTGCTTCGCGTAGTGCATTTGGGTGACGTTTTGGCCAGCCTTGGCGCGCAGCGGTTTTTCGGGCGAAGCGGGGAATTTTTCGTGTTTGACCTTACGGCGCTCCAGGGCGGCCTGATTCTTATAGCCGTTATCGAGTGGCTGGATATGGCGGCCCTGCACTTCTTCGACATCGCCGCGGGCTAAAATCCATTCCCTGCGGCGCGTCGGCAGGCCGCGCATAATGTCCAGTTCAATGGAATCATCGGTGTAAGGGCCGGAGGTGTCGTAAACGGTGATTTTATCGTCGTTGGTCAGTGCAATTTCGCGCATGGCGACCTTATGCTCACCGATATAGACCTTTTTGGAAGCAGGCAGCGCGCCGCGCGTGACGTGGGTTGTGGATGGGCATATGCCGTCTTTCGGAGCCATGATCGTGTTTCCTTATTTCGTATAGCTGGGTTCGTGCAATTCGGTGACTTCGACCGATATCGATATACGATCGTCGTGGGTGATCTTGCGTGCGGTGTCAAAGAGACCCTGGGCCATGGTTTTTTTCAAAGCGTCATCACGGCCCGGGAGAAGCTTGAGCGTGATATGGATCATTTTATCGGGTTCTTTCCCGTCGCCGACCACAGTGTATTGCACGGGCAAGGCGCGGGTTTTGATGGCGTGGATGTTAATGGTTTCCTGCGCAGCCAAGTTTTCATGCAGCGCGAAGGCAAGCTTGGCGATATCCTCGGACGAGCCCAGTGATTCCGTATATTCGACAATAATATGCGGCATTTCATTTTCCTTTCGATTAAGTAAGAGCCGTAATAATCAGACAAACCGATACGACAATTGTTAATCTATAACGATGTTGGAAATATTCTGGTGGCACATCTTTGGGCGACAAATATTGTTTGTCCAAGTAATACATTAACCAAAATAAACCTGCATATAGGATCATTGGGATTGAACTTTTGATCATAAAAAAAGTCGCGGCGAAACTAGCAAAAATTCCGATGATGAAAAAGATTGCAACTTTATATTGCTTAAAATTATTTGTAGGTACGGCCTGCCCCCAATGTGCTCCGGCTAAAAACGCCAAGGATATTGAAGATAAACCGCTAAAAAAAACATTCAAAGCTATGGTTGAATTCTGCGTCGATGTGGTAAAAGACGCCAGCATCAAGAGAACGAAGGGCACAACGCCTAAATAACTGAATATTTTTGGTGACATCATTTTCCTTTCCCTACGCAGGCATTAACCCACAGGTTCGAGGCGTTTTTCTCAGCCCTGTTTCGCGCAAGGCATCACAGAGCACCGCCAAGGTTCATCTTTACTTTTGATAGGGAAGACCATACATCTAAATTAAATTTTGGCAAGGATGAAGAGATGAACCCTCAAATAAAAAAGCGCCTGGTGCGCACGGCATTGTTTAGCCTGATTGCTCTTGTGATTGGAGTCGGGGTTGGGTGGATGCAAATCCAGATGCAGGCCGCGCGCGTCACCACAAAAGAGGGAAAACCGGCGGAAACGGCGATGCCGGTGGCAGGCCTGAGTATCGGCGGGCCGTTTAGCCTGATCGATCATACGGGGGCGCAGGTCAGTGAAAAGACTTATGAGGGGAAATATAAGCTGATTTATTTTGGCTTTACCTATTGTCCGGCGATTTGCCCGACGGAATTGCAGAAAATGAGCCGGGTTTTAAGCGCGTTGGAAAAAAACCATCCAGAAGCGCTAGAGAATGTGCAACCCCTTTTTATTTCCGTTGATCCGGAGCGCGATACACTCGATGTTATGCGTGAATATATCGGGCTATTTCATCCACAATTGGTAGGATTGACCGGAACCACGGCGCAGATAGATCTTATCAAAAAACGCTACCGCGTTTTTGCGAGTAAGGTTGAAGACGAAACCAATCAGGATTACACGGTCGACCACTCTTCTTTTACCTATTTGATGGGGCCGAACGATGAGCTTATCGGCATGTATCGGATGAAAGATACGGCTGATCAGATTTATCAGGATCTTATTAAGCGTTTGGGGCTTTAATCCTCAAGAATGGCATTAAGCTTCATGGCCAGCCCCATGGAGCCTTTGATTTTCAGCTTGCCCATCATGAAGGCGATGTTGGGGTCTTGCGTTCCATCCAGAATGCCTTGAAATGTATCCATAGAGCAAACAAGCGTTGTGTCGGCCTCTTCGTTTGTATTATTGATGATTGGCGGGCTTTGCGTCGTATCAACAAATATACAGCCCTTTTCGCCGAAGTCGAATTTCACCTTGGCGCTCAGGCCAGCGGCCATCGCCATTTTCTGCTGGATTTTAGATGTCAGGTTTTCTAGCGACATTGGGGATTTTCCTTATCGTTTTTATAAAATCCATTGTGCGGGATTTGGGAACACTTTTAAAGAGCAGTATTTAAAATCATTGTTTGAATTTCTGCAGAGTGCTAGGCTTGGCTGGATTTTATATTCACATCTTAAATTTTGACTCGGAA
>JACKIT010000022.1 GCA_020638335.1 Rhodospirillales bacterium
TCGATTGCAGCAGATTGAAACGGAAATGCGTGATTTGCGCGGGGCTTTGGAGGAACAGAGCTTTGAGATTCGTGAGCTTAAAGATCAGCTTGAGCGTTTTACCAGTGATATGGAATTGCGGATGAATGATCTGGAAGGTTCAGGAGCTTCGCGTTCCGGCAGCGCCGCGCCGGTGAGTGGGGCCAGTCGTTATACGGCCAAGCCGCTTAGAGACAGTAACCCGCCGAGCGTTGTTGGCAGTGGTGCCGGGCAGACTTATCAGTGGAGTTCCGGTAATGCCAGCAGTAGTGGAACGGCCGGGCAGCTTGGTTCGTATACGGAATCCGGGGGCGAAGGGTCCTCTGTTGATTTGGCGTCTGCAACTTATGAAAATGCGTTTTCGATGGTGAAAAACCATCAATATAAGGGTGCACAGGTGGAATTTGAGAGCTTCTTGCGTGATCATCCTGATCACCCGTTGGCAGGGAATGCGAAATACTGGCTTGGCGAGACACATTATGTGCGCGGAAATTTTGAAACGGCTGCGCGGATTTTTGCCGAGGGGTATCAACAATATCCGAAAGGTTCGAAAGCGGCGGATAACTTGCTGAAGCTGGGGTTGTCTTTGGATGCGCTGGGGAAGAAGGATGATGCATGTGTGGCGCTTCGTCAGCTTAAGAAAGAAAATCCGTCAGGGGCGGCGCCTGTGTTGCGGCGGGCGGACCAAGAGATGAGTCGACTGGGATGCTAGGTCGTGGTCGGTTTGGATTTGAACCGTAGTCTTCGATTTTTAATGAAAAGCGCTATAAAACTTCGTATCTTCGCAATTTCGCGTTTATTTTCTCCTGCGGCGCTTTGGGTTTTAAGCAATGAGCATTACTCTTGGAAATTTTGAAGAGACGTTGGAGGCGCTGGGCGTGGGGGGTGCTGGGCCGATTGCTGTGGCTGTGTCAGGCGGGCCGGACTCTATGGCGCTGTGCTGGTTGTTGTCGCGCTGGGCAGTTGAGCGCGGGGTTAAAATTCATGTTTTGACGGTTGATCACGGGCTCAGGCCTGAAGCGGCTGAAGAGGCGATACAGGTGGGCGCGTGGCTGGGTGGCTGGTCGCAGCAGGTGGAGCATCATATTTTGCGTTGGAAGACACCAGCGGATACAGCTATTCAGGAAGAGGCGCGTAAGGCACGTTATGGTTTGATGGCTGAATATTGCCGGGTTCATGATATTCGGCATCTGTTTTTGGCGCATCACCGGGACGATCAGGCGGAAACGGTGTTGTTTCGTTTGGCCAAAGGCAGTGGGCTAGACGGGCTTTCCGGGATGCAGGCGGTGCAAGCGTATGATGAGGATTTGAGTCTGGTGCGGCCTTTGCTGGATTGTGGTAAGGCGGAGTTATTGGAATTATGCGGAGTGGAAGATATTCCATATTTTGAAGACCCCAGTAACGCGAATAGTGATTTTGCGCGTGTGCGATTGCGTGAGGCGCGGCGTGTTTTGGAGGAGGAGGGACTTACTTCAAAGCGATTGGCGGTGACGGCGCAGCGCCTGGGGCGTGCGCGCCGGGCGTTGGAGGACCTTAGCGCGCAGGCCTATCAAAAGGCGGTTATTGAATCCGATACGAAACATATCGTATTTAAAATTAATATTTTATTTATGCAACCTGAAGAGGTTATTTTGCGATGTTTGTTAAAGGCGTTGTCAGTTTTGCGTCCGACATCCGATTATGCGCCGCGTATGGAAAGGGTTGAGGTGATTTTATACGATTTGATAAGTTTTCAAAAAGACAGAGTTGCGTTTCGAAAGCGCACACTGGGCGGGGTGGTGTTTGCAATGGATGAGGATTTAGGAGTTTTGCGTTTAACGCGCGAGCATTCTTAAGGAATGCTATTCTCAACTTTGTTTTCGGAAGAAAAACCGAAACCCCGCATTCAATGCGGGATTTATGGGGATTTGTAGCAGATACGATGGACCCCGTTTTAAAAACGGGGTTTCGTTTCTTCTTGTTTTTCAGGGCGTTGAAAAAAGTTGAGAATTGGGTTTAAGTATCCTTTCGAAAAAGCCGGGGAAAGAAAAAAAGAGGCGTTTTTTAGATAGTTCTTTATGATGCTTGTTTGAAAAACCGCGGTTTTGGCCTTGATTTTCCTTGTCTGGCGCGGAAATTGTACTACATTGGGTATTCTGACTTAGAAGAAGGATATACACACTGTGAATGGATTTGGACGCAATTTGATTTTCTGGCTGGCGATTGGCTTGACTATGATTTTCTTGTTCAACATTTTTCAAGGCGCACAAGAAGGGGCGAGCCGTCGCGCGAACATGATTTCCTATAGTGAATTTATGACTGATGCGCAGGCGGGCCGGGTTTCTAATGTCGTTATTAAAGGGCAGGAATTGCACGGCGTGTTTGCTTCAAGCGGCGAAGAGTTCAAGGTGATGGTGCCGCCGAATGAAAATGTGGTGGACCGCCTTCAAGGTAGCGCGGTGCAGATTGCGGCTGACAGGGAAGATCCTGAGCAGATCAGTCTCATGAGCATTTTGATTTCGTTGTTGCCTGCGTTCCTGATTATCGGGGTGTGGATCATGTTTATGAAGCAAATGCAGGGCGGTAAAGGCGGCGGCGCAATGGGTTTTGGCAAGAGCCGGGCCAAGATGCTGACCGAGAAGCATGGCCGGGTGACATTCGAAGATGTGGCGGGGATTGAAGAGGCCAAGCAGGAACTGGAAGAGGTTGTCGAGTTTCTGAAAGATCCGCAGAAATTCAGCCGTTTGGGTGGGAAAATTCCGAAAGGGGCGCTTTTGGTCGGTCAGCCGGGGACGGGTAAGACCTTGATTGCGCGGGCGGTGGCCGGTGAGGCGGATGTGCCGTTTTTTACGATTTCCGGTTCGGACTTTGTTGAGATGTTTGTCGGGGTTGGGGCGAGCCGGGTGCGCGATATGTTCGAGCAGGGCAAGAAGAACGCGCCGTGCATCATCTTTATCGACGAGATTGATGCCGTCGGGCGTCATCGCGGCGCCGGGCTTGGCGGCGGGAATGATGAGCGCGAGCAGACGTTGAACCAGCTTTTGGTTGAGATGGACGGGTTTGAGTCCAATGAGGGCGTGATTATTCTGGCGGCGACCAACCGTCCGGATGTGCTTGATCCTGCGCTTTTGCGTCCGGGGCGTTTTGACCGTCAGATTGTGGTGCCTTTGCCCGATATTAAGGGGCGTGAGAAAATTCTTGAAGTGCATATGAAGAAAGTGCCACTGGCGAACAATGTTGAAGCCATTGTCATTGCACGCGGGACTCCAGGTTTTAGCGGCGCTGATCTGGCGAATTTGGTCAATGAGGCGGCGCTTTTGGCTGCGCGGCGGGGCAAGCGTGTTGTGGGTATGGATGAGCTGGAAGATGCCAAGGATAAGGTCATGATGGGCTCTGAGCGTAAGTCCATGGTGATGAGTGAGGATGAGAAAAAGCTTACGGCTTATCATGAGGCGGGACATGCATTGGTGGCGATGCATGAGCCGGCGTCCGATCCGGTGCATAAAGCGACGATTGTACCGCGCGGGCGGGCGCTGGGTCTGGTTATGCGTCTTCCTGAAGCCGACCGGCTATCGATGAGCCTTGAGAAGCTGAAGGCGGATTTATCTGTGGCGATGGGCGGGCGCGTTGCCGAAGAAATTATTTTCGGACAGGATAAGGTTACGACAGGCGCGAGCAGTGATATTCAGCAGGCAACCAATATGGCGCGCAAGATGGTTATGGAATGGGGTTTTTCTGATAAGCTTGGTACAATCCGCTATGCGCAGGATCAGGAAGAGGTTTTTCTCGGGCATTCGGTTGCGCAATCGAAAAATATGTCTGATGAGACGGCGGCGACTGTGGATTCTGAAATTCGGCGGATTGTTGAGCAGGGCTATGACAAGGCCAAGAAGATTTTGACTGAAAATCTGGATGATCTGCATAAGCTGGCCAAAGCGTTGATTGAGTACGAATTGTTGTCTGGTGATGAAATTAAGGATTTGCTCGCCGGAAAGCCAATACTTCGTGATAGCGATAATGAACCGCCAGAGGATACAACGCCGAAATCTTCTGTCCCCTCAGGTGGTGGTTTTGCCGGTGGGGAAGCGCCGCAGGGGGCATAAGATATGTTGGATTTAGATTCTCATGTGCATGCTGATCCGGAAAAGATGTTGTTTCCTTTCCGAAAGGCGCTTATCGGACTTGGTGTTTTTATTACGCTCGCGGGTGTGGCTTTGCTGCTTTATTTTGCTTATATGACTTATCAGATTTTTAACGAGCCTGGGCAGGTTCGTATTGTGCAATATGTTCTGGAGCTTATTCAGCGTCCGAATCCTGTGATTGAAGGGTCTCTTACCGTGCAAACGCCTCAAGGTCCCAGCGATATGGATTTCAGCGTGAAGATGTCTGAGGAAATTAAAACTATTATTTTTATCTTTCTGGGTGGGATTGCCTTTTCTATTTGTGTCGGTATTTCGACAACTGTCGTCAATGCCGGCGTGAGTATTATTAAAGGGGCGATGTATAAGGGTGATACGGTCAATAAGTGAAATTCATAGCTATTTAGGAGAGAAATGATGATTAAATTTGAAAAGAATATTGGAGATAAGGATAAAAAAGCCCGGATTGCTGCGGCGGTTGTCCTTTTTGCAGCGAGCTTCTTTATTTCCGGCGTTGTTGGAAATGTATTGATTTTGCTGGCGGTTGTTATGGCCGTTACCAGCTTTTTTGGTTTTTGTCCAGCTTATACGTTTATGGGCATGAATACATGTTGTGGTGGCTCTTGCACGGCAAAAAAGGTCGAGGGTGCGTCTGAGGCCCCGGCCGAGCCGTCTGTAGAAAAAGACGCTGAGTAGAACCCTTTGAAGGGTTTAAGTTTCCAGGCTCTGTGTAACCTGCGAGAGGGTCGCTGTCTTTGCTTGTTATCCCCCATATTTGCCAGTAAAACAAAAATATGGCATGGAAATATCCCAGAATAAGGGGTTTATTATGGCACCAGACAATAGCGAGCGAATTGTGGATTATTTTTCTCAGTGTGCCGCAGGCGGTTTGTTTGAGAAAATTTTTCCGAGAGAACATCAGGCAGGTGCGGAAAAGAGTCCGGATGGCGGGACTCCGGCGACGGCCAGAGATGTTTTTGAGTATTACAAGGATTTTTTCGAGAAAGGGTCTTCGGTGTGTTACGGAGAGGGCGAGGAGACGTTCTTAAGCTTTTCGGACCCTCTGTATAAGCAGGGCGAGATGGAGTGGCTTGTTTACTCGGCGGGGCGTTTGGAGAGCGGTGGGGAAAACATTTATTTAACTTCTTTCAGTGGTCAGCAAGGCGGGCATCAGAGGCTTTTGGGAATTGCTTATGATTCCTCCCAAGAAGGA
>JACKIT010000023.1 GCA_020638335.1 Rhodospirillales bacterium
CCTGGAGATTGTTAACAATCCCTAACCGTCTTCAAGATGAATCATCGCACTCACCCCATATAAAAAACATACAATTGACGGAGACCACGCCGCCAAAATCGGCGGAATTTGATTGGAAGAGCCAAGCGCCTGTAAATAACTGGAAACAAAGAACACGACAAAACCGATAAACACACCCACAGCAAAAAGCATCAAACCACCACCCATTCTCGGCGGGCGGATAGATACGCTTGCCGCAAGCAAGACCATAGCCACAAAAAACAAGGGTTGAGACAACAGACTATGAAAATATACTCGCAAACGGCTGGCATCAAAACCGGTCTGCTCCAATGTCTCTATGTGCCCCGGAAGCGCCCAAAACGCCACTGTTTCAGCAGAAGAAAAACTCTCCTCAATATCTTCAATCGTAAGCGTCGTCGGTAAAACCGTCTCTGGCTTACTGATTTTCATGAATCCGGGCCTATGAATAGCGACATCCTGAAACACCCAGCGTCCCGGCTCTAAAGAAGCACTTTTGGCATCCACGCGCATGCGAAACGCGTCATTCTGCCCAAAATAAAATACACTCACCTGACTCAGTCCCCAATGCGGCGGTTTAACTTTACGTGCATGAAGTATCACATATCCTTTTTGTACATCATCCTCCCCTTCAAGAATATGTCCATCTGTACTTTGTCGAAGCCAAAGTCCCTCCTTAAACAACGCAATCTGGCTATCCTGCTTCTCAAGATACTCCTTCTCCAACCGTTCATATTTTTCCACCAGCAATGAGCCAACCGGATTGACGACCCCGACTTGCAAAAAACCAACACACAAGGCCACCGCCACCACAGGCATCAAAAACTGCCAAACCGAAAAACCGGAAGAACGCAGCACAACCAGCTCAGAATGGCGATTAAATTGCCAAAATGTCAGCATCGCACTAAACAAAACAGCAAAAGGAAACAAAATCTGCCCAACCTCAGGCAATTTCAATAACCCCATCTGCAACACCAGCCCCAGCGGAACAGAATCGCTTTTACTAGCCCGGCGGATCAATTCCACCGTATCAAACAGATAAATCACCCCAAGCAACGCAAAGAGCAAAAAAAGCATATTCATAACATAAGTTCGCGCCATATAACGGCTGAGCGTCATTGTCACCTTCATGCCTGTCCTCCTTGCCAATGATAGAGCACCCGGCGGCGCAAATTCTCACTCATCCCGCTCAAGGCAAAAGAACACAACCCAAGCGGCAATAATACCAGCCCATACATAAACACCAGCCCCGCATCGCTTTGCCGCGCCATATTATAGGCTGCAATATACAGCCCCTGAATCACTACTACGCCTGCCACAGCCAACACAATGCGCCGCATCTGCCCACGCCGGTCAATCGGCCCGATCAACAGCACGCTACATGCGATAAGCGTAAACACCACCGCCAAAAGCGGACTAACAATCCGCCTGTGAAGATCAACCTGAAAATCGCGCAAACTCTCCAAATCACGTTTCACACGTACATCTGGATTAAGAAGCTCAAAAATCGTCCGCTCATCTGGCTCCGCCCAACGCTGGCGCACCGGATCACTCTCAGGCAGATCAATCGTATAACGATTAAAATTCAGCCGTTTCAATATCCCTTTTTCAGCATCATATTCCTGACGTGATCCCTCATACACAATAATCCTGTAGCCCTCCTCAGCAGAAACCAACGTCCCGCGTTCGGCAAAAATCGTCGAAGCCGGTTGCCCGGAAGCGCGGCTATCATGAATCATCAAACCCACAAGCGATCCCGCTTCACCACGCGCCCGCACATAAAGCGTCAAACCTTTACCCACCTGATTAAAAACACCCTCACGAAAAAGCAGCGTCGAAAACTGCGCCTTAATCATCTCGCGCTTTTCCTGCATCGTGCTAATTGATTTTGGTGCAACCCAGAGCGTAATCCCCATCAATAAAAGCGTTACAATCAACGCCAGAATCATAGCCGGCCGCGCCAAAGCAGAAGGCGCATAACCGGTTGCGCGCACCACCACCAACTCAGAATCACTGGTCATGCGGCTATAGACAAACAACGTCGCCGCCATCAACGACAACGGCAAAATAATTTCGAAAAACCGTGGCAAAGCCAGCATCGTCAAAACCCAAAACGCGCTGCTCGAAGCCCCGGATTCAATGACCAACTCCAAGAACCGCAAGGATTGCGTCAGGAAAATCACCACCGCCAGCGTTACAGCAACAAACACCGTGGCAATCAAAAGATTTTTAAAAATATAGCGATCAAAAATATTCATATGCGTTTTGGCTCTGGCAAATCTCGTCAAAAACAGTATATCGTTTATAACCTTCATCCACATATAAGAGAAGATGAAAGACGATGAGCCTAAAAATTTCATTCCCTAAAGCCAGCGCAAAACCCAAAGGCGCAATTGTCGTTTGCGCCTTTGAAGGTGGAGAGCTGGGCGCGCAAGCCAAAGCGCTAGACAAAACGCTTAAGGGATTCATTACCGCAAACCTTAAAAACAACGTACAATTTACCGGTAAAAATGGTGAAATTTTGGGACTCGGTGCCCCGGCAGGCGGCGCCGTGACACATATCACGCTGCTCGGTTTGGGCAAGGATCAAGATCTGGACGCACTGAAAACAGAAACAGCCGGCGGTAAGCTGGCTGCTGCACTAACAAAATCCGGCACTGAAAGCGCTACACTGCTCGGCGAAAAAAGTAAAAAACTCAAAACCGAAACTCTCGCCGCGCATCTCGCCAATGGTTTTGCTCTGCGCGCCTATGATTTTGACCGTTATAAATCAAAACCCGATAAAAAAGATAAACCGCCGCTCAAACTCAAAACCTTAAGCGTCGTAACGCCAAACCCAGCCAATACCAAAAAACTGTTCGAAGATTTAAGCCGCGTGCGTTCAGGCACCTTACTCGCCCGCGATCTGGTCAATACAGCGCCCAATGACCTCTACCCCGAAAGCTACGCCAAAATCATTCAAAATGAACTAAAACCCCTCGGCATTGAAATTGAAATCATCGACGATAAAAAGCTCGAAAAACTTGGCATGGGCGGGATTTCCGCTGTCGGCCAGGGCTCAAGCCGCAAACCACGCATGGTCATCATGCGCTGGAATGGTGCACCACCCCCAAAAACCAAAGCCAAAAACCTCTCCACACTCGGCTTTGTCGGCAAAGGCGTAACCTTTGACACCGGCGGTATCTCGCTTAAACCCGGCCCGAATATGGATGAAATGAAAATGGATATGGGCGGCTCGGCCGCCGTTGTCGGCCTGATGAAAACTCTGGCCCTGCGGGGAGCCAAATGCAACGCTGTCGGCGTTGTTGGTCTAGCCGAAAATATGCCATCCTCAAACGCGTACAGACCCGGCGACATCATCAAAACCTACGCCGGAAAAACCATCGAAGTCCTCAACACAGACGCCGAAGGCCGCCTTGTTCTGGCCGATTGCCTGACCTATATACAAAAAACATACAAACCCGAATTCATCATTGATCTGGCCACCTTAACCGGCGCAATTCTTATCGCACTAGGCCACGAATATTGCGGCACTTTTGCCAATGACGATACCCTGTGGAAACAAATGGAAAAGGCCAGCGAGCAAAGCGGCGAAAAACTCTGGCGCATGCCTCTTGATGAAGTCTGGACAAAAGAAGTCGAAAGCGAAATCGCCGATCTGCAAAATACCGGCAAAAGCCGCAACGCCGGCTCCTGCACCGCCGCCGCCTTCCTCGGCCATTTCATCGAAGAGGGCACCCGCTGGGCGCATATGGACATCGCCGGCACCGCCTGGCGCAAATCCGACCAGCCAACCGTGCCCAAATTCGGCTCCGGCTTCGGTGTACGTGTCCTCAACGACCTCGTTGCAAAATATTATGAGAGCTGATGCCTAAGCATTCCGCATCGCAAATGGTCCGAAACCTCCACGAACCGGTCGCAGCCTCTTCACTTTCCGGTAGGCCATCCGCCCCCCATCGCTCAGAAAAACATTATGTAAAATTAAAGGGAGGAGATACAAACCCCGCCCTGCTGAAAAAATACGCCTGTCGCATAACGCAAAATATTAAACGCGCCATAAAAGGAAACATCCATAATGACCCCATCGCCAAACAATATCTCCCGCAAGCCTGCGAACTGAAAATTCTACCCGAAGAACGCACCGACCCGATCGGCGATGAAGCCCATAGCCCCGTAAAAGGCATTGTCCATCGCTATCCCGACCGCGTGCTGTTTAAACCCGCCAATGTTTGTGCGGTCTATTGCCGCTATTGCTTTCGCCGCGAACAGGTCGGCCCGAAAAACGACCACCCTCCCGGAATCCTTAACGCCAAAGAACGCACCGCCGCCCTTAATTACATCCGCGCTCACCCCGAAATCTGGGAAGTCATCCTCACTGGCGGCGATCCGCTCATTCTTTCTCCGCGCCAGCTCG
>JACKIT010000003.1 GCA_020638335.1 Rhodospirillales bacterium
GCCCCGCTTTCAATGCCTGGTGAGATGCTGCTGCGGGTGAAGGATTTTAAGAACAAGGCTATGCCGCCTTATGAGGCTATTATGGCGTTTTACGATCATGGTTATACGGCGCAGATTGATGGGATTTTATTTTTGGCTGCTCTTGGTCAATTTCAGCGTATGCGTGAAGCCGGGCGTGAAAAGCAGGTGAGTATCAATATCTCAGCGCGGTCTTTGCGCGATTCTGATTTTGTGAAGGTGACTTTGGCGCGGCTTGAAAGTCTGCATCTGGCCAGCGATGAGAAAGTTTTGATCGAGATTCATGAAAGTGCGCCGCATTTAAGTTTAAGCCGTCAGGTTCTGGAGCTTTATCGGGCTGTCGGGGTCGGGTTTGTGATTGATGATGTCGGAATGAATATGAATGATGTGTTGCGCTTGGCGGATTTTGAGGGTTTGGCGGAGTTTGTGAAGCTTGACCGGCATACGGTGTGCGCACCGGAGGGAGAGGCTCATGCGCTTGATCAGGTGATGTCGTTTGTGGAGACTTTGATGCCCGGTACGCTCTGTGTGGCGGAAGGGGTGCAAACGGTTGAGCATGCGTGGGAAATTGTACAAAAATATCCGTTGATTCTCTATGCGCAGGGTCTGTATTTGCCCAATGATCGTGCGGCGTTTCAGCGTGAATTTAAGGCGGCGCAGTCGGATCAGGAGCGCGCGTTTGTTACCTCTTAGATGATTTTTCTTTAGTATGGCTTGGGTTTGCGTAAAAAGACCGACCGGTCGGTCTTTTTGAGGATTGTTTGTTCGTCTAACGGTTTTCTCGTAATGACTGAATAGTAGCATTTTGTTCTTGAATTGTTCTAGGTTTTCGCTACAGTAATTTTATGGCGAGGGTAAAAAAATCATATGTGTGTCAGTCTTGTGGAGCGGTGTCGAGCCGCTGGGCGGGCAAGTGTGAATCGTGCGGGGAATGGAACAGCATCGCGGAAGAGGTTGTTGAAGCGAGCGTACCTAAGGGGATGGGCGGCGCGAAGGGGCGCAAGATTGATTTCGTATCGCTCAGTGATCCGGCGCGTAGTGATTATCCGCGCCATGTTTCGGGTATTGAAGAATTTGACCGTGTTGTTGGTGGCGGGCTGGTGCCGGGATCGGCGGTTTTGATTGGCGGTGATCCAGGGATTGGAAAATCAACCTTGTTGTTACAGCTGGTCTGCAGTCTTTCGCAGAAAAGCGTACGCTGCGTGTATGTGTCGGGAGAGGAGGCCGTTGATCAAGTGCGGATGCGGGCGCAGCGTTTGGGTCTGGCGGAGGCTCCGGTAGAGCTGGCAAGCGCGACGAGTGTGCGCGATATTTTGGCGAGTGTTGGCGGTGATAGCGGTGGTGATAAGGGTCCGATGGATCTGCTGATCATTGATTCAATTCAGACGATGTATGTCGATAATATTGATTCGGCGCCCGGTACGGTGACGCAGGTGCGTACATCTGCGCAGGAGATTATTCGCCATGCCAAAGCGCGCGGGATGGCGGTGATGTTTGTCGGACATGTGACCAAGGATGGGCAGATAGCGGGTCCGCGGGTGCTTGAACATATGGTTGATACGGTTTTGTATTTTGAGGGTGATCGCAGCCATCAATTTCGTATTTTGCGCGGCGTTAAGAACCGTTTTGGTCCGACCGATGAGATCGGCGTGTTTGAAATGGCGGGCGGAGGATTGCAGGAGGTCGAAAACCCGTCGGAGATTTTTCTCTCGCAGCGCGGAGAAAATGTTTCAGGCAGCGCGGTTTTGGCGGCGCTGGAAGGATCGCGGCCGATGTTGGTCGAGGTGCAGGCGCTGGTGGCGCCGTCATCGCTGGCGTCTCCCCGGCGCAGCGTGATCGGCTGGGACCCGAACCGACTGGCGATGATTGTCGCCGTGCTTGAGACGCGCTGCGGTTTGCAAATTGGCTCATGCGACATTTTTCTCAATATTGCCGGCGGGATTCGGATTAATGAGCCGGCGGCGGATCTGGCAGTGGCGGCGGCGCTGGTGAGTGCTTTGCAAAATAATCCGTTGCCGCCGGAGACGGTATTTTTCGGCGAGGTCGGGTTGGCGGGGGAAATTCGGCAGGTGGCGCAGCCGGATTTGCGTCTGAAGGAAGCATCAAAACTCGGTTTTCGTGAGGCTGTGGTGCCGAAGGGGAAAAAGAAAAGCCAGCCGAAACGCGTGAGCGGAGGTGCAATCAGGGTGTCAGAGATTGACCATGTGCAGATGCTGGATGAGTTGTTTCGAGGTAACAGTGCGCTTAGGGCGGCTGTGGTGTAAATTTTATGGGCGCGGTGTTTTTTTGTATATATTTGCTAGTGGATCGGCTTTTGCTTAACAAACTCTAAGGCTTGCTTTTTCGGGCGGTTTTGCCTAAATATGAGGCTTATCTGATCCAAAAAGGACCTGACGTTTCCATGATCGCTGATATTTTTGTTCTTGCCGTTCTTTTGATTTCGGGCCTGATTGCCTTTCTTCGTGGCTTTATTCGTGAAGTTTTAACTATTGCCGGCGTTGTCGGCGGGTTGGCGGCGGCATATCTCGGTGGGCCATTATTGATGCCGTATATGCATGGCTGGTTTGGAATTGAGGAAGGCGCTGAGATTGAGCGGCTGTTTGGAATTTTACCTTATGATATTGTTGCGGATGCGCTATCTTACGGGGCGATCTTTATTGTTGTGGTGATTATTTTGTCTATTCAGAGCCATCTTTTGGCGGAGTGGGCCAAGAAGATTGGGCTTGGGGCTATTGATCGCACGTTGGGGTTTGTTTTTGGTGTTGTACGCGGGATTATTTTGCTTGGTTTGTTGTATTTGCCGGTGCATTTTTTCGTTGATCAGGAGAGTAAAGAGGAATTTTTTGGCGAAAGTAAAACGCATTTTTATTTGGAGAAAACTTCGGAGGTTTTGGCCGGTTTTATTCCTTCAGGTGCTTTTGAGGAGGTTGAAGAGGGTGTTCATAAGCTTGAGGAAACCTCTGAGACACGTAAGAAGCTTGAAGAGATCAATCTTTTGAAAAAAGAGGGTGATGGCGAGGAGCAACGAAAACCTGTCGAGTCGCCAGATAGTGGTTATAGCGATGAAATGCGTCAGCAGATGGACCAGCTGTTTGATGAAAAAACCGATGGTTTAAATGAGTGAGACATGATGATAGCGGATATGCCAGTTTTTGATGATGACAAGTTCCATGAAGAATGTGGCGTGTTTGGGGTGTTTGGTAGCGAAGATGCGGCGGCTTTGACGGCTTTGGGTTTGCATGCTCTACAGCACCGGGGGCAGGAAGCGTGCGGGGTCGTATCTTATGACGGGCAGGCTTATTATTCGCATAAAGCTTTGGGGCTGGTGGATTCAAATTTCAGTGACGTCAGTGTGATTGAGAAGCTGAAAGGGCATGCCGCGATTGGGCATAATCGATATTCTACAAGCGGTGAGCCGGCTTTGCGTAACGTACAGCCGATGTATGCGGATATGGATTTCGGCGGTTTTAGCGTGGCGCATAACGGGAATTTGACTAATGCGCATTGCCTTCGTAAAGAGCTGGTCAAGCGCGGATCGATTTTTCAATCGACGAGTGATACGGAGACGATTGTACATTTGGTGGCTGTGTCGCGGAAGAAATCTGTGGCTGATCGTTTGATCGATGCGGTGAAACAGATTAAGGGTGCGTATTCGCTGGTGGCGTGTGCGCAAGGTCAAATCATAGGTGTACGTGATCCGTATGGCATTCGGCCATTGGTGCTGGGCAAGTTGGGCGATGCGTATATTTTGGCCTCTGAAACGTGCGCGCTGGATATTATCGGGGCGCGTTTTGAGCGTGATATTGAACCCGGTGAGATGGTTATTTTAGATGAGAGCGGTTTGAAATCTTTGTTTCCATTTAAGAAGCAATCCAAGCGTTTTTGTATTTTTGAATATATCTATTTTGCGCGGCCTGATAGCTCTATGGAAGGGCATAGCGTGTATGAGATGCGCAAGAATATTGGCGCGGAGCTGGCGCGGGAAAATCCGGCTCTGGGCGCCGATTTGATTGTGCCTGTTCCTGATAGTGGTGTACCGGCGGCGATTGGGTATGCGGAGGCGAGCGGGGTTCCGTTTGAGCTGGGGATTATTCGCAATCATTATGTCGGGCGTACATTTATTGAGCCAACCGATAAAATCCGGCATCTGGGCGTACGTTTGAAGCATAATGCGAACCGAAAATTTATTGAGGGTAAGAGCGTTGTGCTGGTTGATGATTCCATTGTACGCGGGACAACGAGCAAAAAGATTGTCGAGATGATTAAGGATGCCGGCGCGCGCGAGGTGCATATGCGGATTTCTTCACCGCCGACGATTAAAAGCTGTTTTTACGGGATTGATACGCCGTCATCGAGCGAGCTTTTAGCCGGGCAGAAGTCGGTTGAGGAAATTCGTGAATATATCAAGGCTGATTCGCTGGCGTATATTTCACTGGACGGACTTTATAAAGCCGTTGGGGAAACCAAGCGTAATGCTAAGGCGCCGCAATATTGCGATGCGTGCTTTACCGGTGATTATCCGGTTGAGCTGGTTGATCACGATAAAAATTGCGCTGATGAAAAAGTGACTGATCTGCAAGAGCGCCGGGTGAAGCGTTAAAAAGGAAAAAGGCTGCTTATTAGCTCGTTTTTGCCAAACGTCTTCCATATGACAGAAATAGTGGATTTGGAACCGCTGGAAAAGCACTTTCTTCTTGGTTTTAGGGGATATTGGTGCCGGAAAATCTAAAATGGTGGAGGGGGCTGGATTCGAACCAGCGTACTCCGAAGAGGCCTGAGTTACAGTCAGGTGCCATTAACCACTCGACCACCCCTCCACACATTATAATAAGAAAATCCCGTGTGAGATTTAAACAGCAGAAAAAAGACTTTCGCCCCTGATGTCAAGCCTGTAATCTTCTGGGCGATGAAAAAACATCCGAAAAAAGATAAAATCAAGCATAGCGGAAAACCGGATACTTGCCGTCACAAGAACCCCGTGCAGCCGGAGCAGCGTTTACGCGGCGCTAGCCTTTATGGATTTCATGCGGTGCGTGAGGCGTGGCTGAATGAAAATCGTCACGTTCAGGCGCTGTATTGTACACAAAGCGGGCTGGATAGTTTTCAGGAAGCTCTTGAGATTACAAGAGCAAAAGGTTTAGAGCGTCCGGTGCCGCAAATTCTTGATAAACAATCCTTAGAGAAGATTTTGCCACCTGGCGCGGTGTATCAAGGTTTGGCGCTGGTCAGCAGCGCGCTGGATGATGTCGGAATTGAAGACATTCTTATTCGTGAGCGCAAGAATGAGCGCAGCTTGCTGATTATTCTTGATCAGGTCACTGACCCGCATAATGTGGGTGCGATTTTGCGCAGCGCCTGCGCGTTTGGGGCGGCGGGGATGATTGTACAAAAGAAACATGCGCCTGAGCTTACCGGCGTTTTGGCCAAGACGGCCTGCGGCGCGTTGGAGCATGTGCCTGTGGCTTTTGAAACGAACTTAAGCCGCTGTATTGAAACCCTGCAGGAAAATGGCTATTTCGTTTATGGGCTGGATGAGCGCGGCGAGGAGATTGCTAGCGCTAACACTGGTGGGAAATCTGTTTTGGTTCTGGGGGCAGAAGGACCGGGGCTGCGGCGTCTGGTCAAAGAACATTGCGATGGCCTGCTTGCCTTGCCTATGCGTGGCCCTATGCCGAGCATTAATGTATCAAACGCGGCAGCGGTCGCATTATATGAATTTTCTAAAAGTTAAGCTGAGCTTAACTTTACATACAATTTTAGTAAAATTTTTGACATTTCTTAAACCTCCAATGTACAATTAAAAAGTGAGGAAATCGCTAAGAAGGTTTCTCGAGATAAGCTGGACGACGCCAGTAAAAAAGAGGGATGTGCAATCATGGAGCTTACGAGCGGCCAGCGTATTTTGTTCGATACGTATGAAAAATTTCGGATTATCGTATCTTGTTTTCAGTTTTTCTTTCGGTTTTATTCTCTGTTTTATTGGGGTGTAAGGCCGTCCATTTCTTTCCTGCAAGCCTTTCTGCGTAAAAACTACCCCTGTAATTATTACCCCTGGAAACCTGCTAAAGCTTAAAGCTCTTTTCCTTGTTGTAGAGCTTCAGGCTGGTTTCACCTATACTCCCCGCCCCCATGCATGCTTCCCCTGCATGCGGGGGCTTTTTTATCCGTGGCCCGCAGGAGCTAGTGCGTTTGCAGTGTTTCTCATAGTTTGCAGGAGAAGAAATTGATCAACGACTTGTGCAGAGCTTTTAAATTTTTCTTTAACAAGATTTCGAATTTCTTGCTTGCGTAAAAATGCAGCCGCATCAGCGCTTACATTTCTATTTTGCGTTCCAAAAACTTTCATAGCACACACTATTTCGGATAGAGTTTCTTGGCCAAGATTTTGCCCATCATCAGATAAGGCCTTTTTGAATGCGGTTTTCAATTCCAGATAATCGTCCCAAATATCATTCGGCGTAATCTTTGTTTGCTGTCTGCTCAATGCAGCCTTCACTTTAATCTCATTGTCATAATGCATATAATTTTTTGGGATGCAAGCTTTATCCTCTAGACAGAATTTTTTGAATGCTCCACTTTAAGGTCATGGCTGATTCACAAATTTCTGTTGCTCCCGAAGACTCCCAGGACGGTGAGCTTTATCTTGTTGATGGTTCTGGGTTTATATTCCGGGCCTATTTTGCGATGACCTATTCCGGGCGGGGCGAGATGACAAACCCCGATGGCGTTCCGGTTTCGGCAGTGTTTGGCTTTACGCAAATGCTGATGAAGTTGCTGAATGATTATCATGCTCCGTATCTGGCGGTGGTGTTTGATCCCAAGGGCGGGTCGTTTCGTAATGATCTTTATCCTGAATATAAGGCCAACCGCGATGCGCCGCCTGAAGATCTGGTGCCGCAGTTTCCTTTGGTGCGTGAGGCAACAAAAGCCTTTGACATTCCGGCGCTGGAACAGCCGGGTTATGAGGCCGATGATGTGATCGCGGCTTATACGAAGCGGGCGCTGGAGCTGGGCAAAAAGGTTGTGATTGTGTCATCGGATAAGGATTTGATGCAACTGGTCCAGCCCGGCGTACGGATGCTTGATCCGATGAAGAATAAATGGGTGGGCGAGGCAGAAGTCATCGAAAAATTCGGCGTGGGGCCAGAGCGCGTTGTGGATGTGCAGGCTTTGGCCGGTGACAGCACCGATAATATTCCGGGCGTGCCGGGGATTGGTGTGAAAACGGCGGCGCAATTGATCAATGAATATGGCTCTTTGGAGGAATTGCTGGCGCGCGCTGAAGAGATTAAACAGCCCAAGCGACGTGAAAAGCTGGTCAACCATGCGCAAGATGCGCGCGTGTCCGAACAGCTCGTGCGGCTGGATCAGGATACGCCGTTGCCTGTGCCGATTGAGGAGCTGAAAACCCACGACCCGGATAAGCCGGAGTTGATGGCCTTCCTGCAAAAACATGCGTTTAATTCGATTATTAAGCGTTTGGGGAAGGGCTCCCTCCCTGAAGCCGCTAACGCGTCTTCTTCCCCCCCGCAAGCGGGGGGGAGTGAGAGGGGGACGAAAGACGTCGCCATCTCGGATAACCAATATACACTCATCAATGATGAGAAGACCTTGCAGGCGTGGATTGATGACGCCTATAAGCGCGGCGAGGTGTGCATCGACACGGAGACAACGGCGCTGACGCCGGTCAAAGCTAAACTCGTCGGTATTTCGCTTTCCAGTGAGGTTGGAAAGGCAGCGTATATTCCGCTTGGGCATGTGGCGGAGCAGGCTGATCTTTTAGGCGAGTCTCAAGGCGCGGATATTCCACAACTGTCGATGGATAAAGCGCTGGGGATGCTGAAGCCTTTGTTAGAGGATAAAAGTGTGATGAAGGTTGCGCATAACATGAAATATGACTGGCAGCTTTTTGCCAAGCACGGAATTCATGTACATCCTTGCGATGATACGATGCTGATTTCCTATGTACTGGACGGCTCGTCACATAAACATTCGATGGATTCGCTTTCCGAGCGGTATTTAGACCATACGCCTATTTCGTATAAAGAGGTGGCCGGCACCGGAAAATCCCAAGTCACCTTTGATCGCGTGACAATCGAAAAAGCGCTCGATTATGCTGCCGAGGATGCGGACGTCACGCTGCGGCTTTATAAGCTGCTCAAACCCCGCCTCGTGCGCGAAAATATGGTCAGTGTTTATGAGAATATTGAGCGACCCTTGATTCCGGTGATTGCGCAGATGGAGCTGGACGGTGTTAAAGTCGATCCGGCGATTTTAAGGGCAATGAGTACGGATTTCGGCAAGCGCATCGCCGATCTGGAAGAAGATATTTATAAGCTTGCCGGGACGCCGTTTAACATCGCCAGCCCTAAACAAATTGGCAAAATCCTGTTTGAGCAGATGGGTCTTGATAGCGGCAAAAAAACCAAAACCGGCCAGCATTCTACAGATGTAAAAACACTTGAAGATCTGGCCTCGCAGGGCCATGAGATTGTACAAAAAATTCTCGAGTGGCGCGGATTGTCGAAACTGAAGTCCACTTATACGGATGCGCTGCAGGAGCAGATTGTCCCGGAAACAGGCCGTGTACATACCTCTTATCATATGACCGGGACCTCAACCGGACGTTTGGCCTCATCCGATCCGAATCTGCAAAACATTCCTATACGTACCGAAGACGGGCGTAAAATCCGTGAAGCCTTTATCGCCGATACGGGCTACGTCTTGCTCTCGGTTGATTACTCTCAGGTTGAATTGCGGCTGGCTGCGGAAATGGCGGGTGTTGAAGCGTTGCAACGGGCTTTTAAGGACGGTGTGGATATTCATACGCTGACTGCGTCCCAGGTTTTCGACGTTCCGCTGGATAAGGTTGATCCGGAAACGCGCAGGCGGGCCAAGGCGGTCAATTTCGGTATAATTTACGGTATATCCGGTTGGGGGCTGGCCAAGCAACTGGGCTGTGATCCAGTAGATGCGGCTGATTTTATCAAGCGCTATCTTGCGCGCTTTCCTGAAATCAAGGATTACATGGAAGAGAAAAAAGATGAAGCGCGTGCCAACGGCTATGTGAAGACGCTTTATGGCCGCAAATGCTTTACGCCCAACATTCATGCGAAAATTCCGGCCCAGCGCGGTGGATCAGAGCGTGCAGCCATCAATGCACCGCTGCAAGGCACGGCAGCGGATATTATGAAGATCGCGATGGCGAAAATGCCTGTGGCTTTGGAGCGTGCTGGATTAAAAGCCAGGATGTTGCTGCAGGTGCATGATGAGTTGATCTTCGAGCTGCCGACGGAAGAGTTGGAAGCAACCTCAAAGCTGGTGCGTGAAATTATGGAAAATTCTTGGAAGATTATGGGCGTGGATATTTCCGTGCCCCTCATCGCCGAGGCGGGGTCCGGGCATAGCTGGGCTGAGGCGCATTAGGTCCTGACCCTAGCGTGAGCGTCTAAGATTTTTCGCGGATAAGTTCTTTCAGTTCTGCTATTTCACGTTGCAGCGCTATGATTTCATCTCCGGAGATAATATTGTTTTTCCGTCGCTCCGGGCCTTTATATTCATCTTTTTCATGAATAATATTCATCGCATCGACGATAATTCCGATAAAGAGGTTGAGGACTGCAAAGCTCGTAGTGATAATAAAGGGAATAAAAAATACCCAAGCATAAGGATAGACTTCCATGACCGGGCGGACAATTTCCTCGCTCCAGCCTTCCAGCGTCATAATCTGGAATAGCGTGTACATCGATGCCCCAATCGTGCCGAAAAACATGGCAAATTCCTCTGTTTGTCCAAACAGCTTGGTAGATAGCACAGACGCTACATAAAATATAATCAGTAAGACAGCCATGATGGAGGCCATGCCGGGGATGGAGTGGAGCAAGGCTGCGATCACCCTGCGCATTGAGGGCACCACAGATACCAGCCGCAAAACCCGCAAGATTCGCAATGCCCGCAGAATAGCCAAAGGCCCGCTAGCTGGAATAAGGGCAATGCCGACAATAACAAAATCAAAAACATTCCAGCCTTGACGGAAGAAATCCAGGCGATAAACAAACAGCTTAAGCATCAGTTCAACAACAAAGATCGCCAGTGCAATTTCATCGAGCCGGACCAGTACATCGCTATAGCGGGTCATAACGCTGGCATCGGTCTCAAGCCCCAAAACCGCTGCGTTGGCTATAATGATTGCGATAATAAAATTGGTAAAAGTCTTATTTTCTATGAAGCACGCTACGCGACCACGTAGAGCAGTAAACTGAATGTCTTTGAGGTTGGCCGGGCGAACCATTTTTAATGTCCTTGTTTATGTGTTTGTTCACTCCTAGCAAGTTTTGCCTCTGTTTTAAATTGGAAATTTATGTTGTTATGAGGGTTAAGGGAAAGTTTTTTATTTATGCGTGAAACCATCCAAATTCTTGTAGGGCAGAGCCAATATATCCGAGCCTCTTTTGCAAAGCCAAAGGAGCATTTGATGCAAAGCGTCGATCGCTTGCTGGTTATCATGGTTCACGGCTTTCCGGGTGATAAAAATGCCTGTGACAATGTTTTTGCAGATCTTGAACATGTTATTGGCGAAAAGCGTTATCATACGCTGCGCTTTGATTTTCGCGGCTGTGGCGCCAGCGATGGGCTGGCCGAAGATTTCTCGCTTTACAGCGCCTCCGAAGATTTCAAAACCGTGATAAAATGGGCCAAAGACAGGGGATATGGGAGATTCGTGTTCATCTGTGAGGGGCTGGGCGCTGCAATAGCTTTAATGAATGCTCCAAAGGAAGCCCGGTGTTATGTTTTGCTGTGGCCAATGGTTGATTTGCCGATGATAGCCCAGCATGTTTTTCAAGCTGACACTATTGAAGAAGATTGGAAAAAGGCAGGCTACATCATGAAAGATGATAGCCGCATCAGCATAGCCTTCCTTCAACAGCTTAAAAAAGCAAAGATGGCCAAGATCCTTAAAGACCTTGGAAAGCCTCTGCTGATCATGCATGGTGCACAGGATGAGGTTTCACCGATTGAGCAGCTCGACATGTTTCGCGCTTGCGCAGGCCACCGCCGGGTAGAAATCACGAGCTTTCAGGATGGAACGCACGGTTTGCCGCAAATAAACCATCGCAAATCAATGTTTTTTCATATCCGCCAGTTTATCGAGAAATATACTTAACACCCCTCATTTTTTCGAAAATGTCAGTTTTCCGTCATTGCGAGGAGGCAAAGCCGACGAAGCAATCCAGGGAATCCGGGTGTTCTGGATCGCCGCGCTCTCTCTGGTCGCTCGCGATGATGAAATTGAGGGGCGGTAAGCGAAATATGCTTGATTTTTGCATGGCAATGGCGCTATAAACCCGCATACGAATAGATGACCTGGCGAGTACGGCTGCCTCGGCCATCAGATAACAACCTTTTTTAAGGAGACATGAAATGCCGAAAATGAAGACCAAGTCGGGCGCTAAGAAGCGTTTCCGCGTTACGTCAAGTGGCAAGGTTAAGGTCAAACAGGCCAAAATGCGCCACATGCAGATGAATAAACCCAAATCCATGAAACGTAAGGCTAAAGGGCAAACCACGCTGTGCGATGCCGATGAGCGTATTGTGCTGTGCAACTGGTTACCTTATTCCCGCAAGAAAAAGAAAGCGTCTGGCGGCGCTTCAGAAAAGAAGGAGGGCTAGATCATGGCACGCGTTAAAGGTGGACCAAGAGCGCACGCTCGTCACAGAAAAGTTATCAAAGCGGCTAAAGGTTACTATGGCCGCCGGAAGAGTTGTTTCCGTACGGCCGTTCAGGCGGTTGAAAAGGCCGGTCAGTATGCTTATCGCGATCGCCGTACGAAAAAGCGTAATTTCCGCGCGTTGTGGATTCAGCGGATCAATGCGGCTGCGCGTTTGCATGATATGACGTATTCAACATTTACGCATGGCCTGAAGCTGGCGGGGATTGAGCTGGACCGCAAATCTCTGTCCGAGATTGCCATCCACGATGAGAAAGGCTTTGCCGCGATTGCCAAGCAAGCCAAGGATGCGCTCGGCAAAGCTGAAAAAGCTGCAGCTTAACAAAACGCATTTTCCCTGCTAAAGCAGGGATTTTATGTGGTCCGCAGGACAGAACACCATGGCTTTTACCCTCTGGGGCACGAGAGCCGTGGATGAATGAACCCTTCCCAAATATCTGTTATGCCCGCCTCCGTGCGGGCATCCGGATCCCCGCACGCGCTGCGCTTGGCGGGGATGATGATTTGGGATCAGCTCCGCGAGGAGCTGTAATGGTCGCGTAGCCCATAGAACCCCGGGTTTACCCGGGGGTATCTATGCAACGTGCCGCTGTATGCTCGCCGGTTTTGGGACAATGAACAAGATCGAAGAGATTTTGGAGTTTGACCAGCACCCTGTGCAATAAGTGCAGGTTTTTCGTCTACAGATGTGATCCTGTTTTACGCGCTCGTATGATCTCTAAAACCTCTTTTGGGTCGTCTGTAATGCGTACGAAATCAAGGTCTTTTTCGTCAATAGTGCCGTGTTCGATCATGGTGTTTCTTAAAAAGGGCCCCAGAGAGATCCAGTATTGACTACCCATGGCAACAACTGGAAAATCACAAATCTTTCCGGTCTGTATCAGGGTTGCCGTTTCAAATATCTCGTCCATTGTCCCGAAACCGCCAGGCAAAAGGACAAAGGCGCAGGAATATTTGAGCAGCATGACCTTGCGGACAAAAAAATGATCAAACTGTATGTTGATGTCGGTATAGGGGTTGGGCTTTTGTTCATGCGGCAGTTTGATATTGCATCCGATGGATAGAGTGCCAGCGTCTTTCGCCCCCCGGTTGGCGGCTTCCATGATGCCCGGGCCGCCGCCTGTCATAATCGAAAAACCTGCTTTGCCAAGCTCAAAAGCCGTTTCCCTGGCCATCTTGTAATACGGATCATCTTCCCCAAAGCGGGCAGAACCGAAAAACGTGATACAATGATTGATGCAGCGTAAGGCACGAAAGCCTTTCTGAAATTCGCGCCAGATTTTAAAAGAGCGCCAGAGATCAAACGGATAAGAATTTTTATTTTCTTTCAGTAAATAACAATCAGGGTCTTTTTGCACGGGTATCCTCTGTTGTATAGGTGGGTGTCATATATTATTCGTTTTTACAGGAAAAACGGTTTTAAAGGAAAGAAGAATGAAGCTGACATTTTTGGGAGCAACCGGAACGGTTACCGGTTCGAAATATCTGCTTGAAGATGACAACAAAAAGATATTGATCGATTGCGGCTTGTTTCAGGGGGTGAAGGAGCTACGGCAACGTAACTGGGAGAATCTGCCCGTTAATCCTGCTTCCATAAAGGCTGTTGTCCTTACTCACGCCCATATCGACCATAGCGGCTTTTTGCCTTTACTGGTTAAAAACGGTTTTGACGGCCCGGTTTATTGTTCTTCCGCCACTGCTGATTTGTGCGATATTCTTCTGCCTGATAGCGCGCATCTACACGAAGAAGATGCAGAGCGGGCCAATCGTTACGGCTATACGCGGCACAAACCCGCCCTGCCGCTTTATACGCAGGAAGATTCCTACAACGCGCTTGAAAAAATAAAGCCCGTTTCCTTTGGCGATGAACATGCATTAAGCGATCTGCTCTCTTTTCGCCTGACTCATGCTGGGCATATTCTGGGCGCATCCTGTGTGCATATTTCTGATGGGCAAACCAATATTGTTTTTTCCGGCGATCTGGGACGCCCGCGTGATCCGGTGATGAAGGCGCCTGCGCAAATTCAGGAAGCCGATTATCTCATTCTTGAATCCACCTATGGTGACCGCCTGCATGAAACGATAGATCCTCTCGATCAGCTGGAAGATATTATCATCAGAACATCGGGGCGCGGCGGCACGGTCGTCATTCCGGCTTTCGCCGTCGGGCGCGCGCAAAGCCTGATGTATTATATCTACAAGCTAAAGGAAATGAAACGTATTCCCGGTATTCCGGTTTATCTCGATAGCCCCATGGCTATCAGCGCCACGAAGCTTTTGCAGCAACATCATGCCGAACATCGCCTGTCGAAGGAAGAATGCGCAAAGGTTTGCAACAGCGTGATTTACACACAAACCGTGGAACAATCAAAGGCGATTTATAGCAAGAATAACGGCATGCCGACGGTAATTATTTCTGCCAGCGGCATGGCTACGGGCGGGCGCGTCCTGCATCACCTCAAACATTATATTAGCGATCCGAGAAACACAGTCCTTTTAGCCGGGTTTCAGGCAGAGGGAACACGCGGCGCGCGATTGGCTCATGGTGAAGCAGAAATCAAAATCCATGGCGAGCTGTTGAAGGTACGGGCTGAAGTTGACATGCTTGATAATATCTCAGCTCATGCCGATTATCAGGAAATTCTTGATTGGCTCGGGCATTTCCGCGGACCTCCACGCAGAACTTTCCTTACGCATGGGGAGCCGAAAGCAGCTACCTCATTTAAGTTTAAGATCGAAGAGCATTTAGGCTGGAACGTTGAAATCCCGGAATATGAACAGGTGGTGGAACTTTAGGCTTCGTCATGAAATAACTTGAAAAGGTTATCAGTAATACAACAACGCCCAGCGCAAAAGATGCCTATTATTTAAGGTTCCACCAGCCTTTTTTCTTCGCCTTCGGCGCCTCATTCACGGTTTCATAGTCCTTAGGGGCATCATCTTTCTTTGCCTTCAACGCAACCTTCTTGGGCTTGGCATCATCATTGGACACCTTCACCACCTTGGCGGGCTTTTCATCTTTAGGTTCAACTTGCGCATCACTCTTTTTGGCCTTCTTTGCGGGAGCTTTTTTGGGCCCAGATTTCTTATTGTCTTTTCCGGCAGGCTCCTCTTCTTTAAGCTCAGCTTTTTTCGGAGCTGTCTTCTTCGCTGCCGTGTCTACCGTAGCTGTGGTAGAGGCAGAAGGTTTTTTCTTCTCCTGAGACGCTTTTTCGTCCGTTTTTGAATCGTCTTGCGCTATAGCGTCCTGCGATTTCTGATCGGCTTGCTCTTCACCGGCATTATCATCGTCTTTACGGATCTGGTTACGCCCGCTACGATTACGGCCACCACGGCGGCCCCGTCGACGACCATCACGGCGATTATTACCATCCTGATCATCCTCACCAGCAGGTGTGTCGTCGCTATCATCCTCTGTTTTATCAATGGGCTTGGACACTTCAACCCGGAAGCCCGAAGCCCCGAGCGTGTCATCAACACGGATAAGCACAGCAAAACCGTAACGCTCTTCAATAACAGCCAGATTATCGCGCTTGTTATTCAGAATATACAGCGCTACCTCATTGGAAACCTGTACAATCACCTGTGAGGCACGGCCTTTAATGCCTTCTGCTTCAATCGCGCGTAGCACCATAATACTGGCCGCATCAGCCGTACGTATCCGTCCGGCGCCCTGACACCCCGGACAAGTCTCAAACTGACTTTCGCTCAACGATGCACTCAAACGCTGACGTGAAAGCTCCATCAGGCCGAAAGAAGAAATCCGCCCCATCTGAATTCGCGCGCGGTCCCCGGAAAGTGCATCGCGCATCTTGCGCTCAACCTTACCGTTATTACGTCGGTCCTCCATGTCAATAAAGTCAATCACAACCAAACCACCCAGATCACGCAAGCGAAGTTGTCGTGCCACTTCATCGGCAGCCTCCAAATTGGTTTTTAATGCCGTTTCTTCAATATGACGCTCCTTGGTCGCCTTGCCCGAGTTCACATCAATCGACACCAGCGCTTCAGTTGGATTGATCACCAGATACCCGCCGGATTTGAGCCGTACCTCTGTCTCGCCAATTTCGGCAATCTGTTCCTCAACCCTAAATTTGTTGAACAAAGGCGTATCAACATCCTTATACTCTTTGACCTTCTTTACATGCGAAGGAATCATCATCTTCATGAATTCTTTTGCCGTCTTAAAACCTTCGTCTCCGGCTACGTGAATTTCCTCAATATCACGCGTATACAAATCACGCACTGCACGCTTGATAAGATCAGCCTCTTCATACACCAAAGCCGGTGCACTCGATTCAAGCGTCTTCTCGCGGATGGTATTCCAAAGCCGCAAAAGATAATCCAGATCGCGCTTCACTTCTACTTTCGTACGTGTAACACCTGCTGTACGCAAAATAACGCTCATACCCTTAGGCACTTCCAGATCTTTCATCATATCGCGCATTTTTGCGCGATCCTTATAATTCGAAATTTTGCGCGATACGCCCCCCGCCCGTGGAGAGTTAGGCATCAACACACAATAGCGGCCCGGCAAAGACAAATACGACCCCACAGCAGCACCTTTATTGCCGCGCTCTTCTTTCGAAACCTGAACCAGCATGATCTGGCCACGCTTGATCACTTCCTGGATTTTGTATTTCCGGCGCAGATTAAAGCGGAAACGCTGCTCGTCATCCATCTCCTCGCCGCCAAAAGTTTCTACGCGCCTGGCCCGGTGCGCTGCATTGCGTCCTCGTCCGCCACGTCCGCGTCCATTATCACGCCCGCCGCGCCCACGGCTACGGCCACGCCCACGGCCACGCCCACCATACACATTGCCATCGGCATCTTCACCCTGTGCATCCACGTTGTTACCGTCAACATCTACCTCCTGCTCTTCAATCCGGTTACCAATCGAATCCTCAGGATCTTCCTCCATGACGTTCGTATTATCGGCAGCTTCTGTTTCATCATCTTTTTTAGATTTACTCCCCCCGCGTGGTTTTTTCTCAGCCTTAACGCCTTCTTCCTCCGACTCGCTATCCTCAACAGCCAAATTGCCGCCCAGCTCTTCAACTGCGTCTTCTTCATCAACATCATCCACAGCATCTTCAGGCAATTCCTGCTCTTCCAGCGCCTCTTCTTCATCATGCGCTTCCAGATCGGCTTCCTGCTCGGCGATCAACGCCTCGCGATCCGACACCGGAATACGAAAATAATCAGGATGAATTTCAGAAAACGGCAAAAACCCGTGGCGATTGCCGCCAAAATTCACAAATGCAGCTTGCAAAGACGGCTCAACGCGCGTTACTTTCGCCAGATAGATATTTCCTTTCAATGGCTTGCGGAACGCGCTTTCATAATCAAACTCTTCCAGTCGTCCATCTTCAACAATGGCCACCCGCGTTTCTTCACTGTGGGTTCCATCAATCAACATTTTCTTAGACATTATTTATTCTCCATTAAACGCGCATAAGAACGCTCCCTCTTTCCCCGCTGAAGATAAACTTCGAGTGTTTACATAGGGGAAAGCGGCGTAAAAGCGCGCTAAATTTGTTACATCAATTTTGGGGAATGCAGTTCGCGAAACCTTTAATAACTTTAAGCGCTAAAACCGCAATCCACTAAACACTTAAAGCGCACACTACACGCGCTGCATAAATTACACAAGCATTAAAACAAATATGATGTTAAAAATTTATCCGCCATAATAGCGCTCTTCCTACAGCCGGCGAGCCTTGCTTACGCGATTAAGAGCTTTACATACCCACGTCCATTTATGATATATAAGAAAGCGCATATTTACACACAATCAATGAGTAACCATTTTGGCATTGAAATCCCTCCATTTTGCTCTAACAATCCTGCTACTGACTCTGTTTTCGCCGCTAAATGCGCGTGCTCTCAATATAGAGTCCGTACGCTTTGGGCTTTACGAAGAAAAAACCCGGCTTGTGCTGGATCTCGACAAACCAGCCGATTTCCGCGTTTTCGTCCTGTCTGAGCCCTATCGTATGGTCATCGACCTCCCTAGTTTTGAATGGCAAGCCGGAGAAGTTCAATCCCCGCAAGACGCAGGCGTACAAGCTACCCGCCATGGAAACCTCAAACCTGGCATTTCGCGCATTGTATTCGACCTCAATCGCCCGATCAGCATCCAAAAAGCCTTCATACTGCCCGGCGGCGTAGGCAAACCTGACCGGCTGGTTATTGATTTCAGCAATGTTTCGCTCAGCCTGTTTGAGCAAATCAAAAGCACCGTTCACGGCTCTCTTGATCCTGATAAAATTCAAGCACAAAATGCAAATATTGCAACTTTGGCGCCGCCACCACCACCCAAACCACAAGATCAAAAACCTCTTATTATCATCGACCCCGGCCATGGCGGCATCGACCCCGGCGCCTCCGGCCCGCACGGCCTGCACGAGAAGAAAGTGGTGCTCGCTTTGGCCAAAGATCTTAAAGCCCAGCTTGAATCTTCCGGCAAATACCGTGTCAAAATGACACGTGCAGACAATACCTTCATTAAACTGTCCAACCGCGTCAAATTTGCCCGCAAACATGAAGGTGACCTATTCATATCATTGCATGCCGATTCAATGGAAAATAAAAATATCAGCGGTGCCTCAGTCTACACTCTATCTGAAAAAGCCTCTGATGCCCAAACCGCCAAACTTGCTGCGCGCGAAAACAAAGCTGATCTCATCGCGGGAATAGACCTCAGCGTCGAAGATGAAGACGTTGTCGGTATCCTCATGGATCTGGCCATGCGCGATACGATGAATCAGTCAAAATTTTTTGCCAATACCCTGGTGAACAGCTTTAATGCCAACGGCGTAAAAACATTGCCTCGCCCGCACCGCTATGCCGGATTCGCAGTTTTAAAAGCCCCGGATATTCCTTCCGTACTGATCGAAGCGGGATTTATGTCTAACGATAAAGAGGCGAATTTACTTAACACTAGCGATCACCGACAAAAAATCGCCAGCGCTCTCACGAAAGGCATTGATCGCTATTTTGAACAAGTTCGCAAAAACCAGAGGATATAGGCCTCCTTAACGGATATGTTGAAATTATATATTTTTTATAACACATTAATCTTTCGAAAATCCGCTACCATCCATCCAAAAAAACAAAAAAACTCTTGAAAAACAGTGTGCAATGCGTTTTCGTTTGTGTATAAAGAGAGACTACGAAGCGACTGCTCAATATTACAGGGCATAGTTTTTCTTGGTTTAACATTAAAATTTTAAAGAGGTTACAATGAAAAAATTTGCAGCAACTCTTTGTATCGCCGGAACAGCTATTGCTCTGTCCGCATGTGGTACAACTGGAATGGGCGATGTTGATACGGCTCCTCCTTACGCAAGTGAGCGCACAGCCGGTTATGCATCCGAACCTGCTCCAGCTCCGACTCCAGCTCCTGCAGAGCGCGTATTCAGAGAATACCAAACAAAATAAGCTTTATATTAAGCTGACTAAAAGATTTAAGGGCGGCCCCCAAGGCGGCCCTTTTTCTTTGCAGAAACTCTCTGTAAGATGAACTATAGAAAAAGCTAAACAGACGCTCTTAAAGTAGAATAGCCGCATGAACATTATCCGTAATATTGTCTTATTTCTTCTCGCAAACGGCTTGGGATTTATGGCCGCGCCAATAGCCTATAACGTTGCGTTGCTTTCAGGAGCCCTATCCCTGGAAACCCTCGAATCCAATGCAGCAACGTTGCAGATAAATTTCTTCACCACCACTGCGATAACATGGATTTTTTGCGCGCTATTTTCTCTGGGGTTTTTTCTCGTAAAAAGCAAATTACGGCTGATATTCCTGCTTTTTCCAGCGCTGTTACCGCTACTCTATGGATTAAGCATTCTGGCGGGATTATCCTGATCCTGCTCAGCCGTCTTGTCTTCGGCTATCTGAATCTTATCCGTATTTTCACCAGTCTTGGAATTTTTATCCTGCGCCTTTTCTATATCATCGCGTTTTTCCGGCGCAGGCTCATATCCTTCAATAAGATCCTTTGCTTCTTCAGGTGTTTCAACGAACGCAGCCTTCTCATGTTCAATAATCACATCGCCCTTAACTTCCAGTGAAGGACGGCGGGCAATTGAAACCGGATAACTATTACGCTCTTTCAGCGCCTTGCGAATGGCCGGCCAACGCAAACGGTCCTGCCACTGCCCGGCTGTTTTAACAATTAAACGCATTTCATCGTTACTGATTTTCTCTTCCGGAACTTCGCCATACTCTTCCATCGCTACTGACTGCGCCAAAGAAGGGTTAGCCTCCAAAAACAGTTCATCATCAATCCATGCGACTTTTATCGGCTGATTAACCACCGTCACCTTCGTGTCCACAGGAATAAGCTCAAATAATTCGGAGATTTTTTCCGGATACAAACGAATGCAGCCAGAACTTACCCGCCGCCCAATCCCGAATGGCCGGTTGGTTCCATGCAACGCATATTGCGGCCAGCCCAGATACAGCGCATGCGTACCCATTGGATTATCCGGCCCTTGGTAATAAGCCTCTTTTAATGTTGGATCTGCCTTGCGCATCCGCGGCGTCGGACGCCAGACCGGTCCTTCCACTTTGCGCACAATTTTAGTCACCCCTTCCGGTGTACTAAGACCCTCACGTCCCACACCAATCGGCGTATGGTACGGGGCCTCATCACCATTGATAAAAGCATATAGCCGCATATCCGCCAGATTAATCACGATGCCCTCTCTCGGCGCATCGGGCAGCAAATGCCGCGTTGGCAAAATTAAATCGGTGCCTCGCCCCGGCAGCCATGGATCAACATAAGGGTTAGCTGCACGAAGCTCCGTAAAACCCAGATTATAATCTCGAGCCAGATGAATAAATGTATCCTCATACTTCGCATCATACTCAATCATGTCGCCAACATATGGCTTGTCATAGCCTGCAAATGTCGCCACGGGCATCATTAAAACAATCATAAAAACGAAAATTTTAAACATGTGCAATTCTTACTTCACTCATCCAGAGGATCTTGATCATTATCTTTAAAAGACTGCTCAAGATGCTCTAACCGCCCGCGATGATCGTCGAGTTCATCCTGCTGCCAGCGCGTTTGCGAATGAAGCCCCGCCAAGTAAGAATCAACATGGCTCATCCGCGCATCAATCCGGCGGATTGATTCTTTCATAACGCCAAACTCTTCGCGTATGAATTTCTCCATCCGGTTCAAACGCTCATTCACTATATTTGCAACATCATCACTCATAAGGCCATTATACCTTGTTTGCTTTCCCTACGCCATCGCCTCTTCAAGCCCGGCCACGACCTTATCGAGAAATTCCTGCGTTGTCAGGTATTTTTGATCCCCGCTGACCAGCAGCGCCAGATCCTTGGTCATGTGCCCGGCTTCAACAGTTTCCACACACACCCGCTCCAGCGTATCGGCAAAATCAACAACCTCCGGCGTACCATCAAACTCTCCGCGATATTTCAATCCCCGCGTCCACGCAAATATACTGGCAATCGGATTGGTCGAAGTCGGATTGCCTTTTTGATGTTCGCGGTAATGGCGCGTCACTGTTCCGTGCGCCGCTTCCGCCTCAACGCATTTCCCATCCGGTGTCAGCAAAACAGAAGTCATCAACCCCAGTGATCCAAATCCCTGCGCGACAATATCGCTCTGTACGTCTCCGTCATAATTCTTGCACGCCCAGACAAACCCGCCCTTGGATTTAATCGCCTGCGCCACCATGTCATCAATTAAACGGTGTTCGTACCACAAATCATGCTTCTCAAAATCGGCTTTAAATTCCTCATCAAAAATTTGCTGGAAAATCTCGATGAATTTCCCGTCATATTGTTTCAGGATCGTATTTTTCGTTGACATATAAACTGGATATTTTCGGCTAAGCCCATAATTAAAAGAGCTTCTTGCAAAGCCTTCAATGCTTTCGTCCAGATTATACATCGCCATCCCCACGCCGCTGGATGGAAAATCAAACACCTCATGCACTTCCGGCTCTCCGCCTTCGGGCGTATAAACCAGCTCCAGCTTACCCGGCCCCGGCACCTTAATGTCCGTGGCCTTATACTGATCGCCGAAAGCATGACGGCCAATGACAATCGGCTCTATCCAGCCCGGCACATATTTCGGTACATTTGCAGTGGTTATCGGCTCGCGAAACACCGTCCCGTTCAAAATATTGCGGATTGTCCCGTTCGGAGACTTCCACATTTTCTTAAGGCCAAATTCCTCCACCCGTGCCTCGTCCGGCGTAATCGTTGCGCACTTCACACCCACGCCATGTTCCTTAATCGCGTTGGCCGCATCAATAGTGATTTGGTCATTCGTGGCATCCCGGTTTTGGATCGACAGGTCAAAATATCTCAAATCCACATCCAGATACGGACAGATAAGCTGCTCCTTGATAAACGCCCAAATAATGCGCGTCATCTCATCGCCATCAATTTCAACAATCGGATTTTTAACTTTAATTTTTGTCATTTTCGAGTACGAGCCTTTTATAAATGATGCTTACAAATATAATATCAGCAAGAACGCAGACGTAATAAACACCTAAACTTGCATAATAACGAATCCAGCCTACGTGAAAAAGAATATCCTCCCTAAAAGGAGAGGAATCGGATAACAAACCCATCTTAAAAGCATAGACATAGACCAGATTTATAGCTGAATTAAAACCATCATAGGGCAAGTATATCAGGGACACTATAATTAAAATCCGAAAGATATTCCCTTTAACAGCTTTGACCATTTCAGAAATATTTTTAAAAGCATAAGAATCGTGGAGCGCCAAAAACGGAAAAACCAAAACCAGAACGGTATAAACCAAAGGTTCTAAAAACTGTAAAAAATAGACAATGCCCGTATAAAGGAATGCAGAATGCGTTAAATCAGCTTGTATCCAACCAGAAAGCCCATCAGCCGCCAGGTTATTCAACCAATAAAGTCCAAAAACATCCTGAAGCAATAAGAAAAAGACGCCCAATAACGAGGAAAAAAGCGCAAACACAAATTCCCGGCGGCCAAACCGAAAATAATAGGGGAGCTTAAAAACCGTTTTGAGTTCGGGAATGCCTTTTTTGTACTCGATATATTTTATGTCCGGTTTTTCGTCCAGAATAAAAAAGCGGTACAACGCAACCATAAAAACCGACGTCATAAAGGTTTCAAAGACAAACCATATGTAATCAAAGAAATCGGCGCCCCCGCCTGCATTCAACAGGTCCGTGCTGATAAAAAGACGAAATTCGGGAAAAAACCAGAATATAGAATACCACACAAAAATCAAAGCCAAAGGCAGCCAGACAACAGGCCCCCAAAAAGTAGAGGTTTTAAAAAGCTGCGCGTAGGATTCCCGGAAGGCCGGCCAGATTCTAATTTTGATTTTGGACATAAAAAAACCTTTAAAAAAACCACAGATACACACGGATTAACACAGATACGCTATATGCTCAAAACATCTGTGTCTATCTGTGTTCAGAGGTGGTTAAAATAATTTTTCTACTTCATCCTGAAGACGTGCAAACGCTTTATCAAACACCCCGCTTTTAATCACGCGGCCCTTATCCTGCAAATACAGCTCATACATCGTCGCGCGCGGTCCCACTTTACGAATCACAAACTGTAAGTACGGGCTCATATGCTCGGATTTGTAATATGTATAGCTGGCTACACCTTCATCAAAATCGCACTCCACACTGCGATACGTCAAAATACCCGCCGCCGCAGCGCGCAAATACAGCCCATCAAGTTTCTTGAACTGCGCATTGGTAAAACCCGAAGCATGACTTTGCCGTGAAAAGGGGATAATTTCAGACATGCATTCAGTATACCAAAAAATAAAAGGGCCGTCATGCATGAGCGGCCCTTTGTCCATAAACTTTACCAAAATCTTTAAAACTCATATTCAAGATTAAGCTTCAACGTCGCATCGGGCGCCGCCTTGGAAATTCCAAATAAAACACCGGCGTCATAACCAATTCCGCCAAGTTCGCCATAAATAACCGGCCCAATGCGGTGTTTTTGATCTTCGTAATCATCTGTCGTATCGCCAAAATCGCCGTAATATTCTATACCGGGATCAAAACTGGGCGAGTACATATATTTTCCGCTCCAGGCCAACCCATATCCTTCATTATCCGAAGAATCCTCACCAACTTCTTTCTCGACAATCAGGTTAACGACATTTTGAACCTTGCCAATTTCCTTAGCCAACAAAGCCTTGGCTTCAATCTTATCCGCCGCCCCGGCCGTACTATATTTATATTCCAGCAAAAGACCGCTATCGATAAAATACTGCCCGCGCTCGGAAAACTGAAACCGCGCCTCAAATTCCAGCGCCTTCGTGATCAAATCCTCACCCGGCTCATCCTCAAACTCAACATAGCCTTCAACGGCCATATAATCGGTAAGCCCATAACCAACACCTAAGGTTTCTTCCCAGCTCCCGTCAACATTATTATCCTCATCGACCAGATATTCCGTCTTGGATTCAATTTCAATTTCACCAGCGCTTACATAAGGAGAATAAACATTTTTACCCGCATATGCCGGTAACGAAACAAAAATAGCCGCACTAAACAAAGCTGCAAATTTTACATGTGAGCCACTAACCACATTCTTCATTTTTTAATTCCTTTTTAAAAAACAGATTTAAGTTCACCTAATATTATTGAGAATGATTGTCAATATCATTTTCTGAAAAACTTGACATTACATAGAAGATATTCCAATGCTTTTTTGATCTTCATATAAGGAGAAAATTCATGGCCCTGCTGCATACACCTCTAAAAGACGAAACCCTCATCGCGCCAGATTTCAAGCTCAAAAATATCGACGGCAAATTCCTGACCTATAACGACATTAAAGGTGAAAAAGGCACCGTTATCGCCTTCATCTGCAACCATTGCCCATATGTTCAGGCCATCATCGAACGATTCGTACAAGATGCTCAAACCCTGCAAGATCTCGGCATCGGTGTCGCCACCATCATGCCGAACGATACCGGCAATTACCCCGCCGATTCGCAAGAAAACATGGTACTTTTTGCTGAAGAAAACGGCTTTAATTTTCCCTATCTGATTGATGAAACCCAAGATGTTGCAAAGAGCTATGACGCCGTATGCACGCCAGACATCTTTGGCTTTAATGTAGATGGCCAGCTCCAATATCGTGGCCGTCTTGATTCCGCCGGGCCAAACGAAGCTGATGCGAATACCGTCAAAGAACTCGTAAACGCCATGACCAAAATCGCACAAGATGGAACCGGCCCGGCAGAGCAAACCCCATCTATGGGTTGCTCAATTAAATGGAAATGAATTCCAATATGTCATTGCGAGGAGGCACAGCCGACGAAGCAATCCACAATTAGACTTGATAGCTATGGATTGCTTCGCTACGCTCGCAATGACTGTTAATTAAAGGAATAAAAAATGGCTGATCTGTTTAGAGAAGTAGACGAAGTAATGCGCCAGGAGCGCATCGAGAAATTCTGGAGCGAAAATAAAGCCTATATTATCGGCGTCATACTCGGCACAATTTTACTAACCGGACTCATCTCCGGCTATCGCAGCTGGAACTCCAGTGTCAAAGAAAAACAAACCGCTGCGCTCATTGCAATGCAGGAATCCCCGGAATATCCCGGCAACATTTTAAATGCCGAAGAGCTTCCAATGCGCGCAGGTCTGCGCGGTATAGCCTTACTGCAAGCAGCCGGAACGTTCCTCGATCAGGATAAAACCGAAGACGCTCTCACGCTCTATCAACGTGTCAGCCAGGACAAAGAGCTTCCGGGCGAACTCCAGGATCTCGGCACACTCATGAGCGTACGCCTGCAAATAGATCGAGGCGATCAGGATGGTCAGTCCTTGCTCGATCAACTCATACCTTTGGTAAGCAATCTCCAAAGCCCATGGGTCCATCATGCCCGCATCGAAGCGGCTCTCATCACTGCCGATAAACTGGGTGATTACTCGACCGCACTTACACATCTCAATGCCGTGCTCGATACGCCTGACTTGCCACAAAGCCTGACTGATCGCGCCCGGGCATTGGCACATTTGTACGGTATGAAAAATAAATCCATATCAGAAAAACAAGACGAAACAGGATAATATCCCATGATCAAACGCTGTCTATGCCTCTCTTCCCTTGTCCTTCTGACCGCATTTTTCCTCTCCGGTTGCGGCGCTTCCGGCTGGTTTGAAAAAGACGGACCACCACCGCTTGAAGGTGAACGTATCAGCGTCATGCAAATGCAGAAAAATCTTGAACCGGACAATCCGGTTCTTGAAAGTCAGGGGCTTTTAGCACCGGCAGAATGGACTAACGAATTCTGGCCGCAAGTCGGCGGCTACCCGAACCATTCAATGCAAAATCTTTCCTTGCCTGCCAATCCTTTAAAACGCATCTGGAGCGCCGATATTGGCGATGGCGCCACTGATGAACTGCCGCTTATCACACAACCCATTATCATCGATGGCCGGATCTTTACACTCGATACCGACAACCGCCTGTCGGCTTTCAATATTGAAAACGGTAAAAAAATCTGGGATACAAACGTGCAGGCTGAAAATGAAGATGACTCTGTAATCGCCGGCGGCATTGCCTCCAGTGGTGGCATGCTGTACGTTACCAATGGCTACAACGAAGTATTAGCCGTAAAACCGGATGATGGCCAAATTATATGGCGCAAAACCATCCCCGCCCCATCACGCGCTGCCCCGACCATCATGCAAGAACGCGTCTTTGTCACCACACTTGATGGCCGCGTCATGGCTTTAAACGCCAAAGATGGCAGCATTCTGTGGGAATATACCGGCATTAGCGATGATGCCGCCTTAGTCGGCGCAGCCTCTCCAGCTGCCAATCAGGACATCGTCGTACCCGTCTTTTCATCCGGTGAAATCACTGCCTTGCGCATAGAAAACGGCTCCATTGCCTGGTCGGACAATCTCTCAAATATCCGCAGCTTTGGCGGATTGTCCACTATTTCAGACATCCGCGCTTTGCCTGTAATGGATAAAGGCGTCGTTTTTGCCATCAGCTTTTCCGGTCGCCTCGTTGCTATCGACGAACGCACAGGCGCGCGCATATGGCAGCGCGAGGTCAGTGGCTCGCAAACCCCGTGGATGGCTGGAAACCACATCTTTGTCTTATCCTCGGATAACCAGCTCATCGCACTGGGCCGCGAAAACGGCTCTATTCGCTGGACGGCCGAACTCCCACGCTTCGAAGATGACGACCCTCAAGTCTTTAACGGCCCCGTTCTGGCTGGCGGGCGCCTGATTCTGGCCGGAACCGATGGCCGCGTCATTGAAGTCGCACCGGAAAACGGCAAAATTCTGGGTGAATGGGATGCAGGTTCTACCGTATCGACAAGCCCTGTTATTGCTGGCGGGATACTCTACTTGTTGACCAACGATGGAACGCTCAGCGCTTATCGCTAGACAGTTTCACAAGAACCATGTAAACAAGCGCACATGTTTACACTCGCGCTTGTTGGAAGACCAAACGTAGGAAAATCAACTCTCTTCAACCGCCTGGCTGGAAAAAAGCTGGCGATTGTCGATGACACGCCGGGCATCACACGTGACTGGCGCAGCGCTGAAGGGGCGCTGTTCGACCAGACCTTACGTATCATCGATACCGCCGGTCTCGAAGAAAGCTTTGATGACTCTATTCAAGGCCGTATGCGCCAGCAAACCGAGGCCGCTCTCAAAAATGCTGATGCCGTACTCTTCATCATCGATGGTCGCGCCGGTCTCACCCCGCTTGACGAACATTTCGCAAGTTGGTTGCGCAAACAAAAAAAACCTGTGATTCTGGCCGTTAATAAAGGTGAAAACGAAAAAGCGATTGCAACCACAATCGGTGAAGCCTTTCGGCTAGGTCTTGGCGAACCCATCGGTATTTCCGCCGAACATGGCACCGGTATGGAAGAACTTTACCATGCGCTCGAACCCCTCATTTCCAAAACCGACACCACCAATGACGGTGAAGAAAATTCCCTCTCCTTTGAGGGAGAGGGTTGGGGTGAGGAGGGATTAGATGATCTCGAAGGCTGTGAAGATTTTACTTTCAATCAGGATGAAGACGATCCTGAAAAACCGCTTAAAATCGCCATTGTCGGCCGCCCCAATGTCGGAAAATCCACGTTGCTCAATTCCATCGTCAATGACCAGCGCGTCATGACCGGCCCCGAAGCCGGTATTACCCGCGATGCTATCGCTGTGGATTGGGATTATAAAGACCGCCGCTTCAAACTGGTCGACACCGCCGGTATGCGCAGGAAAAGTAAGGTCCAGGATAATATCGAGAAAATGAGCGTCGAAGATTCCATGCGCGCCATTCGCCTCGCCCAAATCGTCATCCTTGTCATCGACGGCAACGCAATTTTTGAAAAACAGGACCTCCAAATTGCCGAACATATCATCAATGAAGGCCGCGCGCTGGTTATTGCCGTCAACAAATGGGACGCCGTTATCAAGCGCGATGATATGCTGGAAGAACTTGCCTACAAAATGGAAACCTCACTGGCCCAGCTTAAAGACATCCCCTACCAAACTATTTCAGCCCTTAACGGCAAGAATATCAACAAACTGCTTGATCGTTGTCTGGATACGTACACCATTTGGAACAAGCGTATCTCAACCGCCGGGCTCAACCGCTGGCTGGCGAAAATGGAAAGCCAAAACCCCGCCCCGCTGATCTCCGGACGTCAGAATCGTCTCAAATATATCACCCAGATCAAAACGCGCCCCCCCACATTCGCTCTGTGGGTTTCGCGTCCGGAAAAACTTCCCGAAGCGCATAAACGTTTCATTGTCAATAGCCTGCGCCGTGATTACAAGATTCCCGGCGTCCCCATACGCCTGCTTGTACGCAAATCGAAAAACCCGTACGCGGATAAAAAACAATAAAGATAATTATGTTACGAACAATGTATCACGAACAAACTTTAAGACATCAAAAGCGGTTTCGTCGATAAACATGAAACTAACGGCTATAAACCCTCCCATTTCCCAGGGAATACGCAGCGAATACGTCAAAATAAAGCCACAATAAACATAGCTTAAAACTGTAATGAAGACGGCATAATTCTCGACTTGTTCAACCGGCATCCCTATACTGAGACAAACCAGCATCGGAGCAATCAATGCCAATAAAGCAAGCTCGAACCAGTTTTGCACAATGATGTATTTATACAAAAACTCCATTCTATTGACTCGCTTACAAAAGAAAAAAACCAAAATCAAAGAAAGCGCATAGGTCAAAAGAATGCGTACACTATGCAAGATTAAAAGCAACCAGGGAGAATATCCTTCCGAAAGAAACAAAGTAACAATCAACGCTATAGGCAAAGCAACAAGAGGCCAAAGAAACGATCTTAAAACTTGGTCAACGCCAACCTCAAACCGCTCAACGCCGCTGCGCATAAAAAGTGAGATTTCAAAGGTTCCTAACAAATTTTGCTGTAATTCATGCTTGCTAAACATACTGCCTTGCCCATAAAAAGATTTAAAACCCATTCTTTAGATTTTACAGACAAAGTCAAAATTATGCAAAATTTGGAATGCTATCTCATATAGCCCGCCCTCGCTCATCGACTTGTCAAAAAATAAAAAAACCGTATGTATAATTCTTAATTCAAACGACTATAAGTGGTGTAGCTCCTTGTTTTTTTTTAACGTTTGATCAGGACCTGGTAGAAGAAGGGTTCGGTGGAGCCGGCGTTGTCGTAGTCAATGCAGCCTGCTTCCTGGCCTGCAGCCAAATCGATAGTTTCGGTCAGCGTAAACGTGCCGGTGAAGGCGGTGAAATCGACATCGCTTTCTGTGCCGGCGTAAGAGGCGCCCAGCATGCGGTTGATTTGCGCGCAGATTGAGGTTTTGACGTTTGGCAGGATGATGAGCAGGTCGGGCGCGGTGGTGCCGACATTCAGTACGTCATTGGTGGCATTGAAAATCCATTCGCTGGCGTCATTGACGCCGCTGGGCGGGCTGGAATAGGTAAGGCCTGCGCCGCCTGCGTCGAACAGCTTACAATCGGTTATGGTACAGTTGGCGTTGTAGTAAGTGTCGGAGCCGTCTTCTGTATTGTCGCCATTGCTGTCATGCCAGAAAGACATATCGTTTTCAGAGACACCGCGCAGGCGCATTTGCTGGATTCCGGCTTCAATGCTTTTAGCCGTGCGCAGGATCTGGCTGGCTTTGACGCGTTGCTGTTCAATATCGCCGCTTTGATCGACGGTTGAGCCGGAGCGGCTGAGCACCATTGTGAGTGCGGCGAGCAGCGCGACGGCGATGAGAATAAACCACAGGACATTTCCGCGTTCAGTGTACATGCTTTAAGCTCCTATCATGTTGTGTGTTTCGGTCCCAGTGTTTTGTGAGTTTTGAGATTGGGCGGCTTCAACGCGCTGGCGGGCGTAGCGGGCGGCGATGGAGGCCATGTCCTGGTCTGAGGCGGATTCGTAGATTTTCAAGATTTCTTCAAAGCGGCGCGGGACGCCGGTGCGAATGTCCTGTGTTACGGTTTTTGCATCTTGTCCGACTTTTGCAACCCAGATGACACCGCCCGCATTGACGATGTAATCGGGGCAATAAAGTATACCCAGATCGTGCATGAGGCGGCTTTGGTGGCCGCCGGATTGGTCTTGTTGCTGGTTGTTGGCGGCGCCGCAAACGATTTGTACGCCTGCGGTTTTGAGGCGCGCGATATTGGTATCGGTTAATGTGCTGCCAATGGCATTGGGTGCAAAGATGTCTGTCGGAGCATCGTAAATTTCATCGAGGCTGACACGTACGATCTGTACGTCTTTAGTCCGGAGGTCTTCAAATGCTGAATCAAAAACGTCGCAGCCTGTGAGGATTGCACCTTGTTCGTGAAGATATTGCGCAAGCGCGCTGCCTACATTGCCAAGGCCTTGCATTGAGACGCGTACACCTTCGAGGTTTTCTTTGCCGAGCTTGTGGCGGGCGGCGATTTTCATGCATTCGAATACGCCGATGGCAGTCAGCGGAGAGGGAGTGCCGCCAACAATTTCGGGAGAGGGCGCGGTACCGCCTTTGATCCATTTGGTTGTTTTGAGGAGTTTATTCATGCTGGTTTCGTCCATGTTCATGTCTTCAGCGCCGAAATAAACAGGTTGGCTGTTGTTGACGATGTTTAGTCCTTGGGCGAATATGGCCAATATTTCATCTGTCGGGCGGCGTAGATTGACGGATGGAGCCATGATCACGCTTTTGCCGCCGCCATGATCAAGCCCCCCGGCGGCATTTTTCCAGGTCATGGCTTCGGAGAGGCGCAGAACATCTGTTAACGCGGCGTTTTCATCTTCGTAATATTTGAAACGGATGCCGCCCAGAGCCGGTCCGAGAGCCGTGTTATGGATACCGACAAAAGCGGTGATATTTTGTTTTGGCGCATGGATTTTATAGATTTTTTCATGGCCCATATATTGAGGGTGATGGGCAGCAGAAATTTCTGTGATGTTTATGTTTTCCGGTTTGATGTGGGGCGAAGTTTTTGTATTTTGCATGATTTTTGCTTTTATATAATGAGTTTAAGGGGTTAGGAGGCCATAAAAAGGTTTTGTGTGCAAGTGAAATCCGAAAAAACGCAGGGCATCGAGGTTGAAAAATTCCAGCAAAATTTGGGTCTAAAATTAAAGAAATTCATATCGAATTTTATTTACTTTCTCTTTAGATTTTATGTGTTATGTTAAATATATAAGGTAAGTGATCAGTAACTTAAGGTGTGATCCTTTCCTTCGATTGGTAGAAAGACCAGTGATTTAGGGACAAATTGGCTTCTCTTGAGACGAGAAGCCGGAATTGGGCGGAAGGCCCACTTATAAAAAATCAGGGTTCGTGTCTGAAAGTATTCAGGCGAAAAGGTTTTAGAAATATTTTTGGTTTATCTCTTATGTCATGCGCACTGGCCTGTATGATGAGTTTGGGAGTTGTGTTGCCCCATTTATTCCCGGACAAAACATCATACAGGCTTTTTTTTTGCTCCGATCGGGGCTATTTTTATGCTTGCAACATTTAAAAACAGCGAGCGCATGATTCATGAAAAAGTTAGCCTTTGTATTTTCTTTTCTGCTTATTGCTTTTGGTTCTGTAGCCGTTTGGGCTGAAGATAAAACGGAAGAGGCCCCGAAAAAGAATGAAGTTTTAGAAGCGGCAGATGCGTTCATGAAAGATCTGGACGAGCGAAGCCGTCGGCATTTCAGCATTATGTATGGCAATTATAACCTTATCAAGGTTGTTGAATCGGTGCGTGAGAATGTTGAAATGGCGGTGGACGCTTGCGGTGAAGTTAATTCGGATATGAAAGAACCGCTGGAAACACGTTTTGATGAATGGAAAGCCGCGATCAAGCCGATTATGGAAGAGGCTGATGCGAATGTTGGTAATATGATTTTGGCGCAGGAATATGCGGAGCCGCGTGAGATTAAGAAATTTTTTAAGCTGGTTGATAAGGCGCGCAAGGATAAAGACAAGGAAATTGAAAAAGTTCCAGTGACGTCGCCTGAGGCGTGTCAGACTTTGTTGGAAAATATGGATAAGACTCAGCCTGAAATGACCCGGCTTTTGAAGACAACTTTGGTGAGTTTACCGATGGTCATGCAGCAGCAGGATCAGGTGCAAAAGGAGGAAGAAGCCAGAGTGGCGGCGGAGAAAGAAGCGGCGGAGAAAGAAGAGGCTGAAAAAGCAGAGGCCGGCGAGGCTGAGAAGCCCGAGGGTGGTGGTGAATAAGGTTTTGCGTAAAGAAGCTGCACACGCATGAGAATCCTTCAAGTTATGGCCGGGGCGGAGCATGGTGGGGCGGAAACCGCCTTTGTCGATATGTGCTTGGCCTTGCATGAGGCCGGGGAAGTGGTTGAAGTCGCAACCCGGGCCAATGATATTCGGGTGCCGCGTTTGCAAAAAGCGGGAATTTTCGTGCATGTATTGCCTTTTGGCGGGGCGGTGGACGTTTATACAGGCGCGCGTTTGCGCAAGATTATCCAAAAATTCAAACCTGATATTGTGCAGAGCTGGATGAGCAGGGCACCGTCGAAGCTGATGCGCTGGAAGGCTTCAATGGGGTGTCCGCGTTATGTGCATGTAGCGCGGCTGGGCAGCCCGTATAAGATGAAATATTTCAAAACAGCCGAGTATTTTGTCGCGATTACGCCGCTCATTCGTGAGCACATACTGGCGCATGGCGTGGCTGGAGATCATGCTGTTCATATCAATAATTTTGCGGAAGTCGAGCCTGTTACGCAGGCCATTAACCGGGCTGATTTCGATACGCCAGAAGGGGCGCCATTGGCGCTGGGGCTGGGGCGGCTGCATCCGGATAAGGCGTTTGATACGCTGATTGAGGTGGCGGCGGCGCAGCCGGATTTGTATGTCTGGATTGCTGGTGAAGGGCCGCAGCGCGCGGAGCTTGAGGCGTTGATTGAAAAGCTTGGTGTGGGGAATCGGGTTAAGCTTTTGGGGTGGCGTACTGACCGAGCGGCCCTCTTACGGGCAGCGGATATTTGTGCGTTTATTTCGCGTAATGAGGGGTTTGGCACCGTGTTTGTGCAGGCCTGGGCGCAGGGCACGCCAGTGGTGGTGTGTGATGCGGACGGGCCGCGCCAGTTTGTGCGCCATGAAGAAGACGGGCTGATGGCGCCTATTGATGATGTAGAAGCGATTGGGGCGCATATCCGGCGGTTGATTGAAGAGCCGGATCTGGTGGAGCGTTTGGTACATAACGGTCATGTGCGCTATGAGGCGGAATTTACCAAGCAAGCGAGTTTGCAGGGGTATTTGGAATTTTATCACGATATTCTTGAGCGTGAAGGTTTACAAGGTCGTTAACAAACTGCGATAAATGGGCTGCAAACAATGTTTTACTGCGCTTCCGGTTCTCGTAAAACATCGTTTTCGCCACATTTCTCTTTGTTTGTTTATAGCTATTCCGCTTAAAAATCGGACACTATAACCAAACACCCCCACACTCTATACACCCCCACCCAAACCCTCCCCCTCAAGGGGGAGGGATGGGAAGGGTTGGGCGCTTGCGCCTTACCCGTAGCTGGGTGGGGGTGTCCGATTCTTAATGAAAAGCACTATAAGATCTATGGGCACTGCCGAATGTGTTGTTAACCTTTTGTTAACCATTTGATTTCATTGAAAAAAGTTGAAAAATGCGTGGTTTTGTGGCATACTGCACTTAACTTGACCGTCATGCATGAAAAGAGCATGAATATTATATAATGAAAACAATTGGTTAAGTTGATGGCAGAATAGATAAAAAACGGCCCGTAAAACGATAAAAATCAGGGCTGTTTGAAAAAATAAGAGGGTGATTATTTGGCGGACTTAACTCCCAAAATTCAATCCATTGCAGGAAAGCTTCAAGGGCTTGGGTTGCTTGCGTCTTCGCATAAGGGGGATGTGGCGGATGAGGCGTTTGTCGATGCGCGGGATAAGGCGGTGCGGTTTCTGGCGGCGTTTTTGGATATGGATGGGGTTGAAGGCTACAGTCCGAAATTTGGTAAGCAGGTACTTGATCGTTTGGCGGCGAATGAAAAAAGCGGAAAATTAGCGAAAGATATTGATCGTATAAAAGAAAATTTTGATCTTGAACTCGATAAGGGCTGACGCCAACTAAGAGCGTTATTCGTGGCTATCTGGAAGATGCGGTATTCCCGAGGATCAATGGGGCAAGATTGCTGGGTGGTTTGCTGGTGTTCATCAAAGATCGTGAGAAGGTTGCCGATCTGAACGAGATTGCCAATGACAAAAACGTTCAGCAGGTTCAAAAAGCGCGCGGAAAAACGCAAAGCGATACCGAAACTGTTCTTAAAACCATCGGGCAGGAGGGCGGCGTGACGCGCCGGAGACGCAAGCCGCACTGACAGCGTATGTGTAAGCAAGCTGCAAACTGATTTCGGTTTCCGGAAGACAAGCGTTATGGCGCGTTTGATGAGGTAACCTCGAAGAAACTTACCAGCAACTGGCAGCCGGTACCGTGGCGGCCGGTTATGACGCGGCGCAGTTGTAGGCTTTTATTCCGGCGCTGACGCTTTGCGCAGCTCCGGGCGTATAACCTGCCGGAAAACCGTCACCGCGTTTGATGCAACGCTGAAGGTTGAGGACGATGTTGGGCGAGCTGCTGCCCGCCGAATGCGCAGCTGGAAGAGAAGAGCGCCCAAATGCCTAGTGGGTTTGTAGGGCAGTTACTTAAAGATTTCGTTACCGGCGGATTTTGACCGGCGCATAACTGAAGTTGGTGCGCCGGACGGTATTTTCGATATGCGCACGCAGGCGTCCGCAGGATGATGTTGGTTCTGAGCCATCAGATGTTGCTGGAATCCTGGCTGAAAAGGGCGCGGTGATCACGGAATATACGGTTACAAAAAGGAAAATATATCCGGAGCATTTTGATGAGAAGCTGAAAGGAAAATCAGTGATGAGCAGCTTTTGTGATCTGAAAAAGCCTTTGCCGAGTTACTCTGATTCTTCGATTTCCTGGCCAAAACGGCATGATTTCGCGGAGCTGTTTATTAATCCTGATGATAACAGTCTTTGAAAATGCCGGATCTGGTCGAGCGGCAATTTGCGCAGCGGATTGAAGAGCATAAAGATGGTAATCCCGGATATGCTGCGTTTACTTGATTCCCTGACGCACACATACGAATTCCTTGCGGGTATGGTTGCATTTGATGCCGGATCTGCAATTCCGGATTTGTTGGAAAAATTGACGGCAATAAAAGTCTGCGGGATCGTCTGGCGCAGTTTCTATAAAGAAGGCGAAAAAATACGGCGATAAAAAGAAGATTTTCATACCGATATGATCATATTGATCAATACGGCTATGACCCTGCCCCATGGCGACCGGGCCCATCGTGAGCATTTGAAGATGCGATGAGCGATGCTTTGGCGGCGGCTGAAAGATCAGTGATCCCGAACAAGTGGCGAAATGTTTTGGCATGATAAAGTTTCAACATGAGCGCAGCGGCGCTTCATAAAACGCAGGTAAGGCTGGGGCGCTCGCCATGTTGAATCTTATGACTGCGGTAGTGTACCGGTCTGGAAGCCGGGGCTTACTTCCCTGAGATTACACTCCGGCGGGCGGCGCATAATTCCCACCGATATTGCGCAGGCCTATGACGATTAGTAATTTGGCGAAGGCGTATCCGGATTTCCAAAAGCGCGGATGGGGAAACCCGCTTTATCAGCAGGATTTATGATCTTCAGGATGATAATGGCGAACGTTAGGTTGCGGGTATTGATAAGATCCGATGATTCTTTACGGTTGAGAAGATCGACACCGTAGCTATTCGAAAGGCGCTTAAAGACGCCAGGGAGGCCCTGGCTGAAATACGCGATCTTGATCCTGGTTTTGCGTGCTGGTGGATAAGCGCATGCATATCCAGGCGGTTTGTGGGGGATTATTCGAAGCTTTTGCTGAAGGTAGAGTTCAAAGATGTTCCCAAGCTGGAGATTTTGTGAGAACAGGCAAGAAGCGCAAGAGATCTATGCGGCAACATTCAACGCCTGAATGATGAAGCGCGCAGTGAAATCCGGAGTTGTTTACTGCCAAAGCGCTGCAGCAGAAACAGTTTAATCTGCATCCGGCGTGCGGGCCGCAGACTTTGATAAAGCAGCGGTGGCGCAGCGAGAATTGAAGATTTAAACTGATCAGTAATTTTACCAGCCGCAGGCTTTATGGCGGTCCGCGTTGTTTTGGGGCCGCAGGACCAAGAGGTGCTTGGTGCTTTTTCCCTAAATGCGGGGCGGGAATTAACGCTTGAAGTCTATTGAGGCTGGAGCGCAGGTGCGATTAAGGGCATTGAGATGCCGAGGATACTTCCGGTCCGTTGATCGCGCGCTTTATGACAGGAAGGAACAGAGAGGAGGTGATTGGAAACGCCACAAGTTCTTTCGGATAGGCCGTGCGCGTAAAGCGCTTATGGAGGAGGTGCATAAAACAGACGACATGACGACGATGGACAAGATCTGCAGAGAGCATCCGGAATTATTCGCTTTGATGAACGGTTATTCTGGCGAAGGGCGCTGAGCGCGTCGTTCTTTCGGCTGGCGACACCCGCCAGCCTTATCAATATCTCGAGCTTCGCAGGGAATTTGTACGCTTTATGAAGGAGTGGAACGGCAGAGAGCAATCTTTCAGTTTCAAGCAGATCTCCGGTGTATTTGTCTAATGAACAATACAGAGTTGAAATGGGTCAATCAACTGTAGCGAAAATGCGATGGAGGCGCATTGGGTTCGTTCATGAAGAGGGTTTTTCAAATACGCTGATTTTGGGCTCAAAAGAGTTTTTATGGCGTTGGTGCCTGGAAAAAGCCGGATAAAATCGATCAGAAAACCCTGGAAATGCAGGAAAACGGGCGAGAAATTGGTGGAGATCGTACTGAACATCCGCCTCCTTCAGCACAGCCTGCGCCGGTTTATGATTTGAGCCGTCCTTGAAATAGAGCATAAGCGTAATCTAAGCCTTCATTAACGCCTGAATGGCGCTATCATGTTTTTGTGTTGTTTTGTTTTTAAGGATGCAAGTACTATGTCTAATGCTTCTGCGCCGGATTCCGAATCTGATCCCGAAAATCAATTGACCAGTGAGCGTTTTGATGAGCTTAAAGAGGCGCTGGAGGTTTTATATGTCATCGCCAATATTAGTGGCCGTATACAATTTGCTCAAAAATGGGAAGCGCCGGCGGCTTACGTTTTGGGAGCAGAGCTGATCCGGTATGATCAAGACGGTACGGATGATCGGGAGCACCGGGCAGAGCTTGAACGTGAGGCAGAAGAACGGCGACTTTCGCTATTGGAATTTATGGATGCGATTGAAGAAAGAAGTGTTGAAAAAGGCGCTTTGCAGATTGATTTCGTGCGTGAGAAAGTTGAAAAAATGGGGCGTGATTTGGCGCTATGTGTATATGGCCGTCAGATTGTCGATAAGTTTATAGCGCCGCCGCCTGAGCCTCTTCAGATCGAAACAGAAGATGAAGCGGTAAAGGATTCTGAAGGTTCGCAGGAAGCAGAAGTTGTTTTAGAATCTTCTGAGATGGCTTCCGATCTCGTTTCTGAGCCCTTTGACGTGAAACCGATTGACATGAGTCTGCCGGATGAGCGTGTAAGGCCGATTGAAATATCACCGCCTGCTGGTGTGCAGATCTCTGCACCTGCTTCCGCTCGTGTGCAGGAAACGTCTTTGGCCGGACAGCCTGCTTTGTCGCAAGGGGGGGAATCCGAGCAAAAAGCCGTGTTGATGAAGTTTGTGTCTTCAAAGGATCAAAAGGAAGAAGATGATTCTTCTGGTTCAGCGCCGCCTTCGGATCAGGCAAGTTAGCAGGCTTGCTTATGAGGCCGTGTCTGGTAGATACAGATCAGGACTAGCGCCCATAAGATTACGGCGCCTGCTTGGTGTGCGGTGGCGACATGTAAATGAACGCCTGAGAGAAGAGTGGCTATCCCCAAACATAATTGCAACAGTGCCATTATTGCGGCGGCATGGAGTGTGCGAAAGCCTTGTTTTTTTGCTATCGCGTGTATCCAGAGGCTTAGAATCATGCCAACAGTAAGGATGGCTAGCCAGCGGTGGATGAATTGCACGCCGCTGTGATTTTCAAGGATGTTGGGTAGAAGCGTATCATATTTCCAAAAGTCCGGTGGAATCCATCCGCCGCCCATTTTCGGGAAAGTCTCATTGTATATTAGCCCGGCGTCGAGTCCGGCGGTGAATGCACCCCAAAGGACGGTGATAGCGATGAAAGCCAGTGTAATCCAACTATGAATGTTGAGCGCGCGGCTGGCGTGGCGGCGAGTTTTTAGTGTGAGTGACAAGCCGACCCAGAGCAGGCAGGAGAAAATGATGAATGCCAGCCCGAGATGCGAGGCGAGGCGATAGTGGCTGACGGCGGGCTGATCGACCAGACCGCTTTTAACCATGTACCAGCCCATAAAACCCTGCGCGCCGCCCAAGGCGAGTAGCCCAAGAAGTTTCAGGTGATAGCCAAGGGGGATCATTCTACGCAGCCAGAAAAAAACAAACGGCAGGGCAAAAACGAGTCCGATTGCCCGGCCCCAGAGGCGGTGAAACCATTCCCAAAAAAAGATGGCTTTGAAGTCGTCAATTTCCATCCAGGTATTTTTCTTTTCGTATTCCGGGCTTTCCTGGTAGAGCGTAAAAACACGCTCCCACTCGGCGTCATTCAAGGGAGGCAGCGCGCCCATTAAGGGGCGCCATTCGACCATTGAGAGGCCGGATTCGCTGAGGCGCGTAATTGCGCCGATGATGATCATCGCGAAGACCATGAAGGCGCAGGAATAAAGCCAGACGGCGATGAGTTTATTGTGTTGGTATGTATTTGCGGTTGGCATTTTAAAAACTCTTTTCCTAATATTTCAGCGCTTTTACAAAAATGACAATTGTGTATGATCTTGGTTTACACTATCCGGGTGAATATAAAGAGAAAAAACGTTGTGGCCAGTTTTGATTTTGTAGAGAGTACATCGAGGGCGTATCGCTTTGTTTGGGACAGACGGGTGGATGTGGTGCGTTTTTCAGCGATGGTGCTGGTTCTTAAAATTCTCTTTTTTGTTGGTTTTGTTGCGTTTGATATACAGAAAGAAGCCTTGCGTCAGGGGCTTTTGCTTTTACCGATATTTTTTATGGAAGGCTGGGTCATTGCGACGCTGGTTATTATGGCTTTGCATGCGTATGAGGCTCAGAGTAAAGTACGGCGTTCCATTTTGCCGCCCGCGGAGGATACGGCGCGTAATATTAAAGCTTCGATGATTGTGTATGTATTGATCAAGCTGATGTTGTCTTTCGTTGTCGGTTCGGCGTATGAGGGGCAGCAGGTTATTCCGGATGCGCCGCCGCCTGAGCCGAATCTGCAGACATTTGTGTTGGCAGTGGTGATGATTGCATTTTTGATCTGGGCGTTTCGGTTTTTGTGGATTTATATTCCGGTTGTAATGGGTCAATCTGTGCGTACCTACTTGATTCGTTTCCGGGCGTATTCGGACTCATTTCCTTTGCTGGGTGTTTGGGTTTTGTGTTTTGTGCCGGTGATATTGTTTATGATTTTGATCAGTGAATTTTACGGTATGATTATGGGGGGGCTGGGCGTTGGTGATAGCTCGATAGTGTTTGAAACCGGCATGGCTGTTATTCAGGCTTTTATAGATTTTGTATTGTCCCTGGTTTCCAGCCTGGCTGTTGCTTATGGCATGTATTCAGTTTTTAATAATGAGAATAAGAAAACCGATATTTGGTGAGGGTGTGAAGTGAAAATTTATGTGACTGATCAAGACGGCGAAGAGCATGCGCTGGACGCGATTGAAGGATGGCGGGTGATGGAAATTATTCGTGATCATGGTTTGCCGATTAAGGCCGAGTGCGGCGGGGCATGTGCATGTGCAACGTGCCATGTTTATGTCGATGAGGCGTGGCTGGGAAAGCTGGCGGCAATGCGCGATGATGAGGAAGAGATGCTGGATGAAGCCTTTGACGTGCAGGATAATTCACGCCTGTCGTGCCAGATTATCATGGATGAAAGTCTGGATGGGTTGAAGGTGCGCTTGGCGCGTTATGATTGAGAGAAAAAGCATGCTTGACATGAGAGTGTTAGATGGTGCATAAGATTTACATATCAATTCGATTAGGGAGTGCGACATGAGTGTTTTTAAGGCACAAAAGGGTGCGTTGCCGGGTTTGTTGGGCCTTAGAGAGGCTTTTGAGGCCGAAAATGTTCCTTCTGGATCTGCTGAAGCTCTGGATGAGGTTGTTCAAGAGCTTTCCAAGGGCGGGGTTTTGAGATTAGGCGCTTTGAAAGGTATGAGCGTTGAGCTTGAGAATGTTGCGCGTGTTGGCGGGAGTGCGCCGGATCATGGTTTGAATTTTCATTTCTTAGTGCAGGCTGAAGCCAACGGTTCTCGCCATGAAATTGTTCTGGGTGAGGATTGTGTCGACAAAGTCTATCAGAATTTAAACGGAGTTGAGGGTTTGAGTGGTATTACGGTTGCGAGTTTCAAGGCTGCGGAGATATTGCGGCAGTATTTGAAGGAAGCCGGTCCCCAAAATGTTTCTCAAGCCAATGAGATGTTGAAAGTCTTGAAACCGGCGGAGTTAGCGGCTTAAATTACTGCAACGTGCCGAGCCAGTCGGCATTGCGGTAGTCTGAAGCGGTGATGATTTCGCGCTTGGCGACATAGACCGAATGCAGCCGCCCTTCGATCTTTTTTTCCCAGAAATCGAGAAACTTAAATAGTTCGGGAAATTGGGGCACAAGGTCGTATTCCTGCCAGATAAACTCCTGCAGAATTTGCTCATAATCCGGCAGGTGATAGAAAATCTGCGCGGTGGTCAGGCGGTAATTGTCTAATTGCTTTTTAAAATCAGCCATTTGCCCTCCTTGCTCGTTCTCAGGCGTTTCGAAGTATTCTGTTTCTATAATACCTTATTTTAAGCAAAAAATATTGCAAAAGCTTTAATTACCAACAGTTTCTATTGGTTTTGTGTTGTATGCAAAAAAACTTGAAATTTTTTCGGGTAGAGCCTATATGTGTGATGCTCGTTGCAAATATGAGTCTGAATAAGGCTTAGCGGGGCGTTGGAGGGGGTTTTGAACCTGGCTTCACATGAGGCAGATCGAAATCCTGCTTGTTATCAACCATATGTCATTTCGAGGCGGTAGCCGAGAAATCTCAAACCAAACGAGGAGATTCCTCACATGCGTTCGGAATGACAGCATTAAAAAGGAGACATACGAAATGGCTAAGTTTCGTCCTCTACATGATCGCGTTCTTGTCCGCCGCGTTGAAGCGGATACCAAAACGGCTGGCGGGATTATCATCCCTGACACAGCATCTGAAAAGCCTATGGAAGGTGAAATCGTTGCTGTTGGCTCTGGCCATGTGAATGACAATGGCGATGTGCGTCCATTGGATGTAAAAGAGGGTGACAATGTCATCTTTTCAAAATGGGCTGGCACAGAAGTTACGATTGACGGTGAAGAGCTGATGGTGATGAAAGAGTCTGACATCATCGGTATCATTGCGGCTTAGTGTTTAACTTGTCATTTCGAGCGTTAGCGAGAAATCTCATAAAGTAACTTGAGATCCCTCGTCATAAATTCCTCGGGATGACATTCGTGAATGTAGATTTAAAGGAGTAGTTATAATGTCTGCAAAAGATGTAAAACTGGGCGGAGATGCCCGTGAAGATATGTTGGCTGGAATTAATGTTTTAGCCAATGCTGTGAAAGTGACATTGGGCCCAAAGGGTCGCAATGTTGTGATTGAAAAATCATTCGGTGCGCCGCGTACGACAAAAGACGGCGTGACTGTTGCGAAAGAAATCGAACTTTCAAACAAGCGTCAGAATACCGGTGCGCAGTTGATCAAAGAAGTGGCTTCCAAGGCTAATGATCATGCCGGTGACGGTACGACGACGGCAACGGTGCTGGCACAGTCAATTGCCAATGAAGGTGCGAAGGCCGTTTCTGCGGGTCGTAATCCGATGGATCTGAAACGCGGGATTGATATGGCTGTTGCCAAGGTTGTTGAAGACCTTAAGAAACGCGCCAAGAACGTCAAGGGCAATGAGGAAATCAAGCAGGTTGGTACGATTTCTGCCAATGGTGAAGAATCAATCGGCGCGCTCTTGGCCGAAGCGATGGATAAAGTGGGCAATGAAGGCGTGATCACGGTTGAAGAAGCCAAGTCTTTGGACAATGAACTGGAAGTTGTTGAAGGCATGCAGTTTGATCGTGGTTATCTGTCACCATACTTCATCACCGATGCGGACAAGATGCAGGCCAATCTTGAAAACCCATACATCTTGCTGAATGAAGGCAAGCTGTCCAATTTGCAGGCTTTGGTGCCGATTTTGGAAGCGGTTGTGCAGTCTGGCCGTCCATTGTTGATCGTGGCCGAAGACGTTGAAGGCGAAGCTTTGGCAACTCTGGTTGTGAACAAGTTGCGCGGCGGGTTGAAGATTGCGGCTGTTAAGGCACCAGGCTTTGGTGATCGTCGTAAGGCGATGCTTGAAGATATGGCGATTTTGACCGGTGGTCAGGTAATTTCCGAGGATCTGGGCATCAAGCTGGAAAACGTTACGCTGGATATGCTGGGCAGCGCCAAGAAAGTGTCTATCACCAAAGACGATACAACAGTCGTTGATGGGGCGGGCGACAAGGGCGACATTGATGCTCGCTGTGCGCAAATCCGGACGCAGGTTGAATCAACCGATTCCGATTACGATAAAGAGAAGCTGCAAGAGCGTTTGGCGAAATTGTCAGGCGGGGTTGCGGTTCTTCGCGTTGGCGGTGTGACCGAAGTTGAAGTGAAGGAACGCAAAGACCGCGTTGATGATGCACTTCATGCGACGCGCGCAGCTGTGGAAGAAGGCATTATCGCCGGTGGCGGTACCGCGCTTCTTTATGCGACGAAGGCTCTTGAGGCACTCGAAGGTGACAATGACGACCAGACGGTTGGTATTGAAATCATTCGCCGGGCCTTGCAAGCGCCGATCCGTCAGATTGCGCAAAATGCCGGGGCGGAAGGCTCTGTCATTGTCGGCAAGCTGCTGGAGCAAAAAGACAGCAATTACGGTTATGATGCGCAGGCCGGCGAGTTCTGCGATCTGGTCAAAGCCGGAATCATCGATCCTGTGAAGGTTGTTCGCACAGCTCTGCAGGATGCGGCGTCTGTTTCCAGCCTGCTGATCACCACCGAAGCGATCATCACCGAAGCTCCGCAAGAGGACAAAGGTGGTGCCGGTATGGGTGATATGGGTGGCATGGGCGGTATGCCCGGCATGATGTAAAACTCGGATCTTTTTCCGACTGACTTTGTCAAAAGGCCTTCTGCGGTTCGCATGTACTTACGTGTACATTTACGATCCTCGAAACGCCTTTGCCTAGCCAGAGAGACAAAATAACTACGCGGGGCAACTCTGCCCTTTTACCTGACGAATTTTAAAGAAAGAGGCCTTCGTAGATGCGGAGGCCTTTTTTATGCTTTGTTTATCAGGGTTTAAAGGAGCTTTAGAAGCACCCGGGGCCATCGAAAGCAGAATATTGGGGTAGAATTTTTCTGACCCCTCTTCTTTTAAGCCATGGGGTGGTGTCGTCGTTTGCATGTGCAAAGCCTGCGGTAATTGTTGTTACTGCGCCGGTTCCAGAGCCGCCTCTGTTGTTTGTAAGCGTCTTGGCGTTTCTGTACCGTTGTTCCAGTTCGTTTTTTGCATCATTGACCGCTTGCCACGCCAGTTCAACACGTTTGCGTTTTGCTTCGGGTTTTTCTTCGGGTTTTTCGTCATTCTTTTTTGCCTCAGTGTAGGCGTCCCACTGCTCTTTGTAGGTTTTAATTGTTTCCCAGAAAACGTTGAATGCGGAACTTTCGAGATTGATTTCTCCTGTCTCGGGATTAACGTCTTTGCTATCCACGAAGGCTTGCATCAGCTCTACACATTTTCCGTTTTTAAAGACGGTGTGGTTGGAATCTACAGCGTGCAAAAGTTGCGGCATAATATTTTTAAAATAGTCGGGGCGGTTATTGTGAAGTCGTCTCCATTCAAAAAAAGGCATTTTGCAGGAGGTGACTACAGTTCCTACATTCGGAAGCTCAACGTCTTTACTGGTTTTTGGCGGGTGTACGCGCGTCACCGTTCCATCCCTCATTTCGTGGGTGTTTTCGTAGAAAATGTAGTGTTGTTTGCGCAATTCATCCAATTGGTTTTCTTTGATTAATTCCTCAATTGTGTCCATAAAAGATGAGAGAATGCGAAGGTGAGGCACTTGGATTCTCTGTTTTTCGGAAAGTTCAATGATGGCGTCGAGTAAAAACTCTCTTTCTGTTTTTGCTTTTCCTTCTGCAATGTCTTTATGTGTTGAGGAGCGGTGTATATCTCCCGCGTGTGAAGCGGCGAGAACTGCTCTTCTGTGGTATCTCTGACAGTGTTCGACATAAGCTTCGGGGCCGCCTCTGTGGAGTGTGACCCCATATCCTGTTTCCGCTACCCGGTATAGTTCTCTTAACGCGTTGTTATAAAGGTTTAGTAAGGTCTGGTTGCTGAAAACTTCTGCCTTTGACTTGTCGTAGACGGCGCTCATGATATTCATTATGTTGATGCCGAGTTTATCCAGACTTTGGGCCAGAGGGTCATGCGGTGTGGAGGGTCTGATGTCACTGCCTTCAAAAATCCGTTCGACGTAAGGATTGGTGTTTGCTGTATATATAGCAGCGGTGTGTAGCAGAGATCTGACATGCACCCTGTGAGGATTATCGTTTTCTGCCTCGACTGCGAATAAGGCATTGGCGCCGATGATCTTTTCTAGACCGATCTTGTCTTCAAAAGCGTTTAAGTCAGCGAGGACATCGCTCTCTGTCAAAGCCTCATGCAGGGTTTGTCTCAGGTTTGTTCGTTCTAGTTTTGGAATAGAAGAGCGTTTTAATCCGTTGGAAATGTCAACAACCACGCCATTTTCAGCTAAAAATGGAAGTACGTATTTTCTTGCAAACTCCGGGTTTTTACTGAAGCTTTTGGTTGCCACAATCACGACCTGATTTTCAGGTTCGGCATCGTTCACACCATCAAAAAGCTTTACGTAGCGGGTGTTTCCGAGTGTTTTTCTATATGCTTCTTCATTTCCGTCTCTTTCCTGCACGTAAAGCGGTATGCGCAGGTGATTGGTCAGAAGCGTGTGGATTTCGTCCTGCGTGAAATATTCTTTTTGAGTTTGGGCATTTACGGCGCCAAAAAGTTCGTTGCCGACGGCGTTACCCATTTTCTTTAATTTATCAGCTAATTTTCCGCGAGAAATAACGCGCTTACCGTCTATAACTTCTGTTAAGTCTTCATCTTGCGCGATATCGGAAACTTCAGCAGGCGGGGGGACGTAGCTGCCATTGGCTTCAAACATGGCGTTAATTTCACGGGTTGTTTTTGTAGAGGCCAGCTCAATATATTTCTGTTGTTTCAGGGCTTGTAGTGTTTCGGAATCGGGACGTGGGACGAGAGACACGCGCGCGCCGTTTTTCGCCAGTTCAAAGGCTGTGAAGACACCAACAGAGCCAGCGCCAATGATGGCAACGTTCACTTGTCCGTGTCCGTTTGTGCCATTCGCTGCGGCAAAAGCGCTTTTTGCGCCTTCTGGCACTGGAGATGTTTCTGTGTTGTCGCTTTCGCTCATAATAAATTACTCAGACAATATACGACATTGAATGAAAAACATGAATTCTTCTCTGCCATTATCAATGTTCGTTTTTTTGTGCTCATTACTCTTTGAGGGATGTTGCAACCTTCTCCCACGCAATGTTAAACAAAATTCGAAAACTTTCTGCGCTAGGGCCATGTTTAACCTCAACGATTTCAACATTTTCATTGGCAAAATTCATAAAGCTTACAAAATCGCCATAGACGTAGATTTTTTGGTCTGGCAGCAGATTTTTTGGAAAGAATTTGTATTCTCCGAAGCCCTTTGCGAGTAGGTCTTTCGTTCCTTCTTCAACGATCAGGCGCATGGTGAAGTTGTCTCGAATAGCTTGCATGCGTTCAGCGTGTTGTTCATACCATTCTGCGCCAAGCATTGTTTTAAAGTATGGTGTTGCGGCGTTAAAAGTGCAGAGTTCACCGCCAACATCACGCGCAGTGTGATAAACATTATCCAGAAATTCTTTAAAGCCTTCAGTGCCGCGATATGTTTGTGATTGAATGCTGCGTTTTCTCAGACCCGTGTCGCCGATAAATTCGATATCGGCGTGGTCGAAGGCGTTGCCAATCTTTTCCAGGGTTTTCGAGTTCGGTTGGTTGGTGCCGTTTTCGATGCGCGCGATGCCGGTTTGCGATAGGCCCGCTTTGTCGGCCAGCTCGTGCTGGTTCCATCCTAAAAGGGCCCGGGCGGCTCTGATCTGTTCAATCGTCGGCATCGTCTTCCTATCCTTAATATGCGGGGTATCCACGCCTAATTTATAATGATGCATTGTCTATATATCTCTTTGGAGGGGTTGTCCAGTAGTTTTTTTATATGTAAATCATCTTTTGTTATAAAAAAAATCTTTTTATGCAGTTTTTATAACTTTTTTCTTGACGGGTGGTTTCAGTTGCTATAAATAGAGTACAAAGCTTGATAATCTGTATGAAAAATAAGGTTTCTCTCCTGATGCGTATGGAGGTCGAGCTTTTATCCCCACACACGTAAACTCTCTCGCCGGTCAGTTTCCCCAAACTGGCCGGCTTTTCTTTTATAGTCTGTCAAATTTACTCCCGGACAGTGTTGCTTCGCTCCTTACGTAGGAAATCCTACGCTGCGTCGCTTGCGCCTCGTCCGAAAGTAAATTTGTTTGACTATAATGGCCAGCATGTTTTTTTGGCATTGTTTTATAGGCTTGGTGCGCTAGATTTCTTCCATTATGCCTGAATTGCCGGAAGTTGAAATTGTGAAGCGGGCGCTGGAGCCTGCGATGGTGGGGCGGCGCGTCAAGCGGTTGGTTTTTAACCGCGCGGATTTGCGCTTTCCCCTGCCGGAGGGATTGCCGCTAGCTTTGCAGGGACAACGGATTGAGCGCCTGCTGCGCCGGGGGAAGTATATTCTAGGGTTTGCCGAGAATGGTGCCGGATTTGTCCTGCATCTGGGGATGAGCGGAGCGGTTCGGATTGAGCCGCCGGCGGGCACCTCTCTCCACGAAAAACACGATCATGTCGAGTTTCATATGGATGAAGGGCCGCGTGTTGTTTTGAACGATCCGCGGCGCTTTGGTTTTCTTGATGCGGTCGGGCGTGAGGATTGTCAGGATTACCCGGCTTTGGCAGCTATGGGGCCGGAGCCGCTGGGGAATGATTTTAATGCTGAGATTTTAGCGGTGGCGATAAAGGGGCGAAAGACTCCAATTAAATCGGCATTGCTGGATCAACGGATTGTGGCGGGGCTGGGCAATATTTATGTATGCGAGGCGCTTTACCGCGCGGCAATCGATCCGCGGCGCAGGGCTGGTGATTTGAACGCAAAGGAGTGTACGGCGTTGTGCATGTCTATTCGTTCGGTTTTACGCGATGCGATTGAGGCCGGTGGTTCGTCGTTAAAGGATTATAAGCATACGGATGGTCAGTTAGGGTATTTTCAGCATCATTTTGCTGTGTATGATCGGGTTGGGCAAGGATGTGGAGCTTGTGAGTGTGATATAGTGGAAACGGGTGGTGTGCAGCGGATTGTACAAGCTGGCCGTTCAACATTTTTTTGTCCTGAAAAACAGGGTTAAGGTTTAGAGCGTATGCGTATTTTCGTTATTATTGCGGTGATGATTTTAGCAGGGATGGTTATGGCCTCTGCTTCTGTATATGCGCAGGATGATTCGGTTCAGTTTTTTGAGGTGCTCGACGATGTGCCGTTGATGCCGGGTTTGATAGAGCTGCCTGAGCGCTCGATGAGCTTTGATAAGCCTGGTGGGCGCGTGGTTGAATCGGTTGCCGAGATGGCGGCAATGAGCGTTGATTCGGTGCGGGCTTATTATGCATCGGTTTTGCCGCAATTCGGTTGGAATCCGGTCGGTGGCGATCAATTCATTCGTAATGGGGAGCGTTTGGAAATGATGTTTGAGGATGACGCTGGCATTATTATATTGCGTTTGAGTATTCAGCCGAAATAAGCCGCTCAATTTGCAGTGCGTAAAAGCTGGTTTTTGAGCCTTACTTTGATCATTTTCTGGCATATGATTTTTAGGCCGATAAAAAACGTATCATTTTCTTGACAAGCCGGGTCGGTGCAGCGTATACCTCTGACGATCTGTGGATAAGACGCGCTGGAAACTTCCGCAAAAGAGGATAAGTCAGCGCTTTTGAGAAGAAATTAGGAATAAAGGTTTAACAATGGCAAACCATAAATCTTCAAAGAAAAGAATTCGCCGGAACGATAAACGTGCCGCTATTAATGGTGCACGTATGAGCCGCATTCGTACATTTATTAAAAAAGTTGAGTTGGCTTTGGTGGCTGGCGATGCAAAGGAAGCTGAGAGCGCGTTGCAAAATGCGCAACCAGAAATCAGTCGTGGAGTTGTTAAGGGAATTTTACATAAGAATACGGCGGCTCGTAAGGTTTCCAGATTAAGTTCTCGTATTAAGTCGCTTAAAAAAGCGGCTTAGCGCACTGTTCAAAACGCGAAAATTTAGTAGCGTTTCATACTTAAATATTTGAATTTTATAGACTGTTTTTTAAGTTCTTTAGGTGAAAATCTGAAGGGCTTAAATGCGTTTAAAATCAATAGTATAAAAAAAGTATAAAAAAATTTCTTTTTTTATTTTCTTGTTTTGTTCGTATTGCATCCACATATTTTTTTAGTGTAGGCTCATTTTCATCGGGACAAAAATGAGGCCGAATTGGTCTTGAAGCGGTTTTTACAACATACTGTTATGTGTTGTCGTTGAGTAGGATTTTGTTCTGATTTGAAGTTTACCTTCTTTTTATTAAGAGGGTTTTGGGGATAGGGGCCGTTGAGTTGTTTGTGGCAAGGATTGCTGCTTTTGACTTGGAGTTGGGTTCGGAACTCATAATTTAAAAAGTTTAATCGTTATAGGAGACGTGTTTGCGGGCCTTTTTCGGCTTTCGTATCCCCCTTTCTGCTGCCTTATTTGGGCATTTTGGCGATTGTGTATTTTGTTTGTTTAATACGTAACCTTTGACAAATGGAGAGAATAAAAGATGTCAGATATGGGTGGAAAGTCCGTTGCTTTGATTCGGGGCAATGCTGAGTATCAGGAAGCATCTTTGGAGCCGAGCGTTGAAATTATGAAGCTCTGGAAAAAGGTGCATAATGATATGCGCAGTGAATTTGGTGAAGCAATTTTCCGCAGCTGGCTCAAGCCTCTTACTCTCCAGGCTTTTTACCATGGCACGATGGAAGTTTCCGTTCCGACACGTTTTATGCGTGACTGGATCCAGAATCACTATGCTGAGCGGATTTTGGGTATGTGCATTGAAGCCAGCGAAGGGTTTGAAGATGGCGTGAAGCGTTTGCAGATTGTTGTTGTGCAAAATGCGATTGTGGATGATGAGCCTGAAGCGGCCGAGCCTTCCAAAGCCAACCAGAATAAGAAGCTGGATATTTCTGAAATATCTTCGCCGCTGGATGAACGTTTTACGTTTGAAACATTTGTTGTCGGCAAGCCTAATGCGTTGGCGCATGCGGCGGCGCGCCGGGTGGTGGAAAGTCTGACGATTCCGTTTAATCCGCTGTTTATATATGGCGGTGTTGGTTTGGGAAAAACGCATCTTATGCACGCGATTGCGCATGCGATTGAAGAGCAGAGTCCTGAGAAAACCGTGATGTATCTTTCGGCTGAGAAATTTATGTATCAGTTTGTGAAAGCTTTGCGCAGTGATTCGACAATGATGTTTAAGGAGAAATTTCGCAGCGTTGATGTGTTGATGATTGATGATATTCAATTTATTGCGGGCAAGGAATCTACGCAGGAAGAATTTTTCCATACATTTAATGCGCTGGTTGATCAGAACAAGCAGATTATTATTTCTGCCGATAAAGCGCCGAGCGATCTTTCGGGGCTGGATGAGCGTTTGCGTTCGCGCTTGGCCTGGGGGCTGGTGGCGGATATTCATCCGACTACTTACGATCTGCGGCTTGGGATTTTGCAAACCAAACGCGCGCAGCTTGGTGCCGATGTACCTGACAGTGTTCTTGAATTTCTGGCGTTGAAAGTGACCAGCAATATTCGTGAGCTGGAAGGGGCGCTGAACCGCATCGTTGCGCATGCCGATGTGACGAAGGCGGAAGTGACTTTGGAAAGTACGCAGGAAGTCCTACAAGATTTGCTCCGTGCGCATGACCGGCGCATTACGATTGATGAAATTCAGCGTAAAGTGGCCGAGCATTATAATCTTCGGATGGCCGATATGCATTCGGCGCGCCGTGCGCGGAATGTGGCGCGTCCGCGTCAGGTGGCGATGTATCTGGCCAAGATGTTGACGGCGCGCAGCTTGCCTGAAATTGGCCGTAAATTTGGCGGGCGTGACCACACCACCGTGATGCATGCGGTGCGCAAGGTTGAGGAGCTGATTGAAGAAGATGCACAGATTGCACAGGATGTTGATGTTGTAAGAAGAGCCTTAACCGGTTGATCTTGTTTCTGTAAATTTTGTTTGTTTTTAAACGCGGAGATGCGGAGTTTCGGAGTTTTTTAATATCTTCGTTTCTTCGGGGCTTCGCGTTTAATCTTATAAAGAGTATTTTTTATTCATTAATTTTGTGGTTTAACAGCACTTATGACACATACGATTGAAGAGGTTCGGGCGCTCTATCACCGCCCGCTGATGGATCTGGTTTATGATGCGGCAACCGTGCATCGGGCCAATCACGATCATTATGAGATGCAGATGTGTACTTTGCTGTCGATCAAGACTGGTGGGTGCACGGAGGATTGTGGTTATTGTTCGCAGTCTGTTCATAATGAGGCGGAGCTTGAAAAAGAAATTTTGCTTAAAACCGAGAAGGTTTTAGAAGAAGCTCGTAAGGCCAAAGAGGCTGGATCGACACGTTTTTGTATGGGCGCGGCTTGGCCGCGTGTGCTTGAGGGGCGTGCTTTTGATCGGGTTTGTGACATGGTCAAAGGCGTATCAGACATGGGCATGGAATCGTGCGTGACGCTGGGGATGCTCACTGAGAATCAGGCGCGGCGTCTGAAAGAGGCGGGGCTTAAGGCGTATAATCACAATCTGGATACGTCTGAAGAGTTTTACGGTAAAATTATCACGACGCGCAGTTATCAGGACCGGCTTGATACGCTGGAAAATGTTGCCAAGGCTGGAATTTCAGCATGTTGTGGGGGAATACTCGGGATGGGTGAGAGTGAAGAGGACCGGATTTCCTTGTTGCATACGCTCTGTAATTTGAATCCACAGCCGGAAAGTGTGCCAATTAACATGCTGGTGCCGGTGAAAGGAACGCCACTTGAAAATGTGCCGCCTTTGGATATTTTTGAGTGGATTCGCGCGATTGCCGTGGCACGAATTTTAATGCCAAAATCGATGGTGCGTTTGTCTGCTGGCCGTTTAGAGATTTCGAAAGAAGCCCAAGCTTTGGCGTTTTTTGCCGGGGCAAATGCGATCTTTACGGGGGAAAAGCTGTTGACTACTTCGAATCCGGAAAAAGATTTTGACTATGCGCTGCTTGATGCGCTGGGCATGAAGCCGCGTGCGCCATTTAAGGATGATTCTGCAGAACGAAAAAGTGGTGGTTGCTGTAAGCCCGGTGGTTGCGGGTGTCAAAAAGAAGCGGCCTAGAAAAATTAGCTACAGAGCATGCAGAGTCCGCAAAGATGAATGTTCAATATATTCCTGTGCAGGAAAAAGATAGCAGTTTTTTTGTTCATGTTCATCATGTTGCTTATCGAAAGATTATAGAAGAAATGTTCGGATGGGATGAATGCTTTCAGGACAAACAGACTAATCAGGCTTTTGATCTTGGTGGTATAAATGTCATTAAACTTCAGAACGAAAAAGTAGGAATTGTCGGTTGGGAAGACCGTTCTGATTATCTTTGGCTTAAAGATTTGTATGTACTTCCAGAGTATCAAGGGCGGGGAATAGGCAGCCGCGTTTTAGACACCTCAATTCAAAAAGCCCGAAGTTTTGGGAAGGATATACATTTGAGAACTTTGAGGGCTAATATATGTGTCAAAGAATGGTATGAGCGCAGGGGCTTTATTGTAGATGAAATAACAGATATTCATTGGAAAATGGTTATGTATACTTAATTTTTAGCTTTTCGATTTCTGAGTCCTTTGTAGTAAAAAAACATGAAAGATTTTAAGCAAAAACTTAACGGGTTGAAAGAAACGGGGCGTTATCGCTCTTTGGTTTTGCCTTATGGGATTGATCTGACCTCGAATGATTATCTGGGGCTCGCGGGCAGTGCGTATTTGCACGATTGCGCGATTGAATATTTGCAAAATGGCGGGTTAATTGGTGCGGGCGGGTCACGGTTATTGCGTGGGCATACGGATGTTCATGCGGCGCTCGAAGATTTTGCGGCAGTGTATTTTGCTGCGCCGAAAGCGCTTTATTTTGCGACCGGGTTTCAGGCTAATAGTGCGCTGTTTCAAACGCTTTGCACACGCCATGATGTGATTATATTTGATGAATATGTTCATGCGAGTGCGCGTGAGGGGATTCAAAATTCACAGGCGCAGCATATTAAGGCCGTGCATAATGATGTAAATGCTTTCGAAGAGGCTCTTCGTAAAGCGAAAGCGCAGCAAAAAGCAGACGGCCAAATCTGGATTGCGGTAGAGAGCGTGTATTCGATGGATGGGGATATTGCGCCGTTGAAGGCGCTGTATGGGTTGGCGCAGCGCTATGATGCGATTTTGGTCGTTGATGAAGCCCATGCGACGGGGGTTTTAGGGCATGATGGGAAGGGGCTGGTCTATGATCTTTGCATGTCATTGCGAGCACAGCGAAGCAATCCAGATTCTGAAATAGATTGCCGCATCGCTAACGCTCCTCGCAATGACGAGTGTCCGGAAAATCTTATCTCATTACATACATGCGGGAAGGCGATGGGCGTGGCCGGGGGGTTGGTGTGCGCACCGGAAGATGTTATTGACTATATGATCAATGCTGCGCGGGGATTTATTTATTCGACAGCGCCGTTGCCGGTGCAGGCTCATCTGGTACAAAAATCCCTCGAGATCATTGGCTCTGATGAGGGCTACGCGCGTCGGGAAAAATTGCAAAAGCTCTGCATAAAAGCGCAGCAATTATTTGGCGGGGCCGGAACGCATATCGTGCCGATCATCATTGGTGATGATGAAAAAGCGGTTTGTGTTGCGCATGAGTTGCAGCAAAAGGGATATGATATTCGCGCGATCCGTCCGCCAACGGTTTCGGAAGGGACGGCGCGGCTCAGGCTGTCGCTGAGTGCGGATTTGGATGAAAGCGTGTTGGATCGTTTTGCTGCGGATTTGAGTACGGTTTGTTGTTATGATCGTCATTCTGACCGAGCGGTAGCGAGCGGAGGAATCTTGAGATGACATCAGATCCTTCGGCTTCGCTCGGGATGACAATAAGGAACTTATATGAGTAACAGATGCATTATCACCGGGACGGATACGGATGTCGGTAAGACCGTAGTGGCGGCGATGTTAACGCTGGCGCTGGGGGCGACGTATTGGAAGCCGGTGCAGTCGGGCGTTGAAGGCGGGGTCGATACCAAAACGGTGCAAAGATTGACGGGTTTGCCGAGCGAGCGGTTTTTGCCGGAAAGCTATGTGTTTACGGAAAGCCTTTCTCCACACCGGGCTGCGGAGATTGATGAAGCGGAGATTGATGTGGAGAGTTTGGTTATTCCTGAGGTTGATGGTCCGCTTATTATTGAAGGTGCAGGCGGGCTTATGGTGCCTTTGACGCGGCAAAATTTGCTGATTAATTTGTTCAAAAGATGGAATGAAGATCCTGTAAATGGGGGGCGCGTGCCGGTGATTTTGGTGGCGCGCACGGGCCTGGGGACGATTAATCATACATTGCTTTCGCTTGAGGCGCTGTGGAGCCGCAAGATTCCGGTGCATGGGCTTATTTTTGTCGGTGACGAGAACCGGGACAATATGCGCACGATCGGTGAATTTTCAGACGTAAAAGTGCTGGGGCGCCTTCCAATGCTTGACTCTTTGAATGCAAGAAGTCTTACTAACGCCTTCGAACAAAATTTTGATTTGAGTGATTTTTAAAGATTTTACGCGGAGAAGCGGAGGGTCGGAGATTTTAAAAATTGTGAAAGCGCCGCAGGTAATAGCTAGATAATCGGCGGGTTTTAAATTTTTGCGCCTTTGGCGCAGTTTAAAAAGAACTCCGTTTCTCCGGAACTCCGCGTTTATTTTAAAAGGATTATTGAATGAGACGTATTTCACCTATATGGCATCCCATGACTCAGCATAAGATTTGCGGGCCGGCTTTGCATGTGGACTCTGCGGCTGGTGCACGTTTGAAATTGCGTGGCGGGCAGGAGATTATTGACGGGATTTCAAGCTGGTGGGTCAATACGCACGGGCATTGTCATCCGAAAATTGTTGAGGCGGTCCGCGCGCAGGCCGGGAAGCTGGAGCAAGTGATTTTTGCCGGCTTTACGCATGATCCGGCGGAGAATTTGACGCGTAAATTGCTTTCAACCGTGCACAGGGCTTTTGAAGGCAAGGACGGTTCGGCACTTGATACCGTGTTTTATTCCGATAGCGGTTCGACGGCGATTGAAGTTGCGTTGAAAATGGCGATTGGTTTTCATGAGCATAAAAACCAAGATGAGGCGGGTGAAAAGCGTCATAAGGTGATTGCGCTGGAAGGCGGGTATCACGGCGATACGTTTGGAGCGATGGCTGCGGGGTCCCGCGGCGTTTTTAATGCGCTTTATGAACCATTTTTGTTTGATGTCAAGCATGTGCCGTTTCCGAAAGCGGGCCAGGAAATGCGCAGCCTGGCATGGCTGGATAAGTGGCTGAAGAGATATGGCGCGCAAACAGCGGCGTTTGTATTTGAACCTCTTGTGCAAGGCGCGGCCGGGATGCGCGTTTATAGCCCGAAGGTGCTTTGCAAGATGGCGCAGATGTGCCGTGAGCATGGCGTGCTTTTGATCGCTGATGAGGTGATGACGGGTTTTGGCCGTACGGGTTCCATGTTTGCTTGTGAGCAGGCAGATTTTACACCGGATCTTTTGTGTTTATCGAAGGGGCTGACGGGCGGTTTTCTACCAATGGGCGCGACGCTGGCGACCGAAGAAATTTATAAGGCTTTTTATCATGATGAAAAGGCCAAGCAGTTTTTTCACTCAACGAGTTTTACAGGCAATCCGCTGGCGTGCGTTGCGGCACTGGCATCTTTGGAGATTTGGGATGAAGAGCCGGTGATGGAGCAGATTGCTGCGATTGAGGCTTCTCATCTTAAAGCCGCCGGGTGGTATAGCGCGCGCCCTGATGTTATGGATGTGCGGGTGAAAGGCAGCATCTTTGCTATCGATGTGCGCGATGATGTACAGGGGTATCTGTCTTCTATCGGTCATGAGATTTATGATTTTATGCTTGCAAATGGTGTTCTTCTTCGTCCGATCGGCAATACTGTCTATATTCTTCCGCCTTATTGCATAGATCAGCAGGATCTAGAGTGTATCTATGAAACGTTGTGGCGATCTTTGGACAGTTTTCGGAATGATTGTTTCCAGCAGGCTGCATAGGTTTTTCTGTGCGGGTTTTTATCACTTTGGATAAGCGTTTAAGAGTATGATTTTGGGGGTTTCTCGGCCTAAAACCCTATGCTAATATCCGATTCCCATATCACGTTATTTTATGAAAGATTTTGCTATGAAACTGAGCATTGAGCGCGCATCCCTTCTTCGATCCCTTGGTCATGTCCAAAGCGTTGTGGAGCGTCGCAATACTATTCCTATCCTTTCCAATGTTTTGATGAAGGCGGAAGATGGTGTATTGTCGCTGGCCACGACGGATATGGATCTGGAAATTGACGAATCAGTGGCTGCGAATATTAAAGAACCCGGCGCAACGACAGTGCCGGCTCATACGCTGCATGACATTGTGCGTAAATTGCCGGAGGATAGCGATGTGGAGCTTACGCTGAATGCGGAAGGCACACAGATGAGCGTGAAGGCGGGGCGTTCACAGTTTAAGCTGAGCTGTTTGCAGACAACGGATTTCCCGGAAATCGGCGCTGGTGATTTGCCGAACGGTTTTGCAATTCCGGCGGCGGATTTGCGGGCGCTCATCGACCGGACGAAGTTTGCGATGAGTACGGAGGAGACCCGTTATTATCTAAACGGGATTTATTTGCATGAAGCTGACCAAGACGGCGTGAAGGTTTTGCGCGCTGTGGCGACGGACGGGCACCGCCTGGCGCGGTTTGAGATGCCGCTTCCCGAAGGCGCGGCCGGTATGCCGGGCATTATTATTCCGCGCAAGACGATTGGCGAGCTGCGCAAGCTGGTTGATGAGGCGGCGGATGCGATTCATATTACACTGTCTGAGAGTAAGATCCGGTTTGCGTTCGATCATATCGTACTGACCTCAAAGCTGATTGACGGGACGTTCCCGGATTATCAGCGCGTTATTCCTGAAGGCAACGACAAGATTGTTGAGGTGGATGCGAAAATGCTGACCAGCGCGGTGGACCGTGTTTCGACGATTTCCGATGGGAAGAGCCGGGCGATCAAGATCGCGCTGAACGGCAAGCAAATGACAGTTTCGGCGAGTAGCGCCGAATCCGGCAGTGCGACCGAAGAGGTTGAGGTGAATGGCGAAACCGATATTGAAATTGGCTTTAACGCGAAATATTTGCTCGATATTACCTCGCAGATTGAAGGTGAAGGCTGTCGTTTGACCTTGGCCGATCCTGCCAGTCCGACGATTATTCAGGATAATAGCGATCCGAGTGCGCTTTACGTGTTGATGCCTTTAAGAGTTTAGGGGCACTGATATAATTTAGACTTAATGAGCATTCCCGCGTAAGCGGGAATCTTTTTATGGAGAGATGGGTTATGAAAGCGGTGTTTCTGGATTTTGATACATACTACCCCGATGGGTTGGATGTTTCCAGGCTTGAGGGCGCGGTAGAGGATTTTGTCTTTCATGGCTTTACGCGTGTCGAAGATGTTGTGGAGCGCATCGCCGGAGCTGAGATTGTTTTGACCAACAAGGTTGTGTTGTCTGCTGAAATTATTGCGCAGGCGCCGGATTTGAAGCTGATCGTGGCCGGTGCTACGGGGTATAATAATATTGATGTGGCGGCGGCGCGCGCGTCCGGGATTACGGTGTGTAATGTGCGGGGGTATTCAACGCCAGCGGTGAGCCAGCATGTGTTTATGTTCATTCTCGCTTTGCGTTCGCAGATCATGGCTTATCACGCCGATGTTAAAGCCGGGCGGTGGCAGGAGAGCCGAGATTTTTGTTTTCTGGATTATCCGATCCATGAGCTGGCCGGGCAGACGCTGGGGATTGTAGGTTATGGTGATTTGGGGCGCAGTGTTGAGGCCATTGCCAAGGCGTTCGGCATGGAGGTTTTGATTGCCGATCATAAAGGCGTGGATGATCTTCGGGTTGGGCGGACTTCGTTTGAAGAGGTGGTGGCGCGCTCGGATGTGCTCACTCTGCATTGTCCGCTCACGCCCGAGACGACCGATTTGATTGGAGCCGAGGAGTTGAAGGCGATGAAATCTTCGGCGCTGCTGATCAATACCGCGCGGGGCGGTGTGGTGAATGAAGCGGCGCTGGCGAGCGCCTTGAAAGATGGTGAAATCGCGGGGGCCGGGGTGGATGTGCTTTCGCAAGAGCCGCCGAGGGGTGGTAATCCGCTGCTGGACCCGGCATTGCCGAATTTGATTGTCACGCCGCATGTGGCCTGGGCCAGCCGTCAGGCTTGCCAGCGGTTGTTTGATCAAGTGGTTCAGGTTCTTGGGGCTTATAAGTCTGGCGCGGCGATCAATGTTGTTAATTGATCAGGAGCAGCTTGGGGTGGTGTCGCGTTTGACTGGTTTGGTGCAGTGGATTTTTTTGAGCAGTTTTTCTCCGTTATAGCAATGCCCTTCGGTTGAATTGATCGCGGCGGCCTGGCGGGTGAACATCTCGCATTCTTCCAGTGAGCGGACATAGACAAAAAGCAGGTTTTGATAATTTTGAACCCACATATGGGTAGCCGGTGTGGCTTTTTTCTGTGCCTGAGCGGGTGAAAAATTATAGATAAGCGCGCATGAGAGGAGAAAAAGCCCTATAATGATTTTTAACTGCATGACGAATCCTATTTTAAAAGCTGAGTTGCTGACGACTATATGACATTTATTCAAAACCTCAAACTTCACAATTTTCGTTGTTATGAAAGGACCGAATTTTCGGGGCTGCATGCGGGGCTGATCGTTTTGCATGGCGCCAATGGCGCGGGTAAGACGAATGCGCTCGAAGCGGTGTCGCTGCTCTCGCCGGGGCGGGGTTTGCGCGGGGCGAAAATGGCGGAGATTCAAAAGACCCCTCACCCTAACCCTCTCCCCGAGGGAGAGGGAAAGTCATGGGCGGTGGCCGCGCAGGTGCAAACGGAATATGGCCCGGTGCAAGTGGGGACTGGATTGGATGCAGGTGGGGATAAGCGGCTGATCCGGGTGAATGGTGAAAATGCGCGGGGGCAGGCGGCGCTGGCCGAATATGTGGCGTGTGTGTGGCTGACGCCGCAGATGGATCGGTTGTTTATCGATTCGGCGTCGCATCGGCGCAAGTTTTTAGACCGGTTGGTGTTCGGGTTTGATCCGGGGCATTCGGGCCGCGTGAGCCGCTATGAGAATGCGATGCGCCAGCGCTCGAAGTTATTGGCCGAAGGCGGCGCGGATGCGAGTTGGCTGGATTCGCTGGAAGCGCAGATGGCAGAGACGGGGACGGCGATTGCGGCGGCGCGGCTGGATTTTGCGCAGCGTTTGCAGGCGGCTTGCCTGACGGCGGAAAATCCGCATTTTCCAACGGCGCATTTGACGGTGTATGGAACGCTGGAGGCGTTGCTGGTTTCAGCGAGCGCGCTTGAGGTTGAGGAGCTGTTTGCTTATCAGCTTGCTCATTCGCGGACGAAGGATGCCATTACGGGCGGCGCGGCAACGGGGCCGCATAAATCGGATTTGCTGGTTAGGTACGCGGCCAAGGATATGGCGGCGGATCAATGCTCGACAGGTGAGCAGAAGGCCTTGTTGATCGGGATTACGTTGGCGCATGCACGGTTGATCGCCGGAGAGCGCGGTTTTGCGCCGATTTTGCTTTTGGATGAAGTGGCCGCGCATCTGGATGAGGAGCGTCGGGCGGGCCTGTATGATTTGTTGCAGGCGCTGGGCGGGCAGGTGTGGTTGACAGGCACGGATGCGGCGTTGTTTTCCGGGATTGAGGGAGCCGCGCAGTTTTTTGAGGTGCGCGATGGGGAAATATTAACCGCATCGTGCTTTGCCAAGGCTTCATAGGACAAAAGTCCATCGCAGGAAGCATATTAGGAAAATATTCCTTTATTGTCAAGGTTTTTTTACGCGGAGATTCGGAGGTGCGGAGATTTTCTTTAGTGTCATCCTGAGCCCTCACTCGGAGGCGGGGGTAAACTCCGTCGAGGAATCTTTTCACTTAATCGTTTACAAAGATCCCTCCACTCCCTGCGGTCGGGATGACAACTTTCTATTGATGGCAGCTTTGTACGTGATCGAGGATAGTGTTTTTCATGGTGCAAAATCGTTCAGCAGCTTAAGGACGAGGTTATTTTGTTCGGGGGTGCCGATGGAGAGACGGATGCAGTCTTCGGTGTAAGGCTTGGTTGAGAAATCGCGAATGACGACGTTGTTTTGGGTGGCGAATTTTATGAATTCTCCCGCCTTTTCCATTTCGATGAGCAGGAAGTTCGCATCGGAGGGATAGATGTGCCGAACGAGTGGATTACCGCTCAGCAATGGAATGAGGCGTTCGCGTTCGGCGATCAATTTTTCGATGTTGGCTTTGGCGATCGGGCGGATGTCACCGGACAGGGCATGCAGGGCGGCCTCGACGCTGGCTTGGGGCAGTGGATAGGCGTCGAGCGCCTTGGCTTTGACCAGAGCGATGAAATTGGTATCACCGGAGATAAAGCAGCCCATGCGCATGCCGGCCATAGAATAGCTTTTTGAGAGGGTGCGCAGGATGATGAGGTTCGGATGATCGGCGAGGCGGGCCGTCATTGAACCTTGGGACGAAAATTCGGCGTAGGTTTCATCGAGAATAACAACGGCTTGCCCTTCGACTTCGCGGCAGATTTCGGCGATTTGATCGTGAGGGAAGCTGGTGCCGGTAGGGTTGTTGGGCGAGCAGATATAGATGAGTTTGATTGAGGCCCCTCCACCCCTTCCCTCCCCCCGGTGGGGGGAGGGGGTATAAGAAAGGGCGGTTTCTATGATTTTTTCTTTATCCAGGGCAAATGTGCCGTTTTCTTTAAGCAGTGGCACTTCGACCACGTTTGAGGGCATGGCCTTGGCATCAACGCCGTACATGCCGAAGGTCGGCGGGCAGACTAAAACGGCATCGCCGGTTGTCTGCTGGAGATCCCCGCCTTCGCGGGGATGCTGATTGGGAGTGGGTTCGCAGAACAGTTTGGTGAGGATGACGATGGCCTCATCGGCGCCGCGGGTCATGACGATTTGATCGGGGGCGATGTCATAGGCCTTGGCGTAAGCGGCGGCAAGGGCTTTGGGCTGGGGCTCAGGGTAGCGGTTAAAGCCTTCCAGATCTGGTAATTCGTATGGGTTTTCATTGGCGTTGAGAAATATTTTCTCGGCCGATTTATCACTTTCCATCCCGGCAGAGACATAGCCCTGCAGGTCGATATAGTGGGGGCGAAGAAGGTTTTTGAGTGCCGGGTTCATGATCTTTGCTTATAAGTATTTGATTTAAAGGGCAATAATAATCTTCCTTCTTTTTGTTCGCCATTTTTGCCGGGGTGGGGGTGGTCTGTGATTTAATTCTTTGATTTTGTTATAAAAATGATGGTTCTATAGTCTGTTTTCTTATTTTTAAATAGTGGGGGAGGTGCTGCATTTTTTGGGCTTTTTGGGTTTAAGGTCAGTTATGCGGTGATTATAAGAAAAAATTCCTATTTTGTCAATGTTGGTGAAGTTTTGAACTGCAGAGGCACAGAGTTTTTACAGGAAGAAGAGGAGACCGAAAGAAACGGGACATTATATCCAAACACCCCCACGATCTATATATACCCCCACCCAAACCCTCCCCCTCGAGGGGGAGGGAAAAAGAAGGGGGGGCCCTCCGCTCAAGGGGGAGGGATGAGAAGGGTTAGGCGCTTGCGCCTTACCCGTAGCTGGGTGGTGGGGCTGGTACCGCGCTTGTTGGGTGAGGGTGATTTGTAATTATGTCAAAAATAAGGCAGAATGGAGGGTGGGAACTATATTGGGAGTGTGGTTGTGAAAAAAGCTAAATTAAGAGCAAAGAAAGTGGTTTTGGTTTTGTTAGCGGGGCTGGTTTTGGGGCTGCCTCTGGGATTGGTTCTAAATTGGTATTTTCCTTATGCTGCCGTTTCAGAAACAGATCATAAGAATTGCGGTAAACCTTCAAAGGATCTAGTGCGTGCAAGTCAGCTCTGCGCAGGCCATGAAAACCAGATGGTGTGCCCAAAAACAAAATTTTCCTGGAAAGAAGGGCGGTGGCGTAGCTGTATTTTCTTTGATGATGAAGCGATCAAAAAGTGTGGGGTGCCAACGAAAAGAATATATCGGGAATATGAAGTTGAAATCTCAAAAAGCCGGGGGGTTGGAGGGTGTTCAATTCACTGTCGTTTGCCTGAAAATGAAATAGATTCGGGTGAATGGTTAGTGCGATGTTTTCATGCTGATTAAAAAAGAGGGTATTTAATCAAAATTCCGCGAAAAACTGCGCTTTTGCGTTTGGTTTTGGTCTTTGTTCCTGCTATAAGTATCTGGTTGAATTTGGCGAATCTAGAGCCATAAATATTTAAATTAAAACAAAGGCTTATGAGTTTATGAGTAAAGCAGCAGAAAATATGAGCCAAGACGTTAATAAAACCGGTGGGAATAACAACGAATACGGCGCGGATTCGATTAAGGTTTTGCGCGGGCTGGATGCCGTGCGTAAACGCCCGGGGATGTATATCGGGGATACCGATGACGGAACCGGCCTGCATCACATGGTCTATGAGGTTGTTGACAATGCGATTGACGAATCGCTGGCCGGGTATTGTGACCGCATTGATGTGGTTTTGAATGCCGATGGTTCTGTGACCGTGAAGGATAACGGGCGCGGGATTCCGGTTGGCGAACACAAGGAAGAAAAGGTCTCGGCGGCGCAGGTGATTATGACCCAGCTGCATGCCGGGGGGAAATTCGACCAGAATTCTTACAAAGTGTCTGGCGGGCTGCACGGCGTAGGCGTGTCGGTGGTGAATGCCTTGTCCGAATATCTTGATTTGAATATCAAGCGTGAGGGCAAAGAATGGTATATGCGCTTTAAAATGGGTGAGGCGGGCGATGACCTTAAACCCATTCGTGATCTGGAGAACGGGGAACGCACTGGAACGCAGGTGACGTTTTTGCCGTCGCCGGAAACCTTTACGCAGACCGAGTTTGATTTTAAGACGCTGGAAAATCGTTTGCGTGAGCTGGCTTTCCTCAATTCCGGCGTGAATATATATTTAAGCGACAATCGCCTGGAACATGAAGAAGAGCGCGTGCAGACTCATCTGCATTATGAGGGCGGAATCCAGAGTTTCGTCGAATATCTCGACCGGACAAAGAAATCGATGCTGGAGCATCCGATTTCGATTGTGACTGAGGATGAAGAAAGCGGTGTGACGGTTGAGGCGGCGCTGGAATGGACGGATGCGTATCATGAAACGATGCTGTGTTTCACCAACAATATCCCGCAGCGCGACGGCGGGACTCACCTGGCGGGTTTTCGCGGGGCATTGACGCGTGTGGTCGGAAAATATGCCGAAGAAAAGGGCCTGACCAAGAAAGACAAGATCAAACTGACCGGTGAGGATATGCGCGAAGGGTTGACTTGCGTATTGTCGGTGAAGGTGCCGGACCCGAAATTCTCATCCCAAACCAAGGACAAGCTGGTGTCTTCCGAGGTGCGTCCGGTGGTGGAGAGTGTGATTGGGGAGAAGCTTGCTGAATGGCTGGAAGAAAATCCGACCGAAGGGAAAATGATTGTCGGCAAGATTGCCGAGGCGGCTCAAGCGCGGGAAGCGGCGCGCAAGGCGCGCGAGATGACGCGGCGCAAGGGCGTGATGGATGTGTCCAACCTGCCCGGTAAGCTGGCGGATTGTCAGTCGAAAGACCCGGCGGTGAGTGAGATTTTCATCGTTGAGGGGGACTCGGCGGGTGGATCTGCGAAACAGGCGCGGGATCGTCATAATCAGGCGATTTTGCCGCTGCGCGGGAAGATTTTGAACACTGAGCGGGCGCGGTTTGACAAGATGCTCGGCTCCGAACAGGTCGGGACGCTGATTACGGCGCTGGGCACCTCGATCGGGGATGAGTTTAATATCGAGAAAGCCCGCTATCACAAAATCATTATCATGACCGATGCGGACGTTGACGGCTCGCACATCCGTACGCTGCTGCTGACGTTCTTCTTCCGGTATATGCCGCAGGTGATTGAGAATGGCTATTTGTATATCGCCCAGCCGCCCTTGTTTAAGGTCAAGCGCGGGAATGCGGGCGAGGTGTATCTGAAGGATGAGCGGGCGCTGGATGATTATCTGATTGGGACGGCGCTGAATGATTTGCTGATCGTCGATGGCAACGGCCAAACGCGTAGCGGTGAAGATCTACGCGATTTGTTGGTGCAGTCGCGCAAATTGCGCAATTCGATCAATGCGCTGACGCAGCGGGCGGGGAATCGCCGGGTAATTGAACAGGCGGCGATTGCCGGGGCGTTTGATGAAAAGGTCCAAGGCGATGAGAAAGCTGGCGCAGCGGCGGCGGCGAAAGTGGCCGAGCGTCTCAATGCGCGCGCGGCGAAAAACGCCAAGACCTGGGAAGGGTTTTATACGCTGGATAAGGGTTATAATTTTAAACGCGTACAGCGCGGCGTGACTGAAAGTGTGCGTATTTCTGCGGACCGTGTGCGTAGCGCCGATGCGGTGCGACTGCAGGCGGCGGCGGACTGGTTGGGTGAGGTGTTTGAAAACCCGGTTGAAATTCGACAAGGGGATAAAGTGCTGGCCACGGTCAACGGCCCCGCCGCTTTGTACGACCGGGTAATGGAAGCCGGGCGTAAGGGTATGGCGATTTCGCGCTATAAAGGTTTGGGAGAAATGAATCCTGAGCAATTGTGGGAAACGACGCTGGACCCGAATGTTCGGACTTTGTTGCAGGTGAATGTTGCCGATGCGGTGAAGGCGGATGAGATTTTCTCGACCCTGATGGGCGATGTTGTTGAGCCAAGACGTGAATTTATTCAGGATAATGCGCTGAAGGCCGAGGTGGATGCTTAATTTTGTCTATTCAAGGCTATTATCTTGTCCAGCAGGATCAGATTCAGCTGTAGATGTCGACTCGGCATATTGCTTGTGTCGTGTTATTGCATAGTATAAAGCAACAGCAGGAATGGCTGCTGCATCCACGAGCACGAAGAGAACCATGGGATTCATAAAACCACCTGACAAGAATTCTGCACGCGACTGTTGACCTCTTTTGGCATCTGAAAACGCTTTTTTTAAAATATCGGCCATACCTGCTCCTTTTTTTAGGTACGTTACATCACATCAATAGTTATGTCAATAAAGTCCGGGGTATTATCTTCCATTTGCCTGAGTTATAATTTCTTCCCATGCCATCATTGGCAGGAGTTTTTTCAGGATAATGCGCTCAAGGCTGAGGGGGATGCTTAAAGCTTCCATCTTTTCGTCCGGGCGTCGTTAATTCCCTGCCGCTTGCGGCGCTCCCCCTAAGTCCCCTCCCCCTTGAGGGGGAGGGTTAGGGTGGGGGTGTATAAGTTTTGTAGGAGTGTCTCATCTATCCCCCTCTCCCTAACCCTCTCCCCGGAGGGGAGAGGGGACTGTGTCGATACCCCGCCCCTTTGGGGCTGGGGGGCTTTATTACATTCCGCGCTGCTCGCCTCGATTGCCTAGCCCAGCCAAAAACTTGTTTGCTTTTGGTTTTGTCAGCCATATGCTGAAGACATTCCTGTGGTGGTGAGCTTAATTTTCAAAGGAGAAAGATGATGCGTGGATTGGTGTTGGCTGTGGTGATGGTTTTGGTTTCGGCGGGCGCGGCGTGGGCCGATCCGTCTTCGCCAGAGGCTTCGACGCGACAAGGAATGGTTTTGAGCAGTTCTGATATCGCTGACGGGGCTGTGATTTCTAATGCGCAGGTATTTAATGGTTTTGGTTGCACGGGTGAGAATATTTCTCCGGCGTTATCATGGGACGGCGTACCCGAAGAGGCTAAGAGTCTGGCGCTTACCGTGTATGACCCGGATGCGCCGACGGGTTCTGGCTGGTGGCACTGGGTGGTGTTTAACATGCCGGTGGAAACAAACGCTTTGCCCGCCGGGGCGAGCAAGAGCGATACGATGCCTGAGGGCACGGTTGAAAGCATGACGGATTTTGGCACGCCGGGCTATGGCGGGCCGTGTCCACCGGTGGGCGATGCGCCGCATCATTATATCTTTACCCTCCATGCGCTGGATGTTGAAAAGCTGGATCTGGGGGAAAATACCCCGGCGGCGCAGGTCGGGTATTTCCTGAATGCGCATAGTGTTGGCAAGGCCAGCTTTACCGGGATGTATGGGCGTTAAATGGGCATGTGATGGATTATCAACTGGTTAGATTATCGCAAGAACCACATTTTGCCGAGACCTGCGCGGCGTGGGTTTATGGCGAGTGGAGATGCCAGCGCAAAGAAGCCAGCTATCCAAAAGTTTTGGCCTATTTACAAAGCGCAGGGCAGCCGGAAAGTGATTTGTTTGAATGCTGGGTTGCCGTTCAGGATTGGCGTCCGTTGGGGATGGCATGTTTAAAGCGTGTTGAGCATGTCGATCGGCTGGATCTATCACCGTGGCTGGGCAGTGTGTACGTGCATCCGGAATTTAGGGGTGGCGGATTAGCACATGCTTTGATTGCGCAGGTCGAACGTCAGGCGGTTGAAGAATACGGGGCCAAGGAATGTTATTTGCAAACTGGCATTCCGGCATTTTACGTTGATGCGGGTTGGGAGGATATTGGCCGGGTGCGCGATACGCGCGGGTTGAATAAAGATGGCTGGGTTTTGATGCGCAAATCTTTGTGAATTTTGAATTTGAGGGCTCGTGAGCGCTTTTTTTGAAAAATTATCTGATCTGTTTAGGGCCGCGCATCAGCGGGATCAACTGATTAAGTTTGGCCTGTTGCTGGGCGTACTGGCGGCGTATTTCGGGTATTTATCATGGGAATATAATCTGGCGACGGGTGGGGTGCTGGCGCTGCTGACCTGGAGTTTTTTTGTGTTGTGTACGCCGGTGGCTGATGCCGGTTTTTTGCTGGATTTTCCTGTGCGCCTGATTACCGGGATCAAGATGCTTTATACAGAGATCGCCGTATGGGTGCTGGCCTTTGGCATTAATTTTTGGGCGATGAATTTTGCCGTCGATGCGTATGACAAAACGGCGCTGACGCGGTTGTTCTATGAAATTCTCAGTACGCCGTGGCCGCACTGGGGGATTATTGTGCTGTGTTGTATGGGCACGTTTTTGTCGGTGATTTTTGGTGATGAAGTGCTGGATGTGGCTTCGCATAAGGCGCGGGCCAAGCATCACAAGCACGGTTTTGTCTGGCGGGTGCTGGCGGTGGTGACGTTTTTCGGCCTGATTGTCGCGGCCTATTATCACCTTATCGAGTCGTTAGGGATTGAAAAGATCATCAATGGCCATTAAATTATTGACATAACTTACGTATTTTGACATAACGCTTTTCATGCGTTACGAACATGATAGATTTCAAATTCTTTCGGGTAAGTTGGGCGATGCGATAACGAATTATTTTGCCGGTGCCCACCCTGCGACTGTGCTTGATCTAGCGCATAGTTGCAGCGCGATTATTAGAGATTTAGCACACCATTTGCACAAAGAAGGGCATATTCACAAATTAGAATTGTGGAGTGATATGGTTGAAAGGCTCTCGGGGCAATCTTTATTTCATTATAAACGCATTAACGGGAATCAGGGGTTATATGTTCGAATAGCAAATCAGTTGAAGCATGCGGATCGTGATACTGAAGCTTTTGTAGGCGTGTCAGATCATTTTGCTTTTGAATATTTGTATGCGACGGTTAAAGACTTCCAAGTGCTTAAAGAAAGCTTAGAACCCTGCGATATTTTTGGCAGCTATGAATCTGATCGTTATGGTCCTCATTTTATGAGGGCCGCTTTTCATCCTCTTCAGAAACTTAAATCTTTTGCTTCTATGCGTGATGAAGCCAAGGTTGATCTTTTGACGAATGCATTTTTGCAATGGCATGGTTATCTTGAGAAAAGAATTTCGGAACAGTTCCCAAGGCTGAAAAGTGATTTCTACGATGTTTCGGGCATGCCTGAAATTGGTGTGTTGAATAGGCTTGGGCTTTATAAAGAATGCAATGATGTTATGCACGCATATTGTGTACGTGCTGGTTCTTTGCTTTTGAGAAGGGGATGGAGTTCTGAGGATGTAAGCCCTGAGCAAATGCGGGATCTGCGTCATGCGATGCGATATAATACACGCAATTATTTATTCGATTTTGCTATCAAACCCCGCGGTTACAGGAAAAATTATTATTTAAAATTTGATAGTAGTGTTCCGGGGCACGATGTATTTTCGACCACGGTTATACGGAGTTGCGGTCTTGATGCGGCTAAAAAAATAGAACCTCAGTCGTTCCATTAATCTTTGAGCATTGCAATGATTATAAATGGCGGGTAAAACCGCTCTCATGACTTCGTTAGCGGAAAAATTATCGGACATTGTTGGGGCGGCGTTTGCCGCGCAAGGTTTGCCTGTGGAATTGGGCGCGGTGCGGGTGAGCGATCGGCCGGATTTGTGTCAGTTTCAGTGTAACGGGGCGATGGCGGCGGCGAAGCTGGCCAAGAAGAATCCGCGGGAGGTGGCGCAAGGCGTGGTTGAGGTGTTGAAAGAATGCCCCCCCACCCCTTCCCTCCCCCCGGTGGGGGGAGAGGGCAATCCCTTTCAAAAAATCGAAATTGCCGGGCCGGGATTTATCAATATCGATGTGAGCGACGCGTTTATCGCAAGGCAGCTCGCCGCTATGCAGGGCGATGAGCATGCGGGGGTGGCCCAAAGCGGGGCCGGGCAGACTGTCGTGCTGGATTATGGCGGGCCGAATATTGCCAAGCCGATGCATGTCGGGCATTTGCGCAGCTCGATTATCGGGGATTCCTTGCGCCGGACGATGAAGGCGGCGGGGTATAAAACCATCGGCGATGTGCATATGGGTGATTGGGGTACGCCGATGGGGATGATTTTGTCCGAGCTGGAGATACTGGGCCATGACGGGCCGGTGAGTATGGAACAGCTGGCTGAGATTTATCCGAAGGCCTCTAGCGATTGTAAGGCTGATGAAGCACGGATGGAAAAGGCGCGGGCGGCGACGAAAGGGCTGCAGGATGGTGATGAGACATACACCCGCAAATGGCGGCAATTTATCGATATTTCGATTGAGGGGATGCGCGGTAATTTTGACGCGCTGGGCGTGCATTTCGATGAATGGAAGGGTGAGAGCGATGCGCATCCCTTCATCGCGGCCATGATTGAGGATTTGAAAGCTGGTGGTTGGGCGGTTGAAAGCGACGGGGCGTGGGTTGTGCCGGTTGAGCGCGAGACGGATAAGAAAGAGATGCCGCCGCTGATTTTGCTGAAAAGCGACGGGGCGGTACTGTATGGGACGACCGATCTGGCGACGATTATCGACCGGGTGAGAACGCATAATCCGGACAAGATTGTCTATGTGGTGGATCAGCGTCAGTCTTTGCATTTTGAGCAGGTGTTCCGGGCGGCGCGTAAAGGCGGACTTGTTGGTGAAGATAGGCCGGAATTAACGTTTGCCGGGTTTGGGACGATGAACGGGGCGGATGGCAAGCCGTTTAAGACGCGGGCTGGTGGGGTGATGAAGCTGGAGGATTTGATCGCGATGGGGGTTGAAAAAGCCCGCGCGCGGCTGGAAGAAGCCAATCTGGCGGCGGATATGGATGAGGCCGAGCGTGAGGAAATTGCGCATAAGGTCGCTTTGGCGGCGATTAAATTTGCCGATTTGCAAAACCAGCGCCAGTCGGACTATGTGTTTGATCTGGACCGGATGACCTCGTTTGAAGGGAAGACCGGGCCGTATTTGCTGTATCAGGCGGTGCGGATTCAAAGCCTTCTTAGGAAGGCTGGGGAGGCTTTCCCCTCACCCCAACCCTCTCCCCAAGGAGAGGAGGTGTTTGTGATTGCGGATGAGGATCGGGCGTTGGCGTTATTGCTGGCGGAATTGCCGGATCATTTTGAGTTGGCGCTGAAGAATTATATGCCGCATGTGCTGTGTGATTATGCGTACAGGCTGGCGCAGGAGTTTAGTTCTTTCTACGGAAACTGTCATATTTTGTCCGAAGAGGATGAGGCGTTGCGAGCCAGTCGGTTGACGTTGTGCGCACTGACCCACCGTCAGCTTTGTTTAGTGTTGAGTGTGTTGGGCATTGAAGTTCCAGAGAGGATGTAAAAGCCGTGCGTCATTGCGAGACGGCGCAGTTGACGAAGCGATCCAGTGCCACAAAGTAACATTTCTGGATTGCTTCACCGCCTTTGGCGGTGAAGCAATGACAATGAAGGGTTGACAGCGGATATCTATTGGCCAATAATGGCTAAATGCTTGGGATTAATAAAATAAAAATTGGTTCTGCTCTGCTTCTTCAAGTCACGGATATTGATGAGTTTAAGGGGTTGTGGCGTGGGTTGGACCGGCATACGACGGGGCTGCAATTGCTTGGCGATGTCGCGGATTACGGCGCGAATTTTAAGCAGGTTCTGGGGCCTTTGGAAGAGCATCTGATTACGATTGATATGATCCGGGCGGTCAATGCGAGCCAGCTTGGACAAAACGGCGTGAGTGATTTAAAAACGACGCCAAATCAATTGCCGATTTCTCATGGCGATAAAGTGTACGGGACGTTGGATACGGCGGAGCCAGAGCAGGTGGAGCCGGTTCTTCGTAAATTGTGTGAATGGACGAATGATACGTTGGCGCGGCGTGATTTGCATCCGCTTCTTGTGGCAGCGGTGTTTGCGGCGGTGTTTTTGCAGCTTGCGCCGTTTGATACGGGCAATTTACGCAGCGTGCGGTTTTTGATTTTGTTGATTTTGCTGAAATCCGGTTATACGTACGCGCCGTATGTGTCACTTACTCCGATTATGGAGGGGCGCGCGGAGGCATTATATGGGGCGTTGAAAGCCAATCAGGAGAGCCTTGAGGCCGGTCAGCCGGATTGGGATGTCTGGCTGGCATTTTTCCTGGGCATGTTGCAGGCGCAAAAAGATATATTGTATGACCGACTTTATGCGAAAGAGACGGAGCTGCGCGGTTTGTCGGCTCTGTCTTCGCGGATTATGGCGCTGTTTAAAGATCACAAACGTTTGCAGATGAAAGAGATTATCAAGCTGACCAATGGGCGGCGCGCAACGATCAAGTTGCGGTTGCAGGAGTTGGTTGAGGGCGGGTATCTGGTGCGGCATGGCGCAGGGCGCGGCACGTGGTACGCTTTAGTCTAAACCCTTTTTGCTCTGACAGTGTTGCTCGTCGCTTACGTATTGTTTATACGCTTTGCTCCTCGCGCCTCGTCAGAGCAAAAATTGTTTGACTAAAGTTTTCTTGAATATGCGGTTTTGTTCGATTTTACCGGGCGATGAGGATGGAATAGAAGTGGTTGTTGGCGCCGTCGGAGAAGCAGGCGGCATTGAAGGGACCGCCAGCGAGGATAATTTCCGTGTCGTCGGAGAAGCTGCCTTGATATTTCGTTGTTGAAGCGCCGCCGCCGGTGTCGGCTGGGATTGCGCTGATATTCAGGCGTTTGTTGATTTCTTCGCATACGATGTCAACGACATTGGGAAGTACAGCGATGAGTTCTTCATTGGCGATGCTGTCGGTATCACAGCCAGTGGCTCCGGTGCCGAGATCGGCAATACAGGTTTCGCCGGTAAAGAACCATTCGCTTCCATCGTTGCTGCCTTCAGGAGGTGATTTCCAGCTAATCGCGCCACCATCGGCATTAAAAACCTTGTTTGTGTCGGCAACGGCGGGTGTATGGTTATAGCCGGCAACGAAAGCTTGATCGAAACTGATATCATTTTCAGAAACACCTTTGCGGCGCAGGCGGTTTACAGCGCGCTCGACTTTTTGGGCGTAGGCGAGGATGTCGGAAGCGGCGAGGGCGGCTTCTTGCTTGCTGAGGTTGCTGGTAGTGTCAGATCGCATTCCCCTTGAAATAGAAAGAGATAGTGCAACGAACAGGACGATGCCGAGCAAGATCAGGACGAAAACGTTGCCGGCTTCGCCGCTGCGAGCAGATGTAAGAGGAAAGACGTAAGAAGCAGGATAGGAGATGGACAAGTCCTTTTTTCTTTCCTCTTCCTTCTTATTTCTTATCTCTACCCAATTCTCAATTTTCTTTTTTCCATCAAAATACAAAACCCCGCGAAACCCCGCACTTGATGCGGGGTTTATACGATACATAGTCAAATCCCATGGGCCCCGGCTTAAAGCCGGGGTTTCGAGTTTTCTTTTTTGTTTCAATCCTTTAAAAGAAGTTGAGAATTGGGTTATTTCTGGCTTTCTATTCCGTCGCATCGCTGTCCTCACTGTTCTTGAATAGGGTCTTGCGGGCTTTATCGCCGGCATTTTCAATGATGTCCTGAATTTCCTTAGGTAGGGAAGGCTTGGTGTTTTGTACAGGCTCAGCGGTTGGTAGTGGGGCAGATGTGGCTGGCGTTGCTGGTGGCTGGGGCTCTTGTGCAGCAGAGGGTGTTTCAGCAGGTTGTGCATTCTCATCGATGAGATCTTGCCAGGATTTTGTATCTTCGATCCCGGTTTTGACGGGCGCGGTTGCCGGGGGTTGTTCCGAGGCTTGAGGTTCTGTGGCAGGTGGCGTTGGTGGCGTTTGCTGGGGTGGTGGTGCATCGGCCTGTGTTGGAAGTGGTGTGGCTGGTTCTTGCGCAGATTTGTTTGTGCCGAAAAATCCCATAGGGTTTCCTGAATGCCCCGTGTTTTCTGCTGGCGGGGTTTGTGTCGGTGGCGCTTGCGCCTCTGCAGCCGGAGGAGGCGGAGCCTCAGGTGGTGGCGTTGTTGGTGGAGAAGCGGTTGGCGGCGCTGTCGTTGCTGCGGCGGCTTCTATTTTGTTATCGATGGCATGAACTTCCACGATTGCTGAAATTGCCCGTTCGATTGGCGTTACATCTTTTTTCCTGGGCTTTTCGAAACCTTTTTTAAGGGCGGCTATCTCTGGCGGGGTTTCTACGGCGACATCGGCGCGCTGGGCTGTCCAGCTTTTATTGACCATCAAATCACGCAGTTTGGTGATCGATCCGGCATGTTTCATTATTTCCTCATCCGGCGGCGGCAGAGCGAGGAAACGGGTCACGCGCATGGCTTTGGCAAATCCGGGGTTGGAGTAAAATACCGCGCAATCGACGACGACATCGCCGAAAGTTATGACGGCCTGGCCTTCTTTGAAGCCTCGCAAATCGTCATAGCTGGCGCGTGGGCGCATTTGTACGCCGGCTTGTTGGGTGTCGAAGTACGAGCCCATTTCGGTGCCGCCGGCCATCTGGAAGCCTGAAACTTCGGTGACGATGGCCGTGCCGACGGTTTTTTCAAAGAATTCCTTGGTTTCTGTCGGGTCTTCGAGCTTACCAAAAATCTTGATGTTACAGTTTGCGGTGATGGATTGGGCTTCTTCGCGGACACGCTTTTTCATCGCGGGCAAGTCTTGCCCTGAGAAGATGAGGCAGAAGCCAAGCGATCGGGCCTGGGCGGCCATGACGGCCATGCCTTGCGCGGTATAGTAGCCGACCTCGTCAAAGACGGTCATGAACGGGGTGTTGGAGTGGGTGGGTTTGTTTTCAATCACGGAGGCGCTGTCGCCTTCCACGGTGGAACCCAGGGCCGAACCCATCATACCTTTCATGGTGGAGGCAACGATTTTACCAAGGTTGGCGATTTCGTCGCCGGATTTTTCAAGGGCAGGGATCAGCACGATCAGGATGCGGCGGTTGAGCACGACATCGACCATGTCGACGTCGGCGGCCTGCGTGTCAAAGATATAGCCGTAATCGTCGCCCAAAGACTGTAGCGAGCGGGTGAACTGCATGGCGAGATAACCGTGCTGCTGGCTGGCTGTGTTGGTATCGTATTGCGGCGTATCGGGGCCGGGCGGTTTGACTTTCCCTTCATCGTCATAGGCGTCGCCGACAAAGCCGGGCAGGGTGTCGAGATAGCCGTCTATGCCTTCTCGCAATTCCTGAGGGACGGCTTCGTCGCGTTGAAGTTTGATGACATTATTGAGCGAAAGGTAATCGCGAATGGTGCGTACGGAAAGCGGCATATCCTGATGATCACGTTTCCATGTCAGGATGGGCATCATGGCTGAAACGAGCGCGACGGCGCGTTCTTTCCACATCGCGTTGTCACCTTCGGATTCCGGCATCAGGGAGACCAGCATGTTGACCAAATAGCTGGCGGAACCTGAGGAGAACGGGTTCATGGTGTTGGAGGGGGCCTGTACGTCTGCGTTCCCGGTCATGTAGTTGAGGACCAGCAAATCGTCATCGCGGCCAAATCGCCGGACCAGTGAGGAAAGCGATGACCAAAGGTCGGTATCGGCTTTACCATCGACATAGACAAAGCCAGATCCCCAAGCCAGTGCGTTGGAGACCATGGATTTCAGGCCTTCGGTTTTACCTGCGCCGGTCGTTCCCAGATACAGTACGTGTGTACGTGCATCGGAGTTGGTAAACCAGACTTCCTCGTTGGTGTTCTCGACATTGCCGAGATATAGAATGCCTTCAGGTTTACCGGGTTTGTTGCCGCGGCCGTTATTGGGGTCCATGAATTTGGCGCCCAGCGGCATTTTAAAGGCCAGTGATTTATCGCGTGATCTGAGCCATAGAAAGAATAACAATAAAAACAGCAAGATCAGATCGGCAAAGGCCAGAGCCCAGTCATTCCAAAGGATGGCGCCGCCAGCCAGGATGAATACGGCGGTTGAATAAGACGGTGTTGTCAGCGCGTCGGCAATACGCGTCCACAGCGGACGCACATCCCGAAGGATGGCGGTGTGTTTGTGTTCGTATTTGCGCTGATCCAGTGCCATTATTGGCTTCCGAGGAAGGCGTCTGCGGAAACGGGTACGCCGGATGATGTTTGCGGGTCAATACTGGCAGATGCCGGGGCGTATGCACCGTTTGAACCTATCTGTTTGGGCATTGTCGCTGACCAGAGTGTGAAGAGGATAAACAGGATTACTAACGCAAGCACTGCTCCCAGCCATTTTTTATTGCGTTCTTTTTTCATCTGTTTAATTTGCACGTGAGAGTGAGTGGTTATCTGGCCGGTATTTTCCATTGCTGGCGGTCTGATGAGGCCGTGGGCGTTTTCCAGCGCTCCTGATGCAGCCATGAGTCCTGTTACGGCCTGTAGTCGGTCTTTAAAGGCTGCAATTTCTACGGTTTCGCCTTTTGGTGTTTTGAGTTTAAGGACATGGTGGCCGGTATTCTCATCGTGAAGAACTTCCAGCGCGGAGGCCTTGGCCTGCGCGAGGTCCATTTGCCAGACTACGGGGCTTATTGCGTCGGGCAAAGAGAGGATGAGTTTACCGTCAACGACGCTGGCGCTGGCGTCGCTTTCTGATTTTTTGGTTTTAAAATTCAATATCATGGATTTCAGGCTCCTTGGTTCTAAGTCTTTTTAAACGGCTTTTTTGACGCCGCGTTTGTTTGATTTGCTGTAGTCAAGCTGTGGGATTGGGCGAGCGCGCCTGCTCCTCATATATTCGCTGATTGTTTCAACGGCGTGGCTTAGTTTGGGCACCGGGATTGGCCGCTGAGTCATTTTTTCGGCTTTGTAGTGTGACATCGCTCCGATGGCTTCGAGGTGGAAAGACTGGCGTCCCAGATTGTTGAGCGGGTACCATAATGTTCGATCAGCACCGCGCAGCCAGACAAATTGCGCCGGGGCAAGGACTCCTCCTTCTTCGCGCGCGTTGGCCAGTGCGCGCAGAAGAGCGGTGGTTACAAAGGCGTGCTGGTTGCATTTCGAGAGTGTGCCTCCCGATAAATCTTTGTTTTTAAGTACTTTACGGGCATCTTTGAGCAGGGATTTATCCTGGCTGAGCTTTAAACCATTTTTATGGGTCCAGCACAGGGCAAGACGGCTCAGCATGTCATCACATTCATTTCGTTTGCGCGAAGCTTTCAGGCAGAATGCCGCCAGAAGAACTTGTTGATAGGGTTTGAGTGCCATTGCGCCTTTCCAGCGACCATAGAGTTGGCGCATGAAGGCTTTGGCGGCGGCTTCTTCGTCAATCTGCCCATCCGGGGCCGGGATGTTATTGTATGCCAGCCATTCTTCGGGGCCCAGGGCTTCGGCAAAGGCGGGCAGTTCTGCCGGCACTGGAGAGCCCGGTGGGCGCGGCGGTTGTGTGGAGGGGTTAAAGTCTACGAAAGGCGCGATGACCGGGAAATTTTTAGATTGGCGCTGAATTAATCCTTCAAGCCCCAGTCGGCTGCGGTAATGGGTTTTGGGGCCGCTGAAGATGCACCATAGAGCGCCGATTCCGGCGATTGTAATCATTGTGATGCGCATGGGAGCCATAGTTGCGGCTGTGAAAAGTTCGAGGTGGTTTATGGTGAGTGCGGTTTTATTGTAATTGGCCATGCCGAAATAGAGACTGCGCTGGGGGCTGCGGATTTCTCCTCTTGCTAATTGCTCACGAACGATTTGTTCATTGCCGTTTAAAATGTCCCAGAAACTTATTTCCCGTCCATAGATAAAGATCGTGTAGGGGCTGTCGATCAGGCCAATGGTTTCCCCAGCCATGATAAACCATTGCAGGACCCAGGCTTCTGCGTAGCGGATCCAGCGTACAATATTACGTACTTCGTCTGACTGGTAATACCAAAAAATCCATACAATAACGGCTAGAATCACCAACATGATGGACCAGCCAATAGCGTTTTCGTGTAGTGTGTTTTCAGCCTGTTGTCCGCCAGCCAAGGGAAGATCGCCTCTTTAGAAAAGTTACTCTTGTTAGTGTAGCAAGAAAAAGAGGGTAAAACTACTTTGATGAGGGTAAAAGTTACGCCATTTTTTAAAATCTATTTGCAAAGTTTTTAAAATCTATTTGCAAAGGTTGTTTTTTTTGATAAGACCATGGCCGAGCCTTTGTTGAGACGGTTTTAGATCAGTGCTCTGCAGGCTCAGTCGGTTTTATATTGGTTTCGGGTGAGTTTGTAATTATAGGCTCTACTCGTAGAAGTAGTTAAATTTAAAGGGGTTTCGATCTTTCCCTGTTCTTTAATAAGGATATAATAAGATCGACGATATATTTTAGGTTGGTGAGCCGCAATAGCTCAGCTGGTAGAGCAGTTGATTTGTAATCATCAGGTCCGCGGTTCGAGTCCGTGTTGCGGCACCATTCTAAGAGTTTTTATATCGCGTCATATCCACTTCATGGTGGGGTGTAGCCAAGCGGTAAGGCAGCGGTTTTTGGTATCGCCATGCGGAGGTTCGAATCCTCCCACCCCAGCCATTTTCGTGTTTTCGAACTTTCTCTATTCCTGCAATGCCCGCCGCAAAAGGGCAGCGTCGAAAACGCCATCGGCAGGCTCAGACCCGACCTGCCCAGAAATACACCGCTCAATCGTTACGCCGATCAGGATATCGAGGACATCATCATGAACTACAACGACACACCAAGAAAATGTCTCGGCTTCCAATCTCCCTTCGATGCCTTTATAAAGGATTTGTTAGAAACTGTTGCACTTGAAAGGTGAATCTAGGCTGGCGGAATATCCATTTTGTAATGAAATGTCTTGGCCTGGTCTTTCATCATCTCGGATCAGCCCTTCTTGAACAAGGAAAGCCTTCAGCATATTATGTCCACCATCATCAGGGTCCAGGTTTGTGCTTTTCCATATTTTTAGGAGTGCTTCATTGCGTGCGAGCATACTTTCATCATACTGATTTTTTTCATTTTCTCCGGAATTTTGGGATATTTCAGGCCTTTTGATAAGGGCTTCGATAATAGTGCGTGCTCCTATTACCCCTCTTTTCTGATCATCATGTATCCAAATTACAGCGTCGGCCAGATAATCGGCCATATTGATCATACCATGCTCGTCTATCATTTTCATCGCTGTCGATAAGCCGGGCTTTGCATTATGCTCAAAAGAATGCCCCATATACGCAATGCCGACCATTCTCCCGTAAGTGCGCGCAACCATTTCGTGCATTTTTGTATTTGCGAACCCTTCCGGCGAATTGGAATGAGGAATTATAGCTGCTGCCAAAGCATGGAAAGCGTCAGGAAACTCCCTGGGGTCAGAAGAAGAAGGCCCTAATCTGTCAAAGAAATTATCAAGGTTTTTGTTGAGAGAATGAGCCGTTCTGTACCGACTCTCGGTGTCATCATCCTGCAATGTCGAAAATTCATTCAAATCTTCCCGGATATAGAGCGCTGTTGTAAACAGAGAAGCGACTTTATGCGTATAGGCGGGCAAGGTTATATTTTGAATTTTATATTCGAGTTTTTCGAGATTATCATTCATCTCGACAAGTGCAGGGGAGTCTGGAGCGAGTGAGGAGTCTGGAGCGAATAAGGTCCTCCGGAGAGTACTACCCATAAACCCAATATTAGTATAATTAAAAACCTCACTTAGCGTGTTTTCTGGTTTCTCGTGTTCTGCAACATAATAAGGACTCGAATCTTTATCGGTCCTCAAGTCACCGCGATAAAACTCACTTGAAGAAGCACTTGAATCTTCAAGCCAAGAGGAGGCTACACGATCAATTAATAATTCAGCACCTGATAATAAATCACCCCCTGATGATAATTTTTCCATCTAGCCCTCCATATTTTTACATAGAATATTTACATAGTAAGGCAAGATGTTTAAGATAAGGTAAATAGACCTGTTGCAAAAGTCATGGGGATTCACGGGGAATCGGTAATGTGATTCACTGGCGAAGGAGTGGTCAACCCCCATTTTAGAGTCCATGTTAAAAGTGAATCCGCTGTATTTTCGCTTGCCCGAAGATATGGACGCCAATGTCTTGGTCCTGGCGGGGGATATCATCACCTTCCGGGATTACGATCCTCTGGCCCGGCTGCTGGATGGTTGGAACAAGCCTGTCCTGTTCGTCGCGGGCAATCACGAATATTACACCCAGACACCGATGGACGGCGAGGAAGAGGCTTTTGCCGAGTGGCTGAAAACCAATTTTCCATCCGCTTATTTCCTGCGTGATGAATCCGTCAGCATCGACAGCGTGCATTTTTTCGGCGGCACGATGTGGACGCATTTCAACGGCCGGGATGTGCAAGCCATGGAAACGGCCCATTATCAGATGAACGATTTCAGGCTGATCCGCAAAGCGGATTCGCCCTTCCTGCCCAGCGATACGCTCGCACTGCATGAACGTTATGTTGAGAAATTTCTGGCCTGGTTCGATGAGGATCTGTCCGGGCCGCGCGTGGTGATTTCCCATCATGCGCCAGTCATCAATCCGTGCACGCAATATATGGGCAGCCCGCTGATGCCTGCCTTCAATTCGCTGGACATGCAGGCTATCATCGAAAAACACCAGCCGGATCTTTGGATTTACGGACACACGCACGAGTGCGACGATCAGACTCTCGGCAAAACCCGTATTGTTTCCAACCAGCTGGGCTATCCCGACAGGCGCGGCGGGTTCGAATGCGCCGGGTTTGATGAGCGCGGCATGGAGGTCGAGGTCAAAAAGTAAAATATATTTAACTTTAGATCTTGAAAAAACCAAAAAAGTAAGCTATATTTTACTTTATAGGCCGGAAAGGCATTTTTAGTTAAAAGGATTTAACTGTGGCAAATTTATTATGGGGCAAGGTTTATTATAAGGATCTCTTTGCGGGCTTCATCCGCGAGGAGCCTGGCGACCGCGTCACATTCACTTACGATAGCAGTTATATTGAGGGCGGTCATCCAGCGATTGCTCATACGCTGCCTGTTCGGGAAGAGCCACATATCAGCAATAATGGTTTGCATCCGTTCTTCGATAATCTGGTGTCTGAGGGCTGGCTGGAGCTGGCGCAGAGTCGTTTGCTCGGTCGGCGTGAGGTATCGCGTTTTGAATTGCTCCTCGCCTTTGGCTTTGATTGCGCGGGAGCGGTATCGATTGTCGATCCGGAGCCGTCTGGTCTGAGCGAGGCGATGCTCGATGTAAACGATCCGAAGGAAATGGCGCTTTTGACAAGCCGCGCATCCTTGTCGGGGGTTCAGCCGAAATTGGCCGTCATCGAAGAGGACGGGCTTTACCGCCCGGCCCGCATTGATGAGTTAAGCACGCATATCGCCAAATTCCCGTCCCCCGGTCATCCGGATTTGATTGAAAACGAATACCTGACAACTCTCGCTTACAAGGCGTTACTGCCGGACGATGAGATCGTCGAACTCGATATTAAATCCATCGACGGGCTGGACGAACTGGCGCTACTCATTAAACGCTTCGACCGAAGCACCGAGGGACGCGTTCATTTCGAAGAATTTAATCAGCTTCTCGGCAGGCGCTCCCGCACGAAGTACGAGGGCGCTTACAGGGACATGGCGAATTTCATACTTGAAACGGACGGGTGTCTGCCGACACAGGCCTACTTGCTCTACCGCCGGATTTTGGCCGGGCTGCTTCTGGGCAACACCGATATGCACTTCAAGAATTTTGCGATGTTTCATGCCGAAGGCGGTCTGCGATTGACGCCGACCTACGACCAGGTTGCGGCCTCGCTCTACAATTATAAAACTTTGGCTTTGGCTGTAGCGGGGTCACGAGATCATCCGATTGGCAACCTCAACGGTCGCCACCTCGTTTTGCTGGGTGAGGAGTTTGGCTTGTCGCCAGCCGCCATCAACATGGCCGCTGAAGGAATGGCAAAAAATACTGAAGCCGCGAAGGACGCGATCAGTGAAGCACCCCTTGGGTCGGACGACTTCAAAGACAATTTGATCAAACTGATGGAAAAAAGATGGAACGGAACATTCAGCTTAATTGGCAAAGCTTTGTCCAGGAAGCAGTAAAACGCCGCAAGGAGCAAAAGCTCACGCAGGAGCAACTGGCCGTCCTGGCGGGCGTCAGTAAGCCTACGCTCAACAGCTTTGAACAAGGCAAGACAACCATCAAGCTCGATAGCGCCCTCAAGATTTTGAAGGTGCTGGGGCTGGCGTAAAGGATATAACATGAATCAAAACTTTATCGGGACGTGGTGTTTTACAGAGATGGAAGATTACGACCTCAATTCGTCCGATCCCGGCACGATAGAATTTGACGCGAACGGACACGGGAAATTTGAATTTGATGTGAATTATGGTGCTATGACTTGTGGTCATGGGCAGAGTATTGTGCATTTTGATTGGGAAGGAAATAGCGAATGCGATTCCGCTCACGGTGCAGGTTGGGCAGAGCTTGATGAAGAAAATCCGCACGCTATGAGCGGCTGTATAGAATTTTGTCATGGCGATGAATTTGAATTTAAAGCGATAAAGAAATGACACAAAAAGCGCTTAAAAAGCTGCTTTCAAAAGAGAAGCTCAAAGAATGGGCCGGTGAAAAAGTTTACAATCGCGGCATTGCCTACCATTTGGAGGGGCATGTTGATTTGCTGTTTTACGAACCGCGCAAAGCCGCCGCGGAAGTGCATGGCACGCATCTTTACCGTATCGACTTTGAAGTTTCCAAAGACGGGCATTTAGAAGCTGATTGCACCTGCCCGGCCATGCACGATTGGGGGTTTTGTAAACACGCCGTTGCAACCGCTTTGCTGCTTATGGAGAGTGAGCCGAAAGCAAACTCTGCTCCTAAAAGTGAAAAGCAAAAACCGGATCAGTTTTCAAAAACCTATCCGAATATCGCAGGTTGGATTCAAGATGGCTGGATTGAGATTGGCCGTGATGGCGAAAGTGCTTCCATAGTCCGCGTTTTGGATCGTGGCGGTCTGGTCTGGGAAGGCGGTACACGCCATAAATCCATTGATAAAATGCTCGAAGAGGCCGAAAAAGCGATTGAGGATTGGATGTGATATGCGGACGGACTGAATCCCGAGTGCGGATTCGAACCGTAAAATACGCAAAAATCTCCAAAGGGAGCAGTCCGGATCCGAGCCTTCACCGCTCACTTGAGACCAGCAGAAAATAAGACTTTTCAGCGAATTCCAGCAATGATATTATCAGGGGTGTAAAAAGCTTGCTGATTTAGAGACTCAGTTTTTATTTGGTCAGTCAGCACAGCCATTTTCATACTTTCGAACTTTCTCTATTCCTGCAATGCCCGCCGCAAAAGGGCAGCGTCGAAAACGCCATCGGCAGGCTCAGACCCGACCCCAGCCTGGTCTTACCGTTGATCGCATCGTACAGACGCTCCCAATCATCCTTCATGGTTGTATGGCAGAGCTGGCAAGGGTTTCAAACTGCTCTGTTTGCAAAGACGAAGGTAGCAATGTTTAGAGAAAAACGGCCATTTAGAGACTTTTTTGCCTCAGATACAGGCCCCAAACACGCCCAAAAGTGAGCAGTCATGTATGTTCGCATGTCCACTGATCACCAGAAATATTCTACCGAAAATCAAGAACAAGCCATTCGGGATTACGCGCAAAAACGTGATATCGAGATCATCGCAACCTACGCCGATCAGGGCAAGAGCGGTCTTGATATTGGCGGTCGTGAAGCTTTGCAGCGTTTGATCACAGATGTCCAAGACGGGAATGCGACATTTGATATCATTCTGGTTTTAGATGTTACACGGTGGGGTCGTTTTCAGGATGCCGATGAAAGTGCCTATTACGAATATATCTGCCGCCGTGCTGGCATCGATGTTCAATACGTGGCCGAGCAGTTTGAGAATGACGGCTCCCCCGTATCAACCATTGTTAAAGGCGTAAAACGCGCCATGGCTGGCGAATACTCTTTGTCGTGGAGGCATTACATCGTCTTTACGCCGAAGATCACTTTGCCACATTGCTTAAGGCGGAGAATTTAACTACGCTGCCACAGCCTATCGCAGAAATGCTTAAGAATAAGGATAAACGCTATGGGTAATACAATCAAAATCGGCTTCGATGGGCTACCCAAATCGCAGAGGCGGTTTTGAGTGCGCTGGGTTTGATCCGCAAGGATTGGGTATAGAGATTAAAGACAGCAAAGGCTAAAGTCAGATACCTTGCATTTTCGGAGCTGGTCTCCAGAAATACAAGGTAAAAATACACCTGTTCTGCCGACCGATATAAAATCAGATTCCAGATTAACCGCCATTGCTCTACAAATACCCGATAGGCACAGCCGTTACATCCTTGGATAAGGGAACGTCTTCCGGCACAAAACATAGCACAACGCCGTGTCCGATTTTCTTTCCAAGTTTTTCCAGAGCTGTAAAATGTTTGCTGGCAGTGCGTGAAGGCGTCCCTGTTTTTTTAATTTCAACAGGATAGAGAGTACCGCCAGATTCAATAACAAGATCGACTTCTTTTTGATCTGTGTCGCGGTAGTAGTAAAAATTTGGTTCTATCCCATTATGCCAGTAGCTTTTTAAAACTTCGGAAAACACATAGGTTTCTAATAGCGCCCCAGACATGGATCCGGCCTCAAGCGTTTCGACCGTCGGCCATTTTGTCAGATAAGAGCAAAGCCCAGTATCAAGAAAATAGAGTTTTGGTGTTTTCACAAGGCGGTTCGTAACGTTGCTGTAATAGGGCTGAAGCAAGTAAACCAGACCTGCCGTCTCGAGGACGGAAAGCCATGCCTTCGCCGTTTTCTGATCGATGCCCACATCGCGCGCCATATCCGCATAATTCAGCAATTCGCTTGTACGGGCGGCAACAGCGCGTAAAAAGCGCAAGAACGCCGTTTCATCGGATATAGCCAGAATGTCCTTCACATCACGCTGAATATAGGTTGCAAGATAGCTTTGATAGAACGTATCGCGGGAAACATCCTTTTCCTGATAAAGTTTCGGGAATGATCCTGTCCAGATGCGCTCAAACACACTCATAAGCGGCAAAGGCTTTGTTACAGCCTGACGTGTTTTTTTTATCCATTCAGCTGTTGGCAAAAAAGGTGTACCATTTGATCGGCCATCAATTTCAGCTTGCGATAGCCCTAATAAATTTATCAAAGCCACGCGTCCGGCCAGACTTTCGGTGATCCCTTTCATAAGATGAAACTTTTGAGATCCTGTCAGCCAATACAGGCCGTTCTTCTTTTCACGGTCAATGACGATTTTAATATGACTAAAGAGATCCGGCGCATACTGAACTTCATCAATGATGACAGGGGGCGGGTAGGACTGGATAAAGAGACCAGGATCATTCTGAGCTATCGTACGTGCTTCCAGGTTGTCGAGACTGACATAACCTCGTCTGTCTTCTGCACATGTTTCAAACAATGTTGTTTTGCCAACCTGTCTGGGGCCGGTAATCATAACAGCCGGAAAAGTCCTGCTCGTTTTTTCAACCGTTTCTTTGAGTGTGCGCTTATACATAGATCAATACCGTTTAATCTGGAATATAGGTCCATTATAAACGATATAAACTAAGAGTCAATGTTTTCGTTTAATATGGACTGATGTTCCATTTTGAACGAAAATGAATGGCAAACACGGATTCGAATTGGCGCATTCACACCTAAGATTCTCTGTGCAATGATTTCGATGCTAAATCAAGGCGTTGCAGCGGAGACAAAGTTTTAATTTGTTCTGGCTGCACAGCCATTTTTTATTCCCTATTAGTTCCGATGAGTCCCAAAAATCTTGAAAAAGTGGGGGTGCGTCTAGGGGTGCATTTTAATGTCCCCATTGAGGATGATTGAGATCCTTTGCCTTATAGGCGGGGATTGTTCAGTGGAAGAGGCTGCAGAGATCCACAAAGGCCTGCTGTACGTTAATACACGTTATGCCGTGAGAGGCTGATATATAGTCATTTTCGACTCTGTATAATTCTTAATTCAAACGACTATAGCTGGGGATGGACATTCCAAATGGCTCACTATTTGGCACACCTAGAATGACTGACACATCATCTATTTGAAATATAATGGAGTTTCAGGCGGTACAAGGATTGAACTTGTGACCCCTTGCGTGTCGAGCAAGTGCTCTACCGCTGAGCTAACCGCCCACACTCGCGATATCGAAGGGCACTTTAACGACTCAAAGCCGCTTAAACAACATAAAACTGCTACTATAGTCATTTTCGACTCTGTATAATTCTTAATTCAAACGACTATAAATCTCAAAAAGAAAATGGTGCCGCTGGGGTGATTTGAACACCCGACCTTAGCTTTACGAAAGCTCTGCTCTACCCCTGAGCTACAGCGGCGCTGTGGAGATACGTTTTAAAAGCTTTTGTGATCACTTGTCAATCGGCGACTTCACCAACCGGCAAAACTACTCCGCAGCAACAAGAGGCGGGCTTTTACGATGAGAAGAAGCAGGTTTTCCAATCAGCTTATAGGTCGTACCAACGCCCAGAAGAACAACGCCATAGAATACCAGTTCCATACCTGTGGGCCGTGGCGTATAGCCTACTAAAACCTTAAGCGTCTCGCCAATAAAGCCCTGTCCGGAAATCAGCGCAGAAGTATCCCATACTTCTGGATATAACGGCGGCAAGACCCCTGCCGCGATGAGGAAATTTGCTCCTTGTGCAGCCATGCCAGCAGTAAGAACAATCAGCATCCAACCCGTCACGCTAAACAGATGTTTTTGCGCGGCTTTCAACAAACCCATATAGAGCATCAAGCCAACTGCAACGCCACCGATAGTTCCCAAAACACCGCCCATGATAATCTCAGGCAACGGAAAAGCTCCCGAAGCCGTCATGCCATAGGTAAAGAGCGCAATTTCAGCGCCTTCACGAAATGTTGCCAGTGCTACAACACCGACAAGCACATAGGCCGACTTATCGCCTGCCATTACATCTGCGCCTACTGCTTTTATATTCTGCGCGAGCTGGCGCCCGTGGGTTTTCATCCAAATTACTGTCCAGCTTAAGAACCCAACCGCGACAAACATTACGCCTGCGTTAAATATTTCCTGGCCCATGCCATTAATTGCTTGCGAAATACTATCGGTAAAAAATGCGATAATTACAGATCCGCAAACGCCAGCGCCCAAACCGGCCAGCACAAGATGAATGCGTCCCGGCAAGCCTCGGGTTGCTGCCAGCACAATGCCAACAACAAGCGCCACCTCAATAATTTCACGAAAAACAATTGTAGCAGTGGGAAACATGATGTTAAATCCTTCTGATATATGGCATTTTTAAACTATTCAGCGTACAAATACCCATTGGCCTTATCAAGGTTAAACTCGCCGAAGAAATGGTATTTACCGGGCTTGAGCGGGCCGACATAAATTGTCGCGCTGGAGTTTCCGGGAATAATCTTCTCACGCCGAAAATCGTCACTTTCAAATTCTTCCGGTGTTGGGTCTTGGTTATGTACTACAAGTTTAATCTTTTGGCCAGCCGGAACATGCAGCTCATCAGGCGTAAATATGTGGTCCTTAATCACAAGCTCATAAGCCCCATCTGCATTGGTTTTGCTCTGCCCGGCCTTTCCATCCAATGCCGCCACAGCCGCCTCCAGCTTTGCACTCCATTCACGCGTATTGGCCTGCTCATGAGCTTCCGAAGCATAATGTACCGCCTGCACGGCCTCATCGACAGCCGCCAACTGATCGGCGTGGCCCGCTTTTTCCGCAATCATTTTGTCAATCGCAGTTTCCAGCGAATAACTGATTTCGTGAATTTTTTCCAAATCACTTTCAGCCAGCGTTTCAATTTTCATCAATTCAGCAATTTCATCAGTATGCGATTTCAGCCCCTCAAGCGCCGCCTCAACAGTCGCATAGCTCTGTCCTTCGTAATGCATGGTGCGCTCTTCATGCGCGGCGTTATGCTGCGCATCCTCGGCCACAACCATAGAAGAAATTCCGCTAACCAAACCAATTATAGTCGTTGCCAACAACAATTTTTTCATATCAAAAACTCTACCCCATTTAAGACCAATAATTTTGAGAATGATTCTCAAAGACGATGTAACATTGCGCATTTTTTACGCTCTGTCAATTCAAATGTAAATGATAATTATTCTCAAAAATAAAATTGATATGTATAAATCAATCCAACTATTCATTGCCATTTATCAGGCATGTAAAAAACCTTAGCGCCCTTTGCTGAAATCAAGGTCCTTGCAGGGGAATTCCGAAGAACATGCGCTGCACGTATATTTAGCAATGTTCGATATGTTATCAACTTTGATCTTAGAACCTTTAATATGGATGCCTGTTTCTTTTTTAAGCTTTGCCAATGCCCGTGAAAATGTTTCCGGCTGCATCCCCAATCGCGAAGCCACCAGCATTTTGTCGTAAGGCAAATGAAACGTGCCGCCTTCGCCTTCGCGCCGATTAAGTAAACGCAGAAAGAAACAGCCGATGCGCTGCGCCGCGTTTTGTAATGATCTGTGTTCCAATTCCCGCTCTTGCTGACGGCAGTGATTTGCTACCAGGCGCAACACATCTAAGGCAAACTGATGATTATTTTTTATTTCTTCTTGAAGCAATTCGACCGGTATCATAATCACCTCACCGGCCTCAACTACCTCAGCGTTGTATGGATGATGACATTTTTCAAAGATCGAGATCTCACAAAAGACTTGTCCCGCCGTAAGAATATCAACAACCGCCAAAGTGCCGTCAATTGTTTCACGATAGAGCTTCACGCATCCGCTGCGAATCAAATAAAAAAACACGGCTTTATCACCACGAAAAAGTAACGTCTGCCCTTTTTCGCAAGTAATTTTACGTGAAATCGTGCCAAGTGTTTTTATAAAATTATCATCGCAATGCTTAAACAAAGGGTGCAAATAAATATCCACTTTATCTGGTTGAGAAGATTGAGCGTTTAAATTTCCATGCATAAGATTTACCATCTTTCTCAATGCTATATTTTATAAAATATGGACTTGAAAGTTGACTATAATCAAGGCAATAATTCAGCGTGTTTTTTAATAATGAAAAAAACAGCTTTCAACTTGAGAGTCTTTTCTTGTGATCATAGCGCAATGTGTTCAGAACTTTAACACCGCTTACGGTTTGCCTGTAAGTTTGTTCCTCGCTGGACTGTTCGGTGGGTTTACGCACTGTGCAGGCATGTGCGCTCCCTTCGTACTGGCCCAGACTACACAAGATACGCGCCTTCAAAAGTTAAGTTCAAAGCTCCTGTTGCCCTACCATCTTGGCCGCATGACCACATATGTAATCTTGGCGGTGATTGTAAACGCGCTCATTAATATGGCGTTCTTGTTTTCCGATTTAAAAATTCTCGTTACAGCCCCGCTCCTTATGCTTGCGGGTACAATTTTTATTATTACGGCATTTCCAAATGTAAGCGCTCTTTTTCCCTGGGCTGCGCGGCTGCAAGTCGTTCCCACGTTTAAAATTATCTCTCGCTTAAGCAAAAATTTTATGACAGACCCGAATATAATGAAACGCTATGGTCTTGGCATTTTATTAGGCTTTATGCCCTGCGGCCTCGTTTTATCCGCACTGCTCGCCGCTGCGACAGCAGACACAGCCCTTTACGCAGCATTTGCGATGAGCGCCTTTACTTTGGGGACAATTCCGGCTTTACTCATGGTAACCTTGGGGGGGCAAGCATTGAAGAAAGCGTATCCTAAAGCAACGCAAAGATTTTCCCGGGGAGCAATGATAATAAGTGGCCTTTGGCTCTTTACTTTGGCTAGCATAATGCTTACAGGAAACTAGGTTTTTAAAAAGGACGAAAAAATGACCGCAACCACACTTTCCGAAAAACCAAATTACAACGATGACGTCGTTAAGCTCTTTACGCTTGCCACCATATTCTGGGGCGTTACGGGCTTCCTTGTCGGCGTACTTATCGCTTCACAAATGGTTTTCCCTGACCTGAATATTGAGCCATGGCTCAATTTTGGCCGCTTGCGTCCTTTGCATACATCCGCAGTGATCTTTGCTTTTGGTGGAAATGCCTTGTTTGCAACCAGCTACTATGTCGTTCAGCGCACTTGCGGTGTAAGGCTTTGGAGTGACAAACTGGCAAATTTCACTTTCTGGGGTTACCAGGCTGTCATTGTTATGGCCGGTCTGGGTTATGTTCTGGGCGTTACGCAAGGTAAAGAATATGCGGAGCCGGAATGGTATGTTGATCTGTGGCTGACAATCGTCTGGGTTGCTTATCTTCTGGTTTATCTGGGAACAGTGATCAAACGTAAAGAACCGCACCTCTATGTTGCGAACTGGTTTTATCTGGCTTTTATTATCACGGTGGCCGTCCTGCATCTTGGTAACAACATTCAGATTCCCGTTGAGATTCTTGGTGCCAAGAGCTATTCCGTCCAAGCTGGCGTTCAAAGCGCAATGATCCAGTGGTGGTACGGGCACAATGCGGTGGGGTTCTTCCTTACGGCAGGATTCCTCGGTATGATGTACTACTTCGTGCCTAAACAGGCGAATCGCCCGATTTACTCCTATCGCCTGTCCATCGTGCACTTCTGGTCCCTGATTTTCATTTATATCTGGGCGGGGCCGCACCATTTGCATTACACATCTTTGCCTGACTGGGCGCAGACTTTGGGTATGACCTTCTCTATCATGCTCTGGATGCCTTCCTGGGGTGGAATGATCAACGGGGTCATGACCCTGTCCGGCGCCTGGCATAAATTACGTGAAGACCCGGTCCTGCAATTCATGATCGTTGCACTCGCCTTCTATGGCATGAGCACGTTCGAAGGGCCGCTTATGTCCATCCGTGCGGTAAACTCTCTGTCTCACTACACAGACTGGACCATCGGCCACGTACATTCCGGGGCCCTGGGGTGGGTCGGCTTCATCAGCTTCGGCGCGCTTTACTATCTCGTACCGCGCCTATGGGGTCGTGAACGTCTATACTCCACAAAGCTGGTCTCCATGCATCTGTGGATTGCCACTATCGGTATCGTGTTCTATATCGCGGCCATGTGGGTATCCGGTATTATGCAAGGCCTGATGTGGCGTTCATATAACGATATGGGTTTCCTCGAATATTCCTTCGTTGAAAGCGTCATGGCCATGAAACCTTTCTATACAATCCGCGTTCTGGGTGGTCTGCTCTATCTGACCGGCGCCCTGATCATGGTCTATAATTTCTGGAAGACCATTCGCGGAGACGTGAATGAAAAAGAACAACAACTTCTCTCTCAAGGAGCAACGGCATGAGCTGGAAAAGCCACGAAACACTCGAAAAGAACTCCATCCTTTTGTTAATCGGCATTATCGTTGTTGTGCTGATCGGGGGAATAGTTGAAATCATCCCGCTGTTCCGCAAGGAAACGGTGATTGAGCCGGTCGAAGGCGTGCGGCCTTACACTCCGCTGGAACTTGCCGGATATAACATTTATATCCGTGAGGGGTGTTATAACTGCCACTCTCAACAGATTCGCCCTTTGCGTGACGAAGTTGTGCGCTATGGTCATTATTCTCTAGCCGCAGAAAGCATGTATGATCACCCATTCCAATGGGGTTCCAAGCGCACCGGACCGGACCTCGCGCGCGTGGGCGGCAAGTATTCCGATGAATGGCAAACGGCTCATCTGGTAGAACCGCGTGATCTCGTTCCGGAATCCATCATGCCGTCATATGAGTTTCTGCTCAAAAAAGGCGCTAAGCTCCATAATCTGGACAAACATCTGAAAACCTTGCGCATCACTGGCGTTCCTTACAGTGATGAAATGATTGAAAACGCTGAAAAAGATGCTGCCGCCCAGGCTACTGGTGAAGATCGCGCCGATATAAGCGGGTTGCAAGAGCGTTATGGCGAAAACGTCAACGCCCGTGATTTTGACGGACAGGAAAATATGATTTCAGAAATGGATGCACTTGTTGCCTATCTTCAGGTTTTGGGCACGATGGTTGATTTCGAAGCGGCCCAGCAAATTGAGGGGACGCAATGATAGATTTCATCACCGACCATGCCGGCATGATCGGCCTACTCTTTTTCTTCGGATTTTTTGTCGCCGCGGCAATGTGGACTTTTCGCCCCGGCGCCAAAGAAAACTATAAAAAACACGCGCACATCCCGCTTGAGGAGAACTAAAATATGAGCGATGACAACAAGAAAAAAGAAATTGATGATCTTTCCGGCGTTGAAACTACCGGACATGAATGGGATGGCCTAAAGGAGCTTAACAACCCGCTACCGCGCTGGTGGGTATGGATATTTATTATCACCATTGTCTGGTCTGCATGGTACTTTGTTATCTATCCGTCCTGGCCGGTTCCCGGCGGCGCGACCGAAGGCGCATCCGGCTACACGCAGTTTAAGGAACTTGCGCACAATCAAGCAGAGATTACTGCCCGTCAAGAGGCTTATCTAGCTCGATTTGAAGGCGCGGATTTTGAAACCATTCTTAAAACACCTGATCTGTACGCTTTCGCTGTTGCCGGTGGCAAGTCCGCTTTCAAGGATAATTGTGCTACCTGTCATGGTGCGGGCGGGCAAGGTGCTAAAGGCTTCCCGAACCTCAATGACGATGACTGGCTCTGGGGCGGCAGTCTTGAAGATATTCACCAAACGATTCAGTATGGTATTCGTGCAGACAACTGGGATACGCGCGATTCCCAAATGCCGGCCTTCGGCGCTGACGAACTTCTTGAACGTTCGGAGATTGACGCCGTTGTCGATTACGTTCTCACGCTTTCCGGTGGTAAACAGACGAGCAGCCACGCTCAGGGCATGCAGATTTTCGCTGAACAATGCGCGGCTTGCCACGGCGAAGATGGTCGCGGAATGCGCGAACTCGGCGCACCAAACCTGACCGACAAGATCTGGCTCTATGGCGGAGACCGCGAAACAGTGTATGAAACGGTCTTTAACGCCCGCGCAGGGTTAATGCCAGCCTGGAATGAGCGTCTTGATGAAAATACCATCAAGCAGCTTACGATCTACCTCCATGAGCTTGGCGGCGGCGAGTAATATCCAGGAAATTTTAAAAAGCCTTCCCCCAAGAAGGCTTTTTTTAGACTGTGTATATACGTATATACTTATATAAAAATATTTTAGAATAGAAAAAACCCCATGCTCGAACTCTTCGCCAAACAGCAAAAAATCTATCCCAAACGTGTTTGGGGAAAATATCGTAAAATGAAGTGGGCGACAATGATTGCTACGCTAGGGCTATACTACCTTGCTCCTTTCATTCGCTGGGATCGGGGGCCAAATGCCCCTGATCAGGCCATCCTGATCGACCTGCCTGCCCGGCGCGCCTACTGGTTCTGGATCGAAATATGGCCACAGGAGGTTTACCTCCTTACTGGTATTCTTATTCTTGCGGCCATCGGTTTGTTTGTTGTCACCTCTATGTTTGGTCGTGTGTGGTGCGGCTATTTCTGTCCACAAACCGTCTGGACCGACCTTTATGTCTGGGTCGAACGCATTATCCAGGGTGATCGCAATGCTCGCAAAAGACTTCACGATGGCCCCTGGAGCTTTGACAAGGTTGGAAAAATTCTCGCTACCCACTTCATCTGGCTGGTTATCGCCTGGTGTACGGCCGGGTCTTTTGTGCTGTATTTTAACGATGCACCGACACTGGTGCGCAGTTTCTTCGAATTCGATGTCTCTCCCACTGTGCTGGGCTTTATCGGTGGTCTGACCTTCTCCACTTACCTTATGGCCGGTTTTGCCCGTGAACAGGTTTGCACCTATATGTGTCCCTATGCCCGTTTCCAATCTGCCATGTTCGATAAAGACACGCTTATCATTGGTTATGATGAAAAACGCGGCGAACCACGCGGCAAACACAAATCCGGCGAAAGTTGGGAAGGGCGAGGCCATTGTGTCGATTGCACCGCCTGCGTTCAGGTCTGTCCCACCGGCATCGACATCCGTAACGGTCTGCAAATGGAGTGCATAGCTTGTGGCCTGTGCGTCGATGCCTGTAATAACATCATGGATAAGCTTGATTTGCCGCGCGGCCTTATCCGCTACGACACCACCAACCACATGACTGCCGAAGTCAAAGGCGGTAAAGAAAAATTTCATATTATGCGTATACGCACGCTCTATTATGGCATTATCATGGCTGTGGTTGGGTGCATCATGCTCTATGCGCTTATAAACCGGTCACAATTGGAACTCCACGTTCTGCATGATCGCAGCCCGTTATTTGTTCAACTTTCCAGTGGCGAAATCCGTAACGGCTACACTCTAAAAATTCTCAATAAAACTTTTGAAGACCGGACCTATATTTTGAGTATTGAAGGCCTGCCCGATGCCCAGATTGACGTCAAAGCTGCCGGTAACGTTGATGCGGACAGCCTCTATGTTCCGGCCAACCGTGTTGGTGAATATCACGTCTTTATCAGCGCTAATGTTGAGCCTGGTCCCGCCAATGATATAACACTGACATTGACAGATAACGACGGCACCTTGCATGATAGCTACACATCAACCTTTATCACGCAGAGAAAGTAGCCATGGAAACTGCCATTAAAAATCCAAAAGACAAATGGATTCCATGGTATTTCGTAGCTTTCTTCGCCGTTATTGCCATTCTCGATGGTATATTTGTCTATGTTGCCATAAGCACTCACACAGGCGTTACTACCGAAAATGCCTACGAAAAAGGCTTGGCCTTTAACGAAAATTTTGAAAAATTTCGTGCGCAACCAAAATTGCAAGAGCAACTGAGTTTTGAGAACGGTGTATTACACTGGAACGTAAAGGACGAAGCGGGCAGGCCACTGGGAAACGCCCGCGTTATTGCAAAAATTATCCGCCCGGTTCAAGATGGCTATGATTTTGAAATAACGCTAGACTACATGCGGCGCGGGGTTTATGAAGCAAAGCTTGACCTGCCCCTAAAAGGTCTTTGGAAAGCAAAGCTCAACTGCACATGGGACGATCAGCACTATCAGACAACGCACAGCTTCACAGCTCCGTAAACGGAAACCATGATACGCAAATATTATCCGGCTATGAAACGCTTGTTGAAAAAACACCTGAAGGGTTGAACACAATTTCCGTTCTCGTTAGCGGCGTTTATTGTGCCGCTTGTATCCAGAAGATCGAAGGCAGTCTTTCCCAAGAACAGGATATAATTTTAGCGCGGCTCAATTTTACAACCAGGCGCCTCACTATCACCTGGTCTGGCGTACCCGAACAAAGCAATCGCTATATACATATAATCGAAAATCTGGGATATACCGTCAATCCGTTTGACCCACAAATTTGGCAGGAAGAGAGCAAAGTTGAAGAGCGTTTCTTGCTGCTTTGCCTTGGCGTGGCAGGCTTCGCAATGGGGAATATCATGTTACTCTCCGTTGGCCTGTGGACCACTACAGGCGAAACGATGGGACTGGCGACGCGCGAATTATTGCACCTAATTTCCGCTGCCATCGCTTTGCCGACGATTTTATTTTCCGGCCGCCCCTTCTTCCGCTCTGCCATCAAAGCGCTTAAAGGCGGCCACACCAATATGGATGTTCCTATATCCCTCGCCCTTATTCTTGCCAGCTCCATGAGCCTTTTTGAAACCATAAATGGCGGCGAACACGTCTATTTCGATTCCGCCGTCATGCTAACATTTTTCCTGCTGATTGGCCGTACCCTCGACTTTCGCGCTCGCAAACAAGCCCGTGCAGGCGCCTCGGACCTTCTGGACACTATGACCGGCTTTGCCAACGTCATCGAAGACGGCAAAGTCCGCCGTGTTCTGATCCGTGATCTCCACGAAAACCAATATGTACGGATTGCTGCGGGCGAGAACTTTCCTGTAGACGGTCAAATCATCGAAGGCCAAAGCGAAGTCGATACATCGCTTGTCACCGGCGAGACTTTGCCCCGCGCGATCAAACCTGAAGACGATGTGTTTGCCGGAACGCTAAACCTTTCCGTCCCCGTCACAATGGTTGTGAGTAAACCGGCCAAAGACTCCCTGCTTAGCGAAATTGTCAAACTCATGGAGCAAGCCGAACAAAGCAAAGCCATTTACGTTCGTTTGGCTGATCGGGCTGCGCGTCTTTATACACCCGTTGTCCACACGCTGGCTGCGCTCGCTTTTTTAGGTTGGCTTTTCATCGGCGATTTAGACTGGCAAGCCGCGCTCATGATCTCCATCACCGTGCTCATCATCACTTGCCCGTGCGCGCTGGGGCTGGCCGTACCCGTCGTGCAAGTTCTGGCGACCGGAAAACTCATGAAAAACGGCGTACTCATTAAATCCGGTGATGCTTTAGAGCGTCTCGCCAGTATTGATACTGTCCTGCTCGACAAAACCGGTACGCTTACATTGGGCCACCCTACATTGGAAGGCAATCCGCCGCAAGAAGCTCTGCGTCTGGCTGCCTCACTGGCGGCCCATAGCCGTCATCCCCTTTCCAAAGCTATAAGTCAATCTTATGCAGGTGTTTTACTTGAGACAAGACAGGTACAAGAACATCCCGGTCAGGGACTAGAAGGTGTCATTGATGGGAAACCCGTCCGTCTTGGCAGCCGCGCATGGTGCGGTGATAAAAATGCGCCGCCTTCAGATATGCTGGAATTATGGTTGCGAATCGACAACCAAACACCTATTGCCTTTTTCTTCACTGATCACCTGCGCGAAGATACATGCGATTGTATTGAGGCCCTAAAAAAAGCCAGTCTGACGCCCATCATCGTCTCCGGTGATCGAAATCACATAACACAAAAAATCGCCAAAGAATGCGGTATAGAACGTTTTTACAGCGAACAAACGCCACCGCAAAAATTTCAAATCATGGAAAATCTTAAACGCGAAGGTCATAAAATCCTTATGGTTGGCGACGGACTGAATGATGCGCCTGTCCTGACCGGAGCAACCGTCTCGATGGCACCGGGCACCGCCATCGATATGGCCCAAAATGCTGCCGATATTATTTTCATGGGCAAAAAACTCATGCCCGTACATACAACCTATAATACGGCTCGGCTTGCTCAAAAGCTCGTAAAACAAAATTTCACTTTAGCTGTCCTTTATAATATCATAGCCGTACCGCTGGCACTGAGCGGACTTGTTACGCCGCTCGTTGCCGCGATTGCCATGTCAGGTTCGTCACTCATAGTGATTGCCAACTCATTTCGCTTAAAGGTCATAAAATGAGCATCCTTATCTACCTTATCCCCATTGCCTTGTTTCTTGGCTTACTTGGCCTGGCTGCCTTTATCTGGAGTTTGAAATCAGGTCAGTACGACGATCTCGACGGCGCTGCGCAGCGTATTTTGTTTGATGAAGAAAAAACGTTGACACAAGACCATGACATCCCTCACAGTTAAAGGGAGTTGTATCTTTAATTTTGCAATCTAGAATAGATAAAACATATGAAGAATTCACACGTGACAGGTGTAGAACGCACCTTCGATAAAAATGAAATTATTGTCAGCAAAACGGATCTTAAAGGCCGTATAACTTACGTAAATCGTGTTTTTATGAAGCTTGCTGACTACGTCGAAAAAGACCTCCTCGATCAGCCTCACAGCATCATACGGCATCCTGAAATGCCGCGCTGCGTCTTTAAGTTGCTGTGGGATACGATAGAAAAAGATAAAAAAGAGATCTTTGCCTACGTTATAAACCGTTCGGCCAACGGCGATCATTATTGGGTTCTCGCCCACGTCACCCCCAGTTTCGATGAAGGAGGCAATATTGTAGGGTATCATTCCAACCGCCGTGTTCCGAACAGGCGCGTCGTGAACGACACAATCATTCCACTCTATAAAAGGCTATTAGACGAAGAAAACAGGCACAAAAATGCCAAGGAGGGCATGAACAGCGCTCACCAAATGCTTGTGGCCTTACTTGAAGAGAAAGGCGTCGGTTATGACGAACTCATCTTTTCTCTTGCAAATGCAGCCTGAAGAAAAAGGAACTTGCCATGAAAAATCTATCCTCTCTTTCTAAAGCTCAAATCTGTCTGGGGCTAACGCTATTATGCATGCTTGGAGGATATTTCTCATCTTTTTATCTGGTTGCGTTGGCGATTGGGATCATTACACTGGCGACCGGCTTTTATTTCATTCAAAATGCACAGGAATCAATTACCCGTGCAACTGACGCATGCAAAAAACTCGGCAATGGCGACTTTGAAACACGCCTGACCAATATCGCGGAAGATGGTGAAATCTCTGAATTTTTATGGTCTGTCAATGAAATGACCGACTTTATGGATGCCTTTGTTCGTGAATCCACTGCTGCTATGGAATATGTCAGCCGTAACCAGTATTTTCGCCGCATTATCGAAGACGGTATGCATGGGAATTTATTAAATGGCGCCCGCGTTATCAATCAGGCCACTCTTAATGTTGCCGATAAAATGGACTCTTTCGTCGGTATTGCTGACGATGTTGACAATTCTCTCAAGCAAGTTGTCAGTCAGATCAACAGCACTGTGGAAACCCTTGAGAATGGCGCCCAGACAATGGGCGATACCGTAGCCTCTACCCGTCAGGGTGCAGAAACAGTTGTCCTTAGCTCCAATGAAATGTCGATGAATGTACAGACCATTTCGGCTGCTGCCGAAGAGATGTCTTCTTCCATTGCAGAAATCAGCACACAGATCACAAAAACCTCTACAATGGCTAGCGAAGCCGTTCATGATGCGGATCAGGCACGCAAAATCATTAATGCACTGGCCACTACCGCCGCCAGCATCAACGAAGTTATTACACTGATTGAAGATATTGCTGAACAAACAAATCTTCTTGCCCTTAATGCAACAATCGAGGCAGCACGCGCTGGTGAGGCTGGAAAAGGTTTTGCCATTGTTGCCTCAGAAGTTAAAAATCTTGCAGCTGAAACAGCAAAAGCAACAGATGACATCCGCCAACAGATCAATGAAGTTCAAGGTGCAACCAACAGCGCCGTATCGGCATTTGACGGCATAGGCAAATCTATCGCTGACATCAGTGAAGCCTGCACAGTCGTAGCCGCCGCCGTTGAGGAACAAAATGCAGCTTCCCTTGAAATTGCCTCCAACGCACAAAAAGCTTCAACCGCAACCAACACTGTTGCAGAGAATATCCAGGAAATCGGTACAGACATCACGAAAGTGGATGAAATCAGCTCTCAGGTCGTAGATGCAACCGAGCAACTCTCCTCGCACAGCAAAGATCAGGTTGAAGCGCTGCTCAATAAAATGGGTGTGTTCATGGGTGAACTGAAGAAAATTGCTTAAGCTTAAGGGGTTTAATCCATGGCGCTTACTTGAGGCTATTGAAAAGTGAGTCTTTTTCTAAATTTTTAGTAATGTTATGATACTTTCTAATAGACTATAGTCATTCAACTTAAGAATTATACAGGTCTGCAAATGAAGCTGTTTTTGAAAAAATCTTCTCAAAGTACCTGTATGTACGTTGTCGTCGATTTTTTCAAAAGCCAGTCATTTTCGACTCTGTATAATTCTTAATTCAAACGACTATAAGTTTTTTTAGATTTCGTTTTTTCTTGCCGGTCATCACCGCAGTTTTTACAATCTTATTTTTTAGTGATTTAATCATAAAGCCTACTATGACAGCCGATGAAGTATTAGATCTTAGCAAGTTCACGGTTCTCATTGTCGATGACTATTCTTTTGTCTCTCAGATTATAGCGGCAACCTTAAAAGAGATGGGCATTGGTCGCGTTCTGATATCCGAGAATGGGGCACATGCAAAAGAACAAATTCAGGCTCTTAACAATTTTGAGAATGGCAGCAATATTGATGTTGTGATTATGGATTGGCTGATGCCGGTTATGGACGGCAGGGCGCTTTTGCAGTGGATCAGGCAGAGCAACAAAGACACCATTAAATTTTTGCCGGTGGTTGTTTGCAGCGCTTATACGTCTGGATCGCTTGTGAGCGAAACACGCGATCTTGGTGCTAATGAGGTTATTGTTAAACCGGTTTCTGCTGCGGAACTGGCTAAACGTATTCAGCGTACTATTAACAGTCCGCGACCATTTGTAAAAAGTAAGAGCTTTTTTGGGCCTGACCGACGCCGGCAAAACAGGCCTTTTGACCATGAAGACCGGCGAAAAGCTAGACCACAAGATTTGAAGGCGCATTATGAGCAAAAATGACGATAAAGTTGAGATTTTTCACCGTGTAAACAAGCTGAAATCAAAGGCCGGTTTGTCTGCTTTTGCGAAGGGGCAGGGGAGGATCCAGGATTCACGTGTTCAAAAGGCGCAAGCGGTGATTGATGACAAAGAAGCTGAATATTCGGTGGAGGTTGAAAATGTTTTGCGGAATTTGCAGGCCAGTTGGGATGAGTGTGTGGGCGCAGAAAAGTCTGATGTACGGGCGGGTGCATTGGAAAGGGTTTATAATTACTCTAATAATGTTAAAGATTTAGCTTCTATGTACGGGTACGATCTGATGGGTTATTTTGCGTTGTCGTTGCGTGATTTTTGCGAAAAAATTGACGCTCATAAGGAGGAACATCAAATTATAGTGCGGGCGCATATTAACGCGATGTTTGTGACGCTTCATGAAAAATTGCGTTCGGATGAGGGTGAGAAGGCCAAGGAGTTGATGAACAGTGTGGCGTTGGCTATTCAGAAATATTCTTAGGGTCAGGACCTATAAATTGTGATTATGCACTTGGGACAGGTAAAGATATGCGAAACCCCGTTTTTAAAACGGGGTCCATGTGATTTATCGGCAAGAGTGAATAGGCCCCGGATCTGCATTTCCTCTCGTTAAAACGAGGAAAAATTTGTCCGGGGTTGCGTAAATCTTTGATATTGGACACTATGTCTTCGGACGGACACCAAGATCAGGCTCCTGGAAAAAACGACTCTATTTCCGGCGTTTGGGCATAAAAATAAATGCATCCGGGTTTTCTTCTTCTGCTTCTTTGGGCGTGATATATTCTTCGGGTGTTTTCCCGTGGAGTGGGTTGGGTTGTTTTTGTAGAGCAGTTACGCGGTTTTTGGCTTTTTTGTATGCGTCTGCATTCAGACTTTCAACCAGACTTAAAAAGCTTTTGTCCTGGGCGCTGAGCGCATTGTAGTGTTTTTTGATGTCTTCGGGAATTGTTGTGACGAGTTTCTCAATTTTGAAGAGTTCTTCTTCTGCCAAGCCACCATTAATAAATGTCTGTATGATTTCTTCCCACATTTTTTCGAAATCGTTGAATTCATGGATGTTGGTGTTGTCCCGGTTGCGCACTTTTTCATGCGCGTTGCGTAGTTCATGAATGCTTTTTTGGGTTGCGTCTTGTGCAAATTTTAATTTCATAAAGATGATTTCATGATGTCTCATGTAGTGCTCTAACAACATTTTTGTAAGGGAGGTGGCTTCTTCTTCCTCTGGCCAAATGCTTTCTGGACCGCTTGATTTTGCGCTTGCGATCTGTGGTTTTTCTTGCGGGAGCGCCGCGGCTTCCAGCTGTTCTTGTTTCAGGGATAAGTTATAGTTGAGGTGCCGTGACATATCGTCAACTGTGAAAGGC
>JACKIT010000004.1 GCA_020638335.1 Rhodospirillales bacterium
GATGGTATTGCGGCGGCTGATGAGATCGCTCCGGCGATTTTGAAGGCGTCGAAGGATGAGGATGTTGAGGTTATTGTGTTGCGGATTGATAGTCCTGGCGGATCGCCGTCTGCGTCGGAGAGCATTTTGCGCGCGGTGGAAAAAGCTCAGGAGCGCGGAAAGCCGGTGATTGTGTCTATGGGTGCGACGGCGGCTTCCGGTGGATACTGGATTGCGGCGTATGCGGATAAGATTTATGCGTTGCCGACGACGCTCACCGGATCGATCGGTGTGGTTGGCGGGAAATTCGCGCTGGGTGATCTGTTTGGAAAATTGGGTGTGAATTGGGAAAAGATTCATTGGGGCAAGAATGCAGGTCTGTGGTCTGCCAATACGCCATTTAGCGCGAGTGAGGCTGAGCGGATCAATGCGATGTTGGATAATGTTTATGACAATTTCATTGCGCGTGTGGCCAAGGGACGCGGGATGGAGCCGGAGGCGGTGGACAAGATTGCCGGCGGGCGCGTGTGGACCGGGCGGCGGGCGCTTGAGGTCGGGCTGGTGGATGAGCTTGGCGGGCTTGAAAAGGCTCTGGATTATGCGGCAAAGCTGTCGGGCGTTGAAAGCCGGCGCGATTTGAATGTTGTGGTGTATCCGAAGCCGAAAACACCGCTGGAGCAGGTTTTGGAATTGCTGGATACGCAAAGTGGTGTGATTTCGCAGATGGGGCGGACGGCGGCCTGGCAGGAGCGGTTTTTTGAAGCGGCGGCGCCTGCGTTGGAGCTGTTGCAGGTGTATGAAAATCCGCAGAATTATAGCGCTTATGAGCCATTGCAGGTCCGCTAATCAGGCAGCGTGTTTTTGAAATAGCCCTTCCAGCATGTCGTGCATATCCTGATAAGTCATCAGGATATGGTTCGGGCCGTAGCCTTTTTCGATTATGGCGGCGGCGGCGTTGAGGCCGTATGAAAGCGGGATAATCGGGCAGGGTAGGAGTTTTTCTGCGTTTTTGACGGCGGTGACATCTTTGTGGCGATCGCCGATATACCAGACGACATCTTCGGCGCTTAAGTCTTCCTTGATGTGGCCGAGTGCCTGTAAGATGGGTTCCGGGTTGGGTTTGGATTTGCGGATGTCTTCGCGGAAAATTGTGACCGGGAAATAGTCATCAAGGCCGAATCTTTTGACAATATCGTCGCCGTAACCTTTGCCCAGACCGTTGCTGACCAACGCCATCGGGATTTTACGGGTTTTGAGGAATGAGAGCACAGAGTAAATGCCGGGGCAGGGCTCAACGAGGAGTTCGACGGGCTTGCGCCGGAGTTTGTGGATGGCTTTATGGACAATAATCGATTTGGGCGGCTTGATGGGGTGATCTGGTTTTTCCAGCACCAGCGGGGCTTTGCCCTTGTGTTCGAAAAGCCATGTCCACAGGCGCGAGATTTTGAAGATCATGTCGTCGAGCCATTCCATGACGCCGAGCAGGCGCGGGTTGAGATGGCGCACCGTGGTGCCGTCCATGTCAAAGATTACGACGGTAGGTCTGGGAAGAGACATCATGAGATTTAACCACAGATAGACACGGATAAACACAGATTTTCTGTTTTTTTCACTGTTTTTCGTTCTTTCATTCAGGCGTTGGCACCCCCACAAATTTTATACCCCCGCCCACAATCTATACACCCTCTCCCACTGCGGGTAAGGCTTCTATCGAAGCCAACCCTCGTTGCCCTCCCCCTCGAGGGGGAGGGATGAGGAGGGGATGTTTTTTATGAATGCGGCCTGACGGCTTAGAAGTCTGCGCAGCTCTTGCATATCGGCGGTGTATAGGCCGGATTTGAGGGCGTTTTGGGCGCTGCGGGCTTTGCCTTCGGTGGTTTTGGGGCCGGTAGCTTGGTCAAATGGACGGTTTTTCAGGCAGTTTTCGGCCTGGGCTTTACGGCGCTTTTCCGGCCATGGGCGGCGGGTTTGTGTCATTTTAATGTCCCCTCACCCCAACCCTCTCCCCCGAGGGAGAGGGGGTAAAGGAGGGCGGCCTCTCCCCGAGGGAGAGGGGGTAATGCGTTGTTTTGTATGTTTTTTTTAGGTTAATCATTTTGTTTTTCAATTTTGCGGGGGTAGGGGGCGGTGTTGAGCGCGTTGAGCGTGCTCATGTAGTCGATTGCGGCTTTTGATTTTACCGTATCGGTGCATTGTTTTTGGATGCGCAGGGCAAAATGCATCCATTGCTGTACGGTTTCGGGGGAGCGGGAGTCGAACCGGCCTGCGACTTTCTGGTCGAGGATGGCGGTGAACAGGCGGTCGAGGATTTCAGCCTGGCGGGCGAGCAGGGCTGGATCGTAGCCGCTGATCAGCAGGGGATCGTCCAGCGCGTCTTTGAGCGCGATGATGGCTTGGGGCGTTTCTTCGGGTGGTGTTTGGTATTTCTGCCGAAGCTTTTCGAGTTCAATATCCATGAGGGGCATAATAGGATATTATTCCTATTTTGTCAAGTGGGTTTTTAAACGCGGAGGTGCGGAGGCACGGAGGTTTATGGATTGCTTCCCCCGCTTTCGCGGGGGCAGGCTTGGTTACGTCTTCTCGCAATGACAAAAATACGGTGGAGTGAGGGGTATTCAGGTTTGGTCAGGTTTCTTCAAATAGCGGATCTTGCCTTTAAATGGGGTTTCATTTTCTGCAATATTTTGTAAGTTTTCACGAAGTTCCTTTTGTTCTTCAGTTTCAGGTCCTAAGCTTATGATTTTTATTTTAGAATCGATATGCTTGAGTTCTTTTTTTAGTTCTTTTGAAACCTTATCTAATTCTTGAGCTATGAATATAAGAGATTCCAAAATGCCGTCTGAATAACCCAACAAAAGAGTAGTCTTTTGAAATGTTTCTGATGCATATGTTTTGATCAGGCCTACAGGTATTTTTTTAAAGCTATTATTTCTTTGTTCCTTAATGCTAAGGGTGCGCTCTATAGCAACGTCGTTAAAGTTTTGTATTTGACCTTGAGCATAATAGTATGCGTCGATAATTTGATAGTATTTTCCTAGGTTCGGGATTTTATCCAAAAAGGCTGATGTTTGAGCAGCGCGCAATTCTGGAATGCTTGTTAGGCTTATGTTGTACTCATTGCCTAAAGGTTTACTGTTTAAATCTTCTACATGTTGTTTTTCGGTTATGTATTCCTGTAATACGTTGTCAGCGTAGTTGGTTCTTGTGTCTTCAATTAATGTTTTGAGATAGACAACCGCCTCGTTGAAGCGTGTTGCTTCTGCTATTTTTGTGTTGTTTCTGTCGTTTTTATTAAATTGCCATTGAAAGAAGGCTGCGCTTGTTGCTGTGGCTAAAACTAGAAATATTTGAAAAGCGCCAGCTTGTATTTTTTGTAGGGAAGGGAGTTTGAGGTCAAATGAATCTATTAGGTTTGTAAAAACGAGAAAGTAAATGCTTATAAGCAGTGCGCAGATAATAAGAAAAAATTCGTAGAAAACTCTCATTTTTCTTTGACGTTTTTCATGATATTTTCTGCGACCAAACCTGCTTCTTCATATTGCTTCGTTGGGTCGTTGTGGTCTTGGAAGGTGTCGGGGAGGGTGAGAGTGCGGACTTTTAAATCTGCCATCAGGTCGTTATTGGCGAGGAAGTCGAGCACGAAAGAGCCGAAGCCGCCGGTTGAGCCTTCCTCGATGGTGATCAGTGTACGGTGATCGGTGCACAGTGTACGGATTAAATTTTCATCCAAGGGCTTGGCGAAGCGGGCGTCGGCGATTGTTACGGTGTGGCCTTTTTCTTCGAGCTGTTTGGCGGCCTTGAGGGATTCTTCCAGTCTTGTGCCGTAGGAGAGGATGGCGGTGGTGTTGTCCTTCGGGCTTTTCTGGATCCCCGCTGTTTGAGCCTGCTGCGCAGGCCGCGGGGATGACATCAGAGCGGGGTTTGTAGAGTAAACAATGCGGCCTTTGCCGAGTTCTACGGGGCTGTCGTCTGTGGCGATGGCGGCAATCGCTTCGCCGCGGGGATAGCGCAGGGCGAGCGGGCCGTTGTCATAATGGGCGGCGAAGGTGACCATTTTTTCCAGCTCTGCGGCGTCGGAGGGGGCCATGAGCGTCATGTTCGGGATGCACCCCAAATAGGCGATATCGAAAGACCCGGCGTGGGTGGCGCCATCGGCCCCGACGAGGCCGGCGCGGTCGATCATGAAGCGCACGGGCAGGTTCTGGATGGCGACGTCGTGGATGACCTGATCATAGGCGCGTTGGAGGAAGGTGGAGTAAATGGCGACGAAGGGTTTGAAGCCTTCGGCGGCCAGCCCGGCGGCGAAGGTGACGGCGTGCTGTTCGGCGATGCCGACATCGAAGGTGCGGTCCGGGAATTCATTGGCGAATTTATCAAGGCCGGTGCCGTCGGGCATGGCGGCGGTGATGGCGAGGATTTTATCATCGTTTCGGGCCTCGGCGATGAGTTGACGCGCGAATACGGCGGTGTAGCTGGGCGCGCTGGCGGGTGATTTGGCCTGTTCGCCGGTGAGAAGATCGAATTTTTTAACGCCGTGCATTTTGTCGGCGGCGTTTTCGGCCGGGCCATAGCCTTTGCCTTTTTGCGTCAGGGCGTGGATGAGGATGGGGCCGTTATGGCGGCTATCGCGCACATTGCGCAAGACGGGCAGGAGCTGGTTTAAATCGTGGCCGTCTATGGGGCCGATATAGTAAAAGCCCATTTCTTCGAATAGTGAGCCTGAGCCCAGATGCGTGCGGGCGGATTCTTCGGCGCGTTTGGCGGCGTGGCGGATGGGGGGCGGCATGACGTTCATCAGCTTTTTACCCGCTTCGCGCGCGCCGATATAGGATTTTGAGGAGACCAGTTTGGTCAGATATTTGCTCATCGCGCCGACGGGCGGGGCGATCGACATTTCGTTGTCGTTGAGGATGACGATGAGGCGGTTCTTGTGGGCTCCGGCGTTGTTCATGGCTTCGTAGGCCATGCCGGCGCTCATCGCACCGTCGCCGATGACGGCGATGACGTTTTTGGGGTCGTTGGCGAGGTCGGCAGCGACGGACATGCCGAGGCCGGCGGAAATGCTGGTCGAGCTGTGGCCCGCGCCGAAGGGGTCGTATGCGCTCTCGGCGCGTTTGGTAAAGCCGGACAGGCCTCCGGGTTGGCGCAGCGTGTGGATGCGGTCCTTGCGCCCGGTGAGGATTTTATGCGGGTAGCATTGGTGGCCGACGTCCCAGATCAGGCGGTCTTCGGGGGTATTGAAGACGGTGTGAATGGCCAGCGTGAGTTCGACGACGCCGAGGCCGGCGCCGAGATGGCCTCCGGTCTGGGAGACGGCCTCAATCGTGGCGCGGCGGAGTTCCTGGGCAAGGGTGTGGAGTTCTTCGTCCGAGAAGGTTTTGAGGTCGGCAGGGGTGTTGACGTGGGATAATACGCTAGCGTCATTGCGAGGAGGAGCGCCGCTCCGACGCGGCAATCCAGTTTTTTCTCTCTGGATTGCTTCGTTGCTATCGCTCCTCGCAATGACGGTTCGTTTTTTCTGTGCCTGTGCCATAGGGGGAAGTTTTAACGCAAAGGACACAAAGGACGCAAAGGTTATTTTTTGTTGACATAATGATTGATGGGGGGGTAGAAGGTTCTTGTTTTCAAGTTCATGGAGGTTTTTTTATGTTTAAAAAGTTGCGAGAAAAGATTTCAAAAACGATAGAGGGATTGTCAGATGATGCGAAAAGAGAGAATCCTCCTGTATTTAAAAACGGGGAGGTAGCTACTGTTTGGGCTAACTCTTTATTTGCCGTAGCTTGGGCGGCGGCGGTAGCGACGCTGGTTGATAGGGTTCTTGTCAACGGTGAGCATCATGAGAAGATTAATGCAGTCGTTTCCAGTATTGTTTGTGAATCTCCTCAAGAGGAGGGGCGCTTTTTTTGCGGCTTTGGTCAGGTGAGTGCGACGCCGGGATTTTTGCCGTGGGTTGGAAAAGATGCTGAGAATGTTGTTGTAGTAGAAAATAAGGTTCAGCAAGATTTTAATGAGCATGGTCTGGCTCTGAATGTTTACCAGAGCAAGCAATATGCAACGTTCCCTATTGATCAAGGTTTTGTCGCGAATGACGATGATACGGAATTTGTTACGGTTTCTGAACCTGATTGTCAGCCGATGGCGTTGGAGCAATAATATTGCTGCTTAAGCGCGGCGTTGCAGAACGTAGTCGGCGAGCTGGGCGAGCATTTTTTCGCGGCCTTCGAAGATTTTCAGGTGGCGTTTGGCCTGACCGATAATCATTTCAGCGCGGGCGCGGGCCGCATCTTTTCCCAAGGTTGAAACGAATGTTGCTTTGCCAGCGTCTTCATCTTTGCCGGTATCCTTGCCAGTGTCTTGCGGGTCGGCCTCAACATCAAGAATATCGTCGGTGACCTGAAAGGCGAGGCCGAGGTCGTGAGCGTAGTTGCACAGCGCTTTGCGTTGTGGGTCGCTGGCTTTGCCGAGAATGGCGCCGGCTTCGCAGGCAAAGGCCATGAGTTTGCCGGTTTTCATGCGTTGCAGGCGGGAAATTTCACCAACATCGAAATTTTCCTCTTCTTTTTCCGCGATGAGGTCGAGCATTTGTCCGCCTACCATGCCGTGGCCGCCAGAGGCATGGGCCAGTGCGGTGATGAGTTCGCAGCGTACATGCGGGTCGGGGTGGGTTTCCGTATCGGCGAGAACTTCGAAGGCCAGGGTGAGCAGGGCGTCACCGGCGAGAATGGCGGTGGCTTCATCATATTTTTTGTGGACGGTTGGATGGCCGCGGCGCAAGGATGCATCGTCCATTGCAGGGAGGTCATCGTGGATGAGTGAATAGCAATGGACAAATTCCAGAGCAGCGGCAACGCGGCGGGCGCGCGATGATGGGACGTTGAACAGGAAGGCGGATTCCATGCACAGGAACGGGCGCAGACGTTTTCCGCCGCCGAGAGTTCCGTGGCGCATGGCTTCATAGAGCGGGGCTTCTGGCAATTCCGTTTCGGGAAGCAGGCGTTCGATCGTCAAATTGACGGCCTGGGCGACTTCATCCAAGGCGTTTTGTAGCTGGGGGGAGGCTGAACGTGGTGATGGCATTTTGTCTTCCTAATTTTTAAACCACAGATGAACACGGATAAACACAGATGTTTATAGCGCTATTCTCTGCCAGTCTAGTTTTGCATGTTTAAAGTTTAAAATTATTCCTAAGCTGAGTTTGCTTGCACGTAAATAATTGAGAACTTGTCCTTTTTCATTATTTGTAATTTTGTCTATTGTTTTGAGTTCAAGGATGATCTGATCTTCAATGACAAAGTCAGGAATAAATATTCCTACATTTTGTCCTTCAAATGATATAGGAAATTGTTTTTGTTGTGAAAACTGTAAGTTTCTTTTGTCAAAAGCGATGGCCAGAGCGTTTTCGTATATTTTTTCATGAAAGCCGTGGCCTATTGTATTCAAAACACTCATGGCGCAGCCGTTAATAATAAAGGATAGCTCGTTCAATCTGTGTTGATCTGTGTCTATCTGTGGTTTTATCATTCTTCCGCGTCCAGTGGCGTGGTGGAAATTTGACCGTCTTTGTCGACGGTGATTTTTTCGATTTTTGCCTGGGCGTCGCGGAGCCGCGTTTCGCAGTGTTTTTTGAGGGCGATTCCGCGTTCGTAGGCCGTGATGGATTCTTCAAGGGGAGCCTGGCCGGTTTCGAGGCTGCGGACAATGGCTTCCAGCTCTCCCAGAGCCTGTTCAAAATTCAGGGATTCGATCGGTTGTTCTTTTGTCATGGTGAAAGAGATTGTATGTGAAAAGGGCTGCTTTCTCAAGCGCCTATTCGACGAGATTTAGTTTTTTCTCTAAGGCGCCGCAAAGCATATGTCCCAGAAGGATGTGCATTTCCTGGATGCGGGCGGTGGTGTTTGAGGGAATAATGATGAGCGTGTCGCACAGGCCGGGCATTTTGCCGCCGTCACGGCCAGACAGGCCGATGGTTTTGAGGCCTTTTTTGCGCGCCATTTTGAGGCCGTGCAGAATGTTTTCGCTGCTGCCCGAGGTGGAGATGGCGATGGCGACGTCGCCGGGGCCTCCGAGGGCTTCGATCTGCCGGGAAAAGAGGTGATTAAAGCCGTAATCGTTGCCAATGGCGGTCAGGGCTGAGGTGTCTGTTGTCAGGGCGATGGCGGGAATGGGGCGGCGGTCATGAACGTAGCGCACGGTGAGCTCGGTGGCGAGGTGCTGGGCATCGGAGGCGCTGCCACCATTGCCGAAGAACAGAATTTTTCCTCCGTTTTCAATGGATTGGGTGCAAGTGTTCAGCATTTGCTCAAATTCATTTTGGAGCGTGGCAAAGGCTTTTTCGAAGGTATCTTGGTGTTCCGCCGCTTCACTGGCCCAGAATTTTTCAATGTTGAATGTGGTCATATTTTTTACTCTTGGGAAAAAGCCCCTCACCCTAGCCCTCTTCCGTGGGGAGAGGGGATTTTGTATTTTATGGCGTTATGGTTACGGGCTGGCTGATATAATCTTTTGTTGCCTGTTCCTGTGCGTTTTGGGTTCCAGATTCGAAGGCGCTCTTTTTCATTTTTTCGGCCTCGCGCAGGAGTTTTTCTTCAGCTTCTTTTTGAGCGATTTCATCGGCGATGGCTCGGCGGTTGAAGGCCAGTTGGTCCGGTGTGAGCTGGAAGCCAACGAGGACTTTATAGCGTGCGCCATGGTCTTTGTTTTCTATCGGTATGATTTGGCGCAGTTTTTCGCTGTAGAGTTTCGTGGTTTGGCCGGGTTCGTAGTTTAAAGATGCAGCGAAAATTTCTTTGGCGAGAATTTCGCCTCTGGCCGATGTGATGGCGACGAAAAACGGGTAGGAGAAAGAGCTGGGCGCTCTTCCCTGTGGTCCGAGCGCGCCGGAAAAGTTCATGCTTAGGTCGATGGTGACGGCGCGTTCATCATAGTTGCAGGCGCTTTGCATGTTGATGATCTCGACGCTGGAGATGAGGTTATAATCGCTTTGGTCTGTGATGTCGGTGAATTCCGACAAGGACTGGAGTTCGGCAACGGCTTCCACAGATGGGCAATTGCCGCTATAGACGAGTTTTTCTGCGCTGGTGGCGGTTGAGTTTTTAAGTGCGGGGAGTTTTATGGATTCAAGGTCTTTGACGACGCCGTCGAATGTTTGGCAGGCGGAAAGTCCCAAAAAACAAATACAAAAACAAATACCAAGGGCAAAAAATCTTAAAGGTTTCATTTGTTTGATCCCGATGCTAGAAAGCTTGAATGTTCAGGCAGCTTACGAGAGCGTATGACGCAAAGCAAGAGTATGATGGACAATAAACGTAAAGTGACGATTTTACTGGCGGCGCCGCGGGGGTTCTGCGCGGGCGTGGACCGGGCTATTCAGATTGTTGAGATGGCGCTGGAGAAATATGGTGCGCCGGTTTATGTGCGGCATGAAATTGTGCATAACAAATTTGTCGTTGATAGTCTGAAGGCCAAGGGGGCGGTGTTTGTTGAGGAACTGGATGAAATTCCGGCGGATGCGCCGGGGGATCAGCGGCCAGTGATTTTTTCGGCGCACGGGGTGGCGAAGTCTGTGCCGGAGGATGCGCAGGCGCGAGCTATGTTTTATGTGGATGCGACATGTCCTTTGGTGAGTAAGGTTCATCGGGAGGCGGAGCGGTATTTTGAGGCCGGGCATCAGATTATTCTTATCGGGCATAAGGGACATCCGGAAGTCATCGGGACGATGGGGCAATTGCCTGATGGCGCTGTTTTGCTGGTTGAAACGCGGGCGGATGTTGAGGCACTATGTGTTCAGGCTCCTGAAAATCTGGCGTATTGTACGCAAACGACGTTGTCGGTGGAGGATACGGCGGATATTGTGGCGGCGCTTCGGGCAAAATTTCCGGCTATTTGCGGGCCGCATAAGGAAGATATTTGTTATGCAACGACGAACAGGCAGGAAGCGGTGAAGGCTATCGCGCCGCAAAGCGATGCGGTGATTGTTATCGGCGCGCCGAATTCGTCGAATTCCAACCGGCTGGTGGAGGTTTCGCGTCAGCATGGTTGTGCGAAGGCGTTGTTGGTGCAGCGGGCGAGCGATATTGATTGGGGCTGGATGGAGGGTGTGCAAACGCTGGGGATTACGGCCGGGGCGAGTGCGCCGGATGCGTTAGTGGATGAAGTGATTGAAGCGGCGCGGGCGCGTTTTGATGTTTCTATTCGCGAGGTGGCGATTACGCAAGAGAATGTGAATTTTAAACTCCCCAAAATTTTAGAGCAGGCCGCATAAACAAGGAAAGAGAGCCCCATGCCTATTACGGTTTCTGAATTTAACGATATTGAGCGTAAAGTTATCACGCTGATGGGAATGTCCGGTGTTGGGAAGACGTATCTTTCGAGTATGCTGGCGAGGCAGGGTTGGTATCATTATTCGTGTGATTATGAGATTGGAACGCGGTTTTTGGGCGATGAAATTGTGCAGACACTGGGCGTGGAAAATACCATTACACGCGGCGATATTTCGCAGCTTTCAGATTATGTTGGACGGTTGGGGAACCCCGATAAAGGGGGGTTGTCCCTGGAGGAGTTTCGGCGACGGCAGAATGCGTATTTTGATGCGGAGTGCTCGGCATTGGCAAGGTTGCCTGAGCGTGTGAAGTTGGCGCATGAGCAAGGTATTATGCATGTTGTGAATGATTCCACAGGTTCTATGTGTGAGATTGATGACAAGATTTTGCTGGATATGGTCGATGAGAATTCATTGATTGTTTATATCAAGGCTAGCCCTGAAGAAGAAAAGGTGGTTTTAGAGCGTGCAAAAGCTTATCCCAAGCCGTTATTTTATTCGCCGGAGCGGTTTGATCGCTGGTTAAGTAAGTATGAGCAAGAGGAAGACGTTGAAGCGATAGAGGATATTGATCCTGATAATTTTTCGCGCTGGGCGTTTCCGCGGCTTTTTGAAAACCGTTTGCCGAAATATCAGTTTATTGCAGATAAATACGGGGTGACGATTCCTTCGGAGGCGTTTCGCGGTGTGGAGAGTGAGGCGGCGTTTTTGGACGTGATTGTTGAAGGGTTGCATAAGCAAGAGGCTATGAAGCGGCGCGCATGAGCAAGGTTGTTGAAATCTATACAGACGGAGCGTGTTCCGGTAATCCTGGTCCTGGGGGCTGGGGGGCGATTTTGCGCTGGAACGGGCATGAGAAGGCGTTGTCTGGCGGTGAAGCGGAGACGACCAATAACCGCATGGAAATGATGGCGGTGATTAAAGCCTTGGAAGCTATGAAGGGTAGCCCGAAGATAGAGCTTTACACCGACAGTAAATATGTGATGCAAGGTGTGAACGAATGGCTGGAGGGGTGGAAAGCGCGCGGGTGGAAGACAGCTGGCAAGAAGCCGGTGAAAAATGTCGATTTGTGGCAGCGGATGGATGCGCTGGTTTCCAAACATGATGTGAGTTTTTACTGGGTGAAGGGGCATGACGGACATCCGGAGAATGAGCGGGCGGACGCGCTGGCGCGCCGAGGCATTCCACAATCTTAGGCAAACTTCAATAAATGGTCTGCAAACAATGATTCTCTGTGCTGTAGAGGCCGGAGTGATTCTGGATTGCTTCGTCACATGCGTTCCTCGCAATGACGGCGTATGCTGTTATCCACAAGGTTTTCTGCGGGTTTGAGGTGTTTTGTAGGCTTGTTAAGGAAGCGTTAAGACTCATCGGCGAATGATGGTTGTATAGGTTTAATCAGCAGCCGGGAGTTTGACATGATGCAAAGCGACACTATCAAGGCCCTTGAGATTAATCTACCTTTACCGCCGGAAGTATCCGATGGCGGAGTGTTGGATATTTATACGCGGTTTATGTCTCATTTGCGGTGTGTGCCGACTTCGCGCATGGAGATCAAGGTGCTGGCTGCGATCCAGTTTGTTGCCGATTTTCTGGATTACAGTGATGCGCATGTGGCCAAAGTGCTTGTTGAGTTGGGTTTGCGCGCGCCGCGTATGGCTTTTTCGGCTGAATTTTTACGGTTTGCGGATCAATCGCTGATGCGAGAGGCGTGGGAAATCGGTGGGCCTTCGGTTGCATTAACGGATTTGCAGGATTTTTGGGGGCGCATCGGTGAGGATCGGTTTGCAGGTGTTCGCCAGGATTATCCGTTGCTTGTTGAAGAGGCGTTGGTTTAAGCCAGAAAAGGCCCCTACTTGCGCGGGGAAAGCAGATAGAAGTAATGAGTTTTGATTCTAGTCGTTATAGCGCACAGATTCTTTGAGTGAGCGTTTTTTGCCCTCGCCGGTGGCAGGCTGGATATTTTCCAAGGTCTGCATGTGAAGCTGCTTGTCTCTTTCCGAGCGGAAGAAGAGGCTGCCGAGGAGTTCTTCGAAGCCGGATGCCGGGGCGAAGTCGCTTTGGTTTATTGGCGGGTAAAGCCCTGCGGCGGCTCGCATAACGCTGGCCCAGATTTGTGCCGGGAAGCTACCGCCTGTGACGTGTTTCATGGGGGAGTTATCGTCGTTGCCGAGCCAGACGACGCCGACGAGTTCGCGTGTGAATCCCATGAACAGGGCGTCGCGGCTATCGTTACTGGTGCCGGTTTTTCCGGCAGCAGGAAGGCCGATTTGAGCACCGCGGCCTGTGCCGTATTCCATGACGCTGTTCATCATAGAGGTGAGGTTCTGGATGTCATGGGCGGCGAATACGCGCTTCATCGTGCGATGGGGCGGGCGTTGGTAATAAAGCTCGCCGGTATCTTTGGATATGATTTTTGTGATGCCGAAGGGTTCAATTGTGTAGCCGCCATTGGCGATGGTGGAGTATGCGGTGGCCATTTCGAGTAGTGTAATGCCGCTGGAGCCGAGGGCCAGGGAAAGGTTCGGCTCAAGTTCTGAGGTTATTCCCATGCGTCTTGCGGTGTAGATGACGGCTTCGGGGCCGGTTTCCTTCATAAGTTGGTAGGACACGGTGTTGAGGGAATAGGTCAGGGCTTCTTCAAGCGTGACTTCACCGTAATATTTGCCGCCGAAATTTTTGGGGCGGTATCGTCCACTGGTGATGGGTTCATCCATGATCAGGCTTTGCGGGTCCCAGCCATGTTCGAGGGCGGTGAGGTAGACGAGTGGTTTAAACGAGGAGCCGGGCGGGCGCTTGGCTTGTGTGGCACGGTTGAACTGGCTTGATGAATAATTGCGTCCACCGATGAGAGCGACAACGGCACCATCCGGGCGCATGATGATCATGGCGCCTTGGGAGATAGCGCGCTCGCTTCCGTTTTTTTCTATGGTTGTGGAGACGGCATCTTGTACGTATTTCTGGATTTTTGGGTTAAGTGTTGTTTCGATGATTAAATCTTCACTCGGGGTGCCGATGAGCTCGTCGAGTGAATCGACGATCCAGTCTGTGTAGTAGCGATCGGCCAGGGCGTCTGTGGGTTTTTGTGTGGGTTTTGGAGGGATGGAGCGGTCGCCTTTGGCTTGTGCTTCGGTGATGTAGCCCGCATCGACCATGGCATTCAGGACAATCTCGGTGCGTTGTTTTGACAGGCCGGGATTGGAGAGCGGGGAATAGCGCGAGGGGGCTTTGAGTAATCCGGCTAGCGTTGCGCATTCGTGTAAGGTCAAATCTTCGACCGGGGCTTTGAAGTAGAGTTTGGCTGCCGCATCGACGCCGTAAACGCCGGAGCCGAGATAGACGCGGTTAAGATAGGCGGAGAGAATTTCATCCTTGGTGAGTTCGTATTCCAGCCAGAAAGCGAGCATGGCTTCCTGAATCTTGCGTTTGTAGGTACGTTCCTGGGAGAGGAAGAGGTTTTTGGCCAGTTGCTGGGTGATGGTTGAGCCGCCCTGGGCTACGCGGCCTTCTTTGACGTTTACAAACATGGCGCGGGCAAGGCCGAGCGGGTCGAGGCCGGGATGGTGGTAAAAACGGCGGTCTTCAATAGCGAGTACGGCTTGAACAAGATGGGGCGGGATGTCATCGATGGTGACTTTGTTGCCGACAATTTCGCCATAGCGCGCGACGACTGTGCCATCTATGGCTTTGACGATGATGGCGCGTTTGCGTTCAAAGCTGGCGTCTTGTGTGATGGCGGGAAGTTCCTGGGCATACCAGGCGAACAGTCCGGTCAGGGCGATTCCCGCCCACATTCCGATTACGAAGAGCCATTTGGCAGCGAAGCGCAGGCGTGAGGTTTTTTGTGCTTTTGTTTTGCGCGTCGTTTTTTTTCCTGCGCTTTTGCTTGTAGTTTTTCCGGCAGGTTTACGTTTTGATGATGTCTTCTTTTTGGCCATTGCAGTGTTATACGTGGATTTGGCTAATTTTCAAGTTTTTATGGATTGCTTCGTCGGTGATGCCTCCTCGCAATGACGTGTTTTTCAATTGCAATTCAGCCAATAACGGCGGCGGGAAGGGAATTTATCGGTTTCGGGGGTTTCGTCTTCGAATTCGCCGCCGCAGAATTCGACAATGCGGATGCCTTCCTTGTTTCTCGGGTTGAGTGTGATTAGAGCCCGGTCGATGCCAAGGTAGCTTACGTAAGGCATGCCTTTGTGCAGAATTTTTTTGCCGAAGCCTTTGCCGCGCATTGAGGGGCGAATGACAAAATTGATATGTCCGCCCCATTTTTCCAGGTGCCAGTTGAGGCGCTGGCGGATATTGAAGGTACCGATATATTTATCTTCCTTGACCAGCCAGAGGATTGTTTCAGGGACAGGTTCGGCCCAATCAGAAAAGGTTTTGTGGAGGTGACGGCGGCCTTCATTAAGGTCGTCCACAAAACTTTCGAAGTTTTTTTCAAGCTCTGCATGGTCGAGGAACTGGTAGCGTCCTTCGGCGTGGAATTCGTCTAAAGCTTCGAGGAAGCTTTCTTTATATTCAACGGCTGGTTTTACAAGTTTGGATGCGGACATAAAATTTCAGGACTATTTTTAAAGATTATTGGGTTAACGTTATAAAATCGCTACACTTCATGTGTTGGGCTATTGTTTTATTCATCAACGTTAAAGAGTGTATTTGGGTCTGTGCTTTCTCACTTTTCAAATCGAATTGCTGTTTTGGATGGCCTGCGGGCTATGGCAATTGTTTTTGTTTTACTCCGTCACTCGGTCAGACCCTTCTGGTCTGATTTAAGCACTCCTTATATACCAATTGGCGGGCTTGATCTAGGGGCGATTTTTATCAATGGCTGGGTGGGTGTGGATCTTTTTTTTGTGCTTAGCGGGTTTTTGATTAGTTTGCATTTGATCCGTTCGTTTGAAAAGCGCCGGGCACTTTGGCCGGTGCTGTATAATTATGCGCCGCGCCGGTTCTTTCGGATTGCGCCGGTGTATTACCTTGTGCTGACGCTTGCGGTTTTGGGGTTGTTTCCCTATTTCCCTTATCCGGAGAGTTATGAGGGGATAGGCTGGCGTTATGCGTATCATCTTGTGTTTATGCAAGATTACTGGCCTTCGGATATTATTGCGGTTTTCTGGTCGCTTGCGATTGAGATCAAGTTTTACCTGCTGGCGCCGTTTTTGATTTGGGGGGTGTTGAAGCTCTCAGATGATCGGGCGCGCATTGCGGTTATAGGTTTGTTGATTTGTTCCCAGCCTTTGGCGCGGGGTTTGTTTGCGCCGGAGGTTAGCGGGTATGAAGAGTATTTTCTCTTTATTCGTACGCGGTTTGATTGGTGTCTGGACGGGTTGTTGATGGGGATGCTCTCGGCTTTTTTAGTTCATAGCGCGGCGGCGCGTACGATTTTATTAAAGCCTGTTGTTTCGGGCGCGTTGTTTTGGGGCGGGGCGCTTTTGATTTTGGGGTTGAGTTTGCCCGGTCCGCTGGTGGATCTGGATGTGAGCAGGTTTGATATTGTCTGGCTGGCGTTTTTGATTTCAGCCGGTTTTGCAGCAATGCTTTTGGGATTGTTGGGTGAGTGCCCCGGGCATCGTTTGTTTGAAAAGCCCGGTTTTAGCTTTATTGCGCTGATTTCTTATAGTTTATATCTGGTGCATTTGCCGCTGCTTTATCTGGCAGAGGTTATGGCAGAAAGAGTGGTGGATTTTGCGGATATGAGTGAGCAGATGGGATATGTGGTGTATTTGCCGTTTTTTGTTGCGTTGTGCGTGTTTGTTTCGACGTTGCTTTATGTGTTCATCGAACGGCCAGTGATTTTGTGGTCAAAAAAACGCTATCAATCATAGGCTTTTAGCCTGCAAACACTGATTTTCTGCGCTTCCGGTACTCAAATACTTTTGTGTATGTTCCGTTCCGGTTCTCGAAAACCAGTGTTTTCGTTCTAAAATCCGTTGATTGATAGCGTTTTTTACAGCAAAAATATAGCCGCAAGGCCGAGGAAGGCGAAGAAGCCGACGACATCGGTGACGGTGGTCAGAAATACGGTTGAGGCGACGGCCGGGTCAGCGCCTGTGCGCGAAAGAAAGACAGGGATCGCCGCGCCAAAGATTCCGGCGACAAGCAGGTTGATGATCATCGCTGCCGCGATGACGAGGCCGAGCATTGGGCTGGCGAACCATGCGGCGGTGATGGCGCCCGTGATCACGGCGAAGGCGAGGCCGTTGAGCGAGCCGACGAGAGTTTCTTTCCATATAATACGTGCGGTGTTGGTTTCGGACAGTTCTCTGGTGGCCAGGGCGCGCACGGCTACGGTCAGGGCTTGCGTTCCGGCATTGCCACCCATGGAGGCGACGATGGGCATGAGCACAGCGAGGGCGACGATTTGTTCGATGGTGGCGTCGAAAAATGAAATGACGAGTGAGGCGAGAATGGCGGTGAGCAGGTTGATAAACAGCCAGCGGAAGCGTGTGCCGGTTGTCGAGAGCACGGCGCGGTAAAGGTCGGCTTGGTCGACCCCGGCGAGTTTCAGCAAGTCTTCCTGAGCTTCTTCATCGATAACGTCGATGACGTCGTCGATGGTGATGACGCCGAGCAGACGGTTGTCGTTATCCACTACGGGGGCGGAGACGATATTTTCGCGTCGGAAAAGATGGGCGACTTCTTCCTGATCCATGTCGGCGGGAACGGGATGGGTGTCTTCCATTGTCAGGTCTTCGATTTTGCCAGCTCGGCGTGCCCGAATGAGTTTGTTTAGCGGGATATGGCCTTTGACGTGGTAGGCAGGGTCGATGACGAAAAGGTCGAAGAAGTCTTCGGGCAGGTCGGAGGCGGCGGCGCGCAGATAGTCGATGGTTTTGCCGACGGTCCAGAATTGCGGCACGGCGACGACTTCGCGTTGCATCAGGCGTCCGGCGCTTTCTTCAGGGAAGGAGAGACCTTCTTCGAGGGCGACGCGGGTTTTTGCCGAGAGTTTGCGGATGATTTCTTTTTGAAAAGCCTCATCGAATGTTTCAATGAGGTCGAGTGCGTCATCGCTTTCCAGGGCGGCAATAATTGCGGCGACTTGCGCGGCGGGCATTTGTTCGAGGGTGGTGCGGCGAAGTTCTGTATCCATTTCAGAAAAGACATCGGGCTCCAGCGTGTCGCCGTACATATGAATGATTTCATGACGGTCTTCGGGGGGCGCTTTGGCGAGAAGCTCGGCGGTATCGGCAGAGCTTAATTCCTCCAGAACAGCGTGGATGGTATCGGAGTCTTCAGCGTGCAGGGCGTTTAGCGTGGCGCGGATTTCGTCGTCGCTGAGTGTGAAGCTGACGTCTTCGGTGGTTGTGTTTTCAGCCGTTTTGTCGTGTTCGTCTTGCATGCGGGCTGGTCCTTGGTTGAGTAGATAAAGGCTCTCTAACATCTCCGAAAAGGGGGTGTTAGATCAAGAAGTTTTATAGGCATGGCCTTTTTAGGCGCTTTTAAGCTTACGCGGGGCGAGGGTTTCGTGCTCATGTATTTCGCCGGCAGAGACCTGGGCATCGACGGTTGCCAGTGCGGTAACGTTGACAATGCGCCGTGAATGGCTGGCGGTTGTCAGGATGTGCGCCGGTTTTGCGATTCCCATTAAAAGCGGGCCGATTGGAATGCCGTTGCCTAAAACTTTCAGCATGTTGTATGCAATGTTGGAGGCGTCGAGGTTGGGGCCGATCAGGAGGTTTGCTTCGCCGGTGAGCCGGGAATTGGGCATCAAGAGGTCTCGTGTTTTTTGGCACAGAGCGGTGTCGGCTTGCATTTCGCCTTCGACTTCGATGTCTGTGCCCTCATATTCGGCGCGCAGAATCTCGGCGGCTTCGCGCATTTTTTGCGCCGACGGGCTGTTGAAGTTTCCGAAGTTGGAATAGGACAGCAAGGCAATTTTGGGCGTTAGACCGAAACGCTGAACACGCTCGGCGGCCATTTTAGCCATTTCGACAAGTTCTTCTGTGTTTGGGTTGTCGTTGATATGGGTGTCACACAGGAAGTACGGGCCTTTTTCGAGGAGCAGGGGCATCAGGGCAGAAGGGGTTTTGACGCCCTCCGTTTTGCCGAGAATGTCTGTGATGTGTTTGAGGTGAACGTGATATTGGCCGGTGATACCGCAAATTACGGCATCGGCTTCGCCGCGTTTGACCATGAGTGCGCCAATGGCGGTTGTGTTTGTGCGCATGGTGAAACGGGAGCTTGACGGTGTTACGCCGCGGCGCTGCATGATTTTGTGATAATCGCTCCAGTATTCGTGGTAGCGCGGATCATTTTCCGGATCAATCAGTTGAAAGTCTTTGTCGATTTTCATACGCAGGCGGAATCTTTCAAGGCGTCTTTCCACGACGCGGCGGCGACCAATGACCATAGGTTTGGCAAGATTGTCGTCAATAACGATCTGGATGGCGCGCAGGACGTTTTCTTCCTCGCCTTCACAATAGACAACGCGTTTGGGCGCAGTGCGGGCGCGAGACATGACCGGGCGCATAACCATATTGGTTTGTACGGTGTAGCTTTGAAGTGTTTCGCTGTAGGCATTCCAATCCTTGATAGGGCGCGTGGCGACGCCGCTATCTATAGCAGCTCGCGCTACAGCTTTGGGGAGTTCGGCGATCAGGCGGGGGTCGAACGGTTTGGGGATCATGTATTCCGGACCAAATTCGAGTTGTTCGTCGCTGTAGACTGCGGCGACTTCGGCGGTGGCTTCCTTGCGGGCCAATTCAGCGATGGCCTTTACACAGGCCAGTTTCATTTCTTCGTTAATAGCGGTGGCGCCGACATCGAGCGCGCCGCGGAACAGGAATGGGAAGCACAGCACATTGTTGACCTGATTCGGGTAGTCAGAACGGCCAGTGCAGATAATGGCATCCGGTTTGGCTTCCAGAGCCTCTTCAGGCATGATTTCAGGGGTTGGGTTGGCCAGTGTCATGAGCAGGGGTTTTTCGCCCATGCCTTTGACCATGTCTTGTTTAACGACGCCGGCGGTTGAAAGGCCAAGGAAGACGTCGGCGCCTTCCATGGCTTCTTTGAGGGTGCGGGCGTTGGTTTCAACGGCGAAGGTTTCTTTGACCGGGTCCATATATTCCGAGCGGCCTTTATAGACGACGCCTTTACTGTCGCATACGGTGATGTTTTCGCGCGGCAGGCCGAGTTCGATGAGGATGTTCAGGCAGGCGGTGGCCGAAGCCCCGGCACCGGAGGTGACTAGTTTGATTTTCTTGATGTCGCGCCCGGCAATATGCACCCAGTTATAGAAGGCCGCGCCGACGATGATGGCGGTGCCGTGTTGGTCATCGTGGAAGACGGGGATGTTCATGCGCTCTTTTAATCGGCGTTCGATTTCGAAACATTCGGGCGCTTTGATGTCTTCAAGGTTGATACCGCCATAGGTGGGTTCGAGCGAGGCGACGATATCGACGAAGCGCTGGATGTATTCTTCGCGGTCATATTTGCCGTCGGCGTCTTTTTCGAGCTGGGTCGCCATGTCGATTTCAACATCGACGGAATCGATGTTGGCGAATTTTTTGAACAGGACGGATTTTCCTTCCATAACCGGTTTGGCAGCCAGTGCGCCGATATTGCCGAGGCCGAGTACGGCGGTGCCTTCGGTGATGACGGCGACGAGGTTGCCTTTGGAGGTGTAGTCATAGGCGGTGAGCGGGTCTTTTTCGATTTCTTCACACGGGGCAGCGACGCCGGGGGAATAGGCCAGAGCCAGATCGCGCTGGGTTGAAAGCGCGGTTGTGGGTTTGAGAGCGACTTTACCGGGCGAGGGGAAACGGTGGTAATCCAGCGCGTCTTTCCAGAGTGCTTCTTTACTGTCTTTGGGGGCATTCTTTTTATTTTTGCTCATAGCGCCTGGCTGCTTTCGATCATTTTTGTTGCTATCAGTTTTTTTAAGATGGTGCGGCTGAGAGGACTTGAACCTCCACGGGATTTAACTCCCACAGCGACCTCAACGCTGCGCGTCTACCAATTCCGCCACAGCCGCATATCTTAATGAGGTGCGCTTTGATAGCAAAAGCAAGGGTGGAGTGCAAGTGTGTATGAGTGTTGCAGTGCGATAGAGTTTCCTCTATTGAAGCTCTTATGGAATGGAAGATCTCAAAAGAGCCGGTGGAATATCCTGAAGCGCTGGCGTTTATGGATGAGCGGGTGGCGGATATTTATGAAGGCCGGGCCGATGAGTGCGTGTGGCTGCTGGAGCATCCGGCGCTGTATACGGCCGGTACGAGCGCGAAGGAAGATGATTTATTGGATGCTGGCGGTTTGCCGGTTTATGAGACGGGGCGCGGCGGGGAGTATACCTATCACGGGCCGGGGCAGCGCGTGGCGTATGTGATGGTGGATTTGAAAAAGCGCCAGAAGGGTCCGGATATCAAGAAATATGTCTGGCAGCTGGAAGAGTGGATTATTCAGACACTCGCGGAATTTGGGATAAAGGGTGAACGGCGCTGTGGGCGCGTGGGGATCTGGGTGGTCATGCCGGATGGATTGGAAAGCAAGATTGCAGCGATTGGCGTGCGGGTGCGGCGCTGGGTGACGCTGCATGGAATTGCGATTAATGTCGCGCCGGATTTATCGCATTTTGGTGGCATTGTGCCGTGTGGGATTTCCGAGCATGGGGTGACGAGCATGCAGGCGCTGGGCGTTGATGTGGGAATGGAGGAGGTGGACCGGGTTTTGCGGGAGAAATTCGGGGAGGTTTTTTAACGCGGAGATACGGAGGTTCGGAGAATGGTGTTGACATGGAAAGTTTTTGTAGCCTATAAGCAATATTATTCATAATAACAGTATTTTTAAGGAGTAGAGTATGCCGGTACCGGAAATGAATTTTTTACAAGCCGCTGAAGATGAGTTGGGTCGATTGAATGATCGAGGCGCTTTTGATGAAATTTGGCAGGCTATAAATTTAGCAAACCATTTTGATATTCAGCCAAGCGCAAATGGACAGGTTTCCCGGAAAGAAGTGGGCCGAGTTAGTGAAGTGCTTGGTATTCCTTGTGAAGGTAAAGAGTGTCTTGGAAACCGTATCTATGATGCGGCTGCTCGATTGGGGTAGGCGTATTAACGTGTTCTAATCCGCAGCGAGGGTGGTGAGGCGGCTTTCGACGTAGGAAGCGCAAAACTGAATCATTTTCTCAAGATCATTTTTGAGAGCGTTGTAATTGCTGGTTTTTTCCAGCGTGTCTTCATCCATATAGAGGGATTTGTTGATTTCCAGTTGCAGGGAGTGAAACCCTGCGGCGGGGGATGAGTATTTTTCGACCAGTTCGACGCCTTTGAACGGATCGTTGATGGAGACGGTATAGCCGAGGCCTTTGAGGAAATCACGCAGGGCGCGGGTGAAGTCGGGATCGCAGGCGGTGCCATCACGATCGCCCAGGACAAAATCGACAGGCTTTGCGCGGTTGCCGACCAGACCGATCCCGTGACGAGGGTAGGCGCTGGTGGAGGGCATGGAGTGGCAGTTGATGTGCCAGACCTGGCCGAAATTATAATGGGTTTCGTTGATAAGCGCTTCGAGCGCATCGTGATAGGGATGGTAGCAGGTGTTGAGGCGGTGGAGGATTTCTTCGGTTGAAAGGCTGCGGTTATAAACAGGCACGCCGGGCCGCACGAGGCGGCGGATGAGGCCAATGCCGGCATGAGAGCGCGAAGAGGGTGCGATTTCAAACGGGCCGGACCACTCTTCGCTCAACAGTTCTGTATCAATGTCTTCGGCGGCGCGGTTGACGTCGATATAGCTGCGCGGGAAATGGGCGTGCAAAAAGGTGATGCCGTGATGTGGTGCGGCGGCGAAGAGGTCTTCGACGTATTTATCCTCGGCGGATTCAAGGGTGAGGCGGTCGCAGGCAAAGTCGAAATCGTTCGGGTAGCGGTCGCCGCTGTGGGGGCTGTCAAAAACCAGCGGTAGGGGATTTTGGGGTTTTTCGATGGAAAAGACGCTCATGTTTTATTTTAACCACGGATAAACACAGATTTACACAGATAATCTTTTAAAAATACACAATCCGTGTTTATCTGTGTCCATCTGTGGTTAAGGAGTAAAAATGCACGACATAAAATATATTCGCGAAAATCCGAATGACTTTGATGCGGCGATGGAGCGGCGCGGTCTGGACGGGGTGAGCGCCGAAATTCTGGCGCTGGATGAGGATCGACGTGCGGTTCAGACGACGCTGCAGGAGTTGCAGGCTCAAAGAAACGCGGAGTCTCGGAGGATCGGAGATATTAAAAAAGCCGGGGGTGACGCCAGTGCGGCTATGGATTCTGTTTCAACGTTGAAAAATGAAATGGCTGATCTGGAGGATAAAGAACGGGCTCTGGGCGAGGGTTTGCAGAATTTACTGGCCGGTTTGCCGAATATACTGGCGGGCGATGTGCCCGATGGGGCGGATGAGGATGAGAATGTCGAGCTGCGCTATTGGCCCCCTCACCCCAACCCTCTCCCCGCAGGGGAGAGGGGGCTTGAGGGCGGTCCCGATCATGCCGAGATTGGCGAAAAGCTAGGGATGATGGATTTTGAAACGGCGGCGAAAATGTCGGGCAGCCGGTTTACCTTATTGAGCGGCGGATTGGCGCGGATGGAGCGGGCGATCGGGATGTTTTTCCTCGATGTGCATACATCCGAGCATGGTTATACGGAAGTGTCACCGCCGTTGATGATTCGTGATAATGCGATGTTCGGGACAGGGCAGCTTCCGAAATTTGCCGAGGACCAGTTTTGTACGACCCGTGGGGATTGGTTGTTGCCAACATCAGAAGTGCCGTTGACCAATATTGTTGCCGAGATGATTGTGGAAGAGGAGTATTTGCCGCGGCGCTATACGGCCTTTACGCCGTGTTTCCGGCAAGAGGCTGGGGCGGCGGGCAAAGATACGCGCGGGATGTTGCGTCAGCATCAGTTCTATAAAGTCGAGATGGTGTCGGTGACGGTGCCGGAGGACAGCGAGGCCGAGCATGAGCGCATGGTTGGCTGCGCAGAGGCCGTTTTGAAGAAGCTCGAAATTCCGTTCCGCACGATTGTGCTGTGTAGTGGGGATACCGGGTTTGGTGCGCGCAAGACCTATGATATCGAGGCGTGGTTGCCGGGGCAGGAAACGTATCGTGAGATTTCATCGGTATCGAATTGCTGGGATTTCCAAGCGCGGCGGATGAATGCGCGGTGCCGTGCCAAGGGGGAGAAGCAAACGCGGTTTGTGCATACGCTGAACGGGTCTGGCGTTGCGGTGGGGCGGGCGCTGATCGCGGTGATGGAGAATTATCATGATCCGAGTGATGGCGGCATCTGGGTGCCGGAGGTCTTGAAGCCGTATATGGGTGGATTAGAGAAGATTGTGAAAGATTAAAATTCCACCACAGATGAACACGGATAAACACAGATACGTTATTCTCAACTTCATTTTCGGAAGAAAAACCGAAATCCTGCATTCAATGCGGGGTCTATGGGAATTTGCAGTCGGTACGATGGACCCCGTTTTTAAAACGGGGTTTCGTTTCTTCTTGTTTTTCAGAACGTCGAAAAAAGTTGAGAATTGGGCACACAGATGGTTTTGTCTTTGAAGAAATCTGTGTGCATCTGTGTTTATCTGTGGTTTTTTATATGTGGATTGCGTCCCCCGGATCAGGTCCGGGGTCGCAATGATTAGGAGAATTAATGAACACGCAGGATATAAATCGTCGGATACGGCTGGTTATGGATCTTCGCAGGAAGGGGATTGGCGACGCGCGTGTGCTGGGTGCGATGGAGCGGGTGCCGCGTGATGAATTCGTACCTGCCGCGGTGAAGGATCAGGCGTGGGATGATATGGCGCTTCCCATAGGGCGTGGGCAGACGATTTCCCAGCCCTATGTTGTGGCGGCGATGACCGAGGCTTTGCAGCTGTCCGACCGGGATAAGGTGCTGGAGATCGGTACGGGGTGTGGGTATCAAACCGCGATTTTGGCGAAGTTGTGCCGGCGGGTTTACACGATTGAGCGTCATAAGATTTTGCTAAGCCGCGCGGAGAAAATGTTTGAAAAGCTGGGCTTGCGCAATATTACCGCGATTGCAGCGGACGGGATGCTTGGTTGGCCGAAGATTAACGGGATAAGCCAAGCGCCGTTTGACAAGATTATCGTCACAGCAGCGGCGCGGGAAAAGCCGCCGCGGGCTTTGCTGGATCAGCTGAAAATTGGCGGGGCGATGATTATCCCGGTCGGACCGAGCGGGGATCAGTGGCTGAAGCTGTATAAGAAAGAGAGTGACGAGGCCTATAGTGTGCGCGATCTCATGCCGGTGCGGTTTGTGCCATTACTTCCCGACATAGCCTCTGATTCAGAGGGTGAGGCGGCTTAACGTCTTAAAGATATGCCGCACTCTTCCAGTGCTTGTATTTTTTTGTTGAAGTGCGGGACTGAAGAGGTGTTGCAGGTGCGTCCCGCATCAAGTTCGGCTTGCATTTGTTCCGCTACATCGCGGATGTTTTGCGGTTTTTGTGCTATCCCATTATTAAAAAATGTTACGATACTGCCTACGCCTACAGAAATTGCATAACTATCATTTTCTTCTGTTGCCATTTTTTGTCTCCTTCGTCGATGGTTTGTTATGTAATTTCCTATAGCTTGTCAAGAAAATTAAGCGTTCCTATTTCTTTTGATGTGTTGATTTGTGCGTTATACTGCTTCGATGAGATATTCTGTCTTTGGTTTTTTCATAGTTGCTTTGTCCTTGTCCGCCTGTCTTGTTCAAAAGCCAGCGCCGGTGTCGCTTTATGGCCGCAGCGAAGGGGCAGGGAGCGCGGGGGCGCATACGGTGATTTCCGGGGAGAATCTGTATAGTATTTCACAGCGTTACGATATTGTGATGCGCGATATTGTGGTGAGCAACGATTTGCGCGCGCCGTTTATTCTTAATGCGGGGCAGCGATTGAAGCTGCCTGCGCCGCGGACTTACCGTGTGCGTGCCGGGGATAGTCTTTATAGCGTGTCGCGGCTTTATAGCGTGAGTTTGTCTGAGCTTGCCAAGCTTAACCGGTTAAGTCCGCCTTATATTATTCAGCCCGGGCAGGTTTTGCGTTTGCCCGGTGTGACGCCGAAGACGCGCCCGGCGGTTATACGCAGCGTGCGCGTGGCGCAAGGAGTCCCCTCACCCAAACCCTCTCCCCAGGGAGAGGGCTTAAAGGGGGGGCCCATTCCCCCACGTAAACCTTCTTCCAGTGAGGCAGAGGTTAAGATTGCGAAGACGGTTGAGCATAAGCCTGTGAGGGTGGCGACGAAGCCGCCGAAGCGTTCGTCTTCGAAGTTTTTGAAGCCGGTGAATGGACAGGTGATTTCGTCTTATGGGCCGAAGAAAAGCGGACTGCATAATGACGGGATTAATATTAAAGCGCCGCGCGGGGCTGCTGTTAAGGCTGCGGATAATGGCGTTGTGGTATATGCGGGCAATGAGATTAAAGGTTCGGGGAATTTGATTTTGGTACGTCATGACGACCGGTGGATGACCGCGTATGCGCATCTGGAGCGGATTGATGTGAAGCGCGGGGATGTTTTGAAGCGTGGGCAGGCGATTGGCGCGGTGGGTTCGAGCGGGTCTGTTGATAGCCCGCAATTGCATTTTGAGGTGCGGCGGGGGACGGATGCGATTAATCCTGCGCGGTATTTGGAAAGTTAACCCTGCCTCCATTCTGCGATAAACGGTCTGCAAATCAGATGTTTCTGCGCTTCCGGTTCGCATGTATTGGATATACACTTGCGCTTCCGGTTCTCGAAACATCTGATTTTCGCCGCGTTTCTCTTTGAATGGGGGCAGGGTAAAAAGGCTAGGAGGATAATATGGAGTTTCTGGTTTTAATTCTGGCGGTTATTTGTGTTCCGGCGGGGCTATATTTACTATTTGGCTTTTTGAGTATGCGCGCGGGAGGGCATATTGATGAATTTGAGATTACCGGGTTTCAAAAGGCTACGGATAAGGGGCGCGCATTGCCGGTTGTGCGTTATGAGGACGGGGAAGGGACTCTCAAGCTTGTTGAGGTGCGCAAGATTGAACAAATTTCTTATTTGTTTAGCCCTCCGATTGAGCGTCAGGTGATTAAGGTTGTCGGCATAGAGAGCGATATGCCGAGAGTTTATGGTTATGTGCGATTTCTGGGGGGATTGATTTTGCTGTTGCCCGGTTTGGCGGCGCTGGGATTGCATTTGCATAAGACGTTGTTTACCGGGCAGGTTGTTTATATTGTAATTTTTATTGGTCTTATGCTTGGCGGATGGGCGTTGCTCAAATTTATCCAACGTCATTAATCCCTGTTCACATTCATTGATAAACGGCATGCAAACCTGGAATTTCTGCGCTTCCGGTTAGCATGTATCATTTATACACTTACGCTTCCGGTTCTCGAAATCCCGGTTTTCTGCGCGTTTCTCTGCGAATGTGAACAGGGACATGTTTTTGGTGTTTGCAGATGCTTGCTTTCGTAGCAACAGGCTTTATAGTCCTCTCATTAACAGAATTTGAGTCGAATATAAGGAGCATGATTAATGCTGATTTCCAAAGCGTATGCGCAAAGTGTTGAAATGAGTGGAAACGTCCCGGCGACGTTGCCGAACGCGCCGAGCGCGACAGAGGCTTTTATCTGGAATATGGGGCTGGTTGGGCTGCTTGTGGCTATGTTTTACATTTTGCTGATCCGTCCGCAGCAGAAGCGGATTAAAGAACATACGAGCATGTTGCAGGGGCTTAAGAAGGGCGACAGGGTTGTAACGGCCGGTGGGTTGATTGGCAGAATTGCCAAGATCAAAGATGGTGAAGATGAAGTTCAGGTTGAGCTGGATGGCGGGATGACGGTGAGTGTGTTGCGTTCGATGTTGCAAGCACATGGGCCGAGAGTATCTGCGGGGAAACCTGCGAATGACTCCCAAAAAGATGATAAGAAAAAAGACGAGAAAAAGAAGAAGTAAAAACCAACGCAATCCCGGACTTGATCCGGGATCTATAAGATGTTTATGGATAGATTGCATGGACCCCGGTTTGCACCGGGGTTACGCACTGTAAGAGTTTGGAATAAGAAATATGATTCAAATTGCGCCCTGGAAAATTGTTTTGACGCTGGTGGTTTGCGCGCTGGCGTTTTTGTATGCCGCGCCGAATGTGGTGAGTGAGCAGACGCGGAGCTGGTTGCAGATTAATTTGCCGGGCTGGATGCCGAATAAAGCGGTTAATCTGGGGTTGGATTTACGCGGCGGGGCGCATTTGCTTTATGAGGTGGATGTTGATCTGGTGTTGAAAGAGCGGGCAGATTCTATGCTTCAGGATTTGCGTAAGTCTTTGCGCGAGGACAAGATTGGTTATACGCGCATTGGTGTTATTCCTGGCGGTGTGCGTCTTAGTCTGAAAAATAAGAAAGATGGTGAAGACGCGCGGCGGATATTGCGCAAGCTGGAGCGTAATCTGGATATTGATACTTCCGGTGATGGTTTGAAGATTGATGCGGTGCTTAATGAGGCAGGGAAGAAGGCGCTGTATGATCATACATTGGCGCAGTCGATTGAGATTGTGCGGCGGCGGATTGATGAGTTGGGTACAACTGAGCCGATTATTCAGCGGCAGGGTGATGACCGGATTTTGATTCAGGCGCCGGGTGCGGATGCGGAAAGTTTGAAGGCGATTATCGGGACAACGGCGAAGCTGAATTTTCATTTGGTTAAAGATCCGGGAGATACGGGCGCGAGCAAGACCTATCCTTTGTCCGAAGACCCGCGTCAGAAGATTACCGTAGAACGCCGGGCGTTGATTACCGGGGATATGCTGGACAATGCTGCGCCGAGTTTTGATCAGGGCGGGCAGCCGGTGATTTCGTTTCGTTTGAATAATACGGGCGCGCGGCGGTTTTGCGATGTGACGCGCAAGAATGTGAACAAGCCATTTGCGATTGTGTTGGATAATGAGGTTTTATCCGCCCCGGTGATCCGCGAGCCGATTTGCGGTGGCCAAGGGCAGATTTCCGGTGGGTTTAGTGTTCAGGAAGCCAACGATCTGGCGCTTTTATTGCGCGCCGGGGCTTTGCCTGCGCCGATGAATGTGGTGGAAGAGCGCACGGTGGGACCGTCTTTGGGGGCTGATAGTGTTGAGGCCGGGAAGAAGGCGAGTTTGATTGGGCTGGCGCTGGTGTTGGTGTTTATGGCGCTGGCCTATGGCGGGTTTGGCCTGATGGCGGATGTGGCGTTGATTGTGAATGTGGCATTAATTTTTGCGATTTTGTCAGGCTTGCAGGCGACGTTGACTTTGCCGGGGATTGCGGGGATTGTGCTGACCATCGGGATGGCAGTGGATGCGAATGTTTTGATTTTTGAGCGTATTCGCGAGGAGTTGCGCGTCGGGCGGAGTGCGATTTCGGCGATTGATTCCGGGTATGCCCGTGCGATGGGGACGATTGTTGATTCTAACCTGACAACGTTGATTGCGGCGCTCATCCTGTTTTCTTTGGGGACCGGGCCGATTAAAGGTTTTGCGGTGACGCTGGGTGTGGGGATTGTAACGTCGTTTTTTACGGCGATTATGGTGACGCGTTTGATGGTGGTGGCGTGGTTGAAGAAGAAAAAAACCAGCGTGTTGCCGGTTTAAAAATAAAAACCACAGATGAACACAGATAAACACTGATAGGTTTTTTGTATGATTTTATATCTGTGTGTATCCGTGTTTATCTGCGGTTAAAATTATTGCGGCTTTGCCGCGTTGAAGAAGAGAAAGAATTATGAAGGGTATACGTTTAGTTCCTGAAGAGACGAATTTTAATTTCATTGGCCTGCGGTTTTTGGCCTATGCGTTGTCGGCAGCGTTAGTGCTTGGCTCAATCGGGTTGGCGGTGCAGCGGGGTTTGAATTTCGGGATCGATTTTACCGGTGGAACGGTGATTGAGGTTCGTACGCCTGAGATGCCTGATTTGGCGGAGCTTCGCGCTTTGCTCAACGATCTGGATCTGGGCGCAATTACATTGCAGGAATTTGGTTCCCCGGAAGATTTGTTGATCCGTTTGCCAGAGCAAAAGGGCGGTATTGAAGTGCAGCAAATGGCGATTGAGGATGTGCGTGAGGCGCTGAATGATATTTATGCTGATGCGGGCGAAGTGGATTATCGTCGCACTGAATTTGTCGGGCCGCAGGTTGGTTCTGAGTTGAAAAAACAGGGGCTTATGGCTGTGCTGTTTTCTTTGGCGGGTATTTTAGCCTATGTATGGTTTCGGTTTGAGTGGCAGTTTGGCGTGGCTTCTATTATTGCGCTGGCGCATGATGCGATTGTGACGATTGGGTTATTTGCGCTCACGCAGATGGAATTTAATCTGTCGACCGTGGCGGCGATTTTGATGATTGCGGGGTATTCGATCAATGACACGGTGATTGTGTTTGACCGTATTCGCGAGAATTTGCGCAAGTTTAAGAAGATGCCGTTGCCGGAGCTGTTCAACAAGTCGGTGAATGAAATGCTGGGGCGGACATTGATGACCTCCGGGACGACTTTGCTGGCTTTGATTGCGTTGTATGTTTTTGGCGGTGAGGTGATCCAGGGCTTTATTTATGCGCTGATTTTCGGGATTGTCGTCGGGACTTATTCATCTGTCTTTGTGGCGGCGCCGGTGTTGCTGAATACTGGTTTGAAGCGCGGTGAGATCCAAAATGGAGATGCAGCGCCGCAGAAGGCGTAATTGTCATGGATGTAACGCCGCTGGTAAAAGCCGGACAGCAAATACTTCAAAGTTATAGCGCTGGGCGGTTTCGCGTGAGCGGGGTCGTTTATGAGGGTGCTTTGATTGTCTTGCCTGAGGCTACGCAGCGTTGGGATTTTGCAGGCGCTGTGGAGGAATTGGGCGAGGCTGATTTTGAACCGCTTATAGAGCAGGCCTCGGAGATTGATGTGATTTTGCTGGGCTGTGGGACGGCGATTCAGTTTTTGCCTTCAAGTTTGAAGAATGCGTTGAAAGCGCGCGGTCTTAATATTGAGGTTATGGATACGGGCGCGGCGTGCCGAACTTATAATGTGTTGATGGCTGATGGTCGGCGCGTGGCTGCGGCTTTATTGCCATTTTGAGGGGCTGCAAATGCCCTCATTTTTTGCTTCCGATGCTCACGTACCCTTAAGTACGCTGCGCTTCGGGTCAAAAAATAAGAACATTTTCGCCTGCTTTAAAACGGCAATAAGGGTGTCTCAAATAAGTGCGGTGTGTGTGAATCTTTAAATCTTTCTTAACATCCTTTTTATATCATAAATGCGTAAAAACGCTGTAAGCGTTGTATGGCGCTGCTTGTGCGTGAGCATGGAGGATGTTGGGTTATGGCTCAAGGCGTTGTTAATCAGATTCGCGGGTTGATTGAAAGTGAAGGTGCGAGCGCGCCGGATTATGAAGTGCCGGCGTTTGTAGATCCCGTGAAACCGGTAGAACCGGAGGTTAGTGTTTGGGATGGAGGGGACGCACGGGCGGAGGTGAATGCTATTATTCGTGAAGCTGTTGCACCATCGGCGGCACCCAAGGCTTTGGTTGGTTCTGAGTTTATTGCGCAGAAAATCGGAAGCGCTGGATCACATATGGGTAAGATGGCGGCGCTTGATCAAGAGGCGTTTGATCAGGCGCAGATTATTCTGCCGCGTTTGGAGGTTGAGCTTCAAAGGAGTCCTGATTTGAGTGACCCGATTGTGCAGCAGCAGATAGAGTTCATGTTTAATAATGATTTCGGGATTGCGGATAGCTATAAGGCGGTGGCTGCGCAGTTTGTTGAGGAGCGTTTCGCGGCGGGCGGGCCGATTGATATGACGCCATATAATCATGCATTGGAAGCTTTGCGTGATGGGGACGTAAGCCGGGCGCAAGGGCTTTTGCGTGGGGAAAGGCAGGAGTCCCGGCTGGATGAGGATTTTCTGCAAGGACAACGTTTGGGGAAGGTCTCTGTGTTCAGGGAGAATGCGGATACTTTGGTGCAGGCTGGGCCGGTTGAGGGGCCAAGCCTGGCACACGCAGCCGCTAGCCCCGGAATGGGGCCAGTCTGACTTTAAGCTGCAGCTTTGAGCGGGCCTTTTTCCAAAAGCTCAGCGACATATTCCCAATTGACGAGATTATCGACGAAGGCTTCGAGATATTTGGGCCGGGCGTTGCGGTAATCGATGTAATAGCTGTGTTCCCAGACATCGCAGCCTAATAGCGCGGTTTGGCCGTGGGTGAGCGGGTTGTCGGCGTTGGCGGTTTTTGTGACCTCCAGCTTGCCTTCAGCGTTCATGACCAGCCAGCACCAGCCGGAGCCGAACTGGGTTGCACCAGCTTTCAGGAATTGTTCACGGAAGGTCTCAAATGAGCCGAAGCTGTCTTTGATGGCGGCTTCCAGATTTCCAGGGCGCGCGCCGCCGCCATTTGGCTTCATCCAGTTCCAGAAATGTGTGTGGTTCCAATGTTGGCCGGCGTTATTGAACAGGCCTTGCTGCCCTTGTTTATGGGCGTTCAAGACGATTTCTTCGAGCGTGTCGCCCATGTGGTCCAGCCCTTCGAGGATTTTGTTGCCGTTGACGACATAGGCGTTGTGGTGCTTGTCATGGTGGTATTCCAGCGTTTCGGCGGACATATACGGGGCCAGCGCATCGTATGAATAGGGGAGTTCTGGCAGATCAAAAGCGGACATGTGGGGCTCCTTTTAAAAATTTTTGATATTTTAACCACAGATGGACACGGATCAACACAGATTTCTTATTCTTTGGGATATTTCGGTGTTCATAGGCGTTTATCTGTGGTTTTTAAAAGGAATGAATTCGAAAGTTTCATATTGCGGGGAGCTGGTGCGGAAACATGATCCGGACCGGTTTTTGCTTTCGATGTTTGCGCCGGCGGCGGTGCGTGAGGATTTGTGGGCGTTGTTTGCCTTTAACTATGAAATCGCCAAGACTCGCGAGGTGGTGAGCGAGACGCAGCTTGGACTTATCCGTTTGCAATGGTGGCGCGAGCGGATAGCCGGAATTTACGATGGGGAAATGACGTTGGGGAATGAAGTTTTGGAGGCTTTGGCGGGGGTGATTGAGCGATATGATTTGCCGCAAGAGCATTTTGACATACTTTTGCATGCGCGGGAGTTTGATTTGGAAGGTGTTTTGCCCGGCAATGTTGAGGGGTTGGTGAATTATGTGGATTTCACATCTACGCCGTTGTTAAAGCTGGCACTGGCTGTGGCCGGCGGGGATGTCCAGCGTGAGCCTGTACAGGTTGTGGCGGTAAATGCCGCGTTGGTGGGCGTTTTGCGGGCTGTGCCGTTTCATGCGCGTCAGCGGCGGTGCACTTTGCCGGAGGATTTATTGCAGCGCGCCGGGCAACGGCTTGATCATTTGTATGAATTTAAGCCGGTTGAGGGATTATATGAAGTTATAAAAACTGTTTTAGAACAGTTTGTTGAGGGTGTTTCTTGTGAGAATGTTTTGTTGCGAAAGCAACAAAAACTGGCGGAAATTTACATGCGGCAGCTGAAATATTGTGGTTATGATGTGTTTCACCCGAAAATGGCTGTTGTTCCGGCTTTTAAGGCTTTACGTTTAATATTTTGACTATGTAATTGAATCTTAACGTTTTTGTCGTTACAATAATGGTGGTTAGGATTTTTCTGAGTTAGGGTAAGATATTATGGTTGATTCCATTCAAGGCGCAGGTGGTCCGCAGAATTTATCGGCGGTCAATCGCGGTCAAAATAACAAAGTTTCTGAAGATAAACGCGTTGAAAAAGCAGAGTCTCAGGCGCCTGTAAGAGATGAGGTGCAAATTTCGCAAGAGGCGCTTGCGTTGTCGCAGGATGAGCAGGCGGCGGAGAAGACTGCTAAAGAAACGCGCACGATTTTGCAAGAGCAGCTTGACGAGACGCTTTCGGCGGATCGCCAGCGTGTCGATAAATTTCTTTAATCGTGTTTAAAAGCGCTGTTTTCCAGAAAATATAATGTTTGCTTCATCACATCGGGGCTGAACATCATAAAGCTGTGATTGGCCGGGATGACGATATGGTCGCTCATGCCGGCGATTTTAGTGCGCTCAACGGGCACGATGCCATCGTGCTGTCCGTCTAAAATCCAGGGCGCGAGCGGGTTGATCGAGGTGCTGCCTGCGATGATGCCCAGTGGATAGGTGATGTCGCCGTCTATGTGTTTATAGTTTGTTTTTAGCTGTGCGGAGGCCGGGCCGAAAATCGAACGAAATATGGGGCCTAGCCATTTATTGTCATTGAGGAAGTCGGCAAATTCGCTGCCTGTATTGGGTGGGCCGAGCATGACGACTTTTCCCAGATTTTCGGGTTTATGGGTGGCGATGAAATAGCGGGCGATGAGGCCGCCCATTGAGTGTGTGACGAAGTTTAGCCTGCGTTCTTTGCCCTCTGACAGTGTTGCTGCGTCGCTTGCGTAGGTTTTACTACGCGACGCTCCTTGCGTCTCGTCAGATGACAAATGACTTTGGCTAATATGCTCTTCGATTGTGTCTTTGACGAAACTGGTGATCTCCTCAAGGCTCATTTCCCGCGAGGGGTAGAGGATATTGATCGTTTCAAACCCGTTCTTTTCGAGGAATTTTTCCAGCGGGAGCATGTCGAGCTTTGAGCGCAGGATGCCGTGTAAAAGCACGACGAAATCTTTTTTCATGTTGTTGCCTTTCTTTTGTCATTGCGAGCGTATGCGAAGCAATCCAGAGCGGGAAGAGCAAAACTGGATTGCTGCGTCGCGCAAAGCAAATCGTAGATTTGTTTGCTCTTTTAAAAAAGCGAACAAAGCGTTGCTTTGCTTCGCACTCCTCGCAATGACGTAGAAGTTAAGCGGCTTTGCGATCATTTTTTATCCAGTTTTCAAGATCTTCAAGGGCGCGGGTAGTATAGGCTTTTTTACGGTCTTTGCCTTTGAGTTTTTTCTTCTTTCCATTGGGCATGGTGATGTATGGGTTTTCGGGAGGTGGGAACAGACCGAAATTGATGTTCATGGGTTGGAAAGTTTTGGCATCGGCGCCGCCGGTAATGTGGTTTAGTAATGCGCCGTGGGCGGTGGTGATTGGCGGGGTTTCGAAGGTTTGGCCGAGGGCTTGGGCTGCGGCTATGCGGCCAGTTATGAGGCCGACGGAGGCGCTTTCGACATAGCCTTCGCAGCCTGTGATTTGCCCGGCAAAGCGGATGGTTTGGTGGATTTCACCCCCACCCTGACCCTCCCCCGTCAAGGGGGAGGGGAGGTGTTTTGATTTTAGGGAAAGGTCTTTATTCAGCAATTTTGGTGAGTTGATAAAAGTATTGCGATGGAGGCCGCCGAGGCGGGCGAATTCTGCATTTTCGAGGCCGGGGATTGTTTTGAAAATGCGGGTTTGTTCGCCCCATTTCATTTTGGTCTGGAAGCCGACAATGTTGTAAAGCGTGCCCAGTGTGTTGTCCTGGCGGAGCTGGACGACGGCGTAGGGCTGATGTTCGCGGCCTTCGGGGACGTGCGGGTTGGTGAGGCCGATGGGTTTCATCGGGCCAAAGCGCAAGGTTTCGGGGCCGCGGGCCGCCATAATCTCAATGGGCATGCAGCCGTCGAAATAGGGCGTGTCGATTTCGGCTTCGGCCAGTGTTTGCGCACCGGAGGGGAGCTCCCATTCCTTGAACAGGCCGCACTCGGCGTTTATGAGTTCGTGGACGAAAGTTTCGTATTGCTCTTTGGTCATCGGGCAGTTGATGTAGTCCTTACCCGTGCCGATTCCTTCAGCTTTGTCATAGCGCGACTGCATCCATGTGATGTCCATGTTGATTGTTTCGCGGTGGACGATGGGGGCGATGGCGTCGAAGAAGGTGAGTTCCTTTTCGCCGGTCATTTCGGCGATTTGTGCGGCCAGAGCATCGGAGGTCAGTGGGCCGGTGGCAATGATGACATTATTCCATTCGGGCGGAATTTCGGTGATTTCGCCGGTTTGGATTGTGATATTCGGGTGGTTTTGAAGGGCCTTGGTGACGCCTGCGGAGAATATGTCGCGGTCTACGGCCAGCGCACCGCCAGCGGGGACTGCGGCCTTTTCGCCTTCGCGCATGATGAGAGAGTTCAGTATACGCATTTCCTCATGCAGCAAGCCTACGGCGTTATATTCGGCATCGTCAGAGCGGAAGGAGTTTGAGCAGACCAGTTCGGCGCAATTGCCTGTATTGTGGGCGGGGGTGCCTTTGTCGGGGCGCATTTCATGTAAAATGACATATGCGCCAAGATTGGCGGCTTGCCAAGCGGCCTCTGAACCGGCGAGGCCGGCGCCGATGATGTGAATGGTTTTGGTCATTTTGCGGTTTTAAAGTGAATGTTTATGCCCGTCAACATGGCTTCTTATTGGCATGTCAGCGCCAAATTGCTTGCCTCTGATCAGGTCGGTGATTTTGGGTGGATTTAGGCGTTTTTGTAGAGAAGTAAAGCGCTGCTTTTGTTCATCGGTATTAATTTTATTGAAGGCAATTTCTGCGGCGCAGTTGGCTTGTAACCAAGCTTTTGAAAGGCTTAAATATTTGACTAATTCGAGCCAATCGTCGAATGTTCTGTTTTGTTCGGTTATGCTGTTATCAATTATGCGAACAGCTTCTGAGTAATGGCCGTGAAAAGCCGCCTGTTTTGCTTGTTGGCGTATTTTCGTGTTTTCTTTATTATTCATAGATTGGGTTTTTAACACACAGTTTCATGATATGTAAACTTTATTTTTTGGGAACAGTCTTAAACAATTCTTTTCTTTTGGCGGTGAGGTTGTACACTTGATTCATTCGTTACACCAACCGGATTGAAGTGGGGATCACCGATGAAAAAAATTCTTTTAAGCACTGTTTTTTCTTTTGTTTTTGTTATGCCAGGGTGGGCTGAGGAAGTGGTGGTGCCTGTCGATGCGGCGGCGGAAAAAGTGCAGCCTGTTATTAAAGAAACTGCGGATGGTGTTGTGAAGGTAATGCAGGAGGAGGCCGCGCCTGCGTATGTGCAAGAGGTTAGCGCCGATGTTCAGGTTGTAAAAGCCGCGCCGGCTGCCGGAGATCATGCGCCTGCAGATGAGGGGCATGATGATATGGATGTTGGGACAATGGCGGTAGAACATCATGGTGCCGCACAGGCACATTGGGGGTATAGTGGCGCAGGGGCCGCGCCGTATTGGGGAACTCTGGATGGTTCTTACGGGCTTTGTGCGAGCGGTCAAGAGCAATCGCCAGTTAATATCGCCAAGTTTTTACAGGAAGATGTGCCGGATATTATGCCGTCCTATAAGCCATCGTCTTTGGAGGTGGTCAATAACGGGCATACGATTCAGGTGAATTATGATGCTGGAAGCGGTTTTGAAGCGGATGGTGTGAATTATAATTTATTGCAGCTTCATTTTCATACGCCGAGTGAACATTATCTGGACGGTGCGCCGTATCCCATGGAAATGCATTTGGTGCATAAGGCCGAGGATGGAACGCTGGGCGTGATTGGTGTGATGATGAAAATAGGGGAACATAACCCTGTGATTGAAGGGGTTTGGCAAAATGCGCCGATTGAGGCTGGGGGAAGCAAGCATATCGATAGTGTTGAGATCAATGCAGCAGATTTGATGCCTGCGTCTTTGGAGTATTATAAATATGACGGGTCGTTGACAACGCCGCCATGCAGCGAAGGTGTGCACTGGCATGTGTTGAAAGAGCCCATTGAGCTTTCCGAGATGCAGCTTAAGGCCTTTCAGGCGCTTTTCCCGGTAAATGCACGGCCTGTGCAGCCTTTGAATGATCGGGTAATCACTGGGGATTAATGGAAAGTCTTCTTGCAGAAATTGAGTATCATGCTTCGCAGATTCCGGATAGTGGGATGTTTGCGCTTTGGCGGGCGGTGTTTTCATTGGTGCATGAGGATGGCGAGTTGGCTGAGGCGGAGCGGAACCTGGTTGCGCAGGTGATGGATGTTTTTAGATTTTCCCTCGAGCAGCGCGCTATTGTTGAGAGGGATATGGAAGCGGCTGGTGATGCGCGCCGTTTGTTTCAAGAGATTGAACTTTCCGAATATCGAAGCCAGTTTTTTCGTTTGGCGCGGATTGTGATTTGGTGTGACGGTGTTTTGCATGATGATGAACTCGCGGTTATTCATGATATTCAGGATGATCTGGGTGATGAGGCGGCGGTTTATGAGGCGGATTTACGCTGGATGAATCGCAAGCCTGATTTGCCGTTGGGGGAGCAGGCAGGCAGTCCGGAAGAAGAAATGATTAAGCATATGATTTACCAGATGATTGCATTTTATAAGCAGATGGAAAGGTAGGCAAAATGTTGGGAGGTGTTTCTGAAAGCCGGTTTTATATGTGGCGGGCGGTGTTTGCACTGGCGCATATCGATCGTGTTGTGACGGATGAAGAAAAAGCGTTGGCCGGGCGTTATCTGGAGAGTGTGCCGTTTTCTGAAGAGCAGAAAGCGGTGTTACGTCAGGATTTGATTGATGCGCAGGATATCGAGGAAATGTTTGAACAGATTGACGATCCGGCCGATCAAAGCGAGTTTTTTGGGTTTGCGCGGTTGATGGTCTGGTGTGACGGCGATTTTGATCAGCAGGAAGAAGAAATCTTCGATAGGATTAAGGGGATTCAGATGGAGCGCATTAACCCTGAGGCTTTGCGTGAGATGGTTCAGCAGAGCCGGGGGGCGTTTAATCTGGACCGGTTGAAGGAAGAGCAGGCTTTTGAAGAGCAGGCAAAAGATTTGGTGAGTTTGAAACGTTTGTTGAAGATTTTGGAGAAGTAGAATGCCGGAGGGGGTTACAGACAGTCAGTTTTATATGTGGCGGACGTTGTTTGCTGTGGCACATGCGGATAATGTTGTTTCGAATGAAGAGCTGCGTTTTATGGCGGAGGCGTTGGATGATATTCCGTTTTCAGATGAGCAGCAGGCGATTTTAAATGAAGATGTGAAAACGGCACAGGATATTGAAAAAATGTTTGCCGGAATTACAGATGTGTATGATCAGGCTCGTTTTTTTCAGTTTGCGCGTGAGCTTGTGCATATTGATGGGGAGTATGGCAAAGAAGAGCAGGCGGTGATGTTGAAGCTTGAAGAGATGCATTTGAAATGTACGAATCTGGACGAGCTGGTTGGTAGTGTTGGCCTTGAGTTTGAAGATGATTCGCAAGGGGTGGTGTCTGCCGGCACAAAGCGGAAGAAAAACTTTAAAGATATTGTATATTCCTATCGTGATGAATTTTTGAAGAATCGCTTTCAGAAGTAGGGCGGGTTTCTTTTTATAGTCATTCGACTCTGTATAATTCTTAATTCAAACGACTATAGTTAATTATAAAGTGCGCGGACATATTCGTCGTCGTTGTATTGGTCAAATGGTGGCAAATTTGATGGGTTGTTCGGGTATTTCTCTCCATTATATGTCATAACAACATTTTTTGCTTTATCCCAACGGCCAGATACGCGTACGAGCAAGTTTTTCCAGCCGTGGCTTTTTGCCGGGCTGATATAAACCGGTTCGCGGACGGGCTGGATGTCGTTGACAAGTGAGAAATGGTCATTATGAGCGCGCAGAACGAGCATAGTGCAGCCGTGTGTTCCGCACCAGTAACCGTAAGGTGTTTTAAACAGGATTAAAGCGTCGCGGCGGCCATCTTCGTTCAAGTCTATGCGTTGGAAGTCATAAGTCGAGGCGCTGGGAGCATCGCTATTTTCGAGGAAGTATCTGACAGATTCTTTGAGGATTGCGTCATCGGGGTCTATTATTTGCTGTGTCATTGGAGTGAGCGTGGCGTCTGGTGGGGGAGGATGCGAACAGCTCCCCAGCAAAACCGGAAGCAGGCAAAGGCATGTCAAAAAATACAGGGCGCGCATGGCTGTAAGATTATCGCGGTTTTGTTGAGGCGTCTATTGAGCTTTAGTGGCTTTATGGGGTTTCTCACATATAAATTTTCCTATCAGACCCCTTGCGTTATAAGGGTTTGGGGCTTAATGTTTTCGAGCGGTCTTATGATAATCAAGCGCATAGATATAAGGAGAATGTGCCATGACCTTTGTGGTCACAGATGTGTGTATCAAGTGTAAATATACCGATTGTGTTGAAGTTTGCCCGGTTGATTGTTTTTACGAGGGTGAGAACATGTTGGTGATTAGCCCGGATGAATGTATTGATTGCGGTGTTTGTGAGCCGGAATGCCCGATTGATGCGATTTTACCTGATTCAGACAGCAAGGCTGAGAAGTGGGTGGAGATGAACCGGGAATATTCTGGAAAATGGCCGAATATTACCAGCGCGCGGGCGCCGATGCCGGATGCGGAAAAGATGAAAGATGTTCCGAATAAAATGGAGGAGCATTTTAGTCCGGAGCCTGGTGAGGGTGATTAGTTGACGGTTAGTAGTTAGTAGTTTTTAGATTTTAGGGAAGGATTGGGGTGATGAGTGAGTTGGCTAAACCTGCGAAGAAAGAGGCTCCGGCGGGACCAGCGTTAAAAGAAAACCCGGAAAGCCGCGGGAAGGTTTACAATAACCTTCTGGAAACAATCGGGAATACGCCGCTTGTGCGGGTGCCTAAATTTGTTAGAAAATATGGGCTTGAGGCCGATATTTTATGCAAGCTGGAATTTTTTAATCCACTGTCTTCGGTGAAAGACCGGATTGGTTTTGCGATGATTGAGGCTGCTGAACGCGCAGGAAAGATTACGCCGGGCAAGAGTGTTTTGGTGGAGCCAACGTCTGGAAATACGGGTATTGCGCTGGCGATGGTGGCAGCATCAAAGGGGTATCGGTTGATTTTGACGATGCCGGAAAGCATGTCTTTGGAGCGGCGCAAGATGCTGCGCTTTTTGGGGGCAGAGCTGGTGTTGACACCGGCGGAAAAAGGAATGAAGGGCGCGATTGCGCGGGCTGAGGAGATTGTTTCTGAGAAGGGTGAAGCGTTTATGCTTAGTCAGTTTGATAATCCGGCCAATCCGCAAATTCACCGTGAAACAACCGCAATGGAGATATGGAATGATACGGATGGCACCGTGGATATTCTTGTTGCCGGTGTCGGGACCGGGGGTACGGTAAGTGGCGTTTCCAAGGTGCTTAAAGAGAAGAAGTCGGGGTTTTTGGCTTATGCGGTGGAGCCGGCAGAAAGTCCGGTGATTTCAGGAGGAGAGCCTGGGCCGCATAAGATTCAGGGGATCGGCGCGGGGTTTGTGCCGGATAATCTGGATACGACGTTAATTGACGGTGTAGTCAAAATCAGCAGTGAAGAAGCTATTGAGACGGCGCGTGAGGTGGCGCGGCTGGAGGGCATTGCCTGCGGGATTTCATCGGGCGCGGCGATGGCGGCGGCCAAGCAGGTTGCGAAAATGCCTGAGAGTAAGGGCAAGCGGATTGTGGTGATGATTCCGTCAATTGCAGAGCGGTATATTTCTACGGCTTTGTTTGAGGATATTGAGGATTAAGCGTCATTTTTTACCCTCTGGGATACAGGTGGTGTCGGGGATATTTTTGTACCACCAGCGGCAATATTACGAATAAAGCGATTGTCGAATACATCGAAAATCATGCTCAAAAGCGCGATAGTGGTTGACGTATGCTCAGGGTTTTTGGTAGGTCCTGCTATATGAAAAAGCAGATTCCCAATCCAGAGTTTATGCTGAATTCAGAGCAGTTTTCATATCTTGTGGATGTTTTTGTTTTGGCTGCGCATCCTGGCAAGCGGTATATATTCTATAATGTCGATCTTGATACGACGTGGTCTGATCAGCATGGGCGGAAGTTTTCTCTGGATGCCGAGGTTTTGCAGGAGTTTGAGAGAAAGTTATTGGCAGCAAGAGACGATGATTGTCGAAAACTTCTTGTGAAATTAAGTATGAAATCCCAAAGGCGTGAGGGGTATCGTCATGCAGCGGCTTTATGCATTGATTTTAATGAAAGTGCCATAGAATTTAGAAATTCGAATGGAGATCCTTTGCCTGATCTGGTTTTGTCTTCTCTTACAAAAAAACTTCCAAATTATCATGTTCTGGATGTTTGTTTTCAGGAGCAATCTGATCTTTCTTCATGTACGTTTTTTGTGTTTAAAAACCTGTGAGATATGGCAGCAGGCATTAAGGATATTCGAAACGTCAATATTCAGACCTTGAGAGAAGCCATTCAAACGCATTTGCGTGATGTATGGTGGCCATTACATGTTAAGGAGCATAACAAGAATAGAAAACGGATTTTAGAACGCATGGAAAAAGAAGCGGATCACATTGATATTGGTGAAGAAAATGATTCAGGCTTAACAGAAATTTTCTTTGAAGGCTTTTCGTTTTTTTTCGATCTTAGAGAGCGTTATGCCGATCAGCTTCCCAGCGGTCCGCATGATGCATTTTTTATAGAGGCAACGGCGGAATAATTGGAGACGGGTAGGCCTAAGCTCGTTTTTTATCTTTCGCCGTTTCGATATCCAGTTTTTCCTGAAGGCTTGAGCTGGAGGTTGTGTATTCGAATTTCAGTTTGGCATCGGGGTAGATATAGCGGAAGGCCTGGCGACTCATCAGGGCGGCTTCGTGGAAACCGGAGAGGATGAGTTTGAGCTTGCCGGGGTAATGGTTAATGTCGCCGACGGCGAAGATGCCCGGCGTTGATGTTTCGAATTTTTCCGTATCCACGGGGATGAGGTTTTCGTGTAAATTCAGGCCGAAATCTGCGATAGGGCCGAGTTTCATGGTTAGGCCGAAGAAGGGCAGCAGGCAATCACATTCGACTTCTGTAGTTGTTTTGTCTTTATGTTCGATGATTACTGAGGAAAGCTGGCCGTTCTCGCCTTTGAGTTCTTTGACCTGACCGAGCTGGAAATTGATTTTTCCTTCGTTTTCGAGGGCACGCATTTTGTTGACGCTGTCGGTGTGGGCGCGGAATTCCGGGCGGCGGTGGATAAGGGTGAGTTGTTTGGCCAATGGTTGAAGGTTCAGGGTCCAGTCCAGTGCGGAATCACCACCGCCAACGATGACGAGTTTTTTGTCTTTAAATTGTTCCATTTTGCGCACGGCATAGAAGACTGATGTACCCTCGTATTCCTCGATGCCGGGGATGGGGGGTTTTTTGGGGACGAAGCTGCCGCCGCCAGCTGCGATGATGACGACGGGGGCTTCGAGCTTTGTGCCGATGTCGGTGGTGAGTTGCCAGTTGCCGTTTTCTTGTTTCTCCAGTTTTTCCGCCATTTGGTTGAGGTGAAATGCAGGGTGGAAGGGTTCGATCTGCTCCATCAGTTTGTCAGTGAGCTGCTGACCGGTGATTTCCGGATAGCCGGGGATGTCGTAGATTGGTTTTTCCGGGTAAAGCTCGGCGCATTGGCCGCCGGGGCGGTCGAGGATGTCGATGAAATGGCATTTCATATCCAGCAGGCCGAGCTCAAAGGCGCAGAACAGGCCGCAGGGGCCGGCGCCGATAACGATGGCATCAGTAGTTATTATATCTGTTTGCGGGGGTGGGGTTTGAGCATTTGTCAAAGCCGTTATCCTTGTGTTTTATTTTACGCTAGAGGCCGTGTTTATTCTGCTGTCGATATAATATTTTAGGGGTGAATGCAAGGTGGCTTTGTTTTTTCTGTTTTTTGCGCGGAAGTGTGTATTGTGAACCGAATGTCTTTTATGGGATTATCACATTTTTAAGCCGCATAATCAGGTTTTCGTTGTTGAACGGTTTGACGATGTAGTCTTGTGCGCCTGCCTCCAGGAATTTTGCAACGTCGTTGATGTTATTTCCGCCGGTTAGCATAATGACTGGAATGTTTTTAGTTTTTTCGTCTTTTTTCAGCAGCTTAAGGACCTCTTGTCCGTTTAAACCCGGCATTTCGCGGTCTAGCAGAATTGCGTTCGGTTTTTGCGTTTTTGCTGCTTCAATACCGTTTTCGCCATTATTTGCCTTTATGCATTCAAAGTTGTGTGTATGGAGCACATCATCGATGATGTGGAGAGTGGTTTGGTTGTCATCAATGACAAGGATCTTTTTTTTCGACATGTGTATTGCGTTTACTTTTAAAAAAGGTGAGAGGTTGCAGGTGTGCACGTCAGGGTAGAGCGCATGTTCTTAGCATATATGAATGGGGGAGAAGGTCAAGTGTTGGAGGATGATGTCTTTTATGTTGTTTTGAGTAATGTTTTGAGTTGATAGAGTGCATCGAGGGCTTCGCGTGGGGATAGGGTGTCCGGGTTGATGGTTTCGAGCTGGTCTAGCGCCGGGTTTGTGTGGGCGCTGCTTTGCACTTTGTCTTGTAAAGAAAAGAGCGGCAGGTCTTCGGAAAGCCGGGCGAGATTACCGGACTGCTCACCGGTTTGGAGTTTTTCCAGAATGCTCTGGGCGCGGGCGATGACGGCTTTAGGAAGACCGGCGAGCTTGGCAACGTGGATGCCGTAGGAACGATCGGCAGCGCCGGGGGCGACGCTGTGGAGGAAAACGATGTCTCCTTGCCATTCCTTGACCTGCATGGAGTGGCAGGACAGGGCGGGCAGGCGTGATGTCAGGGCGGTAAGTTCGTGGTAATGGGTGGCAAAAAGGGCGCGGCATTTATTGACATCGTGCAAGTGTTCGACACAGGCCCAGGCGATGGACAGGCCATCAAAAGTGGCAGTGCCGCGGCCGATTTCATCAAGGATAACGAGAGAGCGATCGGTGGCCTGGTTGAGGATGGCGGCGGTTTCAACCATTTCAACCATGAAGGTGGACCTTCCGCGCGCCAGGTCATCTGATGCGCCGACACGGCTGAAAACCCTATCGATGACCCCGATATGCGCCTTTTTTGCTGGAACAAATGAACCGGTTTGGGCCATGATGGCGATGAGGGCATTTTGGCGTAGATATGTCGATTTCCCGGCCATGTTGGGGCCGGTGAGTAGCCACAGATGATTTTCTGGCGGCAGGGCGCAGTCGTTGGGGACGAAGGTTTCGTGGTCTTTTTTGAGCGCGGTTTCAACGACCGGGTGGCGGGCAGATTCGAGGTTGAAGGCGAGGCTGTCATCCAAAATGGGGCGGCAATAATTTTGGTCACTGGCGAGTTGGGCGAGCGCAGCGGCCATATCGAGGGTGGCGATGGCGCGGGCTCTTTGGCCGATTTCTTCGGAGGCTGCAACGCATTCTTCGGTGAGTTGCTGGAAGATTTCGAGTTCGATGGCCAGCGCCTTTTCGCCAGCGGAGGAGAGGTCGCGTTCAAGTTCGGCGAGATCAGTGGTGGTGAAGCGCACGGCGCTTGCCATCGTCTGGCGGTGAATGTATGGGCTTTCGGGGCCTTTTTCCATCAGCGGATCGGCGCGCCGGGCAGGGACTTCGATGAAATAGCCCAGCACGTTGTTGAATTTGATTTTGAGCGCGTCGATGCCGGTGTCTTTTTGATATTGGCTTTGCAGGCCGGCGATGAGGCGTTTGCTCTCGCTTTTTAGTGTTTTGAGGTCGTCGAGCTTTTTGAAAAAGCCTGTGCGGATAAATCCTCCATCGCGCGCAAGCATTGGCGGTTCTGTTTCGAGGGCCTGGGTGAGCTTGTCTTGTAATTCGGCGGTAAAGGCTTCGGTTTGCAGGGCGGTGAGGAGATCGGAGAGAACCTCTTTTGCGCCATCGTGATTTTGTAATGCGGCGCGTATGATCTCTATTTGCGTCAGCCCGTCTCTGATCATGGCCAGATCGCGTGGCCCGCCGCGGCCTACAGACAGGCGTGAGAGGGCGCGTTCTATATCCGGCATGGCTTTGAGCTGCTCACGGAGGAGATCGCGCAAAGAGCTTTGGCCTGTAAAATATTCGACGCGGTTCAGGCGCGTGTTGATTTCATCAGTGTCGGTCAGTGGTGCGGATAGGCAGGTTTGTAGCAGGCGTGCGCCGGGCGGCGTGATGGTGCGGTCGATTGTGGCCAGGAGGGAGCCTTTGCGCTCGCCGCTTTGGGTGCGGGTGATTTCGAGATTACGGCGGGTGGCGGCGTCAATCTCCATATTGGCCGAAGAGGTCATTTGCCGGGGTTTTTCGAGATACGGAACTTTACCGATCTGGGTGCGCTGGATATAGTCGATCAGCGCTCCGGCGGCGGCAATTTCGGCGCGGGAGAATGCGCCGAAGCCTTCCAGAGTGTTGACGTCAAAAAGGTCTTCCAGTTTTTTCTTCGCGTTTTGGCTGTCGAATAAGGAACGGGCTTGCGGGCTGTGGCGCGGGTCATGGCCTAATTCTGTGGCGAGTGTGTCGGGGAGGACGATTTCGCGCGGGGAAATGCGTTCCAGCGCTGTTTGGATCTGATCTTTAAGGACAGGTTGCACCGTAAATGAACCGGTAGACAGGTCTGTCCAGGCCAGGCCGTATTGGCCACCAACATCGGTGAGAGCGGAAAGGTAGTTGTTTTCGCGAGGCTGGAGGAGCGCGTCTTCGGTCAGGGTGCCTTGTGTGACGACGCGCACGACATCGCGGTTGACGAGGGTTTTTGAAGCGGGTCGGCCTTCGGCTTTGGCGCGGAATTTTGCTTCTTCGGGGCTTTCGGTTTGTTCGCAGATCGCGACTTTATAGCCGGCGCGAATGAGTTTGGCGAGGTAAGGTTCGTAGGCGTGGTATGGGACGCCGCACATCGGGATGTCTGTGCCATCGGTTTTGCCGCGTTTGGTCAGGGTGATGTCGAGGGTTTCGGAAGCTTTGAGGGCGTCGTCGAAGAAGAGTTCGTAAAAGTCGCCCATGCGGTAGAAAAGCAGGGCATCAGGATGGCGGGATTTGAGCGCCATATATTGCGCCATCATCGGCGTGTGGCCGTCGGCGAGGAAGTCATCTTGTGACTTTGGGGGTGTTTTTAACGCAGGCTGTGACATGGGATATTTTTAGACCACCAAGGGCACCAAGGTCACTAAGAAATTTATAAGGTTAGTGTCTTGTTTGTGGATTGGGGGTAAATGATCTCATGTTTTATGGGAATTGGTGAGGCGTTTTATTTAGGAAATATGTTATAAGGATAGTCTGAAAAATAGCATCCTGAAGAAATTGCTGCAAAACCTCCAGTATGATCGTGTCCTAAAGCCCCTGTGTATGGTTTTTTAAGCATTCTTCCGCCGTTTTTTGAACACCATTTATCTAAATCATATACTCCCGAGCACCGTCTCTCAGTAATACCATTTTCATATGTGTGCGTTTCCCATTTTGCGTTTGAATTCTCTTCACATAATTCTTTGATAGCATCATAGTCTCTTATTGAATCGTAATATTTGTTTATCGGAATATAGGCATAGAAAAAGAATATTACTGTTGTGACAAAAATAATGCCTCCAATAATAGATAGTTTTTTATTTTTTTTTGTCATTTTGTGCCGGTAGAGCCGAAGCCGCCTTCGCCGCGGTCGGTTTCTTCGAGGGTTTTGACGACGTCCCAGTTTACGGTTTCGAATTTTTCCACGACCATCTGGGCGATTCTTTGTCCGCGTTCAATGGTGAAGGCGTGTTGGCCGTGATTAATCAGGATGACTTTGATTTCACCGCGATAGTCGGCGTCGATGGTGCCGGGGGTGTTGAGGACGGTGATGCCGTGTTTGAGGGCAAGGCCTGAGCGCGGGCGGATTTGAGCTTCATAGCCTTCGGGCAGGGCAATGGAGAGGCCGGTGGGGACCAGTGCGCGGTCGCCGGGGCCAAGTTCGAGGGCTTCTTCGAGGGCGGCGGACAGGTCCATGCCGGCGGATTGTTCGGTGGCGTAGGTGGGGAGTTGAAGTCCTACGGCGTGTTCCAAAGGCATGAGTTTAACTCTTACTTCGCTCATTCTGCTGCGTCCTGTATTGCTTTTGTTTCAAAGTGGTTTGCAATTTCTTCACTCAGGCGGGCGGCGATGGCGGTTTTGCTCATGGGCTTCCAGTCCTGCGTTTTTGAAGAGGTTATAAGATAGACGTGATTCTGATCTTCGCCAAAGGTTTTTTGGCCTGTCTGACCGACGAGGTTGGCGAGAATCCAGTCGCATTTCTTTCGTTTGAGTTTGTCGGCGGCGTTTTTAGCCAGGTTTTCGGTTTCGGCGGCAAAGCCGATGACGAGCATCGGACGATTTTTATGTGTGCTTAAGGTTTTGAGGATGTCCGGGTTTTCTTTGAGTGCGATGGAGGGTGGAGTTTTGCCGGAGCGTTTTTTGATTTTATGGTCTTGAAGTTTGGTTGGAGACCAATCTGATACGGCGGCGGCGCACACAGCGATGTCAACGGTTTCTTTGGTATTGAGGGCGTTTTTACAGGCGTTTAACATTTCCTGCGCAGTTTCAATATGGATGGTTTTTATTCCGAGCGGGTCGGGCAGGGCGACCGGGCCTGTGACGAGGGTGACATCGGCGCCGTGGGCGGCCAGAGCGGTTGCAATGGCATGGCCTTGTTTACCCGACGAGCGATTGCCGATGAAGCGTACCGGGTCGAGGGGTTCAAGGGTTGGACCGCTTGTGATAAGGGCTTTGCGGCCCTTTAGAATGTTGGAATGTTGGAATGTTGGAATGTTGGAAAGAACGGCTTTAAGGATGTCTTCGGGCTGGCTCATGCGGCCCAAGCCGCGTTCTCCGCAGGCCATGTCGCCTTCTTCGGGGCCGATAATAGTATGACCGCGGGATTGCAGTGTGGCTATATTGGCCTGTGTTGCCGGGTTATGCCACATTTTGTGGTTCATCGCCGGGGCGATGAGGGCGGGTTTATCGGCGGCCAGTAAGGCGGTGGTGGCCAGATCCTGGGCCAGCCCGTGGGCTATTTGAGCTATGATATTGGCGCTGGCCGGGGCGATGACGATGGCGTCGGCTGTGCGTGAGAGATGGATATGATCCATTTTGTATGTATCTTCGGTTAGCGCTTCTTGTTCGCACAGGGCCGAGACGCTTAAAGGAGTGACGAATTGCTCTCCGCCTTTGGTGAGGATGCAGCGCACAGTGCATCCGGCTTTTTTCAGTAAGCGGATGAGTTCGAGTGATTTATAAGCGGCAATGCCGCCGCTGATAATCAAGAGGATGGATTTTCCTTTAAGATTTTGTGTCATAAGGCTGTTTATAAAGAAAAAGCCCCGCTATTGCTAGCAGGGCTTTAAACTTTTAGATGAAGAAAAGCTTATTCGGCAAGCATTTCTTTTGCTTTTTCGATTGCTTCGTCACCGGCGTGCGGTTCGGTTTCTGCGGCGTCTTCAACAGCTTCAGTAGCGTGCTCTACGGCGGCGTCATCGGCAGTTTCTTCAACAGCTTCAATGGCTTCTTCAGTCGCTTCCATTGTGTCCTCAGTCATTTCTTCAATAGCTTCGCCTGCGTCTTCAGCGGCTTCTATTGTGTCTTCAGCCATTTCATCGGCGGCGTCGATTGTGGTTTCTGTCATTTCAGAAACAGTTTCAGCAGCTTCGCCAGCTGCTTCCTGGATTGAACCGGCAAAGCCAGAGATGCCTTCGGCGGCCTCTGAACCTGCTGCAGGTTCAATGTATGACATGTTATTTCCAGATGTACCCATGTTGTTGTAGATTGCGAAAATTGCAACCAGACCTGCGGCCAGTACAACACCGGAATAGACGATTGATTTTGTAAAGTTATTCATTAGAGCAGTCCTCTCCTTAATCTTCACAGTTGTATAGTGGTTTGTGAATGGCCACTTTATGCGCAATCGGGGCTTGTGAGTCAATAAAAAACGACAAGCTATTGTAATTATGGCAAATTAATGGTGTGTTTACAGCTTGGTGCCGCGGTGAATTGCGACGATTCCCGCGGAAAGATTTGAAAATGAACAGTTTTTAAGGCCTGCATTTTCCATGCGGTTTTTGAGTTCTTCCTGTTTTGGCATTTTGCGGATGCTTTCAACGAGGTATTGGTAGCTGTCACGATCTTTGGCAACGATTTGGCCGATGCGCGGGATGATATTGAAAGAATATAAATCGTAGGCTTTGGCGAGTAGCGGTTCATGAACATGAGAAAATTCAAGGCAAAAGAAGCGACCGCCGGGTTTGAGGACGCGAGCGGCTTCGCGCAGAGCTTCGTCGATGAGGGTGACGTTACGCAGGCCGAATGCGATGGTGTAGACGTCGAAGCTATTGTCTTCAAAGGGCAGGTTGGCGGCGTTGCCGGTTATCCATTCGAAATCGTTGATCCAGCCGCGGTTAATAGCGCGGTCGCGCCCGACTTCGAGCATATTGGGATTGAGGTCAAAGACGGTGATGTCGGCATTCGGGGCTTTTTTCTTAATACGGAAGGCGATGTCGCCGGTGCCGCCGGCCACGTCGAGGAATTTCATGTTGTTTCTGGGGCGGATGCGCCGAACGAAGGAATCTTTCCACAAGCGGTGCAGGCCGCCGGACATCAGGTCGTTCATGATGTCGTAATTCTCGGCCACGGAATCAAAAACGCCGCGCACGAGACCGGTTTTTTCTTCGGGGGTGACAGTGCGCTGGCCGAATTGTGTGCTTTCGGGGTTTTGAGTCATAAAAATGTTTAACCACAGATGAACGCAGATAGACACAGATAATTTTGTGTTTTTTAAAATAAAATTCGTGTTCATCCGTGTTTATCTGTGGTTAAAAATATTATGAAACTGGCAAAAGCGATGGCGACGGTGGCGGGGTTGACGGGGCTTTCCCGTATTTTCGGCTTTATCCGTGATATTATGACGGCGGCGATTTTGGGCGCGGGGCCGGTGGCGGATGCATTTTTTGTCGCGTTGAAGCTGCCGAATTTCTTTCGCCGTGTGACGGCGGAAGGGGCTTTTAGCGTGGCGTTTGTTCCGCTTTATACGGAAATGGCCGAGAAAGACGGGCGTGAGCAGGCGGACGCGTTTGCCAGCAATGCCTTCATGGTCATGCTGTCGATCTTGTCGGTGGTGGTTTTGGCCGGTCTGGCCGGGATGCCGTGGGTTATCTCTGCGATTGCTCCGGGATTCATTGGTGATGCGGTGCGGTTTGAGGCGGCTGTGGAACTAAGTCGTGTTACGTTCCCTTATCTTTTGCTGATGTCGCTGACGGCATTGCTTGGTGGGGTTTTGAATGCGCTGAACCGGTTTGCGCCGTTTGCGTTTGCGCCGGTGCTCTTTAATGTGTGTCTGATTAGTACGTTGTTGTTCAGTGGGTATTTTGCCAATGCCGGGGAGGCCTTGAGTTATGGAGTGCTGGGGGCTGGGGTTTTGCAGCTCGTCTGGTTGGTGGTGGCGGCGCGCCGATCTGGGGTGCGTTTGCGGTTCAAGCGACCCGTATTTGATCTAAAAATCCGCCGGGTGTTTAAGCTGATGGGCCCCGGGGTGATTGGCGCAGGGGTGATTCATATCAATCTGTTTGCCGATATGATTATCGCGTCTTTTCTGGGTGCAGGGTCGATTTCCTATCTTTATTATGCCGACCGGTTGAACCAGTTGCCGCTGGGAGTTGTGGGGATTGCTGTCGGGACGGCTTTGTTGCCGATGCTTTCTAAAGCTTTAGCGAAGGGCGATATGGATGAGGGGCGTGATTTGTTTAACCGGGCGCTGGAGATGTGTTTGTTGCTCGCGCTTCCGGCGGCGGCGGCGCTGGCATTCTTTGGTCGCGATCTTGTTGGAGGGTTGTTTGAACGAGGAGCTTTTGATTATCAGGATAGTCAGGCAACAGTGATGGTCTTAACCGGCTATGCTCTTGGCTTGCCAGCCTATATTTGTGTAAAAGTTTTTTCTACTGTTCATTGGGCTTCTCAGGATACCAAAACACCTGTGAAGATTTCCGTTATTGCTACTGTTATCAATATTGCGTTGAGTTTGCTGCTTATTCAGTATATCGGGGTAGCAGGCATCGCACTTGCGACAGGATTAACGGGTTGGTTGCAATTTATTTTTCATGTTAAAGCCCTTAAGGGAAAACGCGTAGAATTTGATGATAGGCTCAAACGGGCGTCATTGAAAATTTTTTGGGCGACTGGTTTGATGGTAGGTGGGGTTGTTTTTCTGATGCTGGCAATTGATAACGATTATGAAATGAGCAAAATGCAGCGGATGATCATAACTGTGGTTTCAGGTTTGGGGATTTATAGTGTTTTCGTTTTCGTTTTTGGGTTAGTGAATCTTGATCAGCTAAAGCGATTTTTAAAGAAAAAGAAAGTATAAGAATGAAACGCATATTGTCAGGCATGCAGCCGACCAGTCATTTGCATTTGGGGAATTATCTCGGGGCGCTGAAAAACTGGGTGGCGTTACAGGAAGAGCCGGATAGCCAGTGTTTGTATATGGTCGCGGATTTGCATGCGGTGACCGTGCCGCAGGAGCCGGAGGCTTTGACATTGGCGACGCGCGAGATTGCCGCAGCGTTTATCGCCGGCGGGATTGATCCGTCAAAATCGGCGATTTTTGTGCAATCAGCTGTGCCCGGACATTCTGAGCTGATGTGGCTCTTGGCCACGATGACGCAGATGGGCAAGCTGGAGCGCATGACGCAGTTTAAGGACAAGGCGGGTAAGAATGCCGAGCGCGCGGGGTTGGGGCTGTTTGCCTATCCGGTGCTGATGGCGGCGGATATTTTATTGTATAAGACCACGCATGTGCCGGTGGGCGAGGATCAGAAACAGCATCTGGAGCTGGCGCGCGATATTGCCGCGACGTTTAATACGCGTTTTGGCGAGGATGTTTTGTTGCCGCCTGAACCTTATATTGTTGGTGAGGCGACGCGGGTGATGAGTTTGCAAGACGGCACGAAGAAAATGAGCAAGTCGGATGATAGTGAGAAATCGCGGATTAATCTGACGGATGATGCGGACATAATTGCCAAGAAAATCAAGAAGGCGCAGACTGACCCTGATCCATTGCCTGAGGCGGTTGAAGGGCTTGAAGGGCGCGCAGGGGCGGCCAATCTGGTGACGATTTATGCCGCACTGGCAGGTATTTCGAAGGAGGATGTTCTAGCGGAATATGGTGGGCAGGGCTGGGGCGTGTTTAAGCCTGCCTTGGTGGAGTTGGCGGTTGAGAAGCTTTCCCCTATAACGGCGCGGATGAATGAATTAATGGCCGATCCGGCGCAGATTGATACGATTTTGGTCGAAGGTAATGAAAAAGCGGACGTTTTGGCGCGTGGAACTGTGCAAGAGGTTCGGGATATTATGGGTTTTTGGCACGTCGGTTAACCGGTTATTCATATTCCCTCTGGCAAAATGATTGTGTTTAAGGCATAATCATGGGAGTTTAAGGCGTTTCAGTCACCCATATTTTCTTTGGGGCAATTAGATGAAAAAAATATTTAGACTATCAAGTGTTTGTGCGCTGGCTCTTTGCGTCGGTGTATCTTCTGCTGCGGCGGATGTTGCTATGTGGCGGGATGTGGGTTCGAAGATGAGCTTGACCTATGATGACCGGTGGGAAGCCGTTTCTAATCAAAACCCTGGGGATGTGTTGACTATCCGCGCTCCGAATACGGCGGCGCACGGGCTGTATAATTTTGCCGGGTGCAAGGTGAATATTGAGAATGACGGGCGGTTTAAGATTTATCCGCGCCGGAATGCCGGGGCTATTCAGCGTACAGCCTTTAGCAGGGATTACTGGGAGCGGTATTTTGGGCTGTATAATGATGTCGTTGTGCATGAGGGGACGGATAATAACGGTTTAGGCGAGGGATTTGCCTCGATGGCGTCATTTTCGTTTGAAGATTATAAAGGGGTGAAGGTGAAAAAACGCGGGCTTGCCTTTGCTTCGCATTATCGGAATAGAGTTTATCTGGTCGAATGTTCAGCGGAAGAGAGTGTGTATCATGAATGGCATAATGCGTTTTTGAATGTGATCAAGTCGGTTGATTTTCATGATGGAACAAATTTTGCGATTACCGGGTATTATCGTGATTTCTTGCAGGATAAGACGTTGAAGGTGCGCGGGCCGAGTGTCTTTGAGGATGGTTATTATTAATTAGACCTCCTTCCTAACTGGCTATTTTGTACCAAATCGGCATGGGAACACCTCCTCGCATGCTCATGTATCCTTTATACACTGCGCTGTTCGTCGTTGTTTCCATACCGCCTTGTCACAAAATATCTCAGTTAGGAAAGAGGTCTATTATCCTGTTTTTTTCAGTTTTATGTCATAAAATCTTGATGATTGTGTGTTTTTTCGGCACTGTGGGGGCATAGTAAGGAAACACGATACTTCTAGTCCATGCAGATTTATTTGCCGATTGCTGAAATGGCGGTTTCTGCGGAAACCGTTTTTATGTTGAGCGCGTTTGTCGGGCTCTTATCGGGTATTTTTGGCGTTGGCGGCGGTTTTTTAACAACGCCCTTCTTAATATTTTTTGGCATTCCTCCGGCGGTATCGGTGGCAACGCAGGCCAGCCAGCTTGTGGCTTCGAGTATGGCCGGAGCGATGGGGCATTTTCGGCGGGGTAATGTTGACATCAAGATGGGGCTGGTGATGGTTTCCGGCGGGGCTGTGGGGTCGGTTGTAGGGATTTTTATCTTTAAGTTGCTGCGTTATCTGGGGCAGATCGATTTTGCAATTTCATTTTTATATATTATTTTGCTTGGCGGTATCGGGACCCTTATGATTATAGAAAGTTTTGTGTCCGTGCTTAAGAAAAAGGAGGGCGTGCGCAAGGCTTTTAATGATAGCAAGGTTTCTCCTTGGGTTTTGTCGTTGCCTTATAAGATGCGTTTCCCCCGGTCAAAGCTGTTTGTGAGTGCGTTGGTGCCCGCCGGGATTGGCTTTGTTGGAGGGGTTCTGGCTTCTGTTTTGGGGATTGGCGGTGGCTTTTTAATCGTTCCGGCGATGATTTATATTTTGGGTATGCCGCCTTTGCTGGTGGCTGGCACGTCTTTGTTTCAGGTGATTTTTACGACCGCTGCGGCAACGATTATGCATGCATTGATGAACCATACCGTTGATATTGTTTTGGGGCTTATTCTTATTTTAGGCGGCGTTGTCGGCGCACAGTTCGGAGTTATTCTTGCGCGGTTCTTTAAGGGGCAAACGGCCCGTGTTACTTTGGCGATCATTATTTTATCAGTGTGTTTGAAGCTTGTCGTCGATTTATTCGTTATGCCGGTTGATCTGTTCTCAGCGGAGTATATTCGATGATCTGCTGTCGATGTTCTTTGAATTCTTTTAGCGCGATAGCGTTCTTTTTTGTACTTGGAGTTTATGTTGTTAGCGCTTTTTCGGAAATTGCGGCGGCGGAGCCTCTGCAATTTGATATTGCGGATGATTATGTTGAGATTACAACGGGTTTTACCGGTACGACTTTGTCGATGATCGGGTATCGAAAAGGGCATGGGGATATTATTTTAACACTTGAGGGGCCGCCGCGTTCGACTGTGGTGCGTCAGAAAAGTCAGGTTTTTGGGGCCTGGGTGAACAGGGAAACTTTGCAGTTCGATAATATTCCTTCTTATTATGATTTCGCCTTAAGCGTTGATGATGAAAAGAAATTAATGAGCGATGCGTTGCTTAAGGAATATCATGTTGGTTTAAATGCGTTACGGATGGTGCCTAAAGAAGAGCGTGTCGATGAGGATACACTCAGGGGCTTTCAGAGCGCTTTGCTCCGTTATAAACAGCAGCATCAGCTTTATTCGCAGAAGGCTGGAGTAATTGAGTTTTTGGGGGATAATTTTTTCCGGGTAGATTTTCATTTGCCGGCGCATGTCCCGGCGGGAAACTATACGGTGCGGGCTTTGCTGGTTGGTAAGGGTAAGGTCGTATATGAGGATACGCAGAGTTTACGGGTGGGATTGACCGGTTTTAGCTCTGATATTTATGAATTTTCACGAAATCATGCGTTTTTGTATGGGGTGTTCTGCGTTTTGATTGCATGTTTTGCCGGGTGGTTGTCGAATGTTATTGTGCGGCGCAGCTAGGATAAAGGCTGTAGATGCTTTAAGGTGTTTTTTATGAAGAAAGCTGAAACAAAGAAAGAAGATGTTCGCTCATTGCTACCGGATACAAATGGTGGCGTGTTTCTGATTGTTATAGACGATAGTCCGGAGTTTGATGCGGCGCTTCGGCGGGTGGCGTCTCTTGTAAAACAAAAGCGCGGGCATGCTGCTGTTTTGTATGTGATAGAAGATGAAGGTTTTTTGCACTGGAATTTTATTGAAAGGCAAATTCAGCGTGACAAACGGGCAGAGGCTGAAGAGGCTTTATGGAATGCCGCGCAACGTTTTTATGAACTTTCGGGGTGCCTTCCAGGATTTTATATCAAGGAAGGTAAAACATATCGTGAAATTGCACAGATCCTTAATACTGATCCGACGATCCGTGCTCTGGTTTTGGGGGCTTCGTCTTCATCTTCCAACCCTTTAGTGTCTTATTTTACCGGTAAGGGGTTAAGCGAATTACGGGTGCCGCTTATGATTGTGCCTGAAACGCTTGTTTCATGATTTGACTTTAGTGGTCTTTCGCATTATTTCAGCCATCAGAAGGGGCCTTTTTACTTATGTTTATTCAAACGGAAGCTACGCCGAACCCAGCGACAATTAAGTTTTTGCCCGGACAGAGTGTTTTGGACAGGGGGACTGCGGAGTTTAAGGCCGCAGGGGAGGCGTCAGAGGCACCTTTGGTTCAGCGCTTATTTGGTTTACAGGGCGTTGAGGGGGTGTTTTTAGGTTCTGATTTTGTTTCGGTGTCCAAGGCTGAAGATACGGATTGGTCGGTGCTTAAGCCCATGGTTTTGGGAGCATTGATGGAGCATTTTTCAACGGGGCAACCGGTGGTGTCGGCGGCATATTATGCCGGGGAGAGTGCGGTTGGCGACAAGATTGAAGATGATGAAATTTCGGCGCAGATCCGTGAATTGATTGAAACGCGGGTGCGTCCCATGGTGGCGATGGATGGCGGGGATATTGAGTTCGAGAGTTTTGAAGATGGTGTGGTGTTTTTGCGTATGCGCGGGGCTTGCGCAGGATGTCCCAGCTCTACGGCGACGTTGAAGATGGGGATTGAGAATATGTTGAAGCATTTTGTTCCTGAGGTTGTTGAGGTTCGTCCGGCTGGGGACTTCTAAAATAAAGCAGGCCGAGCCAGTACCATTGCGGTTCGTCATTTTCAGAAAGCGGGCCGGGCAGGGTGCAGTTGAGACGGATGCGATCATTGTCCAGCAGGCCGGTATCTTCACGAATTTCAATGCGGTTTCCTAAAGTTTCAGTTTTAGTGCGGCCTTCGCCGGAGATGAAGCAAGAGAGGTTTTCGCTCTTGTCGGCTAATGCGTCTGGAAGGGTGAATCCTGTGAAAAAGGGTGCGGTTTTTAAGTCCGGATCTGGCGGTTCGATGTCGGTCACAGCCAGAGGCAGGGCACGGGTGACGAGGCGGAAACGCTCGAGGTCTCCGTAATGTTCGGTCATACTAAAACGCGGCAGGGCGAAGCGGTCACTGGCGGCGTCAATTGCGCCAGAGTGCAGGCCGAAGGCGGCTTTGAACCCTTGCGTTTTTGCGAGGTCCTTAAGCGCCAGGCTGTATTCTCCGAATGGGTAGGCGAGGTATGGCGTTTCGTGGCCGAATTCTTCGCGGTGGCGCCTGCGTGCTTCGTTCAGGGCGGTCAGCATTTCTGTGCGGGTTTTGTAGGCAATATGGTTGTAGGACGTGGGGAGCGATGCCAGTGTGATATTTTTGTTTTTGGCGAGTTTTTTTAGATCGTTCCAGCTGGCGCTGGCCGGGTCTTTTTGATCAATATTGTGCGTGGCATAAAAAATGGTGAAGGGCAGTTTTGCTTTTAAAAGCAAGGGTACAGCGTTTTCCAGTACGGATTTGTGGGCGCCGTCGAAGGTGATGGCGATGGTGTGCGGTGGCAGTGGTGCGCTGGTTTCAAGGTGCTCAAGGATTGTCGTAAGCGGCAGGACATTGTAGCCGCCGGTTTTAATTTCGTGGATATGGGCGGTGAATTGTTCGATTGTCAGATTTTCATCAGGGAGATTATCTTCTCCAATGCGGTGATAGGCAAGGATTACAGCGTGGTTTTGCATGTTTTCGGATGCGGCGCTGTAAAGGGGGCTCAATAGTATGGGTATGAGCAGAAGTGTCAAAACGCATTGAAGAAGTAATCTATTCATGCTTTTTGTGTAATTGAGTTTTACGATAAAGGAAAGGATATATCGTATGGGCGCTATGGATGAAAAAATGAAGGATTTGTTGTTTCGCAAGGCGCGGACGCATAATGCATGGCTGGAGAAAGATGTGCCTGATGCGTTATTGCGCGAGATTTATGATTTGATGAAATTTGGGGCGACGGCGGCGAATTCTTGTCCGGCGCGGATTGCGTTTGTGAAATCACCGGAGGCCAAGGCGCGTTTAAAGCCGCACTTGGATGAGGGTAATGTCGAAAAGACGATGGCGGCGCCTGTTACGGCGATTATAGCTCATGATCTGGAATTTTATGAGAAATTGCCGCAGCTTTTCCCACATGCAGATGCACGGAGCTGGTTTGCCGGTAATGAGGCGTTGATTGCCGAAAGTGCGTTTCGCAATGGTAGTTTGCAGGGGGCGTATTTTATGATAGCCGCGCGTGGATTGGGGCTGGATTGCGGGCCGATGTCGGGCTTTGATGCGGGTGGGGTTAAGGCTGCATTTTTTGCTGATAGCCTGGTGGAGCCGAACTTTCTGTGTAATCTGGGGTATGGGGATGTAAGCGTTTTGCATTCACGCAGTCCACGATTAGCGTTTGATGAAGCGTGCTCAATACTTTAAGTAAGGACGCTATGAGTGACTTTCAAAATATACTGGCGCTGGATTCGGCGCTGGGTGGGTGCACGGCGGTGGTGGTGGCCGGCGCGCGGTCGGCTGTGCGGTGTGAGCCGATGGCGCGGGGGCAGGCTGAGCACCTTGTGCCATTTGCGCAGGAGGTTATGGAAGAGGTAAAGCTTGATTATGGGGCCCTTGATGCTGTGTTGTGCACGATCGGGCCGGGGGCGTTTACAGGGCTTAGAATTGGGATGTCGGCGGCGCGGGCTTTTGGCTTAAGTCTGGGTATTCCTGTGATTGGGGTTACAACTTTGCAAGCGGTGGCGATGAATTATGTTGCTGAGAAAGGAAAATCGTGCAGTGTTATTTTAGAAACAAAGCGTAGCGATTTCTATATTCAGGATTTTGATGCGCAGGGATGTGCCGTGTCTGAGGCGCGTGCGGCATTGGCTGAGGTCTTGGTTGAGGTTTTGCCTGAAAATAGCGTTTTGATTGGCGATGGTGCTGAGAGATTTATCAATGAAATTATTAGTTTAGAACACGATATTGATTTTGGATATACATTGCCTGATATGGTGATGGTCGCGCAGGTTTTGCAGGATCGGGGCTTGGTAGACGGTGTGTTTGCATATGATGCGCAGCCGGTGTATTTGCGCGATGCGGATGTGTCGATGCCGAAAAAAGCATCTCGTATTTTAGGAGGTGCGAGGTGAGTATTGTTCTCTATAGTCATTCAACTTAAGAATTATACAGGTCTGCAAATGAAGCTGTTTTTGAAAAAATCTTCTCAAAGTACCTGTATGTACGTTGTCGTCGATTTTTTCAAAAACCAGTCATTTTCGACTCTGTATAATTCTTAATTCAAACGACTATAGTGCATTTTCTTGACAAATATTTTGCCTTACCTAGATTATACTTTGTGTTTCATTTTTGAAGAGAGAGCGTTTTCATGACAATAACAATAAACCGGGAAGAATACCTTGCTTTTACAACGGAAATTGTTTCGGCTTACTTGTCGAATAATACAATTCAGGCCGGAGAAATTCCGGCGGTGATTGAGCAGGTTTATAAAACACTGGTTAATGTGAATGCTGACAGCCATGTTAGTGCGGACCGTCCGCAGCCAGCAGTGCCGATTAAAAAGTCTGTGATGCCGGATTACATTATTTGTCTTGAGGATGGTAAGCAGCTCAAAATGCTTAAGCGGCATTTGAAAACAGCCTATGGGATGAGTCCGGAGGAATATCGTGAGCGTTGGGGGTTGCCGATGGATTATCCGATGGTGGCGCCGAATTATGCAGCGCAGCGCAGTAAGTTGGCCAAGGATATTGGTTTAGGCACGAAGGGCCGTTAATATTCTTCGATAAACGGTCTGCAAACCCTGCGTTTTTGCGCTTCCAGTTCGCACGTATAGTTAATACGTTTACGCTTCCGGTTCTCAAAACGCAGGGTTTTCGACTTGTTTCTCTTTGAATATTTTTAAGAGGTTATTTCAGAGGTGTGTGGGTGTTTTTGCGTTCATGAGTTCAATTCGCGGCTGCGGGTGGTAGCGGCTTGCAGAGCTTCGTTGAAGAGGTCTTGGGCGCGTCCATTCATGAGGATTTCGAGTGCGGCGGCGGTGGTGCCGCCGGGGCTGGTGACATTTTCGCGTAAGGTTTTAGCGGGTGTTTCGCTTTGTGTTTCAGCCAGCGCGGCGGCGCCGATAACGGTCTGGCGGGCGAGTGTGGCGGCCATTTCTATAGGGAGGCCGACTTTGTTTCCGGCTTTTTCCAGCATTTCGATTAAATAAAAAACGTAGGCCGGGCCGCTGCCTGAGAGGGCGGTGACGGCGTCGAGCAGGGATTCATCGTCTGTCCACTCAAACTTTCCGGCGGTTTTGAGCAGGGTTTCGGCTAGTGTTTTGGCGCTTTGGCTGGTGTGTTTATTGGCTACAGCGACACTCATGCCTTTGCCGATGGCGGCAGGGGTGTTCGGCATGGCGCGGATTACGGGTTGGGTGGGGGCAAAATACTCGGAAAAGCTGGTTAGAGATTGTCCGGCAGCGATGGACAGGATGGTGGTGTCTTCGTTGATATGGTTTTTTATATCGGTGCAGAGCGCGGCCATGGTTTGCGGTTTGACGGCTAGTACGATGAGGGCGGCGGATTTTAAATCTTCGGCACCGGCTTCAATGGTTTTGTGGTGTGTTATTTTGGTGATTGGGATATCGTGCGGTTCAATGACGGAGAAGTTTGCGTCAATATTTTGGTCAAGCCAGCCTTGTAATAAAGCGCCGCCCATTTTACCGCAGCCGATCAGAACAATGTTGGGCTGAGCGCTCATAGGGGCTTATGATTCCCCGGCTGTTTCCATCATCGCCAGTGACAGCGCTGCATCGTTGATGTTATTGGCGCTGGCGAGCAGGGTGAAGAGCGGGTAGTGGCGTTCGCATTGGGCCAGAGCGATATCGACCATGTCATCGATTAATTCGGTTATAAGTGCTGGGGATGAGCCGCGCAGCAAGCAGGTGTGACGGAAGGCCGGGCGTGTGTTTTTTGCAGGCAGGTCGAAATGGCCCATCCAAAGGGATTCGTTTAGTTCCAGCAGCGCTTCGCGCGCAATTTTGATGTTGTTACTCGTGATTTGTAAATCGAGTTGGGCGCAAAATTGCAGAGCATGCATTTCCCCTTGCCAGATAAAAAGCAATTTATAGCTTCCGCTGCGGCCCATGATGTCGACGGCCAGTTCATCCTCGGCCATGCGTTCGAATGTCCAGTTGTTGGCGCTGAGCACATCTTCAACACTGTCGAGCGGGTGGATGTCGTCTTCGTGGATTTCAAGCTGCGTGGTCATAAAGTCTTTCCGTGGTTGTTGTCTTATTTCTTTATCTTCAGAGATTTTTCCAAAGTCTGAATGCGTTTTTCCTGAGTCTGTACGAGTGCTTCGAGGCGTTCAAAATCTTCGCGTGGCACAAGGTCGAGGCGGTGGGCAATTTCATCAATGCGTGTTTTTACGTCTTCACGAATATTTTCACCTAAACCACTGAAAATGCTTAATGTTCCGCCCGCAACATGGGCGATGTCATCCAGCATTTTATCTTTGCTTTTTATCATTGTTCCAGCTCTTGTGTGTAGGTTTGAGTCAGTATCATGGCTCTGTGTAGAGTCCAAATTGTTTTGAGATTTTTAATCTTTAGGCCTGTGGAAATTTTTATTTCTATTTTGGGGTGATGATTTATAAAGGGGGCCATGTGGGAATTTCCAAATATAGATCCGGTGGCGGTCAGTTTAGGGCCGATTGATATTCGTTGGTATGCGCTGGCATATTTGGCCGGATTTTTGCTCGGCTGGTGGTATTGCCAGCGGTTGGCTGATTTGGATGAGGACCAGCGTCCGGATAAAATGGATATTGACGATTTTTTGCCCTGGGCGATTGCCGGGGTTATCTTTGGCGGACGTTTGGGGTATGTGGCGTTTTATAATCTTGAGTATTACGCGGCGCATCCGGCAGAAATTTTGATGTTATGGGAGGGAGGAATGTCTTTTCATGGCGGGGCGCTGGGGGTGGTGCTTGCGTTGCTGATTTATCCATCCATTCATAAATTTTCGCATTTGCGGCTGGCTGACCTTGTGTGTGCATGTGTGCCTTTGGGGTTGTTTTTTGGTCGGGTTGCCAATTTTATTAACGGGGAATTGTTTGGGAGGGTGACGAATTCGCCGTTAGGGATAGTGTTTCCGCGCGGCGGGCCGTATCCACGGCATCCGAGCCAGCTTTATGAAGCGGCGCTGGAAGGGGCGGTTCTGTTTTTGATCCTGTTTGTGTTGGTTCGTATCGATTGGGTGCGGGCACGGTCCGGAATTGTAACCGGGGTATTTTTGGTCGGCTATGGTCTTGCGCGGGCGTTTGTTGAGCTGTTTCGTCAGCCGGATGCACATATCGGTTTCTTGTTTGGTGAAGCCGTGACGATGGGGCAGGTGCTGAGCACGCCGATGATTGTTGTGGGATTGGGGCTGGTTATTTATGCGGTGTTTAGAAAATCTGCATCCTGAATTTAATTCAGGATCTGAGAAGGAAGGATCCTGACTTTCGTCAGGATGCAAGTATGAGTGAGCTTGAAGAAATCGTAAGACAGAAAATTCGTGCGGATGGACCGATGTCGATTGGCGCGTTTATGGCTCTTGCGCTGGGGCATCCAGAGCATGGTTATTATATGAAGGGCGACCCGTTTGGGCGGGATGGAGATTTTGTGACCGCGCCTGAAGTTTCACAGCTTTTTGGTGAGATGATTGGCGTATGGGTAGCGGATTTATGGATGCAGATGGGGCGACCGGAGCGTTTGGCATTGGTGGAATGCGGGCCGGGGCGCGGGACGTTGATGGCTGATATTTTGCGTGCTGGTCGGAACGTGGTGGGGTTTCACGAGGCTTTGCGAGTTCATTTGGTTGAGATGAGTCCGGTTTTGCAGGAAAAGCAGCGTGAAGCGCTGGCCGGGTATGATGTGGTTTGGCATCAAGATTTTGAGCGCGTGCCGGGTGATGTGCCGATGATTGTGATTGGCAATGAGTTTTTGGATGCTTTGCCGTTTGAGCAATATGTGGGTGATGTGAAACGCAAGGTCGGGCTGGATGAAGACGCTCAGTTGGTTTTTGTGCCAATGGAGGGGGTGGTATATGAATTCGCTCCGTATCGAAATGATTTTATGAAGTATGTCTGTAGCCGCTTAAAGGCGCAGGGCGGGGCAGCATTGTTTATTGATTACGGGCATGTGCGCTCAGGGGTGGGCGATACGTTTCAGGCGATTAAGGGACACGAATATGTGGATGTGCTGAGCCATATTGGGACGGCCGATTTGACCAGTCATGTGGATTTTGAGGCGTTGCAGAGGGGCGTTGATATTGGTATTGCCGGGCCGGTGGAGCAGGGGGATTTTCTGCGGGCGTTGGGGATTGGGCTGCGGGCGCGGATGTTGGCGGGAAAAGCTGATGCGTGTCAGGCCGAGATGATCGAAAAGGGTTTGCATCGGTTGATCGATTCAGATCAAATGGGGGAGTTGTTTAAAGTGATTGGATTTTATTATCATGACAAACCTCTTGCTCCAGCAGGATTCTGATCCGCTTTATTTTCAGCATAGTGATTTTCTGGGGCTGCAAAATGATACGGTCTTTCATGGTTTTTTTAGCCGTCGCGGCGGTGTAAGCAGAGACATTTTTGCTACGCTAAATTGCGGACCCGGGTCGGGGGAGGCTTTAAGCATTGTTCAGAAAAACCGCCAGATTGTTAGCGAAATTGCCGGGTGTGAGGCTAAAAACCTGTTGAGCTTACATCAGATCCATAGCGATCAATGTCTGGTGGTGCGTGAGAGTTGGGATATTGAAGCGCGCCTGCAAGGCGATGCGATGGTTACGGATGTGCCTGGGCTGGCGTTGGGGGTTTTAACGGCGGATTGTGCGCCAGTGTTGTTTTATGGAAGAAAAAGTGATGGCGCGCCGGTTGTGGGGGCTGCACATGCTGGCTGGAGTGGTGCGCTGAAAGGCGTTTTGGGCACGTGCGTTGAGGCGATGCTGGAAATCGGTGCGGTGCCGGAAAGTATTCGCGCCTGTATCGGGCCGTGTATCGGGCAAAAATCGTATGAGGTGTCAGAGGCTTTTGCCGAACCTTTTTTGAAAGAGGATGATGGCAATGAGGCGTTTTTTATGGCCGGGCAGCGCGCAGGGCATTTGCAGTTTGATTTGCCAGGCTATTGTGCGGCGAAGCTGGGTCGGGCGGGCGTTAAAAACGTGTTGATCAAGGATTTGGATACGTATTTTAACGAAGAGGATTTTTTCAGTTATCGCCGGGCGATGCATCGGCATGAAAAAGATTATGGCCGGCAGATTTCGGTTGTTATGATTCAAGAGTGAGCATAACCGGGTTTTTTATCCAAAAGCGTGCTTGATTTTGCTGGTGATTTTTCCGTATAGTGCGCTCGTATGCAGCTTGATATGCGTATTTTTTAATAAAAATAACAAGTTAGGGTTAAAATGAAACTGATTGCCGGGAATTCCAATCGTCCGCTGGCTGAAGCAATTTCTTCTTATTTGAATGTGCCGTTGACCCAGGCGAGTTTGAAGCGCTTTTCCGATATGGAAGTTTTCGTTGAGATTATGGAGAATGTGCGCGGCGAGGATTGTTTTTTTATTCAATCAACATCTTTTCCGGCCAATGACCATTTGATGGAGCTGTTGATTGCGATTGATGCGCTCAAACGCGGGTCGGCGCGGCGGATTACGGCTGTTATTCCATATTTTGGTTATGCGCGGCAGGATCGCAAGACGGGTAGCCGGACGCCGATTTCGGCCAAGCTAGTGGCAAATTTGATTACGGCGGCGGGCGCGGATCGGGTTTTGACCATGGAGCTGCATGCCGGTCAAATTCAAGGGTTCTTTGATATTCCGGTGGATAATCTGGTGGCCGGGCCGGTGTTTGTGCCACAAATTCTCGATGAATTTGATGGTGAGGAAATTTGTATTGTTTCGCCGGATGTTGGCGGGGTTGTGCGGGCGCGGGCGATGGCCAAACGGTTGAATGCGTCTTTGGCGATTATCGATAAACGCCGGGAAAAGGCTGGGGTTTCCGAAGTCATGCATGTGATTGGGGAGGTTAAAGGCAAGGTCTGCATTCTGGTTGACGATATTGTCGATTCCGGCGGAACGCTGTGTAATGCGGCGGTGGCGCTCAAGGAAAACGGCGCTAAAGACGTATATTCCTATGTGGTGCACGGGGTTTTGTCTGGCGGTGCGGTGAGCAAGATTGAAGCGTCTCCGATGAAGAAAATCGTGATTACCAATACGATTGCGGCGACCGAATCTGTGAGTTCCAGCGATAGCGTTGAGCAGCTTTCCGTCGCGCCGCTGATTGGCGAGGCGATGCGCCGAATTAATGAGGAGCGCTCTATTAGTGCACTTTTTAAATAATTTTTAAAACCACAGTGAGCACAGATGAAGCACAGGTGCATTTGGTGCTTTGTGGGTGCTCCTGTGTATTCACTGCGACCCTCTATGGTTTTTATTATTTTTCTTGAAATTCCCTGACAAATCTGGTTATTAGGCGCATTACTTGAAACAGGCCTAAATCCCCCCTGGAGGTGGGCCACAGATAAAAGGAAAATGCTATGTCTAAGAACTATGTTATGACAGCGGCAAAAAGAGATCGGGTAGGTAAGGGGATCGCTCGTGCTTTGCGCCGTGAGGGCCGAATTCCGGCTGTGATTTACGGCGATAAGAAAGAGCCGATCAAAATCTCTTTAGGCGCGAATGATGCCAATGTTGAATATAACCGCGCTCATATGTTTACGACGCTTTGTGATCTCGATGTTGAGGGTGAAAAGCATCTGGTGCTGGCGCGTGATGTACAGCTTAATCCGGTTACCGATATTGTTGAGCATATCGATTTCTTGCGCGTGAGTGCGAAGACCAAGATTGCGGTGGATGTGCCTGTGCACTTCATTAATGAAGAGAAGTCTCCGGGTCTGGATCAAAAAGGCGTTTTGAACGTTGTGCGCTACACAGTTGAGCTGGTTTGCGGTGCGACGAATATTCCTGAGCAGATTGAAGTGAATCTGGAAGGGAAGGAGCAGGGCGATGCCGTGCATATCAGCGATGCTATTTTGCCGGAAGGTACGAAGCCGGTGATTGACGATCGTGACTTTACGATTGCGACGATTGTTGCACCGCGTAAGGTTGAAGAGGTTGAGGCTGCTGAAAGTGAAGAGGCTGCCGGTGGTGAAGAGGCTGCTGAAGGTGGTGAAGACGCACCGGCTGAAGAAAAGTCTGAATAAATTTTAACACGAAGCTGAAAAGTTTCATGAAGCCTGCGAAGCTTTTATAAAACTTTGCAGGCTTCTTTTTAACTTCATGACTTCGTGTTAGAAATGTCGATGTTTTCGTTTTTCAAAAAGAGTGATCCGCATATGTGGCTGCTGGTTGGGTTGGGCAATCCGGGCGATAAATACAAGAATAACCGCCATAATATCGGGTTTATGGCGATTGACGCGATGGCCGATGAATACCGCTTTCCAGCGTTTCGTTCGAAATTTCAAGGAGAATTGAGCGAGGGACTGATTGACGGAAAAAAGGCCGTGTTGCTTAAGCCGCAGACCTATATGAATGAATCCGGACAATCGGTAGGCAAGGCCGCCAAGTTTTATAAAATTCCGCCGGAACGGGTGATTGTGTTTCATGATGAACTGGATCTGGAGCCGGGCAAGTGCCGGGTGAAGGTTGGTGGCGGCGTGGCCGGGCATAACGGATTGAAGTCGATCAAGGCGCATCTGGGGACCGCTGATTTTATGCGGGTGCGGCTGGGGATTGGGCATCCGGGCGATAAAAGCCGGGTTTCGGGCTATGTTTTGAGTGATTTTGCCAAGGCGGAGCTCCCATGGCTGGAGCGGTTGGTGCCGGTGTTGGCGAAATATGTTGCGCTTTTGCTGCGCGAAAAGAGTGATGATTTTATGACCCGCGTGGCGGAAAGTGTGAAGTAAAGGAAAAAAGCTATGAGTGTGAATTGCGGTATTGTCGGTCTGCCGAATGTAGGGAAATCGACGTTGTTTAACGCGCTGACGGCTACGGCGGCGGCGCAGGCAGCGAATTTTCCGTTTTGTACGATTGAGCCGAATGTCGGTAAGGTGGGCGTGCCCGATGCGCGGTTGGAGCAGATTGCCGAGATTGCGAGTTCTGCGAAAGTGGTTCCGGCGCAGCTTGAATTTGTTGATATTGCCGGGCTGGTGAAAGGGGCCTCGAAAGGTGAGGGGCTGGGCAATCAGTTTTTGAGCAATATCCGCGAGACGGATGCGATCCTTCATGTGCTGCGGTGTTTTGAGGATGACGATATTACTCATGTTGAGGGCAGCGTTGATCCGATCCGCGATGCGGAAGTGATTGAGACAGAATTGATGCTGGCGGATCTGGAGTCTATAGAAAAGCAGATTGCGAATTTGCAAAAGAAGGCACGCGGGGCGGATAAGGATGCGAAGACTCAGTTGGAGCTGGCCGAGCGTGTGCGCGATGCGCTGGCGGAAGGGCGTTCGGCGCGCACGGTTGATGTGACTGAGGATGAAAGGCGCGCGTTTAAAATGCTGCAGCTTTTATCTGCGAAGCCTGTTCTTTATGTGTGCAATGTTGCGGAAGATGATGCAGCAACTGGTAATGCGTGGAGCGAAAAGGTTGCGGCGATGGCGGCGGAGCAGGGGGCGCAGTCCGTGGTGATTTGTGCAGCAATTGAATCCGAGATTGCACAATTGGATAGCGCGGAAGAAAAGAAAGAGTTTCTGGAGACGCTGGGACTGGTGGAATCGGGATTGGATAAGATTATCAAGGCCGGGTTTAAGCTTTTGGGGTTGCAGACCTATTTCACGGCCGGGCCGAAAGAGGCGCGGGCGTGGACGGTGCGAGTCGGGGCGAAGGCACCGGAGGCGGCCGGGGAAATCCATACGGACTTTGAAAAAGGCTTTATCAAGGCCGAAGTGATTGCGTTTGCCGATTATGCTGCGCTTGGCGGAGAGCATGGGGCGAAAGAAGCCGGGAAAATGCGCCAAGAAGGTAAAGAGTATGTGGTACAGGATGCGGATGTGATCCTGTTCCGGTTTAATGTCTAAACCATTAGGGAGCAATGGTGTTGGATGGTGTGTGCAGCATTTCCTGCGTTTTTTCGTATTTTTGCACCATGTCGGCGGCGGTTGCGGCCATTTCATTGACGGCTTCCAGATATTTTAGACCGTCGCGTTCTGTTTTTTTGTAATCTTCGTCAACAACATATCGTGTGATGTGTTCAGGGTCATTGTTGTTACTGTCTGGAATTAATTTTACATATCTTGACCATATTTCTTTTGCAGCGTCAGGATCGCGTATGGCGATGCCGATTGAGACTTCTTGAGGCTTGCCGTTGATAGATACTGTGACTTTTCCAGGCAGGCCGTGCGCTTTGGCGATGCTTGTATACATTTCTGCCAGTTTGCTCTCATCGGTGAATTGTTCCTTGATCGCTTTGGCTTCGGCATCGGTCAGTTTATCGCCGCTGAACATGTCGATGAGCAGGTCGGGGCTGACCATTTCGGTGACGACAGGGTTGAGGCCGAGCGCAGCTATTTTTTCTTTGATATCCATTTCCCCAAAGACAGTGCTTGGATCTCCTATTGCGTATCCAATGGCCCATCTGTAAATGTTTTTCAGGGACTCTTGTTGATCTTTGCTTAGTAGATTTGCTGCGACAAGGAAGTCATGTTTGCTTTCAAGATGTCCTGCTTCCGCTGTGGCGATTGTGCCGCCGACAGCAGCGCCTGCAGCATAGCCAACCCAGCTTCCTTTTGATATGGCAGAGCCGCCTTTGCCAATGCGTGTGAAGAGTTTTGAGATGCCAGTGCCAAGTTTTTTCAACGTGCTTGAGGGAGCGATTGTCGGGATTTCATCGAGTTTTGTTGTTAATGTAAGTGCTTTAGATGTTTGCTTTTCAGGAAGGAGCGCTTTCCCTTCAGGTGCGTTCATTTTGGAAGCATCTTTTTGTGCTGTTTCGGTGATTTTCGAAGATGTCTGTTCTTTGATTTGATCTTCTGTTATCCCGTGTTTTTTCATTAAACGTTCTGCGCTTTTTAGTCGGCTTGCACGTTCTTGTTCGCTCATGCTTGGGTGCTTTGCGCTTTCAAGAATGTTTCTAATTCTTTGTTTTATTCTATCAGGGCTATCACCCGCTGTTTTTGCATCTGTTGTCGTTGTTGCGGGTTTTGTTCCATCAGTTTTTGTTGATTGTGCCGGTTTGGCTATTTCCGCTGTCGTTGTTGCTTTTGCAGCGGATGTCATTGCGGATGCAGGCAGTTTTTGCAGGGCTTTTATGGCACCAGGATGTTGTTGGGCAAGGCCAAAGGCTCGGACCTGTGCTTCGGTAAGACCCTGGGCTTTCATCATTCTTTGGGCAGCTTCTATGGCTTTTGTCTGTTTTGCTGTGGTTTGGGCGTTGTCAGCAATTTCCAGCGCGCGCAGAGCTCTGTTTGCAGTTTTTTCTTTGCCTTCTGGAAGGATTTCGGTGCCGTTTTGGAGGCCGAGGAGACGGACTTGCGTTTCGCTGAAGCCATATTTATCCATGAGTTTTTGTGCGAGTTCATGGGCTCTTTCAATGTCAGGAGAGTATTGAGGGTAATTGTCAGCGGCGACTAATAGTTTAAGTGCGCGATCGGCTTTATCCAGTTTGTTTTCGGGAATGAGAGCGTTGCCGTTGAGGGTGCCGTGGAGGCGAACCTGTGCTTCGGTCAGGCCTTTGCCTTTCATCATGCGCTCGGCGCTTTCGAGTGCTTTTGTTCGTTTTTCAGAGCCGGCAGGTGCATTATCTGCCATCTCAAGAGCACGGAGGGCGCGATCGGCGGTTTTGAGCGCATTGGCCGGGACGACCTGCGCTATTTGTCCGGCTTTGTTGAATGCTTTTGCTGTGCCGTATACTCCTCTTGCCAAAAGGGGCAGTTTTGCTATGCCTGCTACGCCAGCCGGTGGGAGGCCGTCATCTTCGAGTGGGTCGATATCCGGACGACCGAGAATTGCTTCTTTGTTGTCTTGCTGCGGGCCATCTCCTTTACTTTCCGGGCCGTTTTTTTCTTTTTTGGCTGCAGGATCGGACTTTTCGCCGAATTTGTTTTTAAGGTTTGCTGCTAGTACGTTTGGTATGTAGCGATCCTGACGCAATTCGAAGTAATAGCTTCTGTCTTCGTATTTCTCACTGGGGCGACGTTCGACCAAATATGTATAGGCTGATACGTGGTCCAGCGCTTTCATGCCTGCATCAAGGGTTGCGCGATCTTCCGGGCTGAGTTGTGCAACTGCTTCTTCGTAGGTCAGGCCGTGATTAAAGCGATTGCCGCTTTTATTAAAGAAAAAGCTTGTGTCGCCTTTAAAGATTTCTTTCATGTGGTGCCAGTTATTACGCACGTAAAGATACATGCGCTGGTCTTGCGTTGGCGGGCCGTAGCGGCCGTTCCAGGTGTCCATGCTCATGTCGTTGACGTTGCCGTTGTGCCAGGCTTGGTAACCGTTATTAATGTGGCTCTCGTAGTATTGGAGCATCATGCGCTCATAGGCTTCGAAGCCCGGGCGGCCTGGGTCATTCCACAGCGGCTGTGCAAGGATGCTTTGCAGGACTTTTTCTTTTGCGACAGAGGCCAGAGCCTTGAATTCCGTGCCCGGTGGGGATTTGATGATCCCGGCGTCTGTGAGTTCTTTAACCTTGTTTTTCGTGAGTGTTTCCAGCTCATCGGGCGTCAGGACATATTGCGCGTATTTTGCGTTCGGACGGATGTTCGACAAGCTCATCATGCGGTTGATGTGTCTGCGGATGCTCGGGTCTTGTATGCTTAGCGTACCGAAGGCTTTGAAGGCGATTTTGACGTCGCGTTCGTCGGGGTTGAAGCGGCCCTCCATCATGGCCTGGCTGACGCCGCGCAGCGTTGCGTGGTTTGCAGCGATGAAGGCGTCTTGCCCGGCTATGGTATCAAACTTGCCTGCTTTTTCGGCGTCGGCGTAGGTTGTCGGGTCTAGAGTTTTGATGGCGCTCAAGTCAATCTGACGGCGGACAAAAACTCTGGCCTCTTGTAAAGTGACTTGTGTTTTGCCTTCAAAAGCCTGCAGGATGGCTTGTTTTCTCTCATCGTCAAGGCCTAGATAGAGTGCCTCGACGGCAAGGGGGTGGCCGCCTTTATGACCCCTGAGCCATGTGTAGGCGCTTAGCGACAGGATGTTATCCGGTTTAGCACCTGCTTTACCGTATAGCTCCGATAGCTTATTCGGGTCATAGAGCTTATCGTTGCTCATGATTTGGAAGAGGTCGGCGATGGACGCGATTTCTTCGCGTTCTTGCGCGAAGTTTTGGCTTTTGGCGCCGAGTTCGTTCATGGATTGTTGATTGGTCAGAATGGCGACGAGGAAGAGATCAAAGGTCTCTTTATCAGCGCTTTGCTCGCGGATTTTCTTTGCGATGGCCGTGTTTTTGAACGGGTCGGCGTTATCGTGTTTTTTGAGCGCCTCGCGGAACTCATCTTCCAGACTTGCCAGGGCCGGGTTTTTCTTAAAATAATCTTTAATGTGTTTGTTTTGCTTGTCTTCAAGCTTTCTTTGTTCGAGGGCGAGTTTTTCTTGCTCGGCATCTATATCGACAGCGAAGAGGTCTTTTTTAATGTCGTTGATAAGGGCAACGGCTATTGGATTGGGTTTGATCTGCCCGATGAGCTTGCCTTTGAATTCGCCCTCTTCGGCAATTTTAAGATTCAGGCCATCGGTAATATGGCCGATGGTTTCTTTCTCTGTGGGCTTGCCGTCAATAATCTCGTAGCTGTAGATGTGGCCTTCTTTGCTGAATGTGTAACGAGTCTTGCCGTTCGGGCCGAGGATGTATTTGTCGCCGTCGTAATATTCGCTGCCGTATTTTGAAACGGCGACCTCTAGTGTATCGCGGATTTGTGCGACTGTTGCCGGGTCAAGGAACTTGTCAGGTTCATTGTAATCCGCGTCTTTCTCTGTTTTGCCCTCGGCGAAGGCTCGTTCGAGCAGAAGGGTTTGGTATTGTACTTCTGGCCCGAGATAATCAGAGAGAACGATGGGGGCGTTTTCTGCTTCTTCGTTTTCTGCTTCCGTCTCTTCGGTGGCAGTTTCTTCTGTGACAGGTTTCGGCTTTATTGTCTGTTGTGCGGGCGCTACAGGTTTTTGCTCTGTCGTTGGTGGCGTTTTATCCGCTGTGGGGGCAGGTTGTGTCGCCGGTGACATTTGAGCTTTGATGAAATTATCAAAGGCACCAGAGGCCATTTTTATATCATCATCTTTACCTTTCATAATATTTTTGAAAATGTCAGGGTCTACATTGGCCTCGATTAATTTCATCGCGTCGTAAAATGCGGGGATGGTCGCAATGTCCAGAAGGCTGTTCGGATTGACGCGTCCGATCTGGTTTAGAAAACCCTGCCTTACGGCGCGGATGTGTCTGGGCAAGATTTCATCATTAGGTTCTCTGTCGGTTTTTTTCAGTCGCTCAGCGATAATACGGGCCATTTCGCCTTGTATAAGAGGTTGTGTGGCGGGGTGTGCCAAGGCTGTGTCGATGGCGTTTTGCGCGATTTGTGCGTTTTCTGCACCTAAGCTTTCGAGCTTTTTGCCGTCGTGTGTTCTATAAGAAAAACCATCTTCCAGCTCGGGGTTGATGGCGCCGTTTCGCATGTGGTTCCATTGGATCTGGAAAGTGCCGGACGGTGTTTCCAGCGAGATTGTGTTTTTTTCAAGGTCTGTTTTTATCGCTTCACTTATTGCTATGACCTGAAGGGCAGGCATGATTTCATTTGCGAAACTTTCCCTGAGCGCTTGGTTGTCGAATTGTTCTAAAATGGCCAGTGCTTTTTGTGATGCTTCGCTGACAGTTTCTGTGGCGTTTGGCAGCGCGCTGAGTTCGGGAATTTCATTGATCGTAAGCTCTGCTTTTTGCGGATGATCGTTTGGTACAAGCGCATTGAGGGCGTCGCGGTTGGTGTTGAGCCACTCGCGGACTTTGCCTAGTAAAATTTTTTGAACATCTGGGGTGTTAACCGCCATCAATATACCCTCTGTTTAAACGCCGCTAATTTTTAAGCTTTTTGTCGTTTTATTTTTTATCGTTATGCAAATGGTATAGAGGAAAAGTTAACAAAGGATTAATTCTTTGTTATTTCACGATAAAATAAAGAATGGATTGCCGCGCTGCCTATTATGGCGGCTCGCAATGACGTTTTGTAGCTTTAGCGGGGATTTACGCGCTTTGTTTTACGTCTTCTTGCTTGTGGCTATGGATGAGATCTTCGTAGGCTTCGTGTAGCTTACGGGTGATGGGGCCGACGCCGTAGGTGATGTCGTCGATTTTACCGACGGCTGTGATTTCGGCAGCGGTGCCCGTGAGGAAGATTTCATCAAAAGATTCGAGTTCTTCGGGGTTAATGCGGCGCTCTTCTACGCTGATGCCCATATCACGGGCCAGACCGATAACGGTTTGGCGGGTAATGCCGTTGAGGAATCGATCAGCGATAGGTGTGTGGATTTGGCCGTCTTTTATGGCGAAAAAGTTGGCGCCGGTGGATTCTGCGACATAGCCTTCGTGATCGAGCATAAGGGCGTCGGTATAGCCCGCTTTTTTGACTTCAACCTTGACCATGCAGCTTAAATTATACAGTGAGGCGGTTTTGGCTGCGGTGGGGGCCGTGTTGGGCGCGGGTTTGCGCCATGTGGATGTTTTCAGAGAAATGCCTTTTTCACGAATTGCCGGGTCGAAATAGCTACCCCAGTCCCAGGCGGCGACGGCGACGTGGGTTTTTGTTCCGGCAACGTCGATGCCCATTTGTTCGGCTCCACGCCAGGCAGCAGCCCGGATATAGGCGTTTTCGAGATTGTTGGCTTTGAGGACTTCTTGTTTGATGTCTTCGAGTTCATCTACGGAAACCGGCATGTCCATATAGATGATTTTGGCGGAATTGTGCAGGCGCTGCGAATGCTCGCGGCTTTTGAAAATGTGGCCGTCATAGGCACGTTCTCCTTCGAAGACTTGCGTACCGTAATGCAGGGCGTGGGTAAGATAATGCATTTTGGCTTCACGCCAAGGCAACATTTTACCATCCATCCAGATAAAGCCGTCACGATCATCGTAAGGGATCATAGTCATTCCTCTATTCATTCGGGTGTCGTCATCTCATACCTTGTGTATGTTTATACACGTCGTCGTTCATATCTAGCCCGAATAAAGATATAAACGACTATGTCTTTCGTTTTTAAACGTAAGGGGTTATTGATAATAGAAAATAGCTGGTTTTGTAAACTCTATAGATGGTAATGATTGAAAATTCGCAAGAAAATTACGTGGAAACAGGCGGTTTGTATGAGACTTGGCCGCATGTTTTGGTGGTTGATGATGATCGGCGGATCCGGGATTTGCTATGCCGGTATCTGAGCGAGCAGGGTTTTGTGGTCATTGCGGCGGCGGATGCATTTGAGGCAGCGGAATTGCTTAAGAGTTTTGAGGTAGATGCGCTGGTGGTGGATGTGATGATGCCGGGCAAGACGGGGCTGGAATTTACGCAAGAATATCGTGTGACGCATGATACCCCGGTGCTGTTGTTGACGGCGCTGGGGGAGACGGAAGACCGGATTAGTGGGTTGGAGGTTGGTGCGGATGATTATCTGCCCAAGCCGTTTGAGCCACGTGAATTGGTTTTGCGTCTTAATGCGATTTTGAAGCGTACGGCCAAGGTTGTACAGGTGGCGCGTAAATTGAAGATTGGGCCGTGGGTGTTTGACCCTGGGTATGAGGAGATTAGCGCAGGCGAGGAGGTGGTGCGGTTGACGAGCGCGGAGGCGCAGTTGCTTAAGGCGTTGGGTGCACGTGGAGGAGAGGTCTTGTCCCGCGAAGAGTTGGCCCGCGCGTGCGGCGTGGATGCCGGGGAGCGCACGATTGATGTGCAGGTGACACGGCTCAGGCGAAAAATTGAGGACGATACCAAGAAACCGCGCTATTTACAGACGGTGCGCGGTAAAGGGTATGTTCTTAGGAGCGAGGAGCTTTAGGGGATGAGCAAAGGGTTGTCTATTAAAAAGTTTTTGCCGCGAACCCTGTTTGGACGTTCGCTGATGATTTTGGTGACGCCGGTGTTGTTGATCCAGATTATTACCAGTTTTGTGTTTTTTGACCGTCATTGGAGCAAAATGACAACGCGGCTGGCTTTTGCTGTTTCGGGCGAGTTGTCGGTGATTACGGCGACGATTAAGAATGGTGATACAGTTAGGGATATTGAAAATATTATTGCGTATTCGGGACGGTATCTGGATTTGGATGTTCATTTTATTCCCGATGGGAGGTTGCCAGATAAACAGGAATCTTCAGTTGTGCAGGTGTGGGAGAGCGTTGTGGCGCAAAAGCTTTCAGCAGAGCTGGCAACGCAAATCTCTGATCCGTTTGTTATTCATGCCAACTTTGCCGACAAGATGATTGAGGTGTTTATTCAGCTTGATGATGGGCTGGTGCATGTTTCCTTGCCGCAGCGGCGGTTGTTTTCTTCGTCTGGCTATGTGTTTTTGTTGTGGATGATAGGGGCGTCTTTATTGCTGCTTGTCGTGGCGGTGGTGTTTATGCGTAATCAGGTGCGGCCTATTCGCAAGCTGGCGGTGGCGGCGGACAGGTTTGGACGGGGGCGCGCTGCGCCGTTTTTTAAGCCGGAAGGGGCAAAGGAGGTGCGCCAGGCTGGTCATGCGTTTTTGGAGATGCGTCGCCGCATTGAGCGTCAGGTTTCGCAGCGCACAGAGATGCTGGCTGGTGTGTCTCATGATTTGCGCACACCATTAACGAGGATGAAGCTGCAGGTTGAGATGATGGCGGAAGGGCCGGATAAAGCTGATATGCAGCAAGATATTGCCGATATGGAGCGGATGATTCATGGGTATCTCGATTTTGTGCGCGGAGACGGGGATGAGGAATTTGAGGCCGTTTCGCTGGCAGAATTTTTTGAGAGGTTGGTCGCGAAGATGAAGCGTCAGGGAGTAAAAACTGATTTGACGGTTGCGGAGGGCCTGAGTTTGGTAGTGCGGCCACTTGCGTTTGAGCGGGCGATTAGCAATTTGCTGACGAATGCAGGGAAATATGCGGACCATATTTGGGTGAGCGCAAGGAAAGACAGCCAAAAATTACAAATTGTGATTGAGGATAATGGGCCAGGCGTGGCCGAGGATCAGTATGAGAACGTGTTTAAGCCGTTTATGCGCGTCGATAGTTCGCGTAATGCGGAAACAGGCGGCGTTGGGCTGGGGCTGCCGATTGCGATGGATATTGTTCATGCGCATGGCGGCAAAATCTGGCTGGAGGCCAGTGAACACGGAGGTTTGAAAGTTGTTGTGCGGATGCCGCTTTAGAGGTTATCAGGCTGCTTTTTTCTGCGACTTGTCTATTGCAGCTTTTACCTCGTTCATTGTGGCCTTGACGCGTTTGTTGATGATGTCGCTGGCTTCCTGATTAGATTTGTTCATCATTTCAGCAATATCATTCATATTTTTAACGCTGCGTTCATAAAGCGTTTTGAACAGATCGGCGTTTTTGGAGATTTTTTCTTCCGGTGTGCCTTCGCTCATCAGTTCTTTGGTGATTTGTGCATTGTCTTCAACCATTTCTGAGATGATGGCACTTTGGCGTTGAGCAATTGTCTGGAGGTTTTCAATGGCGATTTGCTGCGCATTGGACAGAGCCTGCATGTTTTTGCGCTGGGTTTCCATGAAACCTTGCAGGTCAAAAGGCATTGATTGAGCATTTTCAAAAAATTTTGAAAAATCGTTGGCGGTGAAAAACTCAGCAAAAGGATTTTGTCGCGACATGGTGATATTCCTTTTCAAAATGGTAAATACCATAGGTTTGCTGCTGTCATTGTTACATTAAAGCCTGGCAGGGCACAAATGAAAAAAGTGCAAGGAACAGGCTTGTCTTATAGCTTTGTTTTCAGGGTTTTTTTAGAACGTTTCGTATTTTAGCATTTTTTTAAGGGTTTTCAGGCATCTTTGTGGGGGTGTGCAAGGGGATAATGCACAAATTACAAATGAGTTTACATCATGCAGGGGCAACCTAAAGAGCAGCAAAATAGTTCTGTCAACGGCTTTGAACATCAGCGAAAAGGCTCTGATTCTGCTGTCCTTTATGTATTTTTAATTGTGGGTTTAGTGCTGGTTTTCAGCATATTTATGATGTTACAGAGTGTTGTTCGCGGGGCTGTAGTGGAAGAGCAAGCCCACGTTTCACAGGATTTTGTTGAGGAGATTGTTAGTGATTTTCGTAGTTTGTCAGAACCATTAAAGAGATTGGCGACCATGATGGCTTTGTCTTTTGAGGTGAAAGAGGACGGATTAACTCACTATATTAATCAAGAACATTCAGCGTTTGAGGCCTATAGCCAGATTGTCTGGTTTTATGAAACCCCTGATAAAGGATGGGCATTTTCGTATTTGCGAAGCAATACGTTGCAGAATGAAATTAATGGGGAGGCCCAGCTTAAGCCGGATGCTGAGATGCTTAAAACTCTTTTGAAGCTTGGGGCTTCTGGTGATTTGCATTTGATGCCTGATGTTGGGGGCTTTGAGCAATATGTCCGCCGTCAGAATCCTAAAATCAGTTATCGTCCGTTTGCCTTAATGAAGTCTGTCAGCGCAGGAGGGGTGCGTAAAGGGTTCTTATTGGCGGTTGTTGATGTGGCCTCTCTTTATGATGAGGGCTGGATTACAGGACATCAGCAGATTCTATCTATGCGCGTACAAGATGTTGAAAGTCATGATGTGCTTTTTGAGTTTGTCCGTAATCCAGATACAATCTCTGCAACAGGGGGGCGTCAGGTTTACGAATTTTCTTTTGCGGGGCGTCATTTTGAGGTTGCAGGTGATTTTCAAGTTTCGCAGCGTGTGCGGTTATTGGGCGGCTTTCCCTATATGGTTGCTTTTTTGGCTGTTTTCCTAGTGGTTGCCGGGGCGTTTTTTGTTCATTATGGGCAGAAGCAGGCTTATAATCTTACAAAAATGAATGATACCTTGGCGCGGAAGAATTTTGAGCTGAAAGCTGAGGTTGGAGAGCGTGAACGCCTTGCGGATGCCGTAGAGGCGGCGGAGCGGAGTAGCCGCGCGGTTGTTGATGCGATTGGTGATATTATTTTTAAAGCTGATCGTGACGGGCGGATTGTTTTTTTGAACCGGGCCTGGGAGAAAGTGACCGGTTTTGACGTGGGGCAATCAACAGGGCAGAATCTTGAGCAGCTTGTTTACCCTCAGGACCGTGAAGAGGTGATGCGTGGTTTGCGGGCTGTTTTATATGAGGACAAGGATGAGGTGCGCAGTTTTACGCAGATCCGCGTGTCTGATGGTACGTTTAAGGCTGTGGAACTGGTTATGAAGGCTGTGGCTTATGATGCAAACGGGGGGCACCGTCATGATTTTGTTGTTGGGACTTTTACCAATATTGAGGAGCGCCGCAAGGTTGAGCGGGCATTAAGCGATGCGGAGAAGAAGTATCGTTCTATTGTTGAAAATGCTGTTGGCGGGATTTTTCAGATGACGTCTGACGGGCTTTATCTTAGTGCAAATCCGGCGATGGCGAAGGTTTTAGGTTATGATAGTCCGGAGCAGTTACTTCGTGGAGTTAAAAATGCCAATGAACAGGTCTATGTTGATGCGGCGAAGCGTCAAAGTGTTTATGACAGGCTTACGAGTTTGCCGGAGGCACTTTCGCATGAGGTTAAAATGCGCAAGCGCGATGGGGAGATTATTTGGGTTCATGAAAATATTCGCGGCGTTGTTGATGACAGCGGGCAGCTTTTATTTATTGAGGGGAGCGTTGAGGATATAACTCGTCGGAAGAACTCTGATTTGGCTATTCAGGAAGCGAAAGTGCATTCTGACCTTGCGAATCGTGCAAAGTCTGAGTTTTTGGCGAATATGAGTCATGAATTGCGTACGCCGCTTAATTCGATTATCGGATTTTCCGAGATGATTAAGAATGAAGTGTGTGGAACGATTCAGCACCGTCCCTATTGGGAATATGCCTGTGATATTCATGAAAGCGGGCATAAGTTGTTGCAGGTTATTAACGAAATTCTGGATATTTCAAAAATCGAGGCCGGGGACCGGCAGCTGAATGAAAGTGTCGTTAATATTGAAGCGGTGTTTGATTCAGTTGCCGAGTTGCTTGAGACTAAGATTGAAAATGCTCATTTGCATATTACGCGGGCGTTGGGGGGTGTACCTAATATTATTGCGGAAGAGCTTGCTTTGAAGCAGATTTTGTTGAACTTGCTTTCTAACGCAGTAAAGTTTACGCCCGATGATGGTCGTATTACGGTAAGTGCGCAGCTTAGTCGTGAAGGTGATATGCATATTTCGATTACGGATACGGGAGTTGGACTTGACGAATATGAGATTAAAAAGGCTCTTTCCCCGTTTGGGCAGGTTGATAATGATTTGAGCCGTAGTGGTTCGGGAACAGGGCTTGGGCTGACATTGGTTGGTGCGCTTGTGGGGCTTCATGGTGGTTCGTTTGACCTGTTTTCGAAAAAGGGTATCGGGACAACGGCGACGGTTATTTTACCTGCTGAGCGTGTTGTTCATGATAAAAGCGGGGCTGGTAGTGTTTCGGTCAAGGAGGCATCTGAGGCGATAGAATAAAGTGTATTTATGCGAATGGGGCATCGTCTTCGTTTATTTCTAAAACGCTTCGAGACGTATCGCAAGAGAATCCGGCTCTGGCCATGCGTGAGAGCTCTTTTTGAAAATCTATTTCTCTATCGCCGCGCCAGGGCCCAAGGCGTTTTTTTCGTGCAAATATGAGGGCGGCGTGGCGTTCTGCTTCTGTTTCATTGTTATGCGTTTGTTGGTCTATCGTGGTTAGTGTTTGTTCGATTTGATCAGCGTTGAGGCCTTTGGCGCGTAAGGCGCTGTGTATGGCGCGGGTGGATTTTCCGCGTCGTCGTAGGGAAGTGACCATAGCACGGGTGTAGACGGCATCGTCGAGCAGCCCTGCGTGGATAAATTTTTCAACCAGTTGATCTACCAATGCGCTGCACTGAGTGTAGTTTTGATCTTTATGGGTCATGCAGGAGCGTTTGACTTTGCGGAGCATGACAGCGCGGAAATTTGCGGCGCTGGAAGCGTAGCGTTCAAGGTAATATAGTCCGGCATTGTGGAGATAGGTTTCGGTGATCTTTTTGGGACGTTTGCGCCTGTTGTTTTGTGGCTTGATCTTGACTTTGGAAGCTCTATTTTGTGACATGGTGTAAATCCTAACGAATATATGATGAAAATGCCAGAGTCCTTAACCCCCCTTCATATTAGTACTGTCAATGTTATTGGTCTTTTGACGTTGATTAAGCGTGAAGTTGACCGATTTATGAATGTGTATATGCAAACACTGGTTGCGCCGGTTATTACAACGTTATTATTTTATACAATTTTTGCATTGGCGTTTGGTGGCACCGTGCGCCGGGTGGGAGACGTGCCGTTTCTGGAGTTTTTGGCTCCGGGGTTGATTATGATGACAATGGTACAAAATGCGTTTGCCAATACATCGTCCTCCATTGTGATTTCCAAGGTTCAGGGCAGCATTGTTGATATATTGTTGCCGCCGCTGTCTAGCCTTGAAATGTATGTTGGTTTTACCGTTGGGGCTGTTGCTCGCGGGTTGATTGTCGGGTTGGTGACGGGCGTGGTGATGAGTTTTTTTGTGCCGATTTCGGTGAGTTCGTGGGGGCTCATCATTGTTTATGCGGTTTTAGGTACGATGATGCTTGGTTCCTTGGGGCTGGCGGCCGGGATTTGGTCGGAAAAGTTTGATCATATTGCGGCGGTGACGAATTTTATTGTAACGCCTTTGACCTTTTTATCAGGGACATTTTATGCGGTGGAGGCTTTGCCACCGATTTGGCGGGGGGTGGCACATTATAATCCGTTTTTTTACATGATTGACGGATTTCGTACCGGGTTTATCGGGCAGGCGGATGGAAATACGTTGATCGGCATTGGTCTTTTGATCGTGATTAATCTTTCTTTGGCCATGTTAACTCTTTGGATGTTGCGTACAGGCTATAAAATTAAGTCATAAGAGCGCTTGTCAGAATACACTCCTTAGATATTTTCATGGTATAATGGAAAGATGGACGATTTAATCTCAGAAGAACGCCTTGATGCGCCCGGCGCCTTTGAGAAGGCTGATGACGATGTGATACAGAGTTTTCAACTGGACGTTTCGTCGTTGCGGGGGCGCGCTGTGCGGTTGGGCGCTGTGTTGAATGATATTTTGGAGCCGCATGATTATCCAAATCCAGTGGCGCATTTGGTCGCCGAGACGGTGACGGTGACGCTTTTGCTTTCTTCGATGTTGAAGTTTGACGGGATATTTACCTTGCAAATCAGGGGGGATGGTCCGGTGAGTCTTCTGGTGGCTGATATGACATCGGAAGGGGAAATTCGAGGATGTGCGCATTTTGATCCTGAGCGTTTAGAGCAGGCGCGGGCGCAGCTCTTGGCCTTAAAGGCCGAAGAGACTTCGCGCAATCATCTGGCGCAATATCTGGGGAAGGGCTACATCGCTTTTACAGTCGATCAGGGCGCGGCGGCGGAGCGTTATCAGGGGGTTGTTGAGTTGCGGGGGGCTTCGCTGGTGGATTGTGTGCAGCATTATTTTAATCAATCCGAGCAGATTAGCAGCGGGATTAAGATGGCGGTGGGGCAGCGCGGCGGTGTTTGGCGGGCGGGCGGTGTGATGCTTCAAAAAATGCCAGATGGTGATGGTTATTCGGAAATCAAGGGTAATATGGATGAGGATGATTGGCGCCGGGCGATGATTTTGCTGGAAAGCTGTACGGAAGATGAGTTTCTTGATCCTAATTTGCATTCTAACGCGCTGCTGACGCGGTTATTCCATGAAGAAGATGTACGGGTGTTTCAGCCTGTGAATGTCTTTAAAGGTTGCCGGTGCAGTGAAGCTAAGGTCTATGCCATGTTAACGATGATGCCGGCTGAAGACCTTGATTACATGGCGGAAGATGGTCAGATTTCCATGCGCTGTGAGTTTTGTTCTCAAGAATATAGCTATGCGCGTGAAAAATTTCCTGCCGGTGAAGATAAAAAGCATTAATGCCGCCAGAAGGATGGGTGTAGCAGGATAAGCGCGGCGAGGATTTCCAGACGTCCCAGGAGCATGCCGACGCTTAAGACCCATTTGGCGCTGTCGGGGAGGGTGGAAAAATTTCCTGATGGGCCGATGACTTCACCCAGACCGGGGCCGACATTCGATATAGAGGTCATGGCACCGGAAAGTGATGTTATAAAATCCAGTCCTAGAGCAGAGAGCGCCAGTGCGAGAGCGATGAAGCAGATGGCGTAGAGGAAGAGGAAGCTCATCACTGAGAGGGGGACATCTTCGGGGATGGGCTTGCCATTGTAGTGGGCAACAAAGGCTCCGTGCGGGTGTAGAAGTTTTTGGATTTGAACCCGGATTACCGACAGGAAAATCTCAAAACGGAAGATTTTGATACCGCATGAGGTTGATCCGGCGCAGGCTCCTATACCCATCAGGAAAAATGTTAGTGCTATAACAAACCCTCCCCATTGGTCATAAGCTTCGCTAGCAAATCCAGTTCCGGTCATCAATGAGGTCATGTTAAATGTGGCGCCGATGAATGCCCGGTATGCGTTCATATCCTGGGTTGTGACCAGATAGGTTGTGGTTGTTGCTATTGAAAGGCTGAGGATCAGTAAAAACATGCGAACTTGTGAGTTAACCAGAAGAGGCCGCAGGTTCCCTCGTATAGCTTTGAGGTAAAGAATGAAGGGGGTGCCGGCAACGATCATGAAGAAGGTGCAAAGTAGCTCTATTGCATCGCTATGGAAGTGTCCTAGAGAGGCATCGTAGGTAGAGAATCCGCCGGTTGCTAATGTGGTGAGAGCGTGGTTGAGGGCGTCAAATTTCCCCATACCTGCCAGTAAATATGCGAGTAAGCAAAGCATGGTCAATCCGATGTAAATTGCGCCGATTGAACTGGCGAGCTGGGCGGTGCGAGGCAAGGCTTTTTCGCTTTCTGAGAGCTCAGTGCGAAAAATCTGCATGCCACCGACGCTGAGCATCGGCAGGACTGACATGGCCATCAGGACGATTCCTATGCCGCCAAGCCATTGCAGGATTGAGCGCCAGAGCAGGATGCCGGGAGGGGCTTTGTCCAGGTTGGTCATGACAGTGGATCCTGTCGTGGTTATGCCCGAGACGGCTTCAAAAAACGCATCCGTAAAGCTGAGATTTTGACCAGAAAGCGCAAGGGGGATGCAGGCAAAGAGTGAGGTAACGACCCAGCTCATAAAGGTCATCATGAAGGCTTGGCGTAAATTCATAGTGAATTCCAGACCTGCATTGCTGAGTATGAGCGAACCGCCAAAAAAGGCTGTGATCACAATGCACAGGAAAAACACCTTCCAGTCCGGGTTGCTCCAATACATATCTGCGAGCATTGGAATAAGCATGCCGATGGATAGAATGGATAGCAAGATGCCCTGAATGTATAGAACAGGTCTAAAATCCATAGATGATTGCTTGCCTTTACCTTTTGATAGCGTTGTTTTTTTCTAAGACGGTTTGTTTCCGTTGTTGTTTGCATTTCGTCAGAAGAGAAAAACAAACGATATTTGTAAGTATTATAAAAAAGCCGAAGCACAGGCAGGCTATGCTTCGGCTCTGATTTTATGCGATTACTCTTTTAGTTAAAAGAGATATTCACGCGGCGGTTTGCCGGTTCGCGGATATTGTCCGGTGTTTCAACCAATAATTCCGTTTCGCCTTTGGCATCGACCAAAATTAAGGCCGGGTCAACACCGCGCTGGACCAAGGCATCTTTAACATTGTTGGCGCGTTTGAAGGCTAGGCGCTGGTTATATTTTTGAGGGCCTGATGTATCGGTGTGTCCAACAACGTTGATTGCTGTGGGTGGGTTTTTAGAGACTTCATCGGCGACGGCGTCGAGAACGTTAAGCGCTCCTGAGCCGAGATCTGATGAATCCCAGTTAAAGAAGACCAGATACATGGCGTTTTCTACTGCCATAGGGGCGTTAGGGTCAATATCAAACGCACCTGTGTCGGCGGTTATCTCAGGGGCTGGAGCGGCGGGTGGAGGCTGAATCATACCTTCGAGTCGACTGATATGTTTCAGGAACTCATCCTTACAGTGCGTGCCGCCGGCATCGCTCCAGTTTTCTTCCTGTCCTTCAATCCAGCAGTCGTATTTTGCCTGTGCTTTGGCGGCGATTTCAGGAGCAACTTCGCGTCCGCCAAGATCATAGGCAACGATCAAACGCCCACGTGCAGCGCTGAGTTCGCGGATATGTTCTTCACTCAGGTTCCAGTCAACAACTGGTTCGGGTAAAACATTTTCGCCAGAGGCTGCCGCCAGACCTTTGCGTGCAAAGTGTAGCGCATCAGGGTAGTCGAACATGTCTTTAAGTTCGCTGTTGGCGAATCGTCTATATTCTTCGGCAAGTGCTTGAGTGAACGGGCTACCCACGGCCTGGGCGTCATTTAAGGCCTCTACTTCGCTGAAGCTTGTGAAGGCAGTACAGGCGGATGTCGTTCCCCCCAGTGCCAGCAGGCCAGCGGTTAAAATCATATTGCGCAGCGTGTTCATCTATGTGCTCCTTAAACCAGTATTGAAAGCATGCTTTTTAATAATACCTATGCTTTTAAAGCCCTTATTCCGTATTGTAAAGCGTGTTTACGGCTTTGGGACTGCTTTTCCAGAGGATTTTTTCTGGTGAGTTTTTTAGCGTGGGGAATTAAAACTTGACTCTTTGGTGTCAGACGATAAATAGAGTGGCAAAATTCCGGTGTGTCGACACATAATTTATAAAGACGCCTGCCCGGTTTTTTTGATTTTCTTAAAAGAATCAAAACGTTAAACGCTTATAAATTAAGGAGTTTTTGAATGAGCCAATATCTGCGTGGTCAAAAAATTGCTGTGCTCGTTGCTAATGGATTTTCTGAAAAGGATTTGACGTTAACGCAAAAGGAGATTTTAAGCTTTGGCGCGCAGATTCGCATTGTAAGCATGGATGCGGGATTGGTGAGTAGCTGGAATGATGATGAGGGGCAGGGAATCTGGGGGCTGAATTTTGCTTCCGATCAGGTTTTGAGTCGGGCTTTGGCGGCTGATTTTGATGTGTTGCTGGTGCCGGGAGGGCAGCGCAGTCTTGATAAACTTAAAATGACAGCTCATACGCGGCGTTTTATCCGCAGCTTTGTTGAAGCGGGTAAGGCAGTTATATTTTTCCATGATGCCTTGGAATTGCTGGCTTTTGCTGAATGTGGCGGTGGTGTGCGTGTGAGTGGGCCTGAGGGGGTGCGTGAGACGCTGGAGGCGCAGGGTGCGATTTGGGTTGATGATGAGATGGTGCAAAGCGGCGCTGTGATGAGCGGGCGCTGTGATGAAGATACACGCGGAGACTTTACAGCAGCGGTGGCGCAGTTTTTAATGGAACAGGCTTCTGCCGGTGCGATGTCACAGGCTGTGGCGGCTTAATTCATAGTGTTTAATTTTAGGGATTTTTGGTTTGAGGGCTGAAACTGAAAGCGTTGTAAGAGACATTGAAATGGCTCTGGCTTTGCTGAGGAGGCATCTTTGACTGGGACGCGTCTGTTTTGCGTCTTGATGAACTTAATGCCTTAAGTGAAGATCCTGATCTTTGGAATGATGCTGACAAGGCTCAGAAGGTTATGCGCGAGCGTAACCGGTTGGATGATCAGATTTCCAACGTGCGGGCGTTGGAGCAATCTTTAAATGATAATATCGAATTGATCGCTCTTGGGGAAGAAGAGGGCGACGGGGCTGTTGTGGTCGAGGCTGAGCAGGCTTTGGAGGAGATGAAGGCGACTGTTGAACGCCGCCAGTTGCAGAGTTTGCTTTCGGGTGAGGCCGATGGCAATGATGCGTATTTGCAGGTCAATGCCGGGGCCGGTGGGACGGAGGCACAGGATTGGGCCAATATGATTCTGCGGATGTATACACGTTGGGCAGAGAGGCGCGGGTTTAAGGTTTCCGTGCTGGAGATGAGCGATGGAGAAGAAGCCGGGATTAAGTCGGCTACTTTGAAAATTGAAGGCGATCAGGCTTACGGCTGGCTGAAGACGGAAACGGGGGTGCATCGTTTGGTGCGAATTTCACCGTTTGATTCGAATGCGCGGCGGCATACAAGTTTTGCCTCGGTTGCGGTCTCGCCGGTGATTGATGATGACATCGATATTGAGGTTGAGGAAAAGGATTTACGTATCGATACGTATCGTAGCAGTGGTGCGGGCGGGCAGCACGTTAATACTACGGATTCTGCGGTTCGTATTACGCATATGCCGACAGGGATTGTCGCGGCGGTGCAAAGTGAGCGCTCACAACATCAGAACCGTGCCAACGCAATGGCGCTGCTCAAAGCCAAGCTTTATGAAGCGGAGTTGCATAAGCGCGAAGAGCAGGCCGCGGCAGAACATGGAGAAAAAACCGATATTGGGTGGGGGCATCAGATTCGCTCTTATGTTCTGCATCCGTATCAGATGATTAAGGATTTGCGCACGGGGGTTGAAACTTCACAATCTGCGGCCGTGTTGGATGGGGGGCTTGATCAGTTCCTGGAAGCAGCGTTGGCGCAAAAGCTTCATCGGAATGAAGAAAACTCATAGTTCTGAGCTATAAAAACTGTTTGGTCGAGTTGGTGGGCTTGTTATATCGATGGCGTTACATTAGTCTGATTCGCGATTCACAATTTTATAGGGATTCTCAATTATGCGTAGTCAGGTTTGCGGGACAGTTCTTTTAATGGGGATGGTCATGAGTGGTGGGGCGCTGGCGCACCCGTTGACGGTTGCTCCATATTCGTCAGAGCGGTTTGCGCAGTCTGTGATTCAAGCTGGATTTCAGTTTTTGCCACCGGTGAATGATTCGGTTTCTCCTTTGGATGATTCTCAGGTGTTAAACTCTTCAAAATCGGAGGATTTTAGCGCGCAGAATCAATTTAAGCAACCTGTAGTCCAAGATGAGCCTAAACTTGAGCTTGTGGTGCCGGTATATGATTCGGCTATATCTCGGGTACCTCAACCGGGTGACCCATATTTTGATCCGCCAAGTCAGGACCGTTTGATGATGGCAGTGGAGGAAGAGCCTGTACAAGAGGAGCCTGTACAAGAGGTATTGGAGTTTGATGTGTTGCAGGAGATTCCTGCTGAAAGCGTTGCCAGCTCATCTGAGGTTCGGGGGGATGTTCTTTCCGGCGATTTAAATAAGGAGAATGCTGTTGCAGAGGTTCAGGGTGAACCTTATGAACCTTTGGTGGTTCGCATGTCTGATCATATCGGTGGAGAGGTATTAGTTTCTGAAGATGAGCCTGTTTTGCTTGTGCCTTCTTCGTTTAAAGAGTCTCTGGTTGAAGATGTGCTGGCGGCTGAAAGTACGGTTTCTGTGGAAGAAGCGCCAATTTTAGACGTTTCACCTCCAGTCTTTGAAAAACCTGAGGAGATTATTGTGTGGAACGGGGATCGTGTGCCGGTTAATACCCCCATTCCGGTGGCGGATTTTGAGCCAGCGTCCGGCACGGAGCAGGTTGACGTTGTTGAGGGGGTGCAATGGCGTGCGTTGGAGGGGCAGAATATCCGTCAGACGCTTGAGCAATGGTCGCAGGCTGCCGATGTGGCATTAATTTGGGACAATGTTAACGCTTTTGCGGTTTTGGAACCATTTGAGATTCGCGGTGATTATGAGCAGGCAGTTCAGATGCTTTTGGATCAATATATGCGTAGTGATGTTCGTCCGGTTGCGACATTGCATTTGGATCCGGAAAACCAGCAAAAGACATTGGTTGTGCGGATTGTTGAGGGTGGGTAGTGATATTTTACCCACAGGCCTAGCTTGCAGAATGTGAATAAGTTTTGACTCATATCCTCAGGATCGTAAGCTGGAGTGGGGGTTTCGGTTTGTGATTCTTTTGCTCGTGTTTCGGGAAGTGAGTTGCATAATGTCCTGTCTTTATTTTGATTTTCATTGCATATAAGGGAAAAGAGCGATGCGTATTCGATCTTTGGTTTCTTCAGTGGCTGTTTTAGGTGCGTTTTTGGCCAGTTCGGCGCTTGTTGGCGACGCTTTGGCGCAAAAGGGTACCATAATGGCACCGTCTACAGGGTGGGCTGTTTCCAAGATTGGAGATGTTGGCGGTGCGTATTGTGCGTTAGCGCGGAAATATAATCAAGATACGGTTTTGACAATGGCGCGCAATGAGTTTTCCGAAACCTCGTTTGCGCTGGATTTTCAACGGCCTATTTTGAGTCAGCAAGCGGCGATGAAGGTTATTTTGGACCCGGGAGCCGGTCAGCAGCGTGCTTATGAAATTAAGCCAGTTTCAGATAAGGCGTTTGTTGTGCGTTTGGGGCGGGATTCTTCATTTTTTGATGCTCTTGCTCGGACAGGGTTGTTGCGCGTGGAGATGGATGGGCAGTCTTATCATTTTAACGTGGCCGATATAGATGAGGGACAGTTTAAGCTTGATGCGTGCGTTGTTAATATGGTGATGCCTGCGGCTGGTGAAGATGGGGCGCTTATGCCTGATATGGATGCGGCTGTTGTAAATGCCGGGAAATCTTTTCGTCAGGAGATTAATGCGCTGCGGCGGCAGATTACGTCTTTAGAGGAGCAGAATGCGGCGTTGAAAGTGCAAATGAGTACTCGAAATGAAGGCGTAGAGGAGACGTCTTCTTCTGTTGTGCAATTATCAGGAAAAATTCGTGAGTTGGAGGATGCGAATGCATTGTTGAAGCGTCAGCTTTCTGCAGCACAAACGGCACAAGCGGGTGAGAGTTTGGTGGGAAGTGATGTGCAGGCATTGGAGTCAAAAATCGTTACGCTGGAAAACGAAAATGCTCGATTGCAGGCCTTGTTACAGACGGGGGAAGCCGTTCAATCTTCTCATGATCTTGAGCGTATTACCGCTCTGGAAGCTGAGGTTCAGTCCTTGCAAGCGCGTAATGGGAGTTTGCAAACAAGCCTTGATGCGCAAGGTGAAGGGAAAGAGTTAGTTGATGGATTGCGTTCGCAAATTGAGGAGTTGGAGAGTGAGAATACGCAGCTTAGCACTAAAATTCTTGCTGCGCGCGAGGCTGTGCGTAGTGAGTTTGAGCAACAGATTGCTGCGCTGAATAATGAGAATGCGGCTTTGAAAACGACTGCGGGAAGTAAGGGGGTGGACGCTGAGCTTTTGGAACAGCTTCGCCATCAGATTGCGCAGGTGCAAAATGAAAATCGTTTGTTGCAGGAAACGGCTGCGAAGGCGCAGGGGGATCTTGAAATACAATTTCGTGAAGAGCAGAAAAATGCGGTTGAAGAGGTGCGCAATGAGCAAGCGGTTCGGATTGCAGGGCTAGAAAATGAAGTTGATGCGTTGAAGGCTGAAGGTGAGTCTAAGGCGAAGGCGCTGACTGAAATTAGTGAGGGAACGGCTGAGCTTGCGACGCTGCGTGATGAGAATGCTGCTTTGAAAGAAAAGCTGGCTTTGCAAGAAGCGCAGCATAGTCAAAGTGATGTGATGATCACGCGTATTGAAAACCTTGAAACCGAGAATGAAGGTTTGCGTGCGCAACTTAATGTGGCGCAGCAAAGTTTTTCTGCGGGATCGGATGCTGCGGAGGCGGACGCTCATACTCATGTAACGAGAATTGCAGCGTTGGAGTCCGAGCGTGATGATTTGAAAGCGTTGGTTGCTCAAAGTGAAGAGAGTGTTGCGCGGATTCGGACTTTGGAGTCTGAGGTTGCCCGTCTTGAGGGAGTAAATAGTGAATTGCAGACGCAGATTGCTGCGGGTGATGTGCAAGAACAATTGCAGGGTGTGCTGGCTGAGAACGCCAAACTGCTTAAACAAAATCAAAATAAAGATTTACAGCTTTCGGAGTTGGGGCAGGTGCGTCAGGAGCTTAAAGATTCTAAGGCAAAAATTGTTGAGTTGCAAGGCCGGGTTGAAGGCGATGATAAAGCCTCTATGAAAATTGAGGAGCTTGAAACGCGGCAAGGTGAAATGAAGGCCGCGTTGGCGGATCTTGTTAAACTTTCAGAGAAATATCGCGATAGTATTGTGCAACAAAAAGAGCGTATTGGAGGTTTTGAGCGTGATGTTGCTGCATTGACGGTAGAGAAATCAGAGCTTGAAATTGCGTTGGCTGCTGCAGAGCAGAAGCTTGAGAATGTGGAGCCTGTTTTACATGAGGCGCAGTCTTTATCGGATGATACTAAAAAGGATGTTGTGCAGGAGAGTTTGATTGCAGAGGCGAAAGCTCGGCCTGTTCAGGCTGTTGTGTCGGAGAAGGCCAGGGTAAGTTTTGGTCCTGTCGTCCGGAGTGCGCATATCGATGTGCCGGTTCCGGCGCAAAAACCGGTTGTGCAAAAACCGGTTGTTAAGGCTGCACAAAGATCTGAAATTATTGGGGAATTAGATGTTGTGCCTGTTTCTGAGCCTGAGGAAATGCTTCAAAAAAACGGCATTGCTTTGGCTTTGGAGCAGGTTGAGACGGAAATGCGTATAACAGATCCGAATAATCAGGCGCGGATGCAGGTCCTGGTGCAGGAATATGAGGCGCTTAAAGCTTTTGCTGAGGAGCAAGGCGTTGAAGTTATTCCTTCAGAAGCTGCTATGGTGGAAGATAGTGACGATAAGAATGTTTACCCGGATTTAGGTGATGTGAATGAAGCGCAGCGTCAGGAGCATATGATGAAAATGTACGCTGAGGACGCGTATAATGAGGATGAGTGGGTGGTAGAGGGGTTGGACTTGCAGGCGACGCTTGAGCCAGAGAGTATTGCTATGAGCCAAAGTGCAGATCCGTTTGAGGATATGCAAGTTGATCATGCGAGCAAGATTGAGCTTGCGGCGCAGGGCGTCGATCCTCATGTGGCGATGGAATCTATGCCTACACTATATGCGGGGGTGCGTTCGGGTGCGTTGTCTATCACTGATTTGATTACGCAAGCTAAAGTTTCCAGCGTGGATAAGATTGAAAAAATTGATGAAGGGGCGGCGACGGATGCTGTGGCCTATCAGTGGAGCGATGATAGTATTTATGGCTCGGCTGAACAGAAAACGCTTTCTTCGTCTTTGCAGTTTGATGAGATGGTTCAGGCTTATCTTGAGCGTACGCAGAGCCGTTGTCCTGGTGAGTTTGCTGTCGTTCCCGATGATACCATTGGTGATGATAATATGCGCGTCGATAGTTATGAAGTTGCGTGTGTCGGGGCTGATACGAATTCCGGGGCGTCATTGCTTTTCTTTAACCAAGGAGAGACGTTTACCGTTGTTGCGCATGAGGTACCGACAGAGGCGCTTGGCAAAGCTATGGTGATGCGCAATAAGGTGATGCGTTTTATTATCGGTTCGTAGGTTTTTGTAGATTGTATTGATAAACGGGCTCGCCAATTTCTTGGGAGCCCGTTTATTTTCGCATGCACGAAACTGAGTTTTTTTAAGTTATTTTTGCTTTTTTTGCGGATCTTGTTCCGTGTAATCCGCATTAAAAGGCATGAACATTTTCATGGTGTTTTCAAACATTTCCATGTTTTTGCGGCTCATTTCTTCAAAATCTGCGCTGCCGGGGATAGGCGGAAACATATTTTGCATGGGGGTTATGCCTTCAAATGATTTGTTGATTTGCTCACGTACCTGTTCCTGATTTTTAACAAAAGTATCGAGGGTTTGTTCGAGATAATTAGGTACGATTGACTGAATGTTGTCGCCGTAAAAGCCTATGAGGTTTTTGAGAAAGCCGGTGGGAAGAAGATTCTCGCCTTTGGATTCCTGTTCAACAATAATTTGTGTGAGTACGGAGCGGGTGATGTCGGTGCCGCTCTTGGCGTCATAGACGACAAAATCAATGCCGTCTTTGACCATTTCGCATAAATCATCAAGCGTGACGTAGCTGCTGCGTCCTGTGTCATATAGGCGGCGGTTAGCATATTTCTTAATTACAGTCGGGTTATCCTGCCCGTTCTTACCTTTGGCCATGTTGCACCTTCTTTGGTTAAAAGTTCATAATTTGCTGCAGTGGAATAGGGTATAATAAGCACATAATGTTTTTTTTGAAAAGAAAATTTTGCGTTGCATATAATTATTTTTATTTACATGTGGTGTGGCGCGCCATATCTTGGCGGTGATTTAAAGTGTTTTTTGTTCTGGAAATGGAGAACGTAAATGAGTGAAGATGCGGTGGTGATTGTTGCAGCAAAGCGTACGGCTATTGGCGCGTTTAACGGTGCGTTGTCGGGCGAACCTGCGGCAAGACTGGGGCAGGTTGTGATAGAGGCTGTCATCGCAGATGCAGGCCTTAAGCCCGGTGATATTGATGAGGTCATATTAGGCCAGGTTTTAACAGCCGGTCTTGGGCAAAATCCGGCGCGGCAAGCTGCAATATACGCAGGTATTCCTGAGGAGAAAACTGCTTATACGATTAATCAGGTTTGCGGGTCCGGACTGCGTAGCGTTGCACTGGGCATGCAGTCAATTTTGTGCGGTGATGCAAATATTGTTATTGCAGGCGGTCAGGAAAATATGAGTGCTTCGCCGCATTGCATACATATGCGTGATGGGGTCAAATTTGGAAATACGGAACTGACCGATACGATGATTATGGATGGGCTTTGGGACATTTATAATGATTATCATATGGGGATTACGGCAGAAAATATTGCAGAAAAATTTTCTATTACTCGCAAGCAGCAGGATGAATTTGCCGCGCAATCGCAACAACGTGCGGAAGCTGCGATTGCTTCGGGTAAGTTTAAAGATGAAATTGTTCCGGTGACAGTTAAGAAACGCAAAGAAGAGGTCGTGTTTGAGCAGGATGAATTTCCACGCGCGGGGGTAACAGCGGAGGGGCTTGGTGGTTTGCGCCCAGCGTTTAAAAAGGATGGGACTGTTACTGCCGGGAATGCCTCAGGGATTAATGACGGGGCGGCGGCTGTCGTTTTGATGCGTGAAAGTGAGGCAAAAAAGCGGGGGCTTGTACCATTGGCAAAAATTAAAAGCTGGGCAACGGCGGGGGTTGATCCGCAAGTGATGGGCACAGGGCCAATTCCAGCCAGCGCGAAGGCTTTGGAGAAAGCCGGATGGTCTGCCCGTGATCTGGAATTGGTGGAATCAAATGAGGCGTTTGCGGCGCAGGCTTGCTGCGTTATGAAAGAAGCCGGTTTTGATCCTGAGATTACCAATGTGAATGGTGGGGCGATTGCTCTAGGGCATCCGATTGGCGCGTCAGGTGCGCGGGTGCTCACGAGCTTGCTGCATGAAATGAAGCGGCGGGACGTTAGTAAAGGGCTGGCGACGCTCTGTATTGGCGGCGGGATGGGCATCGCCATGTGCGTTGAGAAAGTTAGTGGTTAGTCGTTTTTAGAAGGTAAGGAAAAATGATAAATAAAGTTGCGATTGTTACAGGTGGGACTCGCGGGATTGGGAAAGAAATTTCGGAATATCTGATTGCCGAGGGGTATCAGGTGGCGGCCTTTTATGCTGATAATGATGCTGCGGCGAAGGCGTTCAAAGAGAAGACCGGTGCGAAGGCCTATAAGGTTGATGTTGCGGATTTGGCAGCGTGTGAGAAGGCTGTGGCCAAGGTTGAAAGAGAACTGGGGCCGGTTGGCGTTCTGGTTAATAATGCCGGGATTACGCGTGACGGGATGTTGCATAAAATGCCGGATGAGAACTGGCATGTTGTGATCGAAACGAATTTGACGTCTTGTTATAATATGTGCCGCGCTGTGATTGTCGGGATGCGTGAGCGGGGGGCCGGGCGCGTTGTAAATATCAGTTCTATTAATGGGCAAAAGGGACAACTGGGGCAGGCGAATTATTCAGCGGCCAAGGCTGGAATGCTTGGTTTTACCAAGGCGCTGGCTTTGGAGAGTGCGCGCAAGGGAATTACGGTGAATGCGATTTGTCCGGGTTATATAAAGACAGAAATGACGGAATCTATGGATTCTGCTGTTTTGGAAGCAATAGTGAAGCAGATTCCGGTGGGACGAATGGGGACACCGAAGGAAATTGCCGCGATTGTGTCATTTTTGGTGTCTGACAAGGCGGCCTTTATTACCGGTGCAACACTTTCGGCTAATGGTGGCCAATATATGAGTTAGGCTGTATAATTGCTTTTATGAGTCGCGGATCTACAGTCATACTTGAACGCCGGTTTGTTCCTAAGGGGACCCTGATTATGGAAGAGGGGGAGCCTGGAAATTGTGCATATCTTATTCAGTCGGGCGTGGTTGAGGTTTTTACTCAAAATGAGGGGCGTGAGCTTCGTCTGGCCAAGCTGGATTTGGGGCAGATTTTCGGAGAGATGGCGCTGATATTTGATGAGTTGCGCACGGCGTCTGTGCGAGCGCTTGAAGATTGTAATTTGATTGTGATTACGCGTCAGTCTTTTCAGGCGAAGTTGGGAAAAACGGATCCTACTATTGCGGCGATTGTGAAGATGCTGACTCAGCGTGTGATTTCAGCGAATAAT
>JACKIT010000005.1 GCA_020638335.1 Rhodospirillales bacterium
CACCAAGCACACGCCCGAGCGATTGCCCCTCTTCAACCGTCTGTACACCCCCGCGAATTTCATCGTCAAAACGCTGCGCCCCATCCAGTGAAACCACACGAACCCGCAACCACAATTCACCACCATCCAGCACCCCATACACCCCAATTGGCGTATGGCAAGAGCCATCAAGAATACGCAAAACTTCTCGCTCCGCTTTTACGCAAAGCACTGTATTTAAATCAGAAATATAGCCAAAAATGGATAAAATATCATCATCAGACGCCCGCACCTCAATCCCGACCGCACCCTGCGCAGCCGCCGGTAACATCTCCTCTGGCTCCAAAACAATATCCGCCTCACCAGCCAACCCAAGGCGATTTAATCCCGCCATCGCCAAAAGCGTACAATCAACCACCCCACCCCTTTCTGGCCCACGCAATTTATCAATCCGCGTCTGCACATTCCCGCGAAACGGCACGATCTTCAAATCAGGCCGCGCCGAAAGCAAAAACGCTCCGCGTCGCACACTCGCACTTCCTACAATAGATCCTTGCGGCAACACCGCCAAACCCTCATTTTTTAATTGGCTATAATCAGCTAATTCTTTTATTTTACGTGAAAATAATAGGGCATCACGCGGATCTTCCCGCACCAGCATATGCTCCACCACCAATCCCTCAGGCAGGGTTGAATCCATATCTTTCATCGAATGCACCGCCGCATCGATCCGCCCATCCAAAAGCGCCTGCTCAATCTCCTTGGCAAACAGCCCTTTCCCTCCCTCGACCGCCGATAATCGCACCTCGCCATCCGCAGGTTTCCAATCCCCTGAGGTTTGAATCACCACAATCTCGGTTTCCAAGTCCGGATGCGCTTCGGCCAGCCTCGCACACACCGTACGTGTTTGTGCCATCGCCAGCGGCGATCCCCGCGTCCCTATTTTGATTTGCTTTTTCATGCCGTCTTTTTTAAAACACGAAGCACACGGAGTACACAGAGATTTTTAATTTACCTTAAATTCTCGCTGTAAATCATATTGTCATGATTACATTTAAAACTCTAACATCCCCACCCAGCTACGGCTAGGGTGCAAGCGCCCAAGCCTACGCAACTCTCCCCCTCAAGGGGGAGGGCAAGAATGGGGACTTCATAACAGCAAAAAAACGCTTCGCATCTTTGTATCTTCGCGTTAAAACCTAGTCCATGTATATCCTCGGCATCGAAACAAGCTGCGATGAAACCGCCGCCGCCATCGTCAACGAAAAAGGTGACATCCTCGCCAATATCGTCCTGTCCCAGCTCAAAGAACACCTAGCCTTTGGTGGCGTTGTCCCGGAAATCGCCGCCCGCGCCCATATCGATCATCTCCATACATTGATCAAGGCCGCCATGGATGACGCAGGCCTGAGCTTCAAAGATATCGACGGCGTCGCCGCCACCTGCGGCCCCGGATTGATCGGCGGAGTGATGGTCGGCATGATCGCCGGCAAAGCCATCGCCGCCAGCCAAAATTTGCCCTTCATCGCCGTCAACCACCTCGAAGGCCACGCCCTCACCCCACGCCTGACCGACCAGATTGAATTTCCCTACCTGCTCCTGCTCGTCTCTGGCGGCCATACGCAAATTCTTGTCGCCGAAGATGTCGGCACGTACAAACTCTGGGGCACAACACTCGACGACGCGGCGGGTGAATGTTTCGACAAATCCGCCAAGCTGATGGGCTTACCCTACCCCGGCGGCCCCGAAATCCAGAAAATCGCGGGGGAATGCGAAGACCCGGCCGCAGCCCTTAAACGCTTCGCCCTCCCCAGCCCGATGAAAGGCCGCAAAACCCTCGACTTCTCATTTTCCGGCCTTAAAACGGCTGTCCGACTGGCCGTCGAAGCCTTGCCAGAAGGAGATTTGCAACGCACCGACATCGCCGATCTCGCCTGCGCCTTCCAAACCACAGTCGCCGACGTCATTGCTGATCGCTGCAAACGCGCCATTGATCGATTCAAAACCGAATATAACTCCGCCGCTCCCGCCCTCGTCGTCTCTGGCGGCGTAGCCGCCAACACCGCCATCCGTCAACGCCTCGAACTGCTCTGCGAAAACCACGCCATGCGCGCCTATGCCCCACCGGTTTCCCTGTGCGGCGATAACGCCGCCATGATCGCCTGGGCCGGATTAGAGCGTCTGCAAAAAGGCCTGACCGACAACCTCGATTTCAAAGCCCGCCCCCGCTGGCCCCTCAATGATATGGGCAACAATAACGCCGCTTGACCGTAAACCCGAACACAGGCATGATTCCTTCATGTCAGAATCCGATTTAAAAATAGCTGTTGTCGGCGCAGGCGCGTGGGGCACAGCCCTTGCGCAAATGTTTAGCAAGGGCGGACGTGACGTCCTCATCTGGGCGCGTGAACCCGAAGTCGTGGAGGCCATTAACCAGCACCACGAAAACACGCTTTTTCTGCCCAATATCCCGCTGTCTGAAACTCTACGCGCCACAGGCGATCTCACCGAAGCCATCCAGCGCGACATTATCCTGATGGTCACGCCGGCTCAACATATGCGCGCCACGCTCGAAACCATTAAAGACAATCTCCGCTCCGAAACCATTCTTGTGCTGTGCTCGAAAGGCATTGAGCTCAATACCGGCCTGCTGCTCTCTGAAGTTTGCACACAAGTCATTCCCGACACCAAAATCGCTGTGCTCACCGGCCCGACCTTCGCCAGTGAAATTGCCGCCGGACTTCCCGCCGCCGCGACGATCGGCGTCTCCGATGACCAAACCGGAAAAACCCTTCAGGACGCCCTTGGCGTCAAAGGCTTCCGCCCGTACGTCTCTGACGACATCATCGGTGTGCAAATCGGCGGCGCCCTTAAGAACGTCATCGCCATTGCCTGCGGCGTTGTTTATGGCCGCAAGCTGGGCGAAAGCGCGCGCGCAGCGCTACTCACCCGCGGCGTCGCTGAAATCGCCCGCCTCGCCAAAGCCATGGGTGCACAAGCTGACACGCTGATGGGACTGTGCGGCATCGGCGATCTCATGCTCACCGCCTCCTCCATGCAATCACGCAACTTTTCACTCGGCGCGGCTCTGGGCGAAGGCAAAACCATGGAAGAAATCCTCTCACAGCGCAGCGCCGTTACCGAAGGGGTCCACACCGCCCGCGCCGCCCTCAATCTCGCCGAAAAATACGGCGTCGAAATGCCGATAACGCAAGCCGTTTACCAATGTCTACACGAAGACCTCCCCGTTGACCAGGCCATTGAGAACATGCTGACCCGCCCGTTGAAATAATAAGGAGAAATAAAATGCACTGTCCCATCACAAAAATTAATATCCCGCGTTTTCTAATCTCCACGATCATTGGTTTTGCCTTTGTCTTTGGATTAGACTTTTTAATCCATCAAAACCTGCTTTCAGACATCTATCAACAAACCATGCATCTGTGGCGACCAATGGATGAAATGGCAAGCTTCATGCCGTATATGTTTGGATACCAAGCCCTGCTCGTCATCATCATCGGCTTTATCTATACCCGCAACCATGAAGGCAAAGGCATCACCGAAGGTTTGCGCTTTGGCCTGCAAATCGGTGTTCTGCTCGCCCTGCTGAACGCTGCGGCCTACATATGGATGCCCATCCCCAAAGAACTGGCATTGGCTTGGGCTGGCGCCGGCTTAGGAACAGGTCTGGGCCTAGGCGTTATTTTCTCACTGCTTTATAAAAAATAGAAAAGGCAAAACTCATGGCCTATTGGCTTTTAAAATCCGAACCCTACAAATTTTCATGGGACGATCAAGTTAAAAAAGGCGAAGGCCGCTGGGAAAAACGCGTCCGCAATTACCAAGCCCGCAATAATCTCGCGGCTATGAAACCGGGTGACAAAGGCTTTTTCTATCACTCCAATGAAGGTAAGGAAATTGTTGGTATTCTGGAAGTCACCAGCGAGGCCTACACCGACCCCGATCCGACAAAAAATGAAACCGGCAAATTCGTCACTGTTGATGTTAAACCGTTAACAGCGCTAAAAAATCCCGTAACACTCGCCGATCTGAAATCCCACCCGGTCCTGTCAAACATGAAAGTCGTCAAGCAGGTCCGCCTGTCGGTTTCCCCCGTCACCGAGGAAGAATGGACAGAAGTCTGCGCGCTAGGCGGTATTTAGGTGAATACACGCGACATCGCACTGGCCATATTTGTCATGGCCATCTGGGGAATGCACTACGTTGTTATTCGCATCGGCGCACTCGAAATTCCGCCTTTTCTACTACTCACTCTACGCTTTGGCCTTTGCAGTTTGTTATTCGCGCCTTTCGCCAGCCGCATCAATCTTGAACAATTGAAAAACATTGCGTTATACGCCCTGCCATTTCAGGGCATACATATGGGTTTGCTTTTTGCCGGACTGGCGCAGGTCGATTCCAGCATCGCTGCCCTCATCATGAAAACCGGTATGCCTTTTTCAATACTGCTCGGCTGGATCTTCTACCACGAACGCTTTGGCTTAAAAACTTTTGCCGGTCTCGCCATTGCCTTGCTCGGCGGTTGCATTTTCTTGTACAATCCCGCACCCGGTTCAAACATCACCGTAATCGGCGTAACTTTTCTGATCTTTTCGGCATTCTTCTGGGCTTTAGGCTCTGTCCGTCTTAAAGCAATCAGCGAACTCGACTTCCCGACAATGGTTTTCTATGCCTTTACCATCCCGCTGCCACTTGCCGTATGCACAAGCCTGCTACTGGAAGACAACCAGATTCAACTGTTGCAAAATGCCAACCATATAAAACTGGCATGGGTATTGGCCTATCAGGTTTTACTCGTATCCTTCGCCCATTATCTTTGGAAAGTCTTGATCGCTCGCAACCCGGTCTATGTCATTGCACCTTTTTCCCTGCTCACGCCAATTTTCGGCGTAACATTCGGCGTCATAATCATGGGCGAACAATTCTCCACAACCATGCTTATCGGCGCGATCATAGCCATGACCGGCATTGCAATCGTCACGTTCAGAAAGGCTCGACGCACAAAAAAAATCAAAAACGAAAAACAAGCACTGAACGAAATTTAAAGCTGGTCCTGAACATAGCGAAGTGTATGTAAAATACCAGGACCAAGTGGCTGTGCAGCGGAAAAACTCTCCAGATACTGCGCGGCTTGCTCAAAAATCTCGCGAACAAATTCAAGGTTTTCCGGCTGTTTCACCGCCAGATCGGCAATCATAATCTTTTCATCCCCGCCAATTTGAACCGTCGGATGATCAGGATCCTCCCAATTTACAGAAAAACCAAGCCCAAAGGCGCTCTGCGCCTTCAAACCATGTTCGTCCACAATTGATCCTGTGGTAAAAATCTGTGTTGTCATTATTAAGCCCCATATTTTTATTACTCCTCCGAGTTTAACGCCTTTACACTAAGAAATGTTTAAATTTACCAACAATTTGTGGCATATTGACCACACTCAGCACCAAAGGAGAGACACTATGGCCGCCGATTGTTACGCCCCGTCCAAAGATATTCTCGATAACGCCCTCATATCCGAAGAGCAATATGAGGCCATGTATAAAGGCTCAATCGAACAACCTGAAATCTTTTGGGCGGTGCAAGCAAAGCGCCTTGACTGGTTCAAAAAACCCACCATCATCAAAAACACATCCTTTGAAGGTGATGTTTCCATCAAATGGTACGAAGACGGCCAGCTCAACGCCTGCTTTAACTGTATCGACCGCCACCTGCCGGAAAAAGCAAACGATGTGGCCCTGATCTGGGAAAGCGATGAACCCGATCTCGACAACAAAGTCACTTACGGCGAACTTCTAAAAGAAGTCTCACGCCTGGCCAATGCCCTGAAAAGCCTCGGCGTGGAAAAAGGCGACCGCGTCATTATCTACATGCCGATGGTGCTTGAGGCTGTCTATGCCATGCTCGCCTGCGCCCGCATCGGCGCTGTGCATTCTGTTGTCTTTGGAGGATTCTCGCCCGAATCTCTAAAGAACCGCATTCTTGACTGCGATGCAAAAATCGTCATCACCGCCGATGAAGGCGTGCGCGGCGGCAAAACTATTCCCCTGAAAAACAACTGCGATGAAGCCGTTAAAGGCACAGACGTCAAAAAAGTTCTCGTCCTTGAACACCGCGACGGCGAAATCAGCTGGGATGACAACCGCGATGTCTGGTGGCATGACCTCGTCGACGATCAACCCAATAAATGCCCGTGCGAAATCATGCATGCTGAAGACCCGCTCTTCATTCTCTATACCTCCGGCTCAACCGGCAAACCCAAGGGCGTCCTGCACACCACAGGCGGATACATGGTGTACGCATCCCTAACCCACGAAGTCGCCTTTGATTATAAACAAGGCGAAATATATTGGTGCACTGCCGACGTTGGCTGGGTCACCGGCCATTCTTACATCGTCTATGGCCCGCTGGCTAATGGTGCAACCAGCCTCGTTTTCGAAGGCGTACCAAATTACCCCGACTGGTCGCGTTTCTGGCAAGTCGTCGACAAACACAACGTCAATATTTTCTACACCGCCCCCACCGCCATCCGCGCCCTTCTGCGTGAAGGCAACGAACCGGTTACAAAAACGGACCGCAGCTCACTGCGCATTCTCGGCACCGTCGGCGAACCCATCAACCACGAAGCCTGGATGTGGTATTATAACGTCGTTGGAGAAGGGCGCTGTCCCATCATCGACACATGGTGGCAAACTGAAACCGGCGGATTTATGATCACGCCCCTGCCCTGTCACACCCTCAAACCCGGCATGGCACAAAAACCGTTCTTCGGTGTGCGGCCCGCCATTGTCGATAGCAAAGGCAAAATCCTTGATGGAGAAGCCGAAGGAAACTTCGTAATTTTGGATTCTTGGCCCGGACAAATGCGCACCGTATTCGGCGACCATGAACGCTTTATCAAAACGTATTTCTCCGACTTTCCCGGCATGTTCACAACAGGCGACGGCGCACGGCGCGATAAAGATGGCGACTACCGCATCACAGGGCGCGTTGACGATGTCATCAATGTCTCCGGCCACCGCCTCGGCACCGCCGAAATTGAAGATGCGATTAACGAACACCCCGGCATTGCAGAATCCGCCGTTGTTGGCTATCCACACGAGATCAAAGGCACCGGCATTTATGCCTTCGTAACACTGGCTGCGGAAAAACAGCCCAGTGAAGAAATTAAAGCCGCTATCATCAAAACTGTACGCACTGAAATCGGCCCGATTGCGACGCCAGATATTATCCAATGGGCCCCCAGCCTGCCCAAAACACGCAGCGGAAAAATTATGCGCAGAATTTTGCGTAAAATCGCCGCAAACGAAACCGACCAGATCGGCGACACCTCAACCCTCGCCGACCCAGCGGTAGTCGAAGACCTCATCAAAAACCGTCAAAAGGCATAGTGGTTATTCTTTAAATTTCTTCACAATCGCCTGATATTGCTCAGGCGTAAACGTCTTGGGCACAGGATAATTATAAAGATCCTGCATCACCGCCAGCGCTTTTTCCTTATCCCCCTTGAGATAAAAAACATGGGCCAGCCCAATCCGCGCATCCAACAAAACCGGGTTCGCCGCCAGCGTTTTTTCAAGCAACACTTCTGCTTTATCCCGCGCCTTCGGGTCCATATCCGGAAAACCAGCAAAATAGATCAAAGCCTTGCGATTCCACAAATTCACAAATCCTGAATTAAGCGCACTGGCCCGGTCAATATAATCATGTGCTTCCCCATACATTTTTCGACGCTGTTCAGAAGACATGGTTTGCCGCTTCGCATTAAGCATATGCAACCGATACTTCGCCTCAACATCATACAATGAGGAATAATTTTTAGGACTATAACTCCATGCCTTATCAAGCGCCAAGCGCGCTTCTTCTTCCCGACCCGCCTGCATCAAAGAATCAACCTGATTCAGATAGTGTACGCCCATCGTTGCGCGCGCCATCCACAATATTGGAGAAAATATAATAACAAGTAAAGTCAAATATATAGCCATTTTTAACCAATTATAATCAGCCTCTAACCTATAGCGAGAGATCTTTAGAACCGCCTCAGTAGCAATAAACCACCCCGCGAGTAAAAACGCTGCCAGAAAAAGATTAATCGGCATATAAAGATGAAAGCTGATATGCGCATGCCCGGCCAAAGCCAATAGCCCGCAAAAACACGCATATATCCAGCCGCGTTCCGGCGAACTCGGAGCACACGCTCGCGTCGCCCGAATAGTGCGTATAAGAACCAACAACAAAACCAGATAAAACAAAACCGGGGCCATCACACCCATCTCTGCCCAAAACTGTAACGGGTCCATATGTGCGAAATACCCGTCACTATAATCTTTTGGATGTCTGTATCGCGGATAAAAATAAGTAAACGTCCCCAAACCGGTACCGCCCCAGAAATGATCCTGAATCAAATGCCAGGTTGAAGCCCAAATAAGCTTACGCTCAGACACTGTTTTAGACTCAACATCCTGTGGTACGACAACATCAAGAAACGCCCCGCCAAAAGACTTCGTGCTCACCGCATGCACAACAGCAAAAAGGCTGAAAGCCACAAGCGCTATTGCAACAATACGCCGCCAATTCATCCCTGCTTGCCCGCGCACAAAGATAAAAAACACCGGTAATACAATCAAAAACGAAAGCAATCCGCCTTTACTTTGCGTCGTAAACATCGCCAGCAAAAACAATGCGCTTAGACCAAATCCAATCAGCATCAAAGCCCGTCTGCGCGCGCAAAAATACAACGCCAACGCCGGAAACAGTGCCATATTAAACACCACAGCTAAATTGTTAGGATTAAGCATCGGATGATGCACACGCCTGCCCGGCTCAATTGCAAAAAACTGTACGCCCGCCCAAACAGAAACAATCGTTACCGCCACCGCCAATGCGCCCATATGAACCTGCAACCAATGCAATGGCTGCGGTGTCGTCACCAATGCAAAAAACATAAACGGCAACACACTGAAAATAATTGCAAATAAAGTACTGTTATAGGTATTCGTCGACCAACTGATACTAACGATCACATAGAACCAATACGCCAGCAAAGCAAAAACCAGCGGCCCGCGCGGCAACTCCCAGACCTGTTCACGCCCGCGCCACAAAGAAAGCGCTGCAAAACAAACCATCCCCATGACATGCGGAAAAATAAGAAGATTATCCGTCCCTCGAAAAAACATCCCGCTTGCAAAACTGCCCAAAATAAGCGGCACAGTAAGGAAAAAGGGCCACAGATATTGTTTCTCAACCGAAATCATACCTTATAGCCCTCTATCAAACAGACAAGTATGCCCTGGCCTCTAAACCATACCAATCGCGGTTTTATAAAGATCCAAAAGCTCTTCAGATTCGCGGCGCTTCTCATAATCCATCTTACGCAAAGACACAATCTTGCGCATCGTTTTGGCATCAAACCCAACACCTTTAGCCTCTGCATAAACTTCCTTTATGTCTTCAGCAAGCGCTGCTTTTTCCTCCTCAAGACGCTCAATCCGCTCAATAAAGCTGCGCAACCGCTGCCCGGCTACACCGCCAACATCTTGTGCTTCACCATCACCGGAAGACTCACCATCATCTTGTGTTTCAGTTTCATCAATTTCATAATCGACAGCGGCATCGGACATAAAAAACTCTCCTTGAATTAAACAGATTTATATTGATTCGGATGGCCCAATTGTAACGCCCAAGAGCAAACTGTGAAGCCTCAATTCATAAAAACCAAACGTCTTTTGATAAACAACAATTTTAAGGCTTCTTAACCGGCTTGCCGCTCCAGCGTTCAACAAACGTACCAAGCTCACCTTTTGCCTCTTGGTTTCGCCCAACCTGAAGCTGCAATAAGAAAGACTGATTAGTAGCCTCTACCCCTTTATAACTAGTCATACCTTTTTTCAAATAGCTAACGGTCACCGGCACCTGGTAAAGCCAACGATAACGTTTATTAACCGCACCTTCGTTCAGCAAAAGCGGCGGCGCACTCACATAACTCTGTACGCTATACTGTGAAGATTGCAATACATCCATAATCTTATTGTCTTTTAAAAACGCCTCAAACTCGCTACGCCCCCCGGCATCAAAATAAGCAAACGATTTCTTCATATCGTCTTCATAGTTCTGACCATTAAAATTCAGAGAATCAGACACAGCAGTCACAACCCAGACAGAAATAACTTCTTCCGAACGATGCGGTAAATGAAGAGGAACCATGCTAGCCTCACTATGCGCTTTAGCACCCCCCTCATTCACAGCAACCACATCATCTCCGGCAAAAGGCGCTTTCAGAGTTTCGGACGGATCAGGCCCGGTATCACGCAAAGACGGAAAGAAAAATTCAAGCAGCTTACCGGCGTACGCTGGCTGAGAAACAAACATAGCTCCGATACAAAAACACATAATAAGAAGAAAACGCTGCATTATGACGCCCTTTTAACCTTGTTAATAATCTTACCCAATTGCATCACATTTTCGATACGTCTGTCTAGGAAAGCTCTGGTATTGTCCAGCGTTTCTGTTTCGTCATTTAAAAACGCCAGCGTCGTCGAAACAATAACTCCCGAAAGCAATCCCCGCTTGGTATAGTGATTGTAATCCGTTGCCGTATCCCCGGCCCAATCCCAAATCCGGTCCGCCGTACGCCACAAAATCTTCACCCCACAAGGTTTGCGCGTTGGAACCATCCAAAATTGCAAACTCTGGCGCAAAGCCTCCTTATGCTGTGCAAGCCACTCAAAACGCGCCATTAAAGCCATAGAAACACGGTCCCGAATACGCAAATCTTCAGGATCGACCTCTTGCAAAGTCTCCAGCATCTTTCGATCCGCCAAATCAGAAAAAGCCGCCAGCACATCTTTAAGCTTCCCGGGAAAAAGCGCCCGCAAATCGTCGGCGCTCATGCCCTCTTCCTGCGCAATCCGCTGAACTAAAGACCAATGCCAACCGTCAAAAGCAACCTCGGGAAGCACTTTTTCTAAAATCTTATCTTTGTTTTGAATATTATCAGCGTGTTTCATACCCGAATAATGTCATTTTTACCTAGACATTCCAACCAAAACCGCCATCTTATCTCCCATGGAAAATAAAGCAGACTTCAAAGAAAACACAATTGGCACAAAGCTAACGCGCTATGGCAAGGTTTCCGGCACCATGGCAGGACTGGCTGCCAAAATCGCCGGTGAAAAATTCCTCGGCCTGAAAATCGAGCGCGAAGAACATGCTCAGGCACTCATGATGGCGCTGGGCAATCTCAAAGGCCCGTTGATGAAAATCGGACAAATTCTGGCAACCATTCCAGAAGCCCTTCCTCCCGAATACGCAAGTGCCTTTCAAGAACTTCAAGCTGATGCCCCTCCAATGGGCTGGCCATTCGTCCGCCGCCGCATGAAGACCGAACTCGGACCGGACTGGGAAAAACGTTTTGAAACGTTCGAACACGAAGCCGCCGCCGCAGCCTCCTTGGGACAAGTTCACAAAGGATTGGCTAAAAACGGACAAACTATTGCTTGTAAACTACAATATCCTGACATGAAAAGTGCAATTGAGACTGATTTAAATCAGCTCAAAATCATTTTCGGCATTTATGAACGCTATGATAAAGCCATTCAGACAAGCCAGATCCACGCCGAATTGGCCGAACGCCTTTTGGAAGAACTCGACTACGCCCGTGAAGCCAAGCACTGCAAACTTTACGAATATATGTTGAAAGACGAACCAGGTGTCCACGTCCCCCACGTCATCGATGACCTGTCCACCGACCGCCTGCTCACCACCAGTTGGATGGAAGGAAACAAAATCCTAACCTATAAAGACGCCCCGCAAGAGCAACGCAATGCCATCGCCATGAATATGTTCCGCGCGTGGTATGTCCCGCTTTATTATTACGCCACCATCCACGGCGACCCGCATTTAGGCAACTACACCGTGCGCGAAGATAACAGCATCAATTTACTTGATTTCGGCTGTGTTCGTATCTTTCCGCCGAAATTCGTCGGCGGCGTCATCGACCTCTACCATGCATTAATGAACAAAGACAATAACTTGGCCGTGCACGCCTACGAAACATGGGGTTTTACAGACCTGAGCAAGGAACAGGTCGAAACCCTGAATATCTGGGCCGAATTCCTCTACGGCCCGATCATGGATGATAAAGTCCGCGCCATCGGCCACGCCGACGGCGCCGTTTACGGCCGCGACACCGCCGAAAAAGTCCACGCCCGGCTCCGTGAACTCGGTCGACAGCGCGGCGGCATAACCGTCCCGCGCGAATTCGTTTTTATGGACAGAGCTGCACTGGGCCTCGGCTCTGTCTTTATTCACCTCAATGCGCAAATCAACTGGTATCGGGTCTTTAACGAACTTATAGAAGATTTTGATGTTGACGCTCTAGCCACCCGTCAAAAAGAAAGCTTGACCCGATTCGGTCTCCTCAAAACGTAATTCCGCCAAAAATCATTCAGAATCACCAACCGATTCGTAAATATTAAGACGTTATAAAAACTATAAAAAACCATAAAACACGTACACCCCCTCTTTGTACGCATCATTATGGAATAATTTGCGCATATCCACAGATCTCAACCTCATTTTTTTAGAAACGATAAGGATTTAGTAAGGTTTCTTATCCATACTGGAAGGTGAGATTCTTAAATTGTTGTTGTTTTACAAATCTGGGGCTTGGGGGCTTACGCAGGTGGACACGAATAAATTTTTCGGCATATTTTTACGCATGACGCGCACACGCGCACAGCAAACACACATAAACCCAACCCAAAACCCAAAACAACAACGCCCCCAAACAACAAAACGCTTAAATGAACGTGGCAACGTGTTCTTCACCCTCTTTGGCGCTGTCGCCATCGTCGGAGTTCTTGGCGCCGGTATCATGTCCACCATGCGCGGCCCCCTCTCCACCATGGTCGAAGTCAACCGCCGCGAACAAGCCAAGGCCGAAGCCCGCGTTGCCGCCTCTCTCGTCCTTGTCAACGCAAGCGATGAAGCTGTTGAAATCATCTGCGAAGGCGGTACGGTTGGCGTTGACGAAGACGGCTATACGGAAGGCCCCGAACCGGTCGGCGGCGGCGGCCCAACTGGCGGCGGAACGCTACCCGCTGTCGGCGCTCCTCAAAACGACCCCTGGGGCAACGCTTATGGCTATTGCGCATGGGACCATGGCCTTGCCGCCGCTGATTATAGTGGTTGCGGCAACTATCTCGCAGGAAACGTTGACACTAATAATATAGCCATTGCCGTTTTATCTGCTGGCCCTGATGGCGTTTTCAATACAACCTGTGTCAACGACGCCGGCGGCTACATGCTTCCAAACACCAGTGGCGGCGGCGACGATATCGTTGTCTCCATGACATATAATCAGGCCATTGCCGGCTCAGGCGGATTGTGGAATCTAAAGGCCACTGACCCTAACATCGCAGAAATAACCAAAAACCTTGAAGTCACCGGCGGCGGTAAATTCACCGATGTCCTCGACCTTACAGATGCCGCAGCGCAGCTCCAGCTTGGTGAAAAATCTCTAACACTTCCAACACAAGCCACACTGACAACCTGTAATGCTGCTAACGAAAACCTGCTGCGCATTAACACAGGAACAAACCCCGACCTGATCGAAATCTGTAATGAAGATGACGCCAGCCCCGGCAGTTTCGCATGGGAATCCGTCGCAGCCGGAGCCAACCTCTGGAGCCAAAACGGCTCTGACATCTATTATGGCTCAGGCAATGTCGGCATTGGCCTCAATAACCCCAACGATGCCCTCGACGTCGTCGGCACGGCAGAAATCACGGGCGCAACAGTTCTGGGAAACACGCTTGGCGTAACCGGCGCCACAACACTCTCAGGCACCCTCGCGGTGACAGGCACCTCCGCACTTAACAATGACGTCACCATCACCGGCGGCGCCACGGGCGGCGGCACAGACGCCCTCAGCGTACGCGACAGCTCTGCCTCCGTTATCTTCACCGTCCAAAATGATGGCACTGTTGGTATCGGCTTAAGCAACCCGGCTGAAGAACTCGATGTTTCCGGCGACATTCAGGCTTCAGGCATTTACCTGCTTGATGGCACACAAATACTCAGCAATGGCGATGACACTTCCAATATCCTGCTTGGCGATGTCGCCGCATTCAGCTCAAGCTCAAATTACATGAATTTAGGCGACGCCATCCACGCCGACCTGACCACAGCAAACAAACGCGTCGGCATCGGATTTGCTGACACATATGATGTCAGTGCCTTTAACGACACATTAGAAGTCAACGGCACCGTCGATATTTCCGATACCCTCAATGTCACCAACGACACAACTGTCGGTGGAGATCTGACCGTCTCCGGCGACGACATCACCATGGGCACCAACACCTCAGGCCACATCATGGTCGCCGACGGCACGAACTTTAACCCTGTCGCAATGAGCGGCGACGTGGCAATTGACGGCACGGGCGCAACAACCATTCAAAATGACGCCGTTCAGGAAGACGATATAGATGCCGGCAGTTTTGGAGCAGGCACCGGCGCAACCTGTCTAAAAACTGACGGCACAAGTATCTTCACAGAAGCTTGTTCCGGCGGCGGTGGCGGCGATGGTCTCGGCGGCAAAGGCCTGCCGGACGTTCTCGCCAACGATGACGATGCGGCTGGAGCAAACGCCATCGGGTTCGGAGGCGTAGCAATCGGCTCCACAACATTAAGCTCCGGTACGGCCACCCTCGAACTCGACGTCACCGGCGAAGTCGGTGCAACCGAATATTGCGATGCCGACGGCAATAACTGCTTCACCACAGGTGAAATGAATCAGGACATCGCCGAAGTTCTCGGCGTTGGCAACAATGCAGGCGGCGCCACCAGCCTGATCAACCTGCCGGGACTGGCGATCGGCTCAAGCGTCTTCAGCACCGGCGCACAAACACTGGAAGTCGATGTCACCGGGGATCTGGGCGCTATCAATTATTGCGATGAAGACGGAAATGACTGTTTTACAGCCGCGGATATTGCAACCCTGTCCGGCAGCGCCCTTCCCGGCGCACCAGACCGCGGCGTCCAGTTCAACTCCGGTGGCAACTTCGCGGCCGAGGCCAATTTCACCTACACCTCCGCAGGCGACCTCATCGTCGGATCATCTCAGATTGACGACACCGGCACGGGCAGCGAAGATTCCCGCATGTTCTTCGATGTCTCCAACAGCGCTTTCCGTGCGGGAACTGCTACTGGAAATCAATGGAATTATTCCAGCTCCGGCCAATATAGTGTGGCACTAGGTTACGACACCACAGCCAGCGGAGATAGCAGCATGGCGATAGGACTTGGCACAACGGCTAGCGGGGATAGCAGCATGGCGATAGGGCTTGGCACAACGGCCAGCGGGCTTGTCAGCACAGCAATGGGAGATAGCACAACAGCCAGCGGAGCCGACAGCACGGCGATGGGATTGAGTACCACGGCCAGCGGAAGTATAAGCACGGCGATGGGGGGTGGCACCACGGCCAGCGGCACTGCCAGCACGGCAATGGGGGCTCAAACCACGGCCAGCGGAAATATGAGCACCGCGATGGGACGCTCTGTGATCGCCGGTTCCGGCACCGCCGGGGACGGCACAGGGGATGGCTCTTTGGCCATTGGTTTGATCGACGATACCACCACCGTATCAACCCCGCCCAAGGTAACCGGCATCCAGTCCATGGGCATCTTCATGGGCGATCAGGATGGCGGCATTGTCATGAGCTCATCCAACACGCTCGGCCTCTTCGGTGGGCGAATGATTTTAGACCCCAATGTCCCCGCCACGCAGCTTTCAACCTCCACCGGCGGGGAGCAGGACCTGGAAATGGACATCACCGGGGATCTAGGCGCTATCAATTATTGCGATGAAGACGGGAATAACTGTTTTACAGCCGCGGATATTGCAACCCTGTCCGGCAGTGCCCTGCCCGGCGCGCCAGACCGTGGCATCCAGTTTAACTCCGGCGGCAATTTCACCGCTGACAGCAATTTCGTCTACACCTCCGCAGGGTACATGGGGATCGGCACCGCCACACCAACAACCACGCTCGATGTCACAGGCACAGCCGCCATCTCCTCTACGCTGGCCGTCACAGGCGCCACCACGCTGGCCTCTACACTGCAGGTCGATGGCAATATCTCCGATAGCGATTCCGATGTCACCATCGCAGATGGCCTCAACGTGACAGGATCAGCCGATATCGATACCAACCTCAATGTCGACGGCAATACCACCATGCCCACGGGCACCCTCGCCGTGGGCTCCTCCACTACCTCCACAGGCGGTGAACAGGACCTCGAACTCGATGTCACAGGCGATGTCGGCGCCACCAACTACTGCGACGCCGACGGCAATAACTGCTTTACGGCGGCCAGCGTCGGAACGGCCACCGCCCACGGCTCGGATGGTAACATCCAGTTCAACTCTGCAGACAATCTGTGGAGCAATGCGAATTTCGTCTATACCTCCGCGGGCGATTTCATCGTCGGCTCCTACCAGCTTGACGACACCGGCACGGGCAATGAAGACAGACGGCTATTCTTCGACAAATCCAAAGCCGCCTTCCGCGCCGGGCGCGTGATTGGATCGGAGTGGAACGATGCCAATGTCGGCGACGAGAGTATCGCACTGGGCACCGCCACCACCGCCAGCGGCGCACAAAGCGTTGCAATCGGCGCAAACGCGGCCGCCACGCAAATATCAAGCATCGCGATGGGCTGGAATGCACAGGCCACCCACAATAATGCCATGGCCTTGGGATTAAATGCGGCGGCCAGCGGCATAGCCAGCACAGCTTTTGGAGAAGGTGCCGCCGCCAGTGGAACAAATAGTATGGCTATCGGGCACAGCACAACAGCCAGCGGGCAAGACAGTACCGCAATGGGTGTAAGCACAACAGCCAGTGGTGACTATAGCACATCAATGGGCCTAAGCACGATGGCCAGTGGCGTATCCAGCATGACGATGGGACGCTCTGTGATCGCCGGTTCCGGCACCGCCGGGGATGGCACGGGCGATGGCTCTTTGGCCATAGGTCTGGTTGACGACGCAGTTCTTCTGCTCACCCCGCCGCAGGTAACAGGCATCCAGTCCATGGGCATCTTCATGGGCGATCAGGATGGCGGCATTGTCATGAGCTCATCCAACACGCTCGGCCTCTTCGGTGGGCGAATGATTTTAGACCCCAATGTCCCCGCCACGCAGCTTTCAACCTCCACCGGCGGAGAGCAGGACCTGGAAATGGACATCACCGGGGATCTAGGCGCTATCAATTATTGCGATGAAGACGGGAATAACTGTTTTACAGCCGCGGATATTGCAGCCCTGTCCGGCAGTGCCCTGCCCGGCGCGCCAGACCGCGGAATCCAGTTCAACTCCGGCGGCAACTTCGCCGCCGAGGCCAACTTCACCTACACCTCCGCTGGACGTTTGGGGATTGGCACGGCAACACCAACAACCACGCTCGATGTCACAGGCACAGCCGCCATCTCCTCTACGCTGGCCGTCACAGGCGCCACCACACTGGCCTCTACACTGCAGGTCGATGGCAATATCTCCGATAGCGATTCCGATGTCACCATCGCAGATGGCCTCAACGTGACAGGATCAGCCGATATCGATACCAACCTCAATGTCGACGGCAATACCACCATGCCCACGGGCACCCTCGCCGTGGGCTCCTCCACTACCTCCACAGGCGGTGAACAGGACCTCGAACTCGATGTCACAGGCGATGTCGGCGCCACCAACTACTGCGACGCCGACGGCAATAACTGCTTTACGGCGGCCAGCGTCGGAACGGCCACCGCCCACGGCTCGGATGGTAACATCCAGTTCAACTCTGCAGACAATCTGTGGAGCAATGCGAATTTCGTCTATACCTCCGCGGGCGATTTCATCGTCGGCTCCTACCAGCTTGACGACACCGGCACGGGCAATGAAGACAGACGGCTATTCTTCGACAAATCCAAAGCCGCCTTCCGCGCCGGGCGCGTGATTGGATCGGAGTGGAACGATGCCAATGTCGGCGACGAGAGTATCGCACTGGGCACCGCCACCACCGCCAGCGGCGCACAAAGCGTTGCAATCGGCGCAAACGCGGCCGCCACGCAAATATCAAGCATCGCGATGGGCTGGAATGCACAGGCCACCCACAATAATGCCATGGCCTTGGGATTAAATGCGGCGGCCAGCGGCATAGCCAGCACAGCTTTTGGAGAAGGTGCCGCCGCCAGTGGGACAAATAGCATGGCTATCGGGCACAGCACAACAGCCAGCGGGCAAGACAGCACCGCGATGGGCGTAAGCACGACAGCCAGCGGTGACTATAGCACATCAATGGGCCTGAGCACGACCGCCAGCGGCGTATCCAGCATGACGATGGGCCGCTCTGTGACCGCCGGTTCCGGCACCGCCGGGGACGGCACAGGGGATGGCTCTTTGGCCATAGGTCTGGTTGACGACGCAGTCCTCCTGCTTACCCCGCCGCAAGTCACCGGCATCCAGTCCATGGGGATCTTCATGGGCGATCAGGACGGCGGCATTGTCATGAGCTCCTCCAACACGCTCGGCCTCTTCGGCGGGCGGATGATTTTAGACCCCAGTGTCCCCGCCACGCAGCTTTCAACCTCCACCGGCGGAGAGCAGGACCTGGAAATGGACATCACCGGGGATCTGGGCGCTATCAATTATTGCGATGAAGACGGAAATGACTGTTTTACCGCCGCCGATATCGCAGCCCTGTCCGGCAGCGCCCTGCCCGGCGCGCCAGACCGCGGCGTCCAGTTTAACTCCGGCGGCAACTTCACCGCGGAAGCCAACTTCACCTACACCTCCGCAGGTGATTTCATCGTCGGCTCGTACCAGACAGGCGACACCGGCACGGGATTGGAAGACAACCGCATGTTCTTTGATGTCTCGAAGGGGGCGTTCCGGGCGGGTACTGTTACAGGATCAGAATGGGACGGCGGTTTAGTCGGAAATTACAGCACGGCGCTAGGGTATCGCACAACCGCCAGCAACGATTACAGCACGGCGCTAGGGTATGTGACTACAGCCAGCGGGCCTTGGAGTATAGCAATGGGACATACTTCGACCGCCAGCGGAAGTCAGAGCATAGCAATGGGAAGAGAGGCTGTTGCCAGCGGAGCTGTTAGTGTTGCGCTGGGGTACAGGGCCAATGTCAGCGGTAACTACAGCACAGCCATGGGGCAAGAAGTTAAGGCCACAAGTGGCAACACTATGGCCATCGGCCTGTCCGATCAAAGCAACGTGGATGGCGACCGACCGCAAGTCTCCGGCGAAGGCTCACTCGGAATATTCATGGACCAAACGGACAGCTACAACCTCTCCGCCACCGATACGTTCGCCATTATCGGCGGGGAGATGATGCTTGACGATGACGGGACAAGCGCCGCCACGAAAGGCTGCTTCCGCTTCAACGACACCGCCGGGAAGATGCAATATTCCCACGACTGCGTGACCTACACCAGTCTGGGCGATTCCACCAGCCTCACCGCCCCGGGCAATGACCGTGAAATTGTCTTTAACTCCAACGGCCAGCTCCACGCCGAAAGCGGGTTTGAGTTCGTCTCACAGGGTAAGTTCAATATTGGGACACTGGGAACGGGCAACGTCTTTATTGAAGGTGGAAACACAACGACAGTCGGCCAGTATAACGTCGCGCTCGGCTCTCAGGCTCTGGACAGTCTGTCTGCCGTCTGCCCTGGTGCATATGATTGTCGTTACAACACGGCTATTGGGTATAATGCGCTAACGGGTAATACCACAGGTTACAGCAATACAGCTTTGGGGCGGCAAGCTTTGCAAGGCAATACGACCGGCAGTAATAACACCGCACTTGGCACCAGTGCTATGAGAGATAGCACCGGCGGCTGGAATACGGCCATTGGCTCCGACGCGTTGATGCATAATGGTGCAGGAGATAACAACGTGGCGATCGGGAATCAGGCAGGCTACGGCGTTAACGGCGTGACGGCCACCAGCCGCAATGTCTTTGTCGGTCGCGGTGCAGGCAGCGGAATCACGACAGGTAGCGACAATATCTTTATGGGATATCTCGCCGGGGACAGCATCACCACGGGCTCGGATAACATCCTCATTGGCTATGATGTAGACTTGCCAAGCGCGACGACAAACGAATACATGTCCATCGGCGACATATTCTTCGGCGACATCGGCACCACATCCACCGACCCGAAAGTCGGCGCGTATAAATACTGCGACGAAAACCTCGCCAACTGCTTCACCGCTTCAAGCGTGGGTACGGCCACCGCCCACGGCACGGACGGTTATGTCCAGTTCAACTCCGGCGGTATACTCTACTCCTCCGCCGGACTGTACTGGGATAACGCCAACACCCGCCTCGGGATCGGCACCGCCACACCAACAACCACGCTCGATGTCACAGGCACAGCCGCCATCTCCTCTACGCTGGCCGTCACAGGCGCCACCACACTGGCCTCTACACTGCAGGTCGATGGCAACATCTCCGATAGCGATTCCGATGTCACCATCGCAGATGGCCTCAACGTTACAGGATCAGCCGATATCGATACCAACCTCAATGTCGACGGCAATACCACCATGCCCACGGGCACCCTCGCCGTGGGCTCCTCCACTGCCTCCACAGGCGGTGAACAGGACCTCGAACTCGATGTCACAGGCGATGTCGGCGCCACCAACTACTGCGACGCCGACGGCAATAACTGCTTTACGGCGGCCAGCGTCGGCTCCGCCACAGCCGCCGCCCCGGACCGCGGCATCCAGTTTAACTCCGGCGGCAATTTCACCGCGGAAGCCAACTTCACCTACACCAGCGCAGGTGATTTCATTGTCGGCTCCTACCAGCTTGACGACACCGGCACGGCTAATGAAACGAACCGTATGTTCTTTGATGTTTCCAAAGCTGCTTTCCGTGCGGGTGCTGTGTGGGGAACAGAATGGGACGCCGCAAATGTTGGAGATTATAGTATTGCACTGGGCGCAAATTCTAAAGCCAGTGGTTCGCAAAGCCTGGCCTTCGGCACTTCTTCCACGTCTAGCGCTATTAACAGCGTCGCGATAGGACAAGCTGCAACCGCCACTCAAACTTCCAGCATCGCAATAGGATACGGCGCTACCGCCAGTCAAATTTACAGCGTCGCGATAGGGCGAAGTGCCACCGCCAGTCACAATCACAGCACCGCGATGGGCCAGAACACAACCGCCAGCGGGGAAAATAGCACAGCCATCGGACATAGTGCTGTCTCCAGTGGGCAAGACAGCGTGGCCATAGGGACGAGCACGACCGCCAGCGGAAACTACAGCACGGCCATGGGCGGGAGTACAACCGCCAGCGGGTGGAGTAGTACGGCAATGGGCCTAAGCACGATAGCCAGCGGTCATTCCAGTACCGCCATGGGTAAGAACGTTACAGCAGGAAGCGGTACAGCAGCCGATGGCGCAGGAGATGGTTCGTTTGCCTTTGGTCTGGTTGATGACGCCGTCACCATTACCACGCCCTCGAAAGTTACAGGCATCCAGTCCATGGGCATCTTCATGGGCGATCAGGATGGACTGGTTGTCTCCACCGACAATCAAATGAGCCTGCTCGGCGGAAAGATGGTCATTGATCCAAGCGTTCCAGCCACCAATCTCGTGGCCGATGTTGCGCTGGATGTGACGGGCGCGGTGAAGGTGGATTACGACGCTACGGCCTGTAGCGCCACTATCGAAGGTGCGATCCGCTATGACTCCAGCGGCAATGCCCTGTCTTTCTGTGATGGCACAAACTGGACGACATTATCTAGCGGTTCTACTGGCGGCTTATGGACCGCCGGAACCGGCGATGCCATTTACTACAACTCCGGCACACCTCTGGTCGGCATCGGCACTACCAACCCGACGCAGACGCTGGATGTGATCGGCAATATCCGCCATACCGGCGTGATAATCGATGCCTCCGACCGCCGCCTGAAAACCGATCTCAAACCGCTGGATCGTGAAACAATCCTCAACCGCTTGAGACAGGTCAAAACCTATTCCTTCCGCATGAAAGATGATCCAACCGGCCAGACCGAATTCGGCGTCGTCGCGCAGGAACTCGAAGAGCTCTTCCCCGAGCTGGTATACACCGCCGATGACAAGATAGGCACCAAGTCCGTAAACTATGTAGGTCTAATCGCGCCATTGGTCGAGGCAACCAAGGCATTGCAGGATGAAAATGCCGCACTCAAAACCGCCATGGCCGAAAAAGAAACCCGCATGGTCGCCATCGAAGCGCGCATGGCCGCATTCGAAACCGACATGAACGGCATGAAGGCCCACACCGGCTTCGGCATCAATAAGGCCTCCACCGGATTACTTATAATGCTGATCATGATGATGGGCGCAGGACTGGTTGTTTTGATACGCAGAAGGCAGGCATAAACAATGAGAAAAATAGATCGTAAAATGATGCAAAAATTTTCAGGACGCAAATCAGCTATCGCACTTTGTGCGGGCGCATTTTTATTATTCGCCAGCCCGGTCGCCTACGCCGATTGTACGTCTCCCGCATCATCCGAAGGCGGCCTAGATTATAATTTCGTTACCGATAAATACAATCTGTGTGACGGAGCAAACTGGATCGAGCTACTGACAGCCGGTGGATCATCCACCATCTGGGAGAACGTCTCCGATGTGGTGCGCCTGTCCAGCACCGGAGCTTACACAAACGCAGACTTTGTCTTCGGCTCCCCTTCTCTAGATGATGATACTGATGCCTCGCATGATTCCCGCATATTCTTCGATAAATCAAAAGGTGCGTTCCGGTCAGGCATCGTAACGGGAACAGAATGGGACGCTGCCAGTGTTGGAGATTATAGTACTGCGATGGGTGGAAGCACAACCGCCAGCGGACTTTACAGCACATCAATGGGCCGCTCTGTTACAGCCGGTAGCGGCACCGCCGCCGATGGTGCGGGTGATGGCTCTTTTGCTTTAGGTTTGATTGATGATGCCGTTACCATTACCACCAACCCAAAAGTCACCGGCATTCAGTCCTTCGGTATTTTTATGGACGATCAGGACGGCGTCGTCTTCGCCTCTTCCAACACGTTGGGCCTCTTCGGCGGGCGGATGATCATAGACCCGAACGTTCCGGCAACCAATCTGGTGGCCGATGTGGCGCTGGATATCACCGGGGCGGTGAAGGTAGATTACGACGCTACGGCCTGTTCCGCCACCATTCAGGGCGCGATCCGCTATGACTCTTCCGGTACCGCCCTCAACTACTGCGATGGCACCACGTGGCAGACACTGGCCACATCGGGCGGAGGCGGGGCCAGTGAAATCACAGACCTCAGCGATGCCTTCACAGATTACACCACAGACCATAATCTGATTATGGGCCGGGCCAGCGCGGCGGCGCTGACTTCCGGTGCGCAATATAATACTTTTGTTGGTGAAAATGCGGGCGCGGCCAGCGGCACATCAACCTCGGCAACCGATAATAACACGGCATTGGGCTACAACGCGCTTGGCGCCTTGACCATAGGAAAAAATAACGCCGCTATTGGTGTGAATGCACTAAATTCACTGACAAGCGGGGAACAAAATATCGCGATCGGGACGAATGCTCTCATCACTTTAGCAACTAATAGCTATAATATTGGGATTGGAACCAATGCGCTCTATAACAACATCGGCCACAGCAACACTGCCATCGGTATTGACGCCATGAACGCCAATTCGAACGGAAACTCCAATGTGGCTGTCGGGAGAGATGCCTTGAAAAACAACGTGTCAGGCAGTAACAGTGTTGCCTTGGGCCGTTATGCCTTGTTTGCCGCAACAGGCGGCAACAACACCGCAGTCGGCTATGGGGCTGGTTATAATGCCGGCACCAACCAGACAACGACCGGCACTGACAATATCTTGATCGGAGTGAATGTCACAGCCAACACCGGCGGCGCCATCAGTAATTACCTCAATATCGGCGATGTTATCACCGGCGATATGAGCACAACCCAGATCGGGATCGGGGTTACCGCCCCCGCCACGACACTCGACGTTGCGGGAGCGGTGAAGGTGGATTACGACGCCACCGCTTGCGCCGTCGGTATTCAAGGCGCAATCCGCTATGACTCCAGCGGCAATGCCCTCAACTACTGCGACGGCACCACGTGGCAGACGATTGCCAATGGCGGCTCGACCGGCCTGTGGACGGAAGAAGCAAACCGCATTTACTATCAATCCGTGAGTTTTTATAAACCTGGCGCCACACCAAGTTATAGCAATGGCGATACGGCATTTTTCTGGCACCCGGACAAAGCCGCTTTTCGCGCGGGACATGCCTGGTGGGGCTGGTTTAATGACGCCAATATCGGGACAGACAGTGTCGGATTCGGGTACTCAAAAGTCGCCGGAGCTTACAGTTTTGCTGCAGGAGGAACAGGTGCTTTTCCTTCTGATGCCAGCGGCGCAAGCAGCTTTGCCTTTGGCCAAAATGCTATCGCATCAGGCGCCTATGGCAGTTTTGCATCAGGTTACTACGTTACCGCAAGTGGCTCTTACAGTTTTGCCAGAGGACGAAAAGCGATCGCTTTGGGAGATTACTCCGTTGCGTTTGGGCTTGGAAATCCGGGAGGAGCCTATCCTCAAGTTTCCGGCGCGTCTTCTTTCGGGATCTTTATGGGCGACCAGAGCGGCACAAATATCACACAAGCCAATGCCATGGTGCTGCTTGGCGGGAAATTCGGCATCGGGGATACGACGCCTGATACGGAGCTGGACGTCGTCGGCGATATCGAATATACCGGCACGCTAACGGACGTATCCGACCGCCGCCTGAAAACCGATATCACACTGTTGGATCGCGCCGCGATGGTCGAGCGCCTGATGCAGGTGGACACCTATTCTTTCCGCATGAAGGGCGATGAGAAAGGCCAGATTGAATACGGCGTCATGGCGCAGGAACTCGAAAACTTCTTCCCAGAGCTGGTGCGCACAGCCAATGATGAAATGGGTACCAAGTCTGTAAACTATATTGGCCTGATCGCACCGATGATCGAGGCAACCAAAGACCTGAAGGCTGAAAACAACCTCTTGCGCGCCGAGCTAGATGACGTCCGCCGTGATGTCGCAGGCCTCAAAGCCCACACCGGCTATGGCACCAGCAAAGCAGAAATGGGCCTGCTCATGCTGCTTGGTATCATGCTCGGCGGTCTGGGCGCTCTAATCATCACACGCCGCAAAACATAAGGAACAAAAAAGGCAGATGTCAGGTATAAAAGTACTAAGATCAATAAATATACGGCATATCCTGCTTGCAGGGTTTATTTTGCCCCTTGCGCTCGCCCCCACGCTTTATGCTCAGGAAACCTCTGCTGATTTTAGCGGCGGCTCCATAAAAATAGGGTATGATAACCAGACCTGTAACGCCTCTCTGGAAGGCGCCATCCGGTACGATAGCAGCTCCAACGCTCTTGAATACTGCACAGGCTCAGCCTGGCAAGCTATGGGAGGATAACAAAGAATGTCGAAACGCATAATCGCCGCATTTTTAATGCTTATACTGACGGCGCCTGTATCAAAAGCACAAGAAGTATCGGGAAGCTTTGATGGCGGCTCTGTCAAAGTCGGTTATGATAGCCGTACATGTTCCGGCGCGTTGGAAGGCTCCGTCCGCTATAATAGCAGCACCCAGAAAGTTGAGTTTTGTGATGGAAGTAGTTGGGCCGATCCGGCAGGAAGTTCCTGTCTGGTGTATGGAATTACCTTCACAGATAAAGGCGCTACTGGTTATTCACAGGTGGTTACATCCGATATTCAACAAATGACAACGGAAACCTGTTCGGCGGCAATTTCCATTAGCGGCGGCGGTTCGCCGGAATATCGGGTTTGTTCCGAAGCCACCTGTACGACCGGGAGCCCACCCTGGACAAGTGCTGCCGGGACGATCAATAATGGAGAATACTTACAGATTCGACTGACCTCTTCTGCCTCTGCGAATACGACCCTGACGGCAACACCGCAAATTGAATCGCTGGTCACCAATTGGGGAGTAACAACGATACCGAACTATAGGATTGTTTTTATTACCTCTGCGACATATACAGGGGATGAAGTTGGCGGGGTTACCGCGGCGAATCAAAAATGTCAGAATTTGGCCGATGCCGCCGGGCTTAGTGGCATTTATCTCGCCTGGATTGCAGATACTACCGTGGGAAGTGATCCCGATACGCGTTTTACACAATCAACCGTGGAATACCAGCTTGTAACCGGAACAGTAGTTGCCAACAACTGGACCGATTTAACCGATGGCTCCATTGATAATCTCATTGATCGGGATGAAAATGGAACCCAGGTAACCAACCGGCAAACATGGACCAATGTCAGCTCGGACGGAACCCGTTACGGGAGCAGTGCTGGGAATAGTTGTAGTGATTGGACATCTTCAGGACCGACGACCGGGCGCTATGGGACAAATCTAAGCACAACAGGAACATGGACGGATGGTGCGAACAATACCTGTGTAAGCAGTTATAGTCTCTATTGCTTTCAGCAGGATCCCTAAAAGATATTTATGTCTTCAGTTACCTATGCCGGAACAGCAAATGCCAGGCCTTGGCAGATGCTGAAGGTCTGGGCAGCACATACAAAGCCTGGATTAGTGATGCGACCTCTTGCTCAACGGCTTTGCACCTTTACTGTTGTGAACAACACCCCGTCTTTTCAGCATATTTCACCATCCAAAACAAAGAGATGTAAAACATGAACCGCGCTGCGCTCCGGGCCTTATTCGCCACCGCCGCATTATCAATACCCCGTCATCTGTCTAACTTGTGATGACGGCATACATAATCGTCATTTTCTATCTTAATTTATGAGTCATGAGCCTAACGAATAGCTTTACAGCTTATCTCCCGCCTCTTTAGAAAAAAAATCCCTATCCTCTAAAAGAAATACTTGCCTTAAGGGGCGATAAGACATTATAAAGCTCTGTCTTTTAAGGCACATCTCTTGCGTCCCGTTCGTCTAGAGGCCTAGGACACCGCCCTTTCACGGCGGCAACACGGGTTCGAATCCCGTACGGGACGCCAATTAAATCAATAAATTAAACAGCGCCCATCAGGGCGTTTTTTAGTTTTCGGTAAAATTTCGGTAATAAGCGGGTGCGAACAACCGCATAACTTTAACTGTTTTGTACAACAGGGCATGTTAATGCGTAAAAGCATAATATATGGCTGGGAAGACGTTACAGAGCATCAGTATCACTGCTATGGAAGCGCCAGATACAAGAAACGAAAATGAGAGTAGCTGTATATTGGGCTTTTTGAGCATTTGTTCAAAATAATGAATCCTTGGCCTGTGATGCTGTTCTACCCACTCCACCTCAGAAAACGTTTGTACTCTATCCGGACAGCCAAACTTATATAGTGTGCTTCCCACTACGAGGAGTATGAAGCTTACCAGCATAATCCAAAGCTGGTCTGGCACAGGAATATCATTTTGCGGGACCTGGCCGGATATGGCTACATCTACAGACGCTCTAGCGTCGTTAGCCATTCTAATGATTTTGATAGTTATCAGAGATGCCGCCAGCCCCGTCCAGGAAATCCCAAACATAGGAAGAGAGCCTAACTTTCTCACCTTTGACCAATTCAACCATCTCGGCAAGCAGATTTGATCTGACCCGTCTTCAAGTATGCCGTGCTCCTGATTAAAATATGAGTATTGAAAACTTGAATTACTATCTATCTTGGCTTTTCCCCAGTGCGTTGAAGTCAAGTCTGTTTTTCTAATACTTGCGCCTCTCAGGTCGGCCTCTGCGAAGTCAGCTTTTTTAAAATGGGCTAACTTAAATTTGGCATTCTCTAGCCTAGCCTTTCCAAACTTAGTTTCAATAAATTGAGTTCGTTTCCCCTCTGCACCCGTAAAATCAGCATGTGACATATCCGAATTATTAAAATTTGCGGTATGTAAAATTGTATTTTTAAAGCTCACCTGCTTAAAGTTCCCGTTACTGAATTGAGCGCCTGAGAAATTCGCTCCTTCGAAGGAAGTGGCTTTTTCGTTCAAATCTTTATCTTCATGCGGAGAAAAATCTGTTTTATGGCCGCTTGTGTCACATTTTTGGAATTGAGAGTAATCAAAGATAGTGTTTTTTGCCTTTACGCGAGCAAATTTACTACCAGCAAAATCGCATTCAATAAATTCTCCACTGGAAAGGTCGGATTCATTAAAGTTTGATTGTTTGAAGATGGCTTTTTTTGCTTTCGCCTTTATTAGATGACAGCCTTCAAAGTTACCTGAAATTTGCGAGGGCTTTCCATCCTTTTCATGAAAGGTAACGCCTGACATTCTTGCATGAAAAAATATAGTATCTGCACCAGTAGCTCCGTCAAAACACACTGTGTCGAACACTGTCTCAGTAAAGTTTGTTTTACTTAGGTTTGCGTTTGAAAAATCAACGTTACTCAGTTTTGCTTGAGCGAAATTAATATCAGCCAAATCAACTCCAGAAAAACTAGCATTTTCAATTTTAGCACCTCTAAAAATGGCCGTTGTTAATGAGACATTTGAAAAATCAACATTTTCGAATAAGCATTTTGAAAAAAATGCTTTATCCAATTTTTTGCCGCTTAAATCCAGATCATAGAAATAGAACCAATCGTTGCTGAATCTTTTTCTAACGACAGTGAATTCTTCTATTCTGTCTTCTTGCAACAACTTGGTAAGATTATCATTAAGGTCTTTGAGAACATCGCTGGTATGCTCTTTCCTTTTCTCGACTAAATTTTCATCTCTTTCTACGGCCATTATGTGCAATCCACATGCTCTTAATAATTTAGATGACAAGCTGTACTTTACTTGGGTTTATCTGGTGCGCACAATCGATAATTGCCTTGTGGGATTGTTCCTTAAGCCCAAAGCAAAACATTTTGGGGGCATAATTGGGGGCATCGATATTTTTCGAACCCGCAAATTTCCTTATCATTTTCTGGATCAAAAATCAATAAAACTGCGGCTTACAGAGCATCCAGTTCGAATCCTGCGTTCGACTCGAACCAGTGTTGCGTTAAAATATCATTTTAAATCAATGAATTGCTTACCCCATCTCAAAGGGCAAGATTCAACAACCCCTCGCCAAAAAAACAGTTACAACTGCTCAAAAAATGGATAAAGTCCAAGCAATCAACCTAAACATCTATGCCAGCCCCTTTTTATGACCTGTTTTCACGCATTATCGGCTGAAGAGACAATTAAATCCTTGGAAACCAGCGCCAAGAATGGATTGACAGAATCTGAAATTCGGATACGCCAAAGTCAGTATGGTTCGAACACTCTGATAGAAAAGGACGCTGTAAAATGGCCGCTGGTTCTCATTCGTCAATTTACGAGTTTTCTAATTTTAATTTTATTGGTCGCGGCGGCATTGTCTTTTTTCATAGGCGATAAGCTTGATACACTGGCTATTTTCGCCATTGTTATTCTCAACGGTCTTTTGGGCTTTGCACAGGAATGGAAAGCTGAAACAGCACTGAAGAGTCTGAAGAAAATGCTAAATCCAAGATGCCGCGTCATCCGGGATTCCCGCATGCAGGAGATTGATGCGGTGGCGTTGGTGCCTGGTGATATCGTGATTTTGGAGAGTGGTGATTCCGTTCCTGCAGATATTCGTTTGCTTGACGAGGTCAATTTAAGAGCAGATGAAGCGGCTTTGACCGGAGAGTCTGTTTCGGTTGCCAAAGATATTCATGCGATCAGCGAAGATTCTCCAATCAGCGGGCGCACCTGTATGGTGTGGATGGGCACGCATATCGTCAACGGACGGGGACAAGGCGTTGTCGTAGCCACAGGCATGGAGACTGAGTTTGGCCGTATTGCCAAGCTAACTGGCGATATTCAGGAAACACAAACACGATTGCAACGGCAATTGGCTGTTTTGGCCAAACAGTTAACGATTGTCATTGTCGGTGTAACGGCAGTTGTTATGTTTGCCGGCTGGCTTGGAGGGCGGCCAGCGCTGCAGATGTTTATGGCCGGAATTTCTTTGGCCGTTTCTGCTGTGCCGGAAGGCTTGCCTGCGGTTGTGACCATTACTCTGGCCTTAGGCGTACGTATTATGGCGCGGCAAAAAGCCCTTTTGCGACATTTGCAAACAGCGGAAACGCTTGGAGCGACTTCTGTTATTTGCACGGATAAGACAGGCACGCTCACCAAGAATGAAATGACAATTCAAAAGTTATGGCTAGCCAGCGGTGAAATTGATGTGGGCGGGGTCGGTTATGAGCCTAAAGGGGGATTTAGCAAAGACAGCCAAAGCATTGATGCCTTGTCAAACCCGGATTTAAAAGCCTTGCTGGAGACGGGCCGCGTTTGTAACCATGCCCGCATTACCCGTGCTGATAATGGCTGGGCGACGATCGGTTCGCCCACGGAAGCGGCCTTTATTGCAGCGGCGGAAAAGGCAGGGCTGGAGGAATCTGGTCATTCTGCAGTTTGTGAATTTTCCTTTAATTCCACGCGTAAACGCATGTCCGTGGTTGAAAACTGCGAAGGCTATATGATGGTGCATGTTAAGGGCGCGCCGGAAACATTGTTAATGCGTTCGAACAAAATTCTGATTGACGGCAAAGAACAGGATTTAAACAATGATATGCGTCATACAATCGAACAAGCGTATAAGGCTTTTGCACAGGGCGGCCTGCGTACGTTGGCATGCGCCCGTAAGACACTTCCTGCACAAGTTACGCCAGATGAAGAAACGGTGGAAACCGATCTGACATTTCTTGGGGTGGTCGGGATTATTGATCCGCCGCGCAGCGAAGTTAAAGAAGCCATTGAAAAAACAAGGCATGCCGGAATTCGTGTGATCATGATTACAGGGGATTCACCTGATACGGCCTTGGCTGTGGGGCGGCAGATCGGTTTGAAAGTGGAGAAAGCCGTTAGCGGTTCCGAACTGGAGAAGATGGATGATGAAGAAATATTGAGACTGTCAGATCAGAATATTATTTTTGCACGCACTGTGCCGGAGGACAAATTCCGCATTGTTAAACTCTTGCAATCACGTAATCAGCTTGTGGCGATGACGGGAGACGGAGTGAATGATGCGCCGGCACTGAAACAAGCAGATATAGGCATTGCCATGGGCGTGCGCGGGACTGATGTAGCCAAGGGGGCTGCGGACATGGTGCTAACAGATGATAATTTTGCATCGATCGTTGACGCTATACAGGAAGGCCGCAGGCAATATGCCAATATCCGTAAATTTGTCAGCTATCTTGTGTCTTCAAATTTCGGAGAAACACTTGCTGTCTTTATAAATATTTTTACTGGGGCACCGCTAATTTTGCTACCGATCCAGATTCTTTGGGTCAATTTGGTGACCGACAGTGTGACGGCGCTTTCTCTCGGTATAGAAAAAGCTGAGAAAAATATCATGGATGAACCACCGCGCAGCATTGATCAGCCTATCCTCGATAAAATGTCTTTTATGATGCTGGCTCTATTTGGCTCTTATATCGGCTTTGCGACGTTGGGCTTATACCATTTATGTTTGGATGAATCTTATATGCTTGCCAACACGGTTGCCTTTACCGGCATGGTAGCGATGGCCAATATCCGCGTTTTGAATTTTAGGAGTTTTGATAAACCTATGCACGTGATTGGCTGGTTTTCCAATCCGTGGTTACTGGCGGCTGTGTCTTCAATGCTTGGATTACAGCTTTTGGCCGTTTATACGCCCTTTTTACAACAGGTTTTGGGCACTGTGGCGCTTGGCTGGTCTGAATGGGCAATGATTATTGCTTTTATTTTGCCCATGGTACTTTTTACCGAGCTTTATAAGAATTTGAAATTTATTCGTTAGAAGACGTAAAGCTGTGCGGTAGCACTGAACTTTTAGATGCATAAATTATGCAAAAAGTCATTCAATATATTTAATGTTTCCATATTGTTTTTGTTTTACAAGGCGTGGAAATTGTGGCATAAGCAATTTCTAATTTATTCCAGAAAGAGGGGTGTTCATCAGTGTCTACAGCACGAGAAGTTGAAAGTTATGATGATCCGAAGGCACTTCGTTCAAAATTAAAAATCCTCTTAAAAAATCACCAAATTGATGGGCGGGGATTTGGTGTACGCCTAAGTGAGAATGCTGATGGAATCATAAAAGCGCTGACAGAACACCATCTTGGCAATCTTGCGCAGCAGATTTCTTTCGTTGCGTTAGGCGGAAACGGACGCAGAGATATTACCCCACAATCAGATCTCGATCTTTTGGTATTGCTGCCGGAAGCATTGTCCAAAAGTATTGATACTCTTTATGAAATTCGAGATCGCAGAACAAAGGCTGGTCAGGACCCTGACGGAAAATTGACACCGGAGGAGCAGGCTCTTTTTGATAGTTCTGAAGCAACGGAAGCAGCGATCGAGTTTACGGCAGGGTATACTTATTTCTGCGCCGACCTCAATGATTTAGGGTTTTCAACGGCCAGCGCTTTTCCGCGTACACTTTCACAAACAAAACAAGAGGCTTTGAAAGACCAGACAATCTGGTCTTCTCTTCTCGATGCGCACCTTATCTGCGGCGATGAACATCTATATGCGGAATTGGAAGAGCTTCTGGATGAATTAAGGGCGAATAGCAATCTTCGGACAAAATTTGTGTATGAAAAATTTGATGAACGCGCCAAACGTCTTGAGAAAGAGACAAGAAATGCATTTAGGCCTGATATAAAAAACGGTTATGGCAGTTTGCGCGATTATCAGAGCGCAGATTGGCATTTAAAAGTTGTGTTTGGGGTGAAAACACCAAAAGAAGCGGAAGAGAAAGGCCTATTTAGTGAAGCTGAGTTGAAAAGAGCGCAAAAATCCTATGATTTTTTGTTAACAATGCGTTGTCATTTACGGAACAATACAGCGAATACAAATGATATTTTAGCACCAAATTTGCGGACCAGTTTAGCTCAGCAAATGCAGTATACGGGCGTTCAAAAAATGATGCAGGATTTTTTCATGCATCGACGCGAATTGGGTTTTTTTGCAAATATAACGGAGGCTTTGGTTCGCGAAGAGTTAGGGCAAAAACAGGTTTTCGAACCGATACAGGGTACTCATTTTAAGATTTCAGAAAACTATATTCGTTTTTCAGATGCCACGATCACGGATACTATTGATATGCTACGGATTTACGAATTGGCACAGGCACAAGAGGTGAATGTGCATCATAGCGCCTTGCGCGCTATCCGTGACAATGTAGAGCGCATAGTCGAATATCAGGATAATCCTGATGTTAATAAGCTATTTTTAGATATTTTAACGTCTGATAACTGTACTGGTAAGGCTTTGCGGCAAATGCAGGAACTCGGCCTTATGCAAGAATTTCTGCCGCCATTTAAGATACTTGATTCCATGCCCGCAAATGACTTTGTTCATCATCAGACAATTGATGAACATCACTTTGCTTGTTTGGAAATGCTAAATGCTTTGAAAAAAGGTCAACATAAAGAAAGCGCACCGCTTGCTACAGGTTTATTCGAAAAAGGCATTAGCGATTCCCAAAAGCGCGTTTTGTATACGACCGCTTTATTTTATGACATTGGGACAGATCAAGCCGGAGGGCATTTGGCACAGGGCTCCCAACTTGCTGAGGAATATTGTCCACGGCTTGGTTTGACCCCGGAAGAAACGGATATGGTCTGCTGGCTGGTAGAAAATAATTCGTTTCTTTTGCAAGGCGCAGTTCATCGTGATCCACATGATGTGGCAAGAATTGGAGTTTTCACAGACTGCGTTGACACGCCGGAAAAACTGGAATTATTGACGCTCTTAACAACGGCGCGCAGGATGAGCATAGATCCAGGCCGTTGGACCTCATACGGTGAGAAGGATGTCCTCGTTCTTTATGATCAAGCGCTTACTTGCCTTCATGATCAGAGCTTGACGATTGGGCCGAGATTTGAATTATCCGCCAACCATGACCCCAGGAGCACGAATATAACCGTAGTGCCAGATCATGCCGGTGGCGCTGTAATTACTGTTCTTACGCCTGATAAAGACCATCTTTTTGAAAATGTTACCGGAGCGCTCGGCGCCCAGAACATAAGAAAAATTGTTGTCTATACTTTTAATAAAGAAGGAGACACCCCGGTTGCTTATCAAAAGCTTTCCGTAAGTTCTGCCAAGCCGGAGGATGGGGGATACAAGCCTGAAGACCTTGAGAAGATTAAGGTGTGTGTTGAAGAGGCTATTAAATATGACGATGCGCATATTTTTCCAGAAAGCGGGTATCAATTACGTAGATCCCGGCAAGCGGACAAGGATGCTATTCCTGTTAATGCAAGTGTAGCCTTCGATAACGCTGCAAGCAATGATAGAACAGTTGTTGATATTACGGCTCGCGACAAGCTGGGATTGGCACACCGAATAGCGAGCATTTTTGGTAAACATGGCGTACAAGTGAGTTGCGTTTTTGGTGAGAACAGCGGCGGGCATAGTATAACCGATGCTTTTTATGTTTCTGATTCCAGAACACATAAAAAAATTATTGATCCTGATCGAATAGCAGATATTCAAAAAGAACTTGAGGACTTGATTCAAGAGCCTGTAGATGAATATTTCGAGAGTTTGGCTATAAAATAAAAAAGGCGCTGACATAGAAAATGGGCCGATTCTGTTGCGAGGTTCGACCCGGACCCCACCTAAGACGCATTAAGCCTTAGGGATTAGTGCGTAGCGCACCAAAGCGGCAATTAAGCAGCTTTAGTTTCACCAGCAACATCACCAAAGGTGTTGTCGTTGGCTGCTACAAATGCATGATTGTCGTTTGCATTTATAACGATTATCCGGTAACGGCGGATTGCCGAACGCCGCATGATGCCTTTACTACGTGTGTCGATCCTGTTTCAGCCCCATGTTCTTTAGCCTAGCAAAGCTAAAGATGGTGGAGCTGCCGGGTACTGCCCCCGGGTCCACGAACGCTTATGCCGCAACCGCGTTTAGCGTCATAACCGGGACATGCCCGGCAGCTACCATTATAAGATAAACTTTAATTTTTGGGAAGGTTTTTAAAAAGCGCAAATCTCACGACCCATCAATTCCATCATCACGAAAACCAACAAAAGCGCAGCAATGACGAACGCCACAACAGATAAGATATTGAACCCGAATAAAACAAAGCCCTAAAGCTTTGCAGCCAACTGATCCTCTTGAACAGCAAGCCGACAATACGCATCATGACTTTCCTGACAAACGCGCCCACCATGCTCAAGATTGCGCCGATAAACCGCTATATCGAAAACCAACTCATCTTTTAAACGCGCCAAATCTGCACATTGCCCCGCCAAATCCAACAATTCTTCATCAGCTTCAACATTAGCAGGTAAAAACTCATCCGCTTCATGCTTTCTATACATACACTGCAAAGCACTATCAAATGCATCATAACAACGGTTATCTTTTCTCCCATTCCCAACAAGAGGAAGCTCTCCATCATGAACAATTCTGACGGGGTTTTTGTTCCGGGCATTGTATTGTTTCACAATTTTGTTCGTTGCCGCAAACTGCGCCTTTAAACTCTGCACCCCTTCCAAAATATCTTTCAATTGCCGCGCGCGCTCCTGTAACAATTCGTCCTTCTGATCCTTCAAAAGGTCTATAGAGCGCTCAAAAGATACAATTTGCTTATTCAACTGCTCTTTTGCCTTTGCCAACAAATCTACAGGCGTTTTTTGAACATCATGCCCCGCTAATTTCTTCTGCCGTTCTCGCTCTTTTTTCTTTTGCGTGCGAATAAATTGTGAATCACATATTCCCTTAAAACGTCGAATATATTCTGGAACATCTTCAAGCGTTGGCTCTAACGTACCCAGATAAAAAAGACGGCGCCACCCCTGACCACCCGCCTCTTCCGAAGCCTTTTGTAAAATTGTTTCTGAATGCCCTCCCGTCAAGCGTACAGAATGCTCATAATCAGCAACCTGATTATCGGTGACGAGTGAATCATATTTTTGTAGACCACTCCGTAAATGAATATACAAATTATGTACTCTCTCAAAATTTTCACTCATATGTGCCAATATATAATGACTGCCGCCTTCCTTCTGCACTGCAGCAAAAACAAAAGCGCGAAAAAACACATCTTCACGAGGCAGCCCTGTAACATCATATATATCCAAAAGAACAGAAGCACTATCTATAGCTTCGCCCCAAATCCCCTCAAAAATTAAAGCCTTTTTAGAATGATCATCCGCCATATGCCCTCGCAATAACTTTACATATCAATAAAACCTCCAGAACTTTTCATAAATGCGTCACCCTGTCAATAAAAACCCTATAAGAAAAAGCTTCTCTTCTCTCATTCACCAGAATCGCCCATATTCATAATAAGATCTCATCGTTTCGCTTTGTTTTTACACAAGGCACAAGACGCGAAGCGTATAGACAATACGTAAGCCGCGAAATAACGATGTGTAAAGACAAATGGAAATGATGAAATGAAACAATATTTAGATCTCATGCGTGACGTACTGGAAAATGGTACAAAAAAAGAAGACCGCACCGGCACCGGCACCTACAGCGTTTTTGGCCGCCAAATGCGCTTTGACCTTTCCGAAGGCTTTCCACTGGTCACCACCAAAAAATGCCACCTCAAATCCATCATTCACGAGTTGCTCTGGTTCATCGCCGGCGACACCAACATCAAATATCTCAAGGATAACGGTGTACGTATCTGGGATGAATGGGCCGATGAAAACGGAGACCTGGGACCGGTTTACGGCAAGCAATGGCGAAGCTGGATAGCCGATAATGGCCAAAAAATTGACCAGCTTTCAAACGTCATCGAGCAAATCAAAAACAATCCCGACAGCCGCCGCCTGCTCGTCGTCGCCTATAACCCTGGCGTGGTCGACCAAATGGCCCTGCCGCCCTGCCACGCCTTTTTCCAATTCTACGTTGCCAATGGCAAATTAAGCTGCCAGCTTTACCAGCGCAGCGCCGACATCTTCCTCGGCGTGCCGTTTAACATCGCCTCATACGCGCTGCTCACCATGATGATTGCGCAGGTCACCGGTCTCAAACCCGGCGAATTCATCCACACTTTCGGCGATGCACACCTTTATTCAAATCATGTCGAGCAAGCCAAAGAACAGCTTTCCCGCAAGCCCTACCCCTTGCCGAAAATGCATATAAACGAAGCTGTCACCAACATCTTTGATTTTAAATACGAAGATTTCGAACTGGTCGGCTACGAATCCCACCCGCACATCAAAGCCCCCGTGGCAGTTTAAGATGAATTATGACAGGCTACTGAGTATAGAAAAACGCTCACAATAAAGACCGGCCTCAAAATCTCTATAATTGATCGAGATATTATGCTCGCTGTTACGACCGTGCGCCACATCGAGTTGATCCATAACCATTAACCGTAAAGGGTCCTGAAAAAACCTTGAACGCTTTTCGTAAGGCAACTTACATTCTATATTCGCCGGAAAACCGACAGCTCTTTTAAAAGCCAGATTAAATGCCAGCTTGATTGTAGGATGCCACCCCGCATAAGAGTCTACAGGAGCAAGACCTCTTTCATCATTATACTGAGCGCCTCTTACGTCGAGCTCACCTCGAAGATGCCAGTTGTCGCGCCAGTTGTCCGGAGATGAAAATGACTTCCTAACGCTGAGCCCGTAATTGTAACCATCCCTTAACGCATAATTCACAAGCGCCTCAAGAGCCTCCTCCTCACCCGTGTCCAACTCTGCCTTTTTTCGCGCTAAAAATTCGTTCTCTTTATCCAACGCAGCGAGGCGCTCACGTGACGAAACCTCATCATTATGATGGTAGGTAAAGCGAGCAATTTTCAAAACAGACTTTCTTAAGGATTGTGAAAGTTTTTCGCAAACATCACGCATATCCTCACGCTGTAGCTTTAATTCGTCCGGCAAATTAAACAAAGTCTTGTGCAAAGATTGATAGTCGAAATTCCCTCCCTGCTTATCTCCAACAATCAGGGCCACGGGCCGGTAAGGCTCACCGATCTTTGCTAAATGCCGCTCCTGCATATCGACAACTTCATTAAACGTCGTTGCAACCCGATTGAATGCGTCAATAACTGCGTCTTTATTACAAAGATCAAGGCGAAAATCATAACAACACTCACCCATTTCGATGTTATCATTCGCAGCCCCTTCTTCCATTTGAATAGACGTCACCATGATGTTTACATCATGGTTTTTTCCCGTCATAGCAACTGCGACACCCCGCAAAATCATGCAATAATTCTCTTAAGCTCGAACAAAAAGGAAACATATAGAAGTTAAAATAATATGTCAAATTATTATTTGCTTTCATACTCCGCGCGGGTTATAAACACCTCAACGCCCGCGCCTTGATCCGGCCCGTAAATATCAAGCTTGCGAATACTCACCCGGCAGGCCTGCACCAATTCATGACCAAAACACAACGCCATCAGTTCTTTCAGATAATCTTCGATCAACTGCACCTGCGGACGCTTAGCCCATGAGCGAATTTCATGATAATAAGTGTCATAATCAATAATATTGCCCGCATGCACACTGCTCAAATACCCCTTTGCATCGGCAAACACCGCCACATCAACGATAACGCGCTGGGACACGCCCTGTTCATGCTCGTAAATACCAAGCTTGAGCGGCACCTCAACGGAATCGAGAAAAATTTTAACGCGGCTGTCTTTTTTCATGATTTCGCTTTATATACAAAGAATGAATAAGAGCAAAGCCCCCATAACTTTAAGTTCAATCGTTGCCATCGCCAAAAATCATGTGATCGGCAAGGATAACGGTCTGATCTGGCACCTACCCGAAGACCTAAAGCATTTCAAACGCACAACGCTGGGCAAACCAATCCTGATGGGCAGAAAATCTTATGAGAGTCTCGGCAAACCGCTGCCCGGCCGACCGAATATCGTCGTCAGCCGCGCCTTTCAAAACATGCCCAACGATAACCCGACCCCGATTTACAAGGATATGGAACCCGATGAACCCGAGGCCGATCGCAAAATCAACGAAGGCCCATTCCTCTACGCCTCACTGGAAGACGGCATCGCCGCGATGAAAAACATGGCCCGCGAGATGGGCGTCGATGAAGTTTTCATCACCGGCGGCGGCCAGATTTATAAAGAAACCCTTCCGCTCACCGAGCGTCTCTACCTCACTGTGCTGAACCGCGAATATGAAGGCGACACCTTTTTTCCCGAATTCGATTGGAATGAATGGAATATCGCGGCAGAAGAAAAACACCCCGCTGACCCCGCCAACGACCGCCCGGCCTTTACATTTTATACATTGGAAAAAATAGGAGCTAACGCCTAATGTAGCTTTTGCCGACCATCTTGCCAGCAAGAGAAAAAATGCATGTTCTGTGGGGAAATAGAACTGCAATAAACACGAACACCACAGGGAGATACAAAACCATGAACCGCACTGCGCTCCGGGCCTTACTCGCTACCATCACATTGATCACACTTTCAATCACCCCGGCCTTTGCCTCCGAACGCGAACGCATCAAGCGCCTGTGCGAAACCAGTCACCGCCACATGTATACATACGATTGCGAATGCTACGCCGATGCCTTTGTCACGCGCAAAGCTACAATGGGTGAAATGGGCAAATACGACCAAAAAGTCTTCTCCGGCATCAGCGACAAATGCCGCAAAACGGGCCGTCTGGATATGACCTATGCTGGCTGCATGTCCAGCGCTCAGACTACCACGACATCCATGGCCAATTACTGCCAGTGCATCGTCGATGAAATGAGAAAAAGACCGTACCCGGCTGAAAACAACAGAGCGAACATGATGGCGCAAATGCAAAACAACACGCAATCCATGCAAGTGTGCCAAAATAAATATCTCTCTCAGGTCAACATCAACAGCTTTCAGGGTGAACAAAAAAAGAAAGTCAACACCGTCCACCATGCCTACAAAAACACCTTTGATAACGGCCATGATATCTGCACCGACTATGGCGTTGCCCCCGGCCAGTCCGCAGAAAAAACCAAGCTGCGCCAGTACGTCAACAGCTTCTGCCCCGATATCAAAGACATTATGAACAGTTCACCGGTCACAGAAATCGACCGCATTATTGAGGCCGTCCAAAAAATCGAATATAAAATGGAACAAACCTATGATGCTCAAATATCCAGTTTGTCGAATGAAACACGCGCATATTTACAAGCCTGTGGCCCGTCAATTCAGGACTGCAAACAGCGTTGTCAAAGCGCACATAAACTGCTGAATTTCGCAACATGTGGCTGCGGCGAAGCAAAGCTATATTGTCTGGGCAGCCAGACTTCGAAAATGCAATAACCAAAACAGAGGTAAGAGTGGTGCACCCGGCAGGATTCGAACCTGCGACACCTGGCTCCGGAAACCAGTGCTCTATCCCCTGAGCTACGGGTGCTTAGGCGTTATCAGTTACCAGAACTGCCAGTCAACTGCAAGAACACATCTTCCAGATCGCTCTCATCCGTCGAAATATCGACAATGCCGTATCCGGCTCTTTGAATGGCTTCAATCATCGCCCCGACCTGCGTTTCCGACGGATTGTAACGCACGATAACACTGCGCTGCCCGACAGGCTCGGCGGCAAAGCCCTGTAAAACCTGCCCCGCATTCTCCATGGGCCGATCAAGTCGAAAGCGGATTTCCTTGTTCTCAATCCGTGCGAGCAAATCTTCCGTCGGCGCATGCGCAATCACCTCGCCATGATTGATAATCGCGATTTCATCGCATAATTCCTCTGCCTCTTCCAGATAATGCGTCGTCAACAAAATCGTTACGCCACGCGCATTAAGAGCCCGCACATTGCCCCAAAGCTGCTTACGAAGCTCGACATCCACCCCGGCTGTCGGCTCATCAAGCACCAAAATCGGCGGATTATGCACCATTGCCTTGGCCACCATGAGACGCCGTTTCATCCCGCCTGACAGGCTGCGCGTGTACGCATCGGCCTTATCCTCCAGCCCCACCATTTTAAGCAATTCCATCGTCCGGCGCTGATCCTTCGGCACGCCATATAAGCCCGCCATCAAATCCAGCGCTTGCGCCGGCGTGAAAAACGCATCAAAGGCCAGTTCCTGTGGCACAATCCCAATCGCTGCCTTGGCATTGCGCAGATCCTTATCAATATCAATGCCCCAGATATTCACCATGCCCGATGATTTCATCACAAGGCCCGCCATAATATTGATAATCGTGGATTTCCCCGCCCCGTTCGGCCCCAAAAGCCCAAAAATAGAACCACGCGGAATGTTAAGGCTAACCCCCTTCAGAGCCTCCTTTCCGGCTGCGCCCTTCGCAGCTTTAGCGAAGAAGGGGCTTTTCTTATTCGCCGCATAAATTTTCTTTAGATCGGCAATTTCAATGGCATATTCATTCATGTTTACAGACATAAACCATTGCCCTGCAATGTCTAGCCCAGATTTTCTTCAATCCACGCCCGCGCGCGCGTCTCATCATTAAGTTGCGCGTCCAAAAACGCCAAACACAAAAAAATTGACATAATGCGTTATTTTGTCTATAAACGCCCTGTTCACGAAGCAGAAATTGATAAAATGAATAACGGATTTAAAACATTGGCAATTGCCTCAGTATTCGCAACGCACTCGGCCGTCGCACAAACCGGTAATTGGGGAACCGATATGGTCGTTTCGCAACTCTTGGACGAAGATAAAACGGCCCAAGTGCAACACCAAACAGCCGTAGAACGCTACGGCATACCCAAAATGCTCGTAGCATCTGAAAACCATGAAAATGAGGTTGTTGCACAATACATACATGAAAATCTTGCAAACTGGTCAGTAACTTCTGACGATCTCTCTGCAAACGGTCTGCTGCATTCCGAGTTTCGCGATGCCTGTTTAAAGCAACACGAAAACTTCCTCCCGACGGCACTTTGCATGGTCGAAGAGCGTGAAGCTCAAACAGAAAAAGAAGGAATAATTTTCATGGCAATAACAACCCCCGTAGCGCTTCTTATCGCCGGTATGTATTCATGGGCATTTGGCGGGGCGCCAAACTTATGGAAACAAAATCCTCCTCCCCCGCATCCGGACTAATTCACGCTCACCAAACCCGTAATTTTTCCATCCACGCCCGTGCCGCCTCGTCATCCTTAAGTTGCGCATCCCAGAACGCCAGCGCCGCCATTTTGATCTGCGCCTCATGCTCATCCCGCAGGGGATTAGCCCCGAGCTTCCCGCGCGAACCCGCATAGACCATATGGTCCCCGCCCTCCAGAACCTGTAGATATTTCTCCGCCGCGCCCGAATGCACATGCACCGCCAAACGCGCCTCATACCCAAAATCATGCAACGGCGAGGAATCCTCGGTCCCCGTCATATGCAGCAACGGAATATCAATCGGCCCGTAAATCTTATGCTCGGCTTCATCCGTCAAATGCGCGATCGGTACCGGCGAATACAAAATCCCGGCCTTAAAACGCGGCTCTTTTAATGAAATCAACGCCCCCTGCGCATCCGGAAACATCTGCCCGGCCATGACCTGCGTCGTCATCGCGCCGAAAGAATGCCCGCTCATCCCCAGCCGCGACAAATCCATATGCGCCCCGGCCTCCGGGTTTTCCGCCGCCCATCTCAGCAATTGATCAAGCACAAACGGCACGTCATAAAACCGGTTCAGCGTCGTCTCGCGGCTGACTTCCGCCTTGCGCAAAATATCCCACGGATGTCCCGGCTTCCCCTCCCACAGGCTCGAATCCGTCCCGTCATGGGTAATATGCACGAGATTATAACCGTAAGACGCCAAATAGCGTGAAATAAACGAAGCCCCGTCGCGGCTCCCGCCAAACCCATGACTCCAGAGTATAGTTGGCACTTTTACATGCCCCTCTGTTTTCACTGGGATGCCTTGAATATCAGGATAATAAATCTTAAACGGCACCACGCGCCCACCGCGCGCATAATCAACAAACTCTCCACGCTTCAAAAGAACTTTATAAGGACCGGGATCGGAAAAATACACGAAGAACCGTCCAGTCTATTTCTTCCGGAACTGATCCAGCGAAATCACTTGGCCGGTATCACCGCCGCCCTTACCGGACTTGCTTTTACCGCCGCCAGAGCCATCATCATCAGGATCATCATCATCCAGCTCATCAAGAATAGCCAAATCGGCATCCTCCAGCGATTCGCCCAATGGTTGAAACTGCAACGCAAAATTCACCGACGGATCAGCAAAAATGCTGATAGCTGAAAGCGGAATCTCAAGCCGCTCCGGCACATTGTTAAACGACAATGTCACATTCATTTTCTCTTTATCAACATTCAGATCAGAAAATTGATATTGCAAAACAATCGTCATTTCACCGGGGTAACGCTCGCGCAAATAATCGGGAATCTTCACACCCGGAAAATCAGTCAAAAACGTAATGTAGAAATGGTGTTCACCGGGCATGCCGCCGGTTGTTCCATGTTGCTCCATAACCTCTTCAATAGATTTCTTGACCACCCCGCGCAGGGCCGCCTCAACCATTTTGTCATAGCGCAATATGTCGTCTTCGTCATTCATGGATATATTCAGTGCAAATCTTAGGACAGGAAATCAAGAGTAGAAATAGTCTCCCTCATGAATCGCATGAAACACCCATAAAAGACCAGCCCATAAATACAAATACCCCACTCTTGCCTGTGGACAAAATTGGGATAGGTTTTAAGCGCGTTGTAACGACGGCGCTCGATGAAACATTTCATAAAATTCTTCAGAACGGGCAAGCTCATTCAAAAGCAATGGCAGCATCCAGAAAAACAACCCCAGCACAAAGGGCCAAAGCAACCTGTGAAAAGCCTCCTTCTCTTCTCCCGAATTCTGCCGCTGCACAGACACATGCAACCTGTAAAGTACAGCAATCCAGATGGCGCCTGTAATAAAAACCGATTCACGCACAGGAATCAAAACAACATCAAAAAATGCATTAACCGCTGCAAATAAACCGATGATAGCCGCCGTCACGAGCATAAAACCAAACACTTTTAAATTGATAACAAACCACTCCAGCGGCACTTTAATAAACAAACGCGAGAATTCTTCTCTCCGAATACGGCCCGAAATAACCGCCCCCATAAACAAAGTAATTAACACAAAAACTTCCAGCCAAAGCACACCATGCCCATAAATCAACGCATAAATCTGGGAAAAAAGCGTTGCCGTAAAAAGCACCGCCATAGACGCTCCTATCGCGGCCCGCCTCAATGAAACGCTCTGAATTCCCGAATTGCGCAAACGCTCCAATAACCAGACATGCGGCGCAAAAAACACCGCCGCCCCCATGAGCATACACAAAATGCTCAAAAGCGGGGGGCTGGCAAATTCTTCATTCATTTTCGCCGTCCATACCAGATAACTTTTCCTGAGGGAAATAGCGCGCAAATTCGATAGCCGCTTTCTCCGCAATATCATCACGCTCTAACTGCCGCGCGAGTCCGTACGTCTTTTCTAAAAACAAGCGCGGACGCTGCGTTTTATACCGCCAATTCAACCCCGGCCCTAAAATTTCCAGCGCCTCCTCGTTGCGTCTCCGGCGCAAAAACAAATCCGCCAGCTTCATCCGCGATCCCAAATGCAAAGGATCCAGCGCCAGTGCTTTTCGCAACTCTTCCGCCACGTCATAACGCCCATGAACCAAATCCTGCCCTGCCAAAAACGGCTGGATAGTCGCCGCCATTTCTGCCCGTGCAAAATAAATTTGCGCCAGACGCGGATTCGTACGCTCTGCTCGGTCAAGCAATGAACGAAGCTGGCCTTCCAGTGCTTGCAAATCATCTCTCGGCATTAACGGCGCATTGAGCTGAACAATCCCCAGCGGTAAATGCGTCGCAGCTACAAGCGCTCGTGCATTCTGATTATATGACAGCCGCCCGGCCCGGTTAATCTTATTCGCATAAGCCTCACCTGCCCCCACCATCAAACCATTCTGCGCGCGACTAACTAGAATTTCACTGGCCTGAAATTGGCTAAAAATAGCCAAAACACCCACAACAGGAAAAGCTAAAGCCCAACGAATGCAAGGGTTACAATAAGGTTCTTCATTCTCTTGTATACACCCATGCAACGCAGCGCTCACCTGCAAAAACCAAAAGCCGAGCAACGCCCCCGCAACCATCAAAATCGACAAAACATGAAAATGAAACGTGATATGCGCATGAATAACCAAAGCCATCAAAGCGCAAAACGGCGTAAGAATATAAACCCGGCGTACATCATCCAAAGGCAGTTTTTTCAGGGCGCGTACACTCATCCAAATTGCCATCAAAATAAAACTGTAAAAAACAATCGGTGCAAACGCCCCCATCTCAACAGCAAACTGCAACGGATCGCTATGCACCATCAACCCCGCCGTCGATGGATCATCCACGCTACGCACTTCCGGATAATACAGAAAAAACGTTCCAATCCCTGTGCCGCTCCAGACATGCTCACGAAAAATCTCCAGCGCCGAGGCCCAAATCGCCGGACGGTTCCATAGGGCCGATTGCGCGCCGCTCAACGTCGTTTCAATAATGCTCGCCGGCGACTTCGCCCCCAAAGGAGACAGCGCGCCCATCGCAACAAACGCCAAAATACACGCACCCACCAAAGCGCCCAAACACCGTTTATGCCGCCCAAGATGCGCACGTACTCCCCACAAAAACACGCCCAAAGCTGGAATCATAGCCACCATCGCCCCCCGGCTCCCAGTCGTTAAAATCGCCGCCGCCAACAGGGCCGCCAGCACCAATGCAACATTCGATTGCCCACGCCCCGACAGGGCCAACATCCAGCCCATAGCTGCAAAAAATCCAAGCGACAATAGCCCCGCCAGCGAATTCGGATTGGCCAGCGGCCAGCTCACAACCCCATAAAAAAGCATCTCCGACATAAAGAAATATTGCGCCAAACATGAAAGCGCCAGCCCACCAAACACCGCCGCCGCTCCATAACCCAAAGGCTTCAACAACGCCGAAGAACCACCGCAAGCCGCCACCAAAAACGCACTCAGAGGAAACACGCTTAAAAAACAAAAATAAATAAAACTAACAAACGGAATTTCAGATAAAGCCACACTCAAACCCGCCAGCGCCCAAAACCCCAGCGCCAGCCACACAATCCACGTACTCACTATGGCCCTCCTGAGCGCCGATAACGACGCCATAGCCAACACGCAAATCACGCAAGCCCCCACGCACAAAACCGCCAACAAAAAACTCTCTGCCTCATAAGCCTCCAGCGGCATCAGCGCAAACCCAAAGCCGACAAGCCAAAGCGCCGCAGCGACAGCATAAAATGAGGAACGAGGATCGTGATATTCAGATATTTTTAACATGGCGTTATTACGAGCGTAAGCGAAGCAATCCATAGCAGCAAGAAAAGATTTACGGGCTTCTTCTCTCGTACATAATTCCATCTTGCCTCTTCGGCTTAGAGGGAATAGCTCCATCCATTTCTAAATCAACCGCTCTGGATTGCCGCAAACATCCCCATAAATTCATCACCCAAATCAAAAACCTCCCCCGCATCAGCCTTCTTCCGAATATCCGCGCTAAGCGGAATCTCACCCAAGAACGGCACGCCGAGTTTTTCCGCCTCTTTCCGCGCCCCGCCATGACCGAAAATATGCTCCTCATGCCCGCAAGCCGAGCAAATATGCGTACTCATATTTTCAACAATCCCCAAAATCGGCACACCGACCGCCTGAAACATCTCAACCCCTTTACGCGCATCTGCCAGCGCCAGATCCTGCGGCGTGGAAACAATCACCGCCCCGTCAACCGGCACTTTTTGCGCCAGCGTGAGTTGCGCATCCCCCGTCCCGGGGGGCATATCGACGATCAACACATCCAGCGGCGTATCTTCGCTACCCCACGCCACATCGCGAAACAATTGATACAGCGCGCTTTGCACCATCGGTCCGCGCCAAACCAGCGCCTTTCCGGCATCAACCATAAACCCGATTGACATCACCTTGATCCCATTTACCTGCGCCGGGATAAGCTGCTTATCCGCATCCAGCGCGGGCTTATATCCTTCCACACCCATCAGCTTCGGCTGCGAAGGACCATAAATATCCGCATCCAGCAAACCGACCTTAAGCCCTTGCGCCGCCAGCACCCGCGCAAGCCCTGCCGCCACGGTTGACTTGCCAACTCCGCCTTTCCCCGAAGCCACCGCGATAATTTTCTTTACAGGCAATTGCAGCGGCGGATTTTTCGCCACCCCATGCGGGTCCATAGCGCGATCATTTGCCGCAAACTTTTCTTCAGGCATTTTTTCCGCCGCCCTCTCTGCTGTGAGCACGGCTGTGACTTTCCCTACCCCTTCAAGCGCTGCAACAACTTGCTCCGCCTGCTGACGTAAGGGCTCAAGCACCGGCCCGCGCTGCGGATCAACCTCAATCATGAACAGCACCTGCCCGTCCGCACCGATCTGAACGCCAGATACCATCCCCGCGCTGACAATATCAATCCCCTGCTCCGGGTCCTCGACGTTCTTGAGCGCCGCCAGAATATCTTTTCGATCAAGCATGTTTTTTAAACCTTCAAACCCTTGCTTTCAGCCTCAAATAGAATATTGTAAGTAGCCATATACTTTTGAATGGATTGAGATCAACTAAAATCGGGAAAAAGACCTTATGGGCAAGGACGACAAAGACAAAAAAAATCCCTGGGGAGCAAAAAGCGGCGCCAAACGCCCTGGCAATGATGACCGTGGACCTTGGGGCACAGGAAAATCAGGAAGTCACGGCGGATCAGGCAGCGGCGGTGAACCTCCAGATATTGATGAAATCCTGCGCAAAGCCCAGGAAAATTTCCGCGCCGTCATGCCCGGCGGTTTTTCCAGCACACCCATTATCGGCATTGCCATCATCGGTATACTTGCCCTGTGGATGGCCAGTGGATTCTACGTTGTCAACCCTGGCGAAAACGCCGTTATTCAACGCTTTGGCGCATGGTCCCGTACCCAAGCCGAACCGGGACTGGGCTATCATCTACCCTCTCCGATCGAAACCGCCAGCATTTTAAATGTCGAAGAAATTCGCAAAATGAACATCGGCTTTATAGAAGCTGTTTCCCGAGGCGGCGCTTCCAACCTCCGCGATCTACCGGAAGAAAGCCTGATGCTGACCTCGGATCGCAACATCGTGGATCTGGATATGGTCATTCAATGGAACATAAAATCCGCCGAAGATTTCCTCTTCGAAATCCGCGATCAGGAACTAATCATTAAATCAATTGCCGAAAGCGCCATTCGCGAAGTTGTCGGCCAGACAGATATGGACCCGATTATCACAACCGGTAAAGAAAATGTAGTAATGGCAACCAAGAAAATCATTCAAGAAAATCTGGACCGGTATAAATCCGGGGTCAATGTAACGGATGTTTTGTTTAAAAGCGCACCACAAGTTCATCCAGACGTGCAAGCAGCCTTTCAAGACGTGCAAGCAGCCAAACAAGATGCAAAAGATGTACAAAACCGTGCCGGAGCCTACCGCGAAGACATCCTGCCCAAAGCCCGCGGTCAAGCCATCAAGATGCTGCAAGAAGCGCAAGCTTATAAACAATCCACGGTTGCGCGCTCAACAGGGGACGCCGATCGTTTCAACGCAGTCTATCAAGCCTACCTGACAGGTAAGGACGTCACCAAAGAACGCATCTATATCGAAACCATGGAAGATGTTCTGGGCAACGCACAGAAAATTATTCTCGATAGCAAAGCCGGACAGGGGGCTGTGCCCTACCTGCCGCTTAATCAGTTAAACGCCGTTAAACCCGCCGCCGGATCAGGAAATTAAAAGGATAAAACCATGAACAAACCACTCTTGATCATATTAGCCCTAATCGCCGTCAGCCTCATCGGTGCGTCACAAGTGTTTTTTATTGTTGACCAGCGTGAGCAAGCCATTGTCCTTCAGCTTGGTCAACCGGTAGGAGAAATCAACGGCCCCGGCCTGCACGTAAAAATCCCGGTCATCCAGACAGTCCAATATTTTGACCGGCGCATTCTGTCCGTCGATCCGGATCCGGAACAAGTCAACGTTTCCAGCGTAGATACACCGAAGTCTTCCGAAAATAAAGAAACACAAAAAGAAAATGACAGCGATAATCTATCACCCGTCGATGTAACCGGAGAACCAATCATCCTTGATACATTTGCACGTTACAAAATCACAGATCCTTTACAATTCATGAAAACCCTGCGCACGATTAGTGCGGCGAATTCTCGTATTGAAAATATCCTCAATGACGCGACAAACGCCGTTGTAGGAAAGATAAGTTTGCGCCGCCTCCTTTCGCCAGATAGAACGATGGTCATGCAAGACATCATGAAACGTGTAAGCACCAGCGTCAAAAAAAGCAATTTTGGCATTGAGATTGTCGATGTCCGAATCGTTCGTGCAGACCTGACTCCTGAGTTACGCACATCGACCGTCCGGAGAATGATCTCCGAACTCAAAAAACAGGCCACGGAAACCCGTGCAAAAGGTGAAGAGCGCGCCCTTGAAATCCGTTCTACGGCGGAAAAAGAGCGCACCGTTATCATCGCCGAAGCCCAGCGCGATGCCTCGATTCTCAAAGGGGAAGGCGATAAAGAAGCCATCAAGATTTACGCTAACGCCTTCAACAAAGACAAAGAGTTCTACTCTTTCATCCGCTCAATGGAAGCCTATAAAAATACGTTAGCCGACCCGTCAACACAGCTTATCCTCTCACCAGACAGTGAGTTCTTTAAGCATTTTGACGATAAACGTTAAACAACATCTCCAAAGGAATTAGGACCATACTATGACGTTGCAGAAAGCACCAAAATTTATACTTCCCCTCATACTCTGTGCATGCCTCATGCTATCCATGCCGATAAAGGCCAATGCCCGCACGCTCAACCAGGACGGCCCAGGCAGCTTCGCCGACATCGTCGATGATCTCCTCCCTGCCGTCGTCAATATTTCCTCAACCCAAAAAATGGATATGCCTGAGGATATGCCAGACCTGCCTCAATTTCCCGAAGGCTCTCCTTTTCAGGATTTTTTCGAAGAATTTATGGAACGCCGCCACGGCATGCCCTCCATGCCGCAAGCATCCCTTGGTTCCGGCTTTGTCATTGATGCTGAAAACGGCTATATCATCACAAATAACCACGTCGTTAAAGACGCCGAAGAAATCCGTGTGACTTTTCAAGACGATGAAACACTGCCCGCAGAATTGATCGGCACCGATGAAAAAACAGATCTGGCCGTTCTCAAAATCGACACCAAGAAAAAACTGACAGCCGTAAAGTTCGGCAACAGTGATGTCCTGCGCGTCGGCGACTGGATCGTAGCCATCGGCAACCCGTTTGGCCTTGGTGGCACTGTGACCGCCGGAATCATTTCCGCCCGCCAGCGCGACATCAACGCCGGCCCTTATGATGATTTCATCCAGACCGATGCCTCCATTAACCGTGGCAACTCCGGCGGCCCGATGTTCGACCTCAAAGGCGAAGTCATCGGCATCAACACAGCCATTTTCTCCCCATCCGGCGGCAGCGTCGGTATCGGCTTTGCGATTCCTTCCGCGCTCGCCAAACCTGTTATCAATCAAATCATCCAATATGGCCGTACGCGCCGCGGCTGGCTCGGTGTCCGCATCCAGCAAGTCACCGATGAAATCGCTGAAAGTCTTGGCGTGGAAAAAGCCACGGGCGCGCTGATCGCCTCCATTACACCCGGCGGCCCGGCAGAAAAAGCGGGCCTGAAAGCCGGTGACATTATCCTTGAATTTAACAGCCAAAAGGTGAGCGAAATGCGCGAACTTCCGCGCCTGGTCGCCGAAGCGAAAATTGATGCTCCCGCAACAATCACCTACTGGCGTGACAATAAAAAAGCCACCGCCAAAGTGACAGTCGGCGAACTCGAAAAAGCAGAAGAAGACGGTCTCATTGCCTCTGGAGAAGAAAAAATCTCCGAAGGCATCAAAGTAGACAGCGTTGGCTTATCCTTGAAAAAAATCACCGATACGATGCGCCGCGACTACGCCATTCCGCCATCCGTTGACGGCGTCGCCATCGTCAGCGTTGACCCAAAATCAGAAGCCGCACAAAAAGGCCTGTTTGAAGGGGACATCATCGTCGAAATCAACCAGACACCGGTTTCAGATCCCGAAAAAGCCAAAGAAATTATCGAAAAAGCCACTGAAAATGGCCGCTCATCAATCTTGTTGCTCATAAATCGCGAAGACGAAGTCCGCTTCCTGGCCTTAAAGCTGAAAAAAGACGAGTAATGCGTTTCCACTCACAGCACCTCGATTTTTCACTGATCTCAAACGCCGACTTCGACGATCTTTATAAGACAATGAACGATCGCCAAACCTGCGAAATTATATCCTTTTTGCACTGGCCATTAACAAAAGAACAGGTGCAAAACTGGATCGACAAATCGGAAACAGCGCAAAAACAAAATAACGGATATTTTTTTATCGCCCGCAATAATGACAATAAACCGGCAGGCTGCATCAGCCTACACCTGGAACAAAAGAATAGCGTTGCCGAAATTGGCTATTGGGTCGCCCCGGATTTTCAAGGCCAAGGCATCGCCACTGAAATGCTGGCCACCATTATAGAATTTGGTTTTAAAACACTGGCCCTTGAAGAACTCTTCGCCACCACCGCCCACGGCAACGCAGCATCCGAAAATGTCCTGCGCAAAAACGGCTTCATCGAAAGCGGCGCCAAAGACGTCCCCCTTCCCGATGGAACCCTGCGCCCTTCAAAACTGTTCGTCAAAAAACGTACATCATGAATAAACAGGTTATCCACATCGTCGCCGGTCCGACAGCCAGCGGCAAATCCGCCAAAGCCATGGAACTGGCCGAAAAGCACGGCGGCGTCATCATCAATTGCGATTCCCAGCAAATTTATGACAGCCTTCCCATCCTCTCCGCCCAGCCCAGCGATGAAGACAAAGCGAAGGTCCCTCACCGCCTCTACGCAGCGCTTCACCCGAACGATGTTTGCAGCGCCGGAAATTACCGCGAACTGGCCGAGCCCATCATCGAAGAAACGCTGGCTGCCAGCCAAACACCCATCATCTGCGGCGGCACTGGCCTATACATAAAAGCATTAATAGAAGGCCTCTCCCCGATGCCAGATATCCCCGAAGACGTGCGCGCCGCCGTTGTCGCCAAGTACGAAAACTTCGGCGCGGAAAAATTCTACGCCGAGCTGAAAACCCGCGATCCTGAAATAGCCGCACGCTTTCATGTCAATCACAAAGCCCGCATCATCCGCGCGATGGAAGTATTAGAAGCCACAGGAAAATCACTGGCCAAGTGGCAAAAAGAAGATCGCCTCGTCCCCCCCGCCCACTGGCGCTTCGAAATCCACAAAATCCTCCCCGAGCGCGAAGAACTTTACCGCCGCTGCAACGAACGCTTCAAATGGATGGTTAAAAATGGCGCACTGGAAGAAGTCAAAAAATTCGACGCCCGACTGCGATCCGGCGAAGTCAAAGACGGCGTGCCCCTATGCAAAGCCCTAGGATTCAAAGAACTCCGCGCCTATCTAAACGGCGAGATAAGCAAAGACGAAGCCATCGAAAAGGCCCAGGGCATCACCCGCCGCTACGCCAAACGCCAGATAACATGGTTTAGAAATCAGCTTTAAGGTCAGGAGCTGTAAATATCGAAAACCTCTGCCCGGCAATTTCGGTGTTAACGTTATTGATAAGCTTTTGCCTCTTTAAGATCCCCTCACTTCGTGCTAATCATCAAACATCATGAAGCCCTTACTTGTTTTTGCGATGAAAGAAGAAAGTCAGGATGTCTTTGTGGACTACGATGTCCTGCATTGCCAAATTGGCAAAATAAACGCCTCTCACAATTTGATGCGTCAGATCGCACAAAATCGCCCGGAATTAGTGGTCAATCTTGGCACCGCAGGCAGCCGCAAACATGCGGGCGGTACAATCGTTAATCCCACCCAATTTATACAGCGTGATATGGATGTCACAGCCCTTGGCATTGAACTCTACCAAACGCCGTTTTCCGACGATCCCATAATCATCGAACATGGCCTGCGTTTTGAACACCTGCCCGGCGGCATATGTGGCACAGGTGATAATTTTGATGCCAGCCAGGCCGCTGCAGCTTTTGATGTCGTGGATATGGAAGCATATGCCCTGGCCTTAATTTGCAAACGTGAAAATATTCCCTTTGCCTGCTTGAAATATGTTTCAGATGGTGCCAATGATGATGCCCATATAGACTGGCATGAAGCGCTGCACATTACAGCTGAGAAATTGCACGAAGCTTTAAAAGGAGCAAATTTGTGAGCATTAAATCCTGGAATATTCTTTTGGTTTTAGCCTTGGTAATCGTGCTCAGCGGCGGCGGATATATCCTGTATCAAAACAACCAGCAAAAACAGGCTGAAATTGCTAAAGCTGAGGCCGAAGAACAAGCCCGCATTGCCGAAGAAACCCAGCGCAAAAAGCAAGAACAAACAGCCCTGATGCAAAACTTTGAAGACTTCCTCAATAATTTCCTGCAAGACATCAACACACAAGTCTACGAATACAAGCAAGCCCGTACAGTCATGGACGAATTGCTAAAACCAGGCAATCAAAGCACTCCTGAATATATCATAGAAAATGCCCGCCTGGCGGAAGGAACCGTAATGTCTTTGCAGCTACAAATGGAAGACATTCTCAAACAGTTTGAAAAAGCAAACGCCGACCTCAAACCACTCATTGAAAAACTGACCCCGGACTCCCAGGACCATGTACGCCAAACCTGGAACAAAATCCGCAATGAAAACGCTGAAAAATTCATGGCTTTTTTCGAATCAGACCAAGAGGTTTTATCCGCACAACTCAAGCTGATTGAATTTTACAAAAGCCATGCACAAATTCTTCATGCCGATATAGAAAACCAACGCATCACGTTCGATGATATTAGCCTTCAAGAACAAGAAGCCCTGCTCCGTGCTAAAATAATGGCGACAAAAGCCGCGCAAAAGGATCTTTTCAAAAAGATCCAAGAAACAAACAAAACAGCGCAATAGCCCCCCGCTCTGAAAAAAGACCCAAGCCCCCTCTCCAAAGACCCTAACCACAACGCAGTATTTTTATGCTAAGCGCGCCAATAAGACGGTGAAAACAACACAAGAATAGTCAAAATCTCAAGCCGACCGGCAATCATGCCCGCACATAATATCCATTTCGCCATATCAGACAAATCCGCATAATTGCCTGCTGGACCGATCTGCTCACCAATTCCAGGCCCAACATTAGCCAAAGCCGCCGCCGCCGCACTCATCGATGTTTCAAAATCAAGCCCCGTTAACGCCAAAGCAACAGTCATTAAAACATTTGCCCCCACATACAAACTTAAAAAACCGAGCACCGTCAAAACAGTATAACTATCCAATCGGCGCCCCTGATAATTCAAAACAAACACGCCATTAGGGTAAAGCAAGGTCCTGAACTGACGCGCCACCACCTTGGCTGAAATCACCATGCGCATAACCTTCATCCCGCCAGCCGTAGATCCCGCACATCCACCCACATACATCATCAATAAGAATGCCAGAGTCGTAAAACCGCCCCAAAGCGTATAATCAGCAACTGTATATCCGGTTGTACTCATAATCGAAGAAACACTGAAAACAATCATGCGGAAACTGACCTCCAACGTATAAGACGTAACGGCCCACAACCAAAGAGTAAGAAAAAAAACCGCCAAACATAGGCACAACATCAACATACGCACCTGTTCATCACGAAAAAACAAAACACGGCGCTGATAAATAAGACGCAAATACAATACGAAAGGAAGCGCTCCAAGTATCATAAAAAATACAGCCGCATATTGCAGTGCCGGATCTTCAAAATAACCAAAAGAAGCGTCATGCGTCGAAAACCCGCCCGTTGAGAGTGTTGTCATTGCATGGTTAAAAGCATCAAAACCGCTCATCCCTAACAAATAATATACTCCGGCACAAACCAACGTCATGGCAATGTAAACTTTAAGCAACCCTTCAAGGAACTGCGTGCTACGCGCCACCACCTTATCGGAATGCCCTGAGGACTCACTACGAAACAACTGCATACCGCCAACTTTAAGATAAGGAAGCAATACGACGGCAAAGGCAATAATACCAAGCCCCCCGGCCCATTGCATCATCGAACGCCACAACAAAACCCCACGCGAAACCTCATCCAGATTACTCAAAACCGTAGCACCAGTAGTCGTCACCCCGGAAACAGCCTCAAACAGAGCCTCAACAAAACTTAAACCTAAATCCGACATATAAAGCGGCATCGCGCAAAACACGGACACGACCAACCAACCGCTCAAAGCCATCAAAAACATCTGACGGGCATTCACCTGCCGGTCACGGACACGGTGTGAAAGAATAAGGCTTCCACCAAAAAACAAACACAAGATACCATTAAGAAAAAAATCCCTGGCGTTCTCGTGCCCCAAACGCCAATCAACAATAGCCGGAACCATTTCGGCCAGACCAACAACAGCAACGAGAACACCCAGCGTATACCAAACAATCTGCAGCTTCATATCCCATCCATACACGATTAATGCCTGCAAAAAAACAACCTTCTAAAAACGCAAAACCTATAAGAACAACAAAAAAATCAGCACACATATTGCCACGCACAATAAAAAGTCGTGGGAAACCCAACAAAACACTAGAATATTCCAATAAACAAATATAAAAAGTAAGATAATTACAAAATATGTAATGCAGGGAACAAAAATTGCGTAACACAAATCCGATTATCTACAACGTAAACCCCAGAAAAATAGGCCCTATTAGAGAATGGTCAGGAGCTAATCGCGCTGACGGCATCTCCCCACTCATTAAAAGGGCCCAAAGACTTGGTTACAACGCAATCTGGTTCAACCCTCTAACCGCACCCACAAGAATCTCATTCAGGGATGACCACCAGCAAACACACAGCCGAAGTCTTTACGCAATCAGAAATCATTTTCGCTTTAGTGCTGAGCTAAGTGCCCACCCCAATCCGGCAGCCCCATCATACATTCGCTCATTTCTGGACCGTATCCACATTAAGCATTTTAATCAAAAAATGGCGGAACAGGGCATGCGCTCTATTTCAGACAAGGTTTTTAACCATGTCGCCCGCGACAACCCCATCGTCGTAGAAGAAGATCAGGAAATACAAAATATTTTATCTTACTGCATGCAACAAGAAGACCTGCACACAGTGAACTACCTTGTCATTGATGAAAACGGCCAGGAACAGGAGCAGGAAAACTTTCCAATTGAAGATTACAAAACAAAAAAAATCATCGGCCTGTCATTCGGCAAAGAAGGAGAGGAACTGAAACGCTTCCGATTCAAATTTTGCCGCAACCACAATTTTGAAGCTTTGAATTATCATGGCATGCCTGAATATGACACAGTGCAAATAAACTACGCCTCACCAGCCTCTTATGATTTTTTTGTAAAAGGCTATACAAATGATACAACGGGTGAAACCAAACCAGGATACTGGAAACAGGTTATTGATAACGATATTGATCTGGGCTTTACGGGACTGCGTTTTGATATTGCCTACAAAATCCCGACACCATGGCTATCCGAACTCATCCAGTATGCCCACGACCGCCAGCCTGAAATCATGACCATCGCAGAAACACTGGCCGGCGTAGACGATATTGGAGCCAAGGAGCTTATACCGAAACTCGCAGAAGCCAAAATCATTGTTGATGGAGTGGAAAGACCGGCCATCGATCACGCCATGCTATCCACATACTGGGCCGGCCCCCTTGATGGATGGCTTATCGATGAAGGCAAATTAATGGCAGGAATTTCCCGTTACGGTGGCGCAGGTTCACCGGATAACCACGACACACAAGGCACAGTGGCCCAGAACATTGCTAAAATGCTGGAACATTATGCCCCGGAAGATAAAGAGCGGGCCATCGCTGATATTTGTGTTCGTGACTACGCCTTGGCCGCTTTGGTAGGAAACGCCCACTATGCACAAATGGGTTATGAAGTCTGCGCCGATCAAGCAGGCGTTTTTGAAGAAGACACAAACCCGAAGCAATGGCGGGCATTGTTAGCAGAACGCGAGGCTCCTGACCACCCGCTCAACATCTCCGAACGTCTCTTGGAAATCAACAAATTCAAAACATCCCTGAACGCCGACAATGCCATTTTTCAACTCGAATCTACCGCACCGCTCAGCGAAGGCAGTAACTTGGTAAAGATGGTTATCTCATTAACAGACCAGGAAACAAAACAGCATATGGGGACCCTCGATTTGTTTATAAACAACAAACCGGAATGGGGTCCCGCAGAACTCCCTAACGAAAATACAGCTTTAACGCTGATGGACGAAACCAATAGCGTTTTAAAAACGGACTTTAAACGCCGCACCGCCCCGGATGAGAAAACCTTCATCAGGAGTTGGCAAGCTATATATAATCCAGATCCAGATTATATACCGAAACCTCGTCCAGATAAGATACGGTACGTAGTAGAACAAGAACAGACACCGTCGATGGAAGCTGTTTTTCAAGTTGCCTAGAAAACACACGCCGCCACTACAGATCGTAACCGGCCAGATAAATGAAGCCTACACAGCGTTCAGTACAACCCCTATAACTTTAGCGGATTTTAGAATATCAAGGCTGCGTTTAATTTCATCAACGGTTGTCACGCCTTCACGTATAACCAGAAGAAACGCATCGACGTGAGGCAAAAAAACCAGCGGATCATCCTGTTCGAGCAAAGGAGGCATATCGTAGATAATCAAACGGTCATCATAACGTTCCTTGAGTTCCGCCGCCAGTTTCTGCATTTGCGGTGAGCCAAGCGTTTCTGACGACCGATCGACAGGCCGCCCGGCTGGAAACACATTAATACGCTCAAACGGCATACGGATCAGGCAATCTTTGACGTCGGCTTTTCCAGCAAGATAGTCTGTCAACCCGGCCTTAGGAGAAAGTTCCAGATACTCCGCCAAAGACGGCTTGCGCAGATCAAGATCAACCAGCAAAACCGTTTGTTTTAAATCTTGAGCGATACTCACAGCAAGATTAGCCGCAATAGTTGTCTTCCCGTCACCATAGCGCGGAGAACTAATGGCAACGGTTTTAAAACCATGCTCATTCATGCTCTGAAGAATTTGCGTTCGTAAAAAACGAAAAATATCAGCATCCTTACTACGAGTCCTATGAGAAACGATGCGGTTGTAATCCAGCACGGTTTCAAATGCAGATAGCCCCGCTTTCTCATCTTTAAGCGAAGCGGTATCAAGCCGAAGAAGCGCCAGCGCTTTTTTGACGGTCAGGTTCGGGCTTTCTTCGATTTTTTCAATTTTTTCTTGCATTTTTTTAAGAGCAAAAGACATAGCGGTTCTCACATTTGAAAATCAATTGGTTATAATTACAACCCGGCTTTCCGTTCTATAACGACCTGAACAACTTTAAAAGGCATAACGATCATAATAAGAAAGATACGATTAAAAGAACCGCCGCTACAAAGGGGGCCGCAATAAAAAATTTAAGGACAAGTCGCCGGATTTTTATCTTTTCCTCTAGGGAAAAAAGGTGCGGAACGGTAATAAGCGGTGAGCTACCGATCAGGGATTCCAGATGGTGTGGCCCGATCACAGTTTGAGATAGAATTTGAAGGCCGATGACACTGCCCAGCCCCGCCATAAGAGCGAAAACAAACCCACCTGCCAAAATCAGCTTTTTAGAAGGACTGGTCCCAAGAGGCAACTCCGGGGGATCAATAACGGCAAGACGCCGACCTACATGCCCCTCTTCAATGGTCTTACTCATATCTGCCGCAAGCTTTCTGGCTTTAAGATCGCGGTACAAAAACATCATATTGTCGTAATCTCTGGCCAGAGCCGCCATCTTTTGTTCTGCAACAGGATTATCGGCAACAGCCTTTCGAAATTCTTCCTGTTGGCTTTTAACCGCATCACGCTGTGCTTCCAGGGCTTCTCTTTGTTTTTCCGCGGCGTTAATCTGCGCGACAATCTGCAAATAAGCAGGATTATCGGCATCATCCTTAATCAGGCTGACGGCATCATTTTGAACATTTTCAAGTTGATCTTCGAGATTTTCAAGCCGGTTTTGCAGGGAAATATAATCAGGATGCGCGCTCCCATATGTTTTTTCCGCACTGGAAAGTTTTGCTTTCGTATCCGTAATTTTAGCCTTGAGCCGGGCGCTTAGATTCACCGGCAGTATCTCGTCTTTCAAGGCGTTAATCTGCCGCGAAACCTTCAGGACATCCGGGTGCGCGGGGCCGTATTTCGCACTCAACGTTGCATATTGCGATTTCAAAGCTCGCAACTGAATAGCGGGAGTACTTAGGACTTCGCCGCCTTCATCAACAACGCGCGAATAGGGATCGGTTTGTACAAGCTGGGCACGAAGAGCACCGATAAGACCAAGATTGGAAATAAGATCACTTTCAATCGCCAAAAGCCGGGAAGATGCCGTAATAGAGGCCTGTTGATTAAAACCAAGAGCATCAGGACGCGTCACGCCATGCGCAGCCTGAAACTCTGCAATTTTTTGCTCTTGTTCTTCAAGCGATGCGGACAATATCTCAATCTGACCTTCAAGAAACTCCGAAGTTTTTTGCGCCGTCTCACGGCGGTCTTTCAGATCTTCATCAAGAAAACGCGAAACGAGCTCATTAACAGTCTTTTGTGCTAAAAGAGGATCGGAATACTCAAAGCTCAGAGTAAAAGCAATTGCTGAAAGCTGGAATGCCGAGACTTTCTGAGCCGATGCAGGATTGGCAAGTACGGTGCTCATAAGATGAATGTCAATTTTTCTTCGCATATTTTTAGCAATATAGGCAATAGGCGTATGAGCACGAGCCTTCGGATAAAGATTAAGTTTAGCGATAATATCCGCCAGAGAACTGGTTGAGAGCACTCTTTGTTTAAGACGGCTGATTTGCAAATCGGCCATTGCCTCTGCAGTCAGAATTCTATTCTGTGGCGATTCAACGGCATCTATAGCAATTTCAGGAGGCACAACTTCAACCGTAGCAAAAGCCCGGTATTTCGACCATTGCGCAGCAAAAAGAAACGATACGAACAGTATCAATCCAAAAACAGTAAAAAACAAAAGCTTCCGCCGTTTCAACACCGATAAATATTCAAGAGGATAAAATGCGCTCATACTAATCCCGCGTCTAAATGTCCCTTGTATTACACAAGAACTGTCATTGTAAATATGGCACCGCGCCTAAGCGGTATGTTAAACCGGCTCTGACAATATTCCGCTCAGCTACACCAAGCCCGTTTGCCAATTCCTCCCGCCGAAATTTTTGTGAAAGCGAAAAATCCCAGCGCTCACCCACTTTATAAACAAAACCAACAGATTCTTCATAGCCTGTATCAAGATTTCCCGTTGAAACCGTAGAACGTTTGGCATCTTGGTATAGCGCCTTCATATTCAAAGTCCATTGAGGATTAATTGTAAACTTGTTTTCTGCCGTAGCGCTGATCAGTTCGGATTCAGTACCATTCGCATAAGCTTGCCTTGCCCGCGCTACAGAAAAGAACGTATGATTTCTTTGCCCCAGATATTCAAGCATTGCAGAATAAGTTGGATTATATTCCCAATCATTGCCCACCGTCACATAACCATCATGCTTCGAAGCAAGAAAACCGGCAAAAAGCTCAAGTGACCATTCCGGTTTAAAACGATATTGCCAGCCAAGAGACGGTCCCAGACTATCAACCTCCTGATCGCCATCGAGAGAACTATAGTGCTGCGTTCGAAACAAGAAAAACGCTTTTTGCAGCGGGGTAAGACTATAAACAACCGACGGGGAGAACGACACCGTCCGGTAATCAGTTAAAGAAACATTATTATCGTAATGATTTTCCTGCCATGACCCATCCAGCGCCAATTGTACGCGCGGCGAAAGACTATAGGCTACACGCGGGGCGGCCTGCAAGCTCAAACGTCTTCCCACGCGCGCATTACGACCAAACGTTGTAATTTCACCGGTCCGTGTCGTATCATAATCAAAACGACCATTGATCGACCACGCCCAAAGCGCGGTATTTTTCTTCAGATCCGTCCTAAAGAAAAAATCATTGGAGTTAAAAGATGCGTTGTTAAAATGATTATGTTCAGCAGCCAACATGGCATTTAAAGTTGCATCTGGGGTCGTGCGCCCAAAATCTACAAAGGCTCTGGTTTCAGACCCCCAAATATCAGATTCTCCGCCTGTAAGCATAAGTGGATTGGAATCCCACAAGGGTGTTTCACTGATGCCGATCTTGACATTATCTTTTGCAAAGGCGGGAGTAAGGCCATAGAGCAAAACAAGCCCGCCCATTAAAAAACTGGCCAAAGCGCACCGGGTCATAGAAACTGCCGAAAAAATTTGCATGCGATCAAAAAAGACCCGAAGCAGGAACAACAACAACATCACCAGGAAGAAGAGGAATATCCTTTTCAAGGTCTCGGCCTTTGGTAATCGCATTATAGGGAACGGATATTTTCTCCTTTTCACCATCGGCATTTTCACGAATAACAATAATATCATCCTCGTCTGCATACGGCGTTAAACCGCCAACCTGACTGATCGCCTGCATCACACTCATGCGGGCGGTCAAAACGACTTCACCGGGTTCTCGAAGCTGCCCGACAAGACTGACCTTGTGCCCCGTCGGTGCCTGAACACTGACAGTCACAGCCGCATCAGGAATAAAGGGGTCCAGTTTAGCGCGAATGGCAGCTTGCAGTTTAGCCGGGCTCATGTCACGGGCCTTCAAGGTTCCGATCAAGGGAAAGGTGATGGTTCCATCAGGCAGAACAAGGACATCTTGATCCATGCCATCTTCTTTCCAGACATTGATATGAAGGACATCACCAGGAAGAATAACAAAGTCATCATCCAGAGCACTAACAGGATGAGGAGATAAAAATATCAGGAAAAGCGATCCCAGACAGACAATTTTGATCATAATATTCATACGTTACTCGCTGATTTGAAACAGGATAATAACCAAGTGCCATGTAAACGATTATGCGCATAAATAGCAATCAAATATAGCGATGAACCTCAATGCAAAAAAACGCCTCTGAGGCGTCTTTTTTCTAAGAAACAAAAATTTCCAGATCAGGCAACAACCAGACTATCTGCTTGCGCTTTCTTCTTTCTCCGGGCACCAAAGACCAGACCGCCAAGCCCCATCACAAACAACGGCAAAGCGGCCGGCACAGGAACCGCGGAAACACTATACTCAATATTGATCTGCTCACCCAAACCTGAAAAAAATCCGGCAAATACACTCTGAAAATCTGCAATTTCAGAGGAAAGGTTTTTGATGATCCCCGTCGCATCCTGAGAAGAAATAATCTGGGCACTTGTAATCACAAGAGAACCTGCGGAGGAACCCGCAGCCCCGGAAGGAGCATTTTCAAATGAATATTCCAGGCCGCCATTATATTGACTGGAACTCGTCAACGTTTGAAACAGGAAAGGCCCGGTAGAATTATAGGTAAATTCAATCATGGTTAGAGGCGGAAGATTTCCGAAAATCTCACCATCAACCCACAGCCCCGTAATCCCGCCACCAGAGAAAGTAAAGCCCCCCACAGCGCCTGAAACCACTGTGCCCAGATCCTCACTATAGGCCGCCGATGCCTTTCCAGCACTAAGGCCAAAGCACAAACCAACGACAGCGACCAACAACAAACGCCAAGGCTTCATAAACTCTTCCTCGAAAACTCAAAAAAGCACCAAACCAACAGCTAGCACGCAGTTCACAATATCACAACAGATTTTTATATGGAATACACCATGGTATTTTGAAACAAATAAAACTTCTGGAAAATCATGGTAGACTGCTATATGAAAGCTGTTTTACAAGCCCTGTGCGACTCAGGAATTTTTTATGAAGCCTTATAAATATGTCCATATTATCTTATTGCTTGTGCTGGGAACATTTCTTATGTCCTGCGACAATCCGGCGAAGAAGTACGAAAAGCATCTCGGACGCGGCGATTCCTATTACGAGAAACAAGATTATATAAAAGCGCGGTTGGAGTACAAGAATGCAGCAAAAATCCTGCCGACGGACCCACGCGCAATCTACAGCCTTGGACTTGTTGAAGAAGCGGAAGGAAACCTGCAAAAGGCGCTGTCGGCTTTTTGGGTTACAGAACAGCAAAATCCGGATTTTAAACCTGTATTACTAAAACTGGCAGAGCTTTATCTAACTGCACAGCAATCGGAAGAAGCCCAATCAAGAATCGACAAACTTCTGAAACTGGAGCCGGATCATGTTGGAGCCCACGCCCTCATGGGATCTGTATTTTTAGAAGAAAAGAATTTCCCGCAGGCGCACAAAGAAGTTGAATTTGTCCTGCAAAAAAACCCTTCAAATATGATCGCCTATTCAGTTCTAACAGGTATCTATGTTGCAAAAAAGCAACCTGACAAGGCGCTTGAGGTTCTCGAAAAGGCCATTGCCCTGCATCCGAAGGAAAAATCATTCTATCTCCTGAAAGCAATTATCTATAGTGAACAAAACGACATAGCCGCCGTTGCGCGCACCTATCGTGAACTTTTTTCGCTTTACCCTGAGCAAATCCGTTTCCGGTTCGATCTGGCACGAATTTTCGAAGAAGCAGGCCAAACAGACAATGCCAGAAAAATCTACGAGGAAACCGTTCAGGCTTTTCCCCAAAACCCGGAAGCCAAATACAAACTGGCCATATTTCTTGAAAATGAAAAAGGCATGGATGCCGCCGAGCAAAAAATTTACACCTTTATTGAGGCTGAGCCCAATCAGAAGCTGTTTTATCTTTGGCTGGCAGAACTTTACATCCGCAATGAGCAGGACAAACGTGCTATCGCCACCCTTAAAAGCATCATCAAGGATAGCCCCGATGATCAGATCGGTTTGAATGCTGCTACAACGCTTGCGGAAATAGGATTGAGTAAAGACGATATTGAATTGACGGAAAAACTGATAGACACGGTCCTAAATAAAGACGTCAACAATCGCGAAGCGCTTTTATTGCGTACCAATCTGGCTTTTTTTCAAGAAGATTATCAAAAAGCAGCTGTTGACCTCAGGGTAATTTTACGCGATGAGCCGGGCGCAATAAAAGCATCCAGAATTCTGGCCGAAATTTTTAGTATCCAAAAGCGCAATGACCTGGCGATCGACACACTCCTCCTGGCCACACAAAAACACCCCGGCGACAAGGGAAGCCAGGTCAGACTGGCTCAGTTTTATGCTCTGACAAACAACAGCAATAAGTCAATGGAACTTCTTTCCACCGTGATAAAGGCTGACCCGGAATATCCCATAGGATGGGAAACACTTGCCCGGCTAGCAATTGAAAACGGACAATGGACGCAAGCACACAACGCCGCATCTAAACTGAATGAACTGGAAGGTCAGCAGAATACAGCCGTTTTTCTAAAAGGACAGATCAGTGAAAAAACCGGACAGACTCAGAAAGCCGTCGCGCTTTATAAAGATGTGATTAAAGCCGATCCCTCCGCGCCGTTAGCTGCCCATGCGCTTTCCGCATTACTAAAAACAGCACAAACACCTGAACAACTGAAAGCGTTTAGGGATTTTCTTATTACCATCAAACCCCCAAATCCGGCATTACTAACAATTCTGGGAGCAATCGAGAGCGCGCTTGGAGATTCCGAAGCCGCTAAAACCGCCTTCAAAACTGCCATCGATCAAAATCCCCGCAATCAGGAACCCTATATTGCGCTTGCTAAAATTCTTGTACAACAAGGCACACCAGAAGAAGCGATCGATATTTTAAAAAAAGCGCAAAGCGCTGTGCCATCCGAAACCGAAGCCCCCATAATGCATGCCGGTCTCTTGATAAAAAATGAACGCATCGACGAAGCAATTGCGCTTTTTGAAGCCATTCTGAAACGCAATCAACAGTCGGACAATGCCGCAAACAACCTTGCCCAGACTATCGCAGACTTCAAATATAACGATGAGGCAGCTCTCGAACGCGCACGGTTAGTCGCAGAACGGTTTATCAACTCCGAAAACCCTTATTACCTCGATACATTAGGATGGGTATATTTCCAGCAAGGGCACATCCCGCAGGCGCAATCCATCCTCTCAAAGGCCATCTCTCTTTTGAAGGCACCAAATCCACAAATCGACTATCATTACGGCGCGATGCTGTTTAAAACCGGACAGAAAGAAGACGCTCGAACATATCTCAACCGCGCTGTTTCCGGCCCACAATATCCCGGATTTGATAAGGCGCAAACGCTTCTGAAAGAAGTAGATTAACCTTGTTTCCAAGCTTTAAGGATTAAAAAAGGAAAATATTCTTAAAAAATGCTTGACTAAAGAACAAAAAGAGAACATATTAACAGCACATTTTGAGGACAATTGCGTCCGCCTCCCTTGTAAGGGCAGGCGGATTTTTTGTCTGTTAAGACCAGATAAAGGAGAATGACAATATGCCTACAATACTGCCCAAAGACGCCGACAATATTCCCTTGCCTGCATTGCGCCTGAAAGATGGCGCCGCGCACACAATCAATGTAACGGCCAGCTCGGCGAGAAACACAAATGCTTTTGACGCGGAAACAAAGATCGTCAGCCTGTACGCAACCGGACCTGTTTATCTGAAGTTCGGCAGCGCATCCGTGACAGCCACAACGAATGATCATTACTTCCCGGAAGGCGTCTACTACGACGTTTCGATCGGCGACGATAAAACCGGACATCTTTCTCATGTCGCCGCCATCCGTGCCAGTTCGGACTGTCAACTTTTCATTTCCGAAAAACATTAATGCCAGAATTAAGGAGAGCGTCATGCCTTCACAACCACCTCTACCAATAGGAAAAATTGGGAAAGCGGGCATTTCCAGCAGCGTGTCGTTATCCCCCCCCTCAGCCGCCTTTTCTCCCTTAGACCTATCGCCCGTTCTATGGTTTGACGCTTCTGACGCAAGCACCATCACGCAAAGCGCCGGGGCTGTCAGTCAATGGGATGACAAAAGCGGGAACGCTCTTCACGCCACGCAAGGAACAGGGAGCAACCAGCCGACATTTAACACCGACGAGCTCGTTTTCACAGGCACTCATTGGCTGAATTTACCTGATTTATCCGCTTACTTTAATGGAAGCCAAAACAGAACAATTTTTGTGGTTGGAGAGGTTGATACTGTTTCAAGCGACGAAGGCTTTTTCAGCCTTGGACCAAATACAACAGGGAATAAATTCCCGATCATGACAAATCTTGGTGCTCTTCGCCTTGAAATTACAGGTAGTGGTGCAACAACATCTCTTTCTATGTCAGTAGATACATATGCAATTATCGCCCTGAAACTGGATGGTACGACTCTGGGCGATTGTACTTACTACTTAAACGGGACCAGTGAAGCGGTTACAGGTGCGAACACTATAAACACAGACGCCTCTAACACCAATTCTATTGGAAGAGTTGCTCTCGGAGATAAACTGAATGGCGCCATTCGGGAGATTATAGCGTTTGATAGCGCACTTTCAGATGCGGACTTAAATCAGGTTGGTAATTACCTTGAAAATAAATGGGCACTAACATGGACGGATTTATAAGATGAAAATATTGGAATTTAATAATACACACGCGGCGCAAACGGCATTAGATGCTGTAAATGAGGTTGCCGCTGCATGGTGGGCAGGGCAAGGCTATACAGTAGTGGATGATGCGAAAAGTCCTAGTGGAAAGCGTGTTATAGGCAAGAACGCTTTAACAGGTGAGGATGAGCCGGAGAAGTGCGGCACAACTACATGGTCTAAAGTAGAAGAAAATCCCGATGGGACGTTTTATTTTGATAGCCCTGCAAACAAACCTGCCTTCGCCAAATGGCGTAGCCATCTATCCGGGGGCATGACGATGCCGGAAGATAAGGAATTTTCAAAGAGTTAGAAGCCTGTAAAATAAGCAAGTCTACCCACCGTAAAGAAAAAACTTGATTTTAGATGACATAACTTTTAACAGGAGATAATGAAAAAATACAATGGCATTCAAGCCTGAATAAAGGCAAAAATGATAAAATAGTCATGACACTCAATACCGCCATAAACAGAGTGCAAAGATATGCATGCGATCTTGAAGCCTATAAGATTGGCGACAGCGACACCCGCCCATGGGGCAGCTACGTTGTAACCGGTGTTGGCCCCCTCAAAGACGGCAGCGAATATTGCGAGAAGACAATCACGCTTATGCCGGGAAAAATCCTTTCTTTACAATCCCATGAGCTTCGTACAGAACTATGGCGTGTAGAAGAAGGTACGCTGACGGTCGTGCTAAACAGGCAGCGTTTGACCCTGAACGCAGGCGATACGCTCAATATCCCACTTCGAAGCGTACACTGCATGGCGAACCTGACAGGCTATCCTTGCAAGGTCTACGAAAAACAAACAGGCATCTGCCGCGAAGAAGACATTATTCGCTACGTCGATGCCTATGGTCGCAAAGCGCAAACCATCGACGACGCCAAAGCCAGCGTTACACTTTACCGGGAGATTTTAGACGAAATTAAATCCTGAAAAACATCAGGAAACCAACCGCCTTTTTATTTGTGAAAATATAATTTCTCCCTTTCCCCACACGACAGCTTCAATACCGGCAGGATAACCAGCCAGTCGCCAAAAAATAGCAAGAGCTCCTATGTAAAATAATAAGCCCACCAACCCCACACCGGCAAGGCTAAGGGCCAAAACAATCACAGAACCATCCATAACAACCAGAGGCCGTAACAGCCACAAGCTTCCTCCCATAACGAGCAAGGCTAAAACTGTGCGCCGGAGCACCATAATTTGACAGACAAAAGAACACCCAATCAGCTTACGCACCGCCTCCATACTAACAAGTACCGTAAACAACCCACCGATAATGCGAGTACCGACAACCCCCATCACACCATAAGTAACGCACCCAAAAAACAACAACGGTACAACAACGCAAAATTCTAAAACCGTGCGCCATGTCAACATACGCGCTTCATCAAGCGTTAAGGCCAGCTGATCGAGGTTAATAACGGGCAGAGTTAGCAATGCTGCAAGCGCAATCCATTGCAAAAGGCTTCCTGCCTCTGCCCATTTTGGGCCTAAAACCAGATATACAGCGGGCACAGCCAGAAGCGCAAGCCCGACAAAAACCGGCCCGGCAAAAGCCAGCATGGCATTTGATGTTTTAAGATAGGTCTTCGCCAACTCTTCCGGCAGCCTTACACCACGTGCTGAGTAAGATGCAAGCACCGGACGTTTCAAAGGCACAACAATAGACTGAAGCGGAATATTGTTAAGATCAGACGCCATCGTATACTGACCAAGCGTTGCCTTGGGCACAAAATATCCAAGCAGGAGCTTATCCATTTGCCATTTCAATGCACCGATAAGCTGTGTCAACGAATTCCACCCCACATAATTTTTAAACAACACCCATTCCGATAGGCAAAAACGGGGCCTGTAAGGGGCGACCCGATAAGAAAGCAAATTCATGACAAAAGGCGTTGTAATAGTTGAAACGGCAATCGCCCAGTAAGAATGAGTGGAAAAAGCCAGCGCACACGAAGCGGCAAGCGCAGCGGTTTTCCCCGCAATTTCAATGCCGGCTTCCGGTATAAAATTCATCTCCCGCATATAATCAACCATGCGAGGACTAAGAAGACCGCGCAAAATGGGGGCGATAGACAGGGCCATCACCAAAGCCACCAGCCGGGGTTCGTCATAGATAAACATCATAACAAATCCCAATGCGCTCAAAATGAGGGCCAACAAAATACCGCGTAAAAAGGCAAGGGTAAAAGCCGTGTCATACATAGCCTTGGTTGGTTTTGAAACGCGTAACAAAGCAGCAGCCAAAGGAAGAGACGTTACAGTTTCTGCAATAATAACCGATGTCATGGCGAGCGCAGTCAGACCAAAGTCAGCCGGACTGAGCAGCCGCGAAAGAATGGCCAGAGTAATAAGGTCCAGACAGCGGCACACAAGCTTTCCTGCGATGGTCAGAGACCCGGCCTTCGCAATTTTGTAAGAAAAAGGTGTTTCTTTTGAGTTAAAAGACATGATCCGATAACCTCAGGCGCCCCAAACACAAGGCATAAAAATGATATTAGGCGTATTGGAGTTGCCTTGCCTAAACGAGCGTTCCTATATTACTTTGTCGCTGCTGTCCAATGAAAACCTCTACAAAGGATTATCATGAATTATGCGTGTAAACTTCCCATAGACACTCTGTATTTTTTCATGCATTTCTTCCGTGATTTCAAGGTCTCTTGTTTTTGAGAGCGATGTTCCATCACCATCGGCTAAAATCTTGTTAAACTTGTCAGAAGAAAGAGGATCTCCTGCGCCTTCTTTTGTGGAAGCCTTGTGGCTTTCATATTTGTTTTCCAGCGGGGGAGAAAGTCCAATGAAGGTACTGATTTTATGAAGCTGCACGTCAGGATTTGAAACCAAATCACTATGCGTTAGTCCAAGCCTGTTCCTGGCTCCAAAACAATGCCAGGTTTTTATAATATTGCTTACACGTTCTATATAGTACTCAGCGGCAAGTTGGTCTGTACAAAAATCTTTGGAATTAATTCGTTCAAACAAATTACGAATGGATAATATGGAAGCCTCAGGCTCTCTTGCCAAAAAAATCGCTTTGGAGTTATAAAAGTCTTCACAAACATTTTTGTCATAAGATGAGTGCAATATTTTATCAAATAAATAATCAGCTTTATATTTCCAGCTTTTTTCTTTTATTTGCCGTACAACTAAATTCCCAAGTTTTGACCGACTTCCATACTCTATATGAGCTTCTCCAAAACCGCTTATGGAAGGATGGTTTATAAGTACATTACTAAGCGCCGTTGAACCACATCTCATATGCGCAATAATGAAAACAGACTTACTGAATTCACATTGGCTGTTCACATTGCTTACGGCAAATCCCAAACAATCCTTTATCAGATTCCGAACAGGACGGTTATTATTTTCTGTCATAATTCAACCTTAAACTTATAATAAGAATACATAAAAACAAATAATGTTAGGCGTATTGGAAAAGTTACCTTGCCTAAACGAGCGTTCCTATATTACTTTGTCGCTGCTGTCCAACCAGAATTTAACATATTTACTTTCAAGTTATAAAATAAAACGGCTAGAGCCATGATATATCCCTATGTAATCATTGCCACAAAGGGGCGCGCAAAGGAAACTTATATCCTTTTGGACTATCTGGGACGCCAAACGCTTGCCCCCGCGATGACGCTTGTGGTCGGGGCCGATGAGAACGACATCGCCGGATTAAACGACCACCCTTACGCTTTTTCAGAAACATGCAAAGTTTTCATTTCTTCCAAGATTGGTTTAACCTGTCAGCGCAACGCAGGACTTGAAGCATTAAAAACCCGGGGCGCTTTTGACGGCAACCCTCAAAACTTTTTCTGCGCTTTTTTCGACGATGATTTCCGGCCCGCGCCCGATTGGCTGGAAAACGCCGCAACCCGTTTCGCCAAAGGGGATATTGTCGGCCTGACGGGTCGCGTTTTGGCTGATGGCGTAATGAGTGGGGGCTATAGCGAAGAAGAAGCCGCCGCCTTCCTGAGCGGGCAAAAGCCTCCCCCTAAACACTGGGCCAACCAAAGCCATGAAAGCGAGACAGACTGTGCCTATGGCTGCAATATGGCCTTTCTTGGCACGGCTGTCCGTGATTTGCGTTTTGATGAAAACCTTCCGCTTTATAGCTGGCAGGAAGATCGAGATTTTACCGGCCAATGTTTACGGTTGGGCCGCGTAATCCGCTACCCGGATTGTGTCGGCGTTCATATGGGCGTATCGGGCGGGCGCACCAGCGGCCTGCGTTTCGGCTATTCGCAAATCGCAAACCTCCATTATTTGATCAATAAAAGCACTGTGCCGTTCAGGGCCGGGTTTATGCAGGCTGGACGCAATTTTGCCGCGAACATTGTGAAAACCCTGATCCCCATCCGCCGCGATGCGGACTACACAGGGCGCCTGCGCGGTAACCTGATGGCTTTATTTGATATTCTGCGCGGAAAATGCGACCCTCGCCGGATCACAGAAAAAGGATTTTGAAATTAAGTATATAGTGCTTTCCATTAAGAATCGGACACTATAACCAAAAACACCCTCACCCAAACCCTCCCCCCTCAAGGGGGAGGGATGAGAAGGGTTAGGCGCTTGCGCCTAACCCGTAGCTGGGTGGGGGTGTCCGATTTTTAAGCGGAACGACTATATTTCTTTTTGACGCAGCTATAGTCGTTTGAATTAAGAATTATACAGAGTCGAAAATGACTGGCTTTTGAAAAAATCGACGACAACATACATACAGGTACTTTGAGGAGATTTTTTCAAAAACAGCTTCATTTGCAGACCTGTATAATTCTTAAGTTGAATGACTATATATAACACGTGACTACAACCTCTACGTATCCATTAACAAAGCCACGATTTTTTCTGCCGCTTCTTCTGCAGACATCTTGTTTGAATCAATAGTCAGATCCGCGTATTCCGGACGCTCGTAAGGGCTGTCGATCCCGGTAAAATTGGCGATTTCCCCTTTGCGGGCTTTTTTGTAAAGACCTTTGGGATCGCGGCTTTCAACCGTTTCGAGAGAAGCATCAACGAAAATCTCGATAAACTCGCCCTCTTCAAACAAACGCCGCGCCATACGGCGTTCAGCACGGAAAGGCGAGATAAACGACACCAGCACGATCAATCCTGCATCGGTCATTAGCTTTGCAACCTCGGCCACGCGGCGAATATTCTCAACGCGCTGGGCATCAGTAAAACCCAGATCACGGTTCAAACCATGACGCACATTGTCCCCATCAAGCGTATAAGTATGTTTGCCCAGAGCATGGAGTTTCTTTTCAACCAGATTAGCAATCGTCGATTTCCCGGCTCCCGACAAACCGGTCATCCAGATCGTGCGCGGTGTCTGGTGCATCAACGCCGCGCGTGTACTCTTATTCACATCAAGCGCTTGCCAGTGAATGTTAGAGGCCCGGCGCAAAGCAAAATTGATTGTCCCTGCGCCAACTGTGGCATTGGTGATCCGGTCGATCAGGATAAAGCTACCCGTCGCCGGAACATCCCGGAATATATCGAAAGGAAAATCCCGTTCGGCAGAAAAGTTGCACACGCCGATTTCATTAAGCACCAAAGAGCGAGCAGCATGCTCCTCCATCGTGTTAACATTGATCGTGTGTTTAAGCTTCGTCACGCTCACCGGCACCTGATGTGCCCCGGTTTTCATGATATAAGGACGGCCGGGCAGCATTTTTTCGTCGCCCATCCAGATCAGATGCGCTTCAAACTGATCGGTAATTTCCGCCGGATGTTCGCTAGCGCAAATCATATCGCCGCGCGAGACGTCGATCTCGTCTTCAAGCGTCAATGTTACGGACTGCCCGGCCACTGCCTCCGGCAGATCACCATCGAACGTAACGATCTTGCTGACACGGGAAGTTTTACCCGACGGCATAACCTTAATTTCCATACCCGGCTCAATCCGCCCAGCGGCAATCTGCCCGGAAAACCCACGAAAATCAAGGTTCGGACGGTTAACCCATTGGATGGGCATACGGAATGGCCGTTCCTGCGTCAAATTTTCAACCTCAACCGTTTCCAGATAGGTCATCAGGGTCGGACCATCATACCAATCCATTTTAGCGCTGCGCTGCGTAACATTATCTCCGCCCAAGGCCGACATCGGAATGCAGGTAATATGTTCTATATCCAGCCCCTTGGCAAAAGCGCGGTAATCTTCTTCAATCGCCGTGAACGCTGCTTCGTCATAACCAATCAGATCCATCTTGTTCACCGCGATGGCAACATGTTTAATCCCCATCAGGCTGGTAATAAACGAATGACGCCGCGTCTGCGTCAAAACGCCCTTCCGCGCATCAATCAGGATAATGGCCACATCTGCCGTAGATGCACCCGTTGCCATGTTGCGGGTATATTGTTCATGCCCTGGCGTATCGGCAACGATGAATTTACGGTTTTCAGTTGAGAAAAACCGGTAGGCCACGTCAATCGTGATCCCCTGCTCCCGCTCCGCCGCCAGCCCGTCCACAAGCAACGCAAAATCAATAGAATCGCCTTGCGTACCAACCTTTTTTGAATCGCTTTCCAGCGCCGCCAGCTGGTCTTCGAATATCATTTTAGAATCGTAGAGCAGCCGCCCGATCAGGGTCGATTTCCCGTCATCCACCGAACCGCAGGTAATAAATCTGAGCAGCGTCTTGTGTTCATGCGCTCGAAGATACTCTTCCACATCCTCTTCAATCAGGGCTGAATCGCTATGCATCAGAAATAGCCCTCCTGTTTTTTCTGCTCCATAGAAGCATTGCTGTCATTGTCGATCACCCGCCCCTGCCGTTCAGAAGTTTTGGTCAGCAGCATTTCCCGAATAATCGCAGGCAGCGTATCGGCGCTGCTTTCAATTGCGCCAGTCAGGGGCCAACAGCCAAGTGTACGAAAACGAACTTTCTTCATGGCGGGCTTTTCGCCCGGTTCCAGCTTCATCCGGTCGTCATCAACCATGATCAACGTACCGTCACGCTCGACGACGGGCCGCTCGGCGGCAAAATAAAGTGGTACGACCGGGATGTTTTCCAGATAGATATATTGCCAGACATCCAGCTCTGTCCAGTTGGAGAGCGGAAAGACCCGGATCGATTCCCCGTCATGCTTGCGGCAATTATACAGGTTCCACAATTCAGGCCGCTGGTTTTTAGGGTCCCAGCGATGCGCTTTTGAACGAAATGAAAAAATGCGCTCTTTGGCCCGGGATTTTTCCTCATCCCGACGTGCACCACCAAATGCCGCATCGAATTGATAGTGATCAAGCATCTGTTTAAGTGCCTGCGTCTTCATAATCTCCGTATGCAGCGCCGAACCATGCGTAAATGGCCCAATCCCCTGTTTGACGCCTTCCTCGTTAATATGGACCAAAAGCTCGGCGCCAGCTTCCTGGGCCATTTTATCGCGAAAGGTAATCATATCGCGGAATTTCCATGTCGTATCGACATGAGCCAACGGAAACGGCAGCTTTGACGGATGGAACGCCTTGCGCGCCAGATGCAGCATAACCGCCGAATCCTTCCCGATCGAATAAAGCATCACAGGATTTCTGCACTCAGCCACAACCTCACGCATGATGTGAATGCTTTCGGCTTCCAGCCGCTGTAAGTGTGTCAGAGTATTCATAGCTGCCATATAGAGTAACTGTTCCGATCTCGGATCGAGCGGTAATATGTATTGTAAGTAATAAAATAGCAAGGAGAAGATTCCCTGCCGGACAATTCAATGGATTTGTTTGATATTTTGTAGGGAAAATGCAATGTTCGCCAGATTATTAAGAGAGGGATTTAAAAGCAGATTCCTTATTTTTAGGAAAATACAATACTTCTCAACAACTTATTCAAATTGAGTTTTTAAATTGAGTTTTTAAGATGTCAGTTTTTTATCCTCCCGGTCTTGAAGTAAACAATAAATATTTAAAGCGCATCCCCTATTCGCAAAATGTAAAAATTCTAAAAACTAAACTTAAATTCAAATTACACGCTCAAGATAATCCGATTGTCCATTTTTCTAAGGCAGAAACTATCTTCGTTCGTATACCTAAAAACGCATCCTCCTCTCTCTTCCAACTTTTATTTCCTGAAACAAAGTATGAGCTTCCGCATTATTCCGCCGAATTTTATAAGACACTTTTTCCTGATTATTACCAGAAATGGCTGGTCTTTGCGCCGCTAAGAAATCCTCTTGATCGCATTGCATCAGCTTTTACTTATTATCGCTCATACACGAAAGTGCCTGCTGAAAAAAAGTTAATGGAAGAAAAATATTCATTCTTAAAAACATTTGAAGATTTTGTACATTGGTTCAATGATGTTGAGCATATTGAAGAGCAAGAAATGATGCGTTGGAGCCATTTTCGCAAACAAACAGATTATATATGTGATGCAAATAACAATGTTATTGTTGATCTATTATTTCCCGTTGAAGATATGGAAAGAGGGCTTGAGCTTCTACACAAACGCTACCATTTTACAGAGGAAGTTCCACATAAGAACAAATCAGCCCCCCAGAAATATGATAAGTTACCTGTAAAAGCTATCGAACGTTATTTTTCCGAAGATTTTAAAATTTGGAACCAGGCAATAAATGACAAAATTATTTTCAATCACAACAACAAACCTGGACTTAACCTCCCCGAGGAAAATAGTGTCTCATACGCCTGAACCGGTTCAACGCCGCACACCTACCACGCACTTTATAGCCCTCGACGGTTTGCGGGGTATAGCGGCCTTGTTTGTTGTTGCCTTTCATGCCCTGTCACCTTTTGACAAAGCAAACATAATTTCGCATGCGCATCTTGCTGTTGATTTCTTTTTTCTGCTTTCCGGATTTGTGATTGCCCATGCGTATGAAAATCGTCTAATTTCGGGATTATCTTTTGGAAAGTTTCTTAAAATCCGTTTGATACGATTGTACCCGCTTATATTTGTGGGCCTACTTTTAGGATTTTGCGTTTACGTTACCAAAACCGTTTTTCTTGATAAAGAAGCTTTGCCCAAAGAGGTTTTTCTCGCTCTGGTTAGTAACCTCATACTACTTCCAACAAATCTGATAAAAGAAGAAGGCTGGCGGAGCATCTTTCCTTTTAACGTTCCGGCATGGTCTCTTTTCTTTGAATTTGTCGTAAATATTGTCTATGTGATGATTCTTCCCAAACTAAACCATCGCATATTGGTCACGCTTGTCGCGATAAGCGCAGGGCTTGTCTTTGCTCAGGCATATCATCTTGGGGGTATAGAAGGAGGAACACAACTGGACACTCTTTTATACGGCTTTGGCCGTGTGACCTTCCCTTTTTTCGCAGGGGTTCTTCTCTATCGTCTGCGTGAGTGCTTTAAGGTACGCTCCGTTCCTTTCCTTATTCTGGGAAGCATACTCACCCTGACTTTTATGTGGCCGGGCAAAATTTTTCCTGCATGGCTAGTTGAAAGCACTACTGTTGTTTTTCTGTATCCCGTCTTGGTCCTGATTACAAGCCAGGCGGATCTTACCAAGACGATGTCCCGTATATGCCGCTTCCTCGGAGATTTATCTTATCCGCTTTATATTCTGTATTATCCCTTAATCCGGCTTTTTAGCGGTTTTGCACGAAAATTTGCCGAAACAGATATACAGCTCTATACCATCATTGCCGTTGAGATTACATGCCAAGTTTTATTTGCCTATATTATTCTAAAGATGTTTGACGAGCCTGTACGAAAATGGTTAAAGCGAACAATAAATTAACTGAAATCATTATTGGCGGTCTGCCAAAAATTTTAGGCCAGGTCCCATGAACGTAGCAACACTGATAACTCTTTTATTTCTTCTCGCCGGACTCGTTGCACCTCTTCCTTACTTAACAGCGTTAATTTTTATCCTTTCCGCTTTATCCGCAATGTCCGTTGCCCCCCCAGACCTTCTTGGCGGAACAAGTGTAACGCCTCAAAGTCTTGCCGTTCTGTTTTTTCTCCTGCGTGTTTGTATGAAATCAGACTGCGTTAAAGAAATCCTTATCTCATTTTTGGATTTTAAAAAACTTGGCCTTCTCTTTGCATTCTTTGTTATTGCTGCTATAGGCGCTGTTTTCCTGCCGAAAATCTTTGCAGGAGAGATTTTCATATATAATATGCGCACGACCGATCTGGATCAGCTTATCCCTTCGATAACCAATTTTACCCAAGCAGGCTATCTTTTTCTGTCAGTGATGATAACAGCAACCTTCTATGTTCTGCTCCGCCAAAACCCTGATTTTCTGGATGCTTTGTTAAAGGCCATCCTTGCCGGCGGCTGTGCGGTGATTGCAACGGGCCTCATTGATATCGTCGCCAACCTTATAGGGAAGGCCGATATGCTCAAAATTTTCTATACGGCCAGCTATGGCTATTCAGCCGGAGAAATATTGGGAACGCGACGTGTGCTAGGCCTGACGCCCGAGCCTGCAGCCTTTGGCGGGCTTGCCATGACAATGGCCTCTTTGCTGCTTTTCCTGCGCCCGGTTTATGCGGAAAAAATGCGCCGTTTTTGGGTACCGCTCCTCGGCTGGAGCTGTGTGGTTATGGGGTTTCTATCCACATCCTCAACGGCCTACGCCTCCCTTTTCCTGATGCTCGGCCTCTATCTTTTTTATAATGTCGATGCCGTTTCTGAAGAAGGAAAGATCTTGCATAAATCGACCTCAAAAAAAATGCTAAGCATTGTTTTTCTTGCCGTCTGTTTTTTATTGGTTGTGTTACTAAGTGGAAATTTTGTTGATCTTATCAATACGCTTTTAATCGAAAAAACAGAGACATCTTCCTATATAGAACGCTCAAGCTGGACGGCGGCAGGGCTTAATGCTTTTGTTGAAAGCTATGGCCTGGGCGTTGGTGTCGGGAGTGTCCGAACATCAAACTTCTTTGCGAATATTCTGGCCAGCACGGGCCTTCCCGGCACCCTGTTTTTTGGCCTCTTCCTTGTGTCGCTCTATCTCCGCCATGCACCAAAGCGCAATTCACGTGAAGAGGCCGTTATCAAAGCGATTAAATTTGCTCTATTGCCCATGTTTGCTGCAAAATTTCTTGCAGGAACAACCCCTGATTTCGGCGTTCTTCAAGGTATCTTGTTTGGAACAATCATAGCTTTGTCACAAAACAACGATCATTTAGATTTAATGAAACTCCAATATCAACGCATGGTCATTAAGCGTAAGCGGAATCTCTAAAGCGTCTGAAAGCGTTTTTTGCGGTTCAGAACCTGCCGTCACATCAAAAATTTTAATTTTCGCAGCAGGTTCGGCAAGCTGGATAACGATGTCATTATCGCCCTTAACCTTTTCGCCCCAAACAACAAGAAAAAATCTCCCATCGCTTTTCTGTAACAAAAGATCGTGAACCGTATCGGGCTGATTGTAAATTCTATAGGCTAGGCTTCCGGGTTTACTGCTGCCCGCCCCCGTATCGGCCAGAATGCTTGTGAGATTATGAATGTAATGCGCAGCGGCTTTGGGCGTCCAGTCTTTGCGATAAATCCCCTGCAATCCTTTGCTGCCTTGAGCTTCACCCAGTTGATAAACAAACGTATAGGCCCAGCCGCGCTTGAACTGCGCAAGATAGGTATTCACGAGCATAACCCCTTGTGTGCGCTCTTCGGAAACGCCTTTTTTAGTTGCCCAGCCCGTTTCTGTTGAAACGCGCGGCAATCGCATAAGCTCTTCATTGCTATAACCTTTATATTTCTTGCGCCAGGTGCGCCCATAATTGCCGTAAAGCCCATCCCAGAAACTATCCAGCATCGGATCGGCGGCGTTCCAGGCCTGGTTATCGACATGGCGACCGCCGTTACCGCTAACGTAATTATGAGCATTCGCATAATCTGCATATATGGTCCCGGCAGGCATAAGCGTACCGGCCCCTTCGGGGATGGTCAGGAACTGAAGCCCGACATTATCGGTTTGTGCGCCGCCTTCTGAAATATGAAAGACGGGATAGTCTTTGAGGAGCGGATCGGACTTAACGGTATGATAAAGATCGCGCTGAAACTGCGCAACAGCCTTCCATGATCCTTTGCCGCCACCCTTTTCACCCTTGTAAGTAATGGGCCAGTTATTCGGCTCATTCGGCCCCTCTACGGCCATAAGGACTCCGTGTTTTGCTAAAGTCTGTGCCGCAGGAATTAATTCATGAAGTTTGCTCCCCAAAAGATCGACACGCACACCAGTCTCTTTGTGCAACATAAAATAGCCTGACAAATTTTTAGACGCATCACGAATATTACGGATGCCCGTATATTTGAGAGGCTCAATATAGTTTTTGGGATTGTACCCTTGAGCAACGTGAGTATTGATTCCAAGAGAGTTCAGAAAATCAGCCGCGCTTTTTGCCGGAACGCCGGAGATTGTTTGCTGTGCCTGCGCCATAAACGCAAAAAAGGTAAAAATCGAAATAAAAATCAGCAAAGTAGAAGAAGGTTTCATAAAATATCTCTTTATGACATCGGGTCATATGGGCTGTGGAAACCATAAAAGGATCATATAAACTTGTCTATAAAGCATTTTATCAGTTATATGAGACGCTCGTTTTTGGCTGAGGAGTATTGGCACGATGCAAAAGATACGATACGTAGCGAAGAACATTTACTATTTTTTCTTTGCAAAGATAGCCCATGCCGCCCTGCGAAAAAGCAAAGCACAAAATGAAAATACACATGGCAAAAAAACAATCAGTATTGTCTGCCGTTTCGGTGTACAAAACGGACTTACAAACGGGGCCAATTATCATATGCGCGCCCTTAAAAGGCTGGGCTACGATGTCCGCCCCGTTGACATTACTTCAGCAATCAAAAACCCTTTAAAGAAAATCGAAGGCAGCAAAGAAGGCGTTTACATCTTTCATTGCGCAGCGCCACAGTTTCTGCAGCAGGCCTGGCCCCTGAGGGAAAGTTTAAAGGAGAGCGGGAAAAGGATCGGCTATTTCGCATGGGAATTGCCGGAGCCGCCGGTAAACTGGCCGGTTTATGACGATGTCTGGGACGAAATCTGGACAACAAGCAGCTTTTCCGCACAAGGACTTGGCAGGCTCTATAAATGTCCTATCCATGTTGTCCCCCATGTGATGGAAAAATACAGCCCGGCCCCGCGCGTGTGGAAAAAAGGGCAGGAGTCCCTGACATTTCTGACAATGGCGGATGCACGCTCCGGCCTAACCCGTAAAAATCCGGCAGCCGCTGTAGACGCTTTCCAAAAAGCATTTCCAACCAAGCAGGACGTTTCATTGATAATCAAGCTTCAGGGCAGCACGGATATACCGGAAATCAAAGCTTTTGTTGAATCTGTGACAAAAGACCCGCGTATTAAAATCTTGATGAAAACCCTCTCGCGCGAAGAGGTCGATAATCTGGTGGCAAGCTCCCATGTCTTTATTTCTCTGCATCGGGCCGAAGGTTTTGGCCTGCCGTTACTTGAAGCGCGAATGGCGGGGCTTGCAACAATCGCAACAGCATGGTCCGGCAATATGGATTTTATGAATAAAAACGATAGCGTTCTGGTCCCCGCGCGCCTTGTTGAAATGTTTGACGAAAGCGGCGTTTACGGCACCGTAACCTGGGCCGACCCGGACACAAACTTTGCCGCCCGCGCCATGCGGCGTATGTATGAAGAACCCGACACACTGGCCGCTATCGCCCGCTCAGGTTGGCAGGCCAGCAGCCCGGAAAGACAGCTCCAAGAATATGAAATAGCGATTAAAAAGGCGGGATTGTAACGTTCGGAATGTATAGTGTTTTTCATTAAAAATCGGACATTATAACCAAGCACCCCCACCCAAACCCTCCCCCTCGAGGGGGAGGGATGAGAAGGCTTCGCGAGCGAATGCGAGCCTAGCCGAAGCTGGGTGGGGGTGTCCGATTTTTAAGCGGAAATACTATATTAACCCATATCCATAAGCTCATCCAGAATCTTACCCGCACTTGTCTTCCATGAAAATGCCGGATAACGCGCTGCGCCCTTTCTGATTAAATCTTCCCGCGCAGATGGATTGTCCAGAAATTTCTGCATATGGCGCGCGCACTGCGCCGGATCGCGGGAATCGAAGTAAAGAGCTGAGTCCCCGCAAACCTCACGCATTGGCGGAATATCCGAAGCCAGCACCGGACAACCCTGAACCATCGCCTCCAGCGGTGGAATGCCAAACCCTTCATACAAACTTGGAAAAACAAGTGCCTGTGCATGACGGTAAAGCGCGACAATCTCTTCGTCCGTAAGGCGACCCGGCAGAATAACATTCTGCGCTTGCATCTGCGCCCTTTTCCCGAACACCTTCGCATTCAACGCCCCGACGATGACAAACGCCGCGTCCTCACGCTCCAGCGCATGAAATGCCCGGATCGCCATATCCAGGTTTTTCCGCGGCACTGGCGAGCCTACAAATAAAAAATATGGCCGCTCCTTCAACTCAAGCTTCTCGATGATGCCCTCATCGGGCGCGCATCGCAGGATATGCTCATGCCCGTTGTAAATTACGGGAATGGCCTCAGCGGAAATGCCTAGCACAGCGGCCAGATCCCCGCGTGAAAATTCCGAAACGGTCGCAACCCGGCTCCGCCATGCCAGAAGGCAGCCTAAAATCCTGTGAAACGTCCGATAGGCAAAAGAAAAATCCCCCGGCATCCGGTATGGCGCGCCGTCGTGGATCACAACCATCTGGCGCGGATGAAGAACCGAACCGCTGTTAGTCAGACTTAACAAGATGCCGTCGCGCGCCGCACAATACAGATCCCATTGCTCCCACGCATGCCCCTGCCGTGCCCCGCAGATTTCAAAGCCTGTAATTTTCAACCCTTCCGGCGCGGGCGTCCCCGGTGGCGAGATAATAGTAACATCCGGATGATCGGTCTGCTCCGCCAGCAACTCATCCATCGCCCAGACGATCTCACGCGCGAAACGCTCCGTTCCTGTCACGGGTTTCTGAAGAAACCGGCCATTGATATAGAGTGGACGCTTTGCCATTTGTGCCTTCCGAAATCAGCCCCGGTTATAAAGAGAACCTGAAGCCTGTGCAAGAATTCTTATCTTGCCAGTCCAGCCCTCTATCCGTATAAAACTCGCATGAAAGTGGCTGTTTTACACGACTGGTTGGAAACCTATGCCGGAGCGGAACGGGTTCTGGAGCAGATATTAAAGCTCTACCCGGAAGCCGATTTGTATGCGCTAGTCGATTTTCTACCCAACGACAAACGCGGCTTTATTGGCGGACGCAAGGCAAAAACAACCTTTATCCAGCACCTGCCGCTGGCACGCCGCTATTTCCGTCATTACCTGCCGATGTTTCCGATGGCCGTGGAAGCACTGAATTTAAACGCCTACGACCTGATTATTTCCAGCTCTCACTGCGTCGCCAAGGGCGTACGTGTCCGCGAAGGGCAAATCCACATATGCTATTGCCATACGCCGGTTCGTTATGCATGGGACATGCAGGAAGAATATCTTTCCACGACAGGCCAAGGCGCAGGTCTGAAAGGAAAACTGATCCGGTTCTTTCTGGAACGACTCCGCAAATGGGATAAAAAAACCGCGCCGCGCGTAACATCCTACATCGCCAATTCAAGCTTCATCGCCGGGCGCATCAAACAATGCTACGGCCTTGACGCAATAGTCATCCACCCGCCCGTCGCCACACAAGACTTCAAACCCTGCGCAGACAAACAGGATTATTACTTTACAGCCTCACGCATGGTTCCCTACAAAAGATTCCCGCTGATTGCTGGGGCTTTTGCGAAAATGCCGTCGCGCAAGCTGGTGATGATCGGTGCAGGGCCGGAAAGCCACAAGGTCGCAGAGATCGCAGATAAAGCCTCGAATATCGAGTATTTGGGCTACCAACCCTTCCCGGTCCTCAAAGAGCATATGCAAAAAGCCCGCGCCTTCGTCTTCGCGGCGCAGGAGGATTTCGGAATTATGCCGGTCGAAGCGCTGGCCTGCGGAACGCCCGTAATCGCCTATGGTAAGGGCGGAGCGCTGGACAGCGTAACACCCGAAACCGGAATATTCTTTGAGGAACAAACACCCGAATCCATCATCGCCGCCATTGAGGCTTTCGAAAAGAAAGCCGGCACAATCACACCGGAGGCCTGCCGCGCGCAGGCGGAAAAATTCTCGGAAGAAATCTTCCACACCAAAATGCGAGCACATATTAAAAAGGTTCTTATTGAAAAAGGGCTGGATGCTTGACAAACGAAACCGGAAAACTCAAGGAATTCTGGAGATCTGAGCGCGCTTTCTGGGTACTGGGCGCACTTGCTCTTATAACGATTGCACTGACCTTCCTTCCCGCTTTCGAAGGACTCTGGAGTGCCTGGCAGCGCGAAGAATATAGCCACAGTATGCTGATCCCTTTGATTGCGCTATTGATGGGCTGGCACAGACTGACGCAAAACAAACCCATCCCCACGCCAGCATGGACAGGGCTAACCCTGATTTTTACCGGCTTCATATTTCTAGTCATTTCCAGACTTTCAACTTTCGCACCACCCGCCCATTACGGCTTTGTAGCCTGTCTGGCCGGGCTGGTTTTGTCCTTCGGCGGCTGGCGAAGCTTCTGGGTATTGCTCCCGGCCTTGGCTTATCTCATCTTTGCGGTCCCCCTACCGCGCCTGATCGAAGTGGCCTTAACGGCAAAAATGCAGCTTTTCTCCTCAACTCTTGGCGTCATGATCCTGCAAACCTTGGGCATTCCTGTTTTTCAGGAAGGAAACATCATTGATCTGGGACAGACAAAACTCCAGGTCATCGATGCGTGCAGCGGTCTTCGCTACCTTTTCCCTCTCATGAGTTTGGGGTTTCTGATCGCCTTTTTGTTTAAAGGCCCGTTTTGGAAACGCGCACTAATTTTCCTTTCAACGATTCCATTAACGCTGGGAATAAATTCATTGCGCATAGCAATCACAGGAATACTGGTCAATATATTTGGCCCACACGCGGCAGAAGGCCTCATGCATGATGTAGAAGGATTCTTCGTTTTTGGATTCTGCATGATCCTTCTTTTTGTAGAAGTCTGGCTGCTTTCCCGGGACAAACAGACCCCCTGCGGCATAAATTTCGACGATCTGCAAATTCCTTCCGGAAAAATCCTTGGAGAAAAACCAGCCGTAAAAGCACCAACGATTGCGGCTGTTGCTTTGAGCCTTTCGATAGCTTGCCTGTCATTGATTACAGACCCGGGTAGCCGGCAGGATCAGATACCGGCCAGAGAATCTTTTCTTTCTTTTCCTCTATCATTGGGCCAATGGAAAGGCCAAACGGTTACGGTCGAACAAGATCTCCTGAACACATTGGACGCAACAGATTATTGGAACGCAAGTTATACGCGTTCAGACGCCCCCGGCAATGTGGATGTGTTCATGACATATTATGATCAACAACGTACCGGGCATTCTGCTCACTCTCCGGCAAATTGTATTCCGGGAAGCGGCTGGAAAGTCGTAAACCGCAAGATCATACCTGTAGAGCTTAAGGACAGGACGCTTGCCGTAACGCGTATGCACATTCAAAAAGGACCGCAAGCTCTTCTTGTCTATTACTGGTTTGACCAACGCGGGCGGCTTATCAATGAACAATACCGCGCGAAATGGTTCTTGCTTGTCGATGCGATTGTAAAGAAACGCACAGACGGTGCGATCATCCGTCTTATGACCCCGATCGCGCAACAAGAAGAGAAAAATGCAGCAGATCAGCGCCTCGTGGATTTCCTGCTTGATTTTTATCCTATAACAAAAAGATATATTCCCGATTAAACTACAGGACCAAAGAACTTGATTTTTTATAATCATGCATATAAGGAACCCGTACAAATTAGCTGCGCTTTCAAGAAAGAAACTGAATAAATGAGCAGAGCCGATATAAAAACCATTGTCCCTGTTATTCTCTGCGGCGGATCAGGAACCAGACTCTGGCCCCACAGCAGAGAAAATCATCCTAAGCAGTTTCTGAATCTTTTCGGAGAAAAATCTCTGCTTCAGGAAACAGCTACACGGGCAATGCGTGTTGCGAGCGCGGCGGAAAACAACATCGTTACAGTTACGCTTGACGATCTTCGCGCAAAGGTGATCGAACAACTCGTCGCCATCGGGCCCGGCACACAAAATCATATTTTGTCCGAGCCTTCCCCGCGTAATACAGCAGCCGCCATAGCCTACGCGGCCTTGTACATAAGATCAATATTTGGCGATAACGCCTATGCATGGATCTTGCCCGCTGATCACCATATCCAGAACGAACAAGCGTTGCGCGATGCCTTGATGGCTGGACTAAAAGCCGCCAGGCAAGGATATATCGTAACCTTTGGCATCAAGCCGACGCGGCCCGAAACGGGCTATGGTTATATTAATGTTGGTGAACCGATGGAAGGCGGAAGCGCCCGCAAGGTAAAAGAGTTTGTCGAAAAGCCCGACAAGGAAACGGCCCAATCATATCTTAAGGAAGGCACGTATCTATGGAACAGTGGCATGTTTTTGTTTCAGACGGACACCGTCCTGCGGCAATTCGATGAGCATGCACCTGAAATTCTAATGCAGGTTCGCAAATCTATGGAAGCCGGAAAAACCGATCTGCCCAATGCCGAGCTTTACGCCAAGGTTGCCAAACAGCCCTTTGACAAAGCCATCATGGAAAAAACGGGGGATGTCGCAGTCGTGCCGTGCGATCCTGAGTGGTCCGATATTGGCTCGTGGGAAAGTCTCTGGGAAATCCGTGAAAAAGATAAAAACGGCAATGTGATCGAAGAGCGTGTTGTTTGCCACGACACGAAAAATTGCGTGATTTTGGCGGAAGGAAAGCGTCTTGTTGCCTGCACAGGGATTGAAGATCTTGTCATCATCGAAACGCCAGATGCACTTTTGATCGCCAACCGCACGAACACCAAGTCCCTGAAAGATCTGGTCGAAAAACTT
>JACKIT010000006.1 GCA_020638335.1 Rhodospirillales bacterium
ATCACACGGATAAAGGGAACAATCCCGCTTGTCTTGCCGTTACGGCCAACCTTCTCGCCAATGGAGCGCACGTTGCCCCAGTAAGAACCAATACCACCGCCTAAAGAGGCCAGCCAGACATTCTCATTCCACAATTCTACGATCTCTTCGAGGCTATCTTGCGTTTCATTCAAGAAGCAGGAAATCGGCAAACCACGGTTTGTACCGCCATTGGACAAAATCGGTGTTGAAGGCATGAACCATAATTTTGAGATATAATCATATATGCGCTGCGCATGCTCGCTATCATCCCCATAATGCATTGAGACGCGCGCAAATAAATCCTGAGGCTGTTCTTCCGGCAATAAATAGCGATCAACCAAAGTCGCCTTGCCAAAACCGGTCAGGTTTTCATCCCGAGAGCGGTCAATCTGGACACGATTGCCCCTCTCCATTTGCGCAACGTCAAACATAAGCCTTACTCCTATATAAGTCTTCTTTTATCCATAAAGGACGGGTTTTTATGGGGTGCAGACAGCGTGTGAAGACACTATCTATAGCGTTTGTTAGAAGACAAGCTACTACATCTCGTGGTGTGCGGCAATAGGAATATGGTCCCAAAACGATTGTGATTTTTTTCAAAATCTTTTTCTTTCAATAAATTAACAGGGATATCCGCAGCCTTATCCCCGTGGAAAAACATACTGATTTTTTACAAACGCAACAAAATTACACAAAAGCCCCGAAACTTTCGTGAGTAATTTGCACTTAATCCGATTGATGTTCTTACTGTGTTCCAGCTCTGGCGCGATGTCAAATATATGCTATGATTCTTTTGAAAATTCACCAAGCCTGACGCCAGGAAATCCTTATGATCACCTCCCTCAAACGCATCCGTCAAACCAAGATTCTTGCCACGCTTGGCCCGTCCAGCAACACAAAAGGCCAGATTCGCGAACTGTTTGAAACCGGCGCCGATCTCTTTCGTCTCAATTTCAGTCATGGTACACATGAAGATATTGCCGCGCTGGCCGCTATAATCCGTGAAATCGAATCTGAATATAACCGCCTGATTGGCATTGTTGCCGACTTGCAGGGACCAAAACTTCGAATCGGCACATTTGAAAAGGGCCGGATCGAACTTGAACGCGGCGATATGATTCGCTTTGATTCTGATCCTGCACCCGGGGATGAAACGCGCGTTTATATGCCCCATCCCGAAATTTTTCCTGCTCTGAAAAAAGACGGCCTGTTTTTTATTGATGACGGCAAGACGCGCTGCCGCGTACGTGAAATCGGGCAGGATTATTTTGCAGCCGAAATTCGCGCCGGCGGAACGCTTTCAGACAAAAAAGGCTTTAATGTTCCTGAAACCTTTCTGCCGATCCCTGCTTTAACTGACAAAGATAAAAAGGACATTAAGGCCGCCCTTGAAATTGGCGTTGACTGGATCGCGCAAAGTTTTGTGCAAACCGCCGAGGATGTAAAAGAAGCGCGTAAGCTTATTGGCGGCGGTGCAGCCCTGATGGTCAAACTGGAAAAACCGGCCGCTATTCAAAATCTGGAAGAGATTGTCGAACTGGCTGACGGGGTTATGCTGGCGCGCGGCGATCTTGGCGTTGAGATTCCACCAGAAGACGTTCCATCTGTTCAAAAACGGGTTGTGCGTTATGTGCACAGCCAGGGCAAACCGGTGGTCGTCGCCACCCAGATGCTCGAATCGATGATCGCCTCTTCCCGGCCGACTCGCGCGGAAGCCTCGGATGTGGCCACCGCTGTCTATGACGGCGCCGATGCCGTGATGCTCTCGGCTGAAACTGCCGCAGGCCAACACCCTGTGAAAAGTGTCGAAATGATGGACCGCATCTGCGCACGCACCGAAAGCGATGACATCTATAAAACCATGATGGAAGAGACACGCCCAGACGCCGTCGATGATCCCTCCGATGCCATCACCTCGGCAGCTTTTTACGTCGCCCACGACATTAATGCCGCGTGCATTGTGACTTATACAGCCTCAGGCTCGACCGCCCTGCGCATGGCCCGCCAGCGCCCCGATATGCCTGTCTTGTGCCTGACACCGCATCAGGGCGTTGCGCGGCGAATGGTTATGTCTTACGGCGTTCACGCAGTATGCATGCCAGAGATCAAAGGTGATTTTTCCGGCCCCGTGCCCTATGCGTGCAAAATTTTGCAGGAAGAAGGCCTTGCCGAAAAAGGCCAGCGCTTCGTCATGACCGCCGGCGTGCCTTTCGGCGTTGCCGGGACGACGAATATTCTCAGAATTGCGGAAGTGGAGTAAAGAAAATGCCAGATAAAATACATTTCATTCTTACCGGCGGCACCATAGATTCCGTGTATCATCCACCGACTGAAACATCAGTTCCTGCAGACCGCTCTATCATCCCCGAATATTTAAACGACGCGATAAAACCATATGATGAATATACCTTCGAAACGCTCTGCATGCTTGATAGTGGCGATGTGACTGATGCTCATCGTGAGAGCATGGTGCAATCAATTACATCGAATACAGCGGATAAATTTATCATCTGTCACGGCACAAATACGCTGATTGAAACCGCACAATATTTGGCCGCGCATTTTTTAATAAAGGATACGGATAAAACAATTATCCTGACGGGCGCTATAATTCCACTAAAACAATTTATATTAAGCGATGGTGGTTTCAATCTAGGGTATGCCGTCGGGCAGTCATATAATCTGAGTTCAGGTGTTCATATATGTATGCATGGCAAAATATTTTTGCCGCAGAATGTCACAAAAAATCGCGCCGAAGCGCGATTTGAAGAACTTTAATTTCCAAAAGATTATTCCGCGCTGGCGATGATCGTTTTGGTCGGTGCGCTATGCAGCCACCAGGCCTGACGGTTAATGGAATAAATCGGGCGATAGCGTGAACCTTTCTCCGCGCTGATCAGACGCTTAATCTGATTATCCAGCAGATAGGCGCCTGCTTCCGTATAAACCACCAAAACCGCATGCGGAATATTCTTTTGCGTATCCTGTACGATCGCGACGCGCAAGCGCTCTTCCGGTACACCCAAGCTACGCAGCGCTGCATATTTCATGATGGCAAAATCTTCGCAATCACCGCCGCGCTGGAGAAACTCAACCGGCGTAGCCCAGTAATCGGACTGGCCCCAGTTTTTTGAATCAACGATATAGCGTTTTTCATTCACCAGATCATTCACCCGGTCGGCCATGGCTTTCAGGCTTTGCCCTTCAATGCCGCGCAGATTTTCCTGCCATTCGCGAACGATACGAGACGATGCGCTTTGTTTTAACTGCTGATCAAAACGATCGAACATGCTCGTCCACTTCGTAAAAGCGCTCAGATTGCTTGAGCGCTTTTCCTGTGTGCCGTAAAATGCCGGGTAAGAGGCAACACGTTTGAATTCACTGCTCGCACTTACCAAGCTAATTTGCGCGGGCACGTCTTTGATCATATCGGCGCGTGATTTTTTTGCGCCACCCGAAAGCGAAGCCATACACAATAGTAAAGCCATGCAAGTGTGCAAAGCCGTTTGTTTCAATAAAATAAGACGCAATTGTGTTTTGGAAATCGCCGCTTGTTCAACGAAAATCTGCCCCAGTGGAGCGCGCGTTTCCTGATGCGTACGCAGGGCATTGCGGAGATCCTGAGGCGTGATTAATCCTTTGGCGACCAGCAACTCGCCGACCCGCCTACGCTTCAACGCGTCTCGAAAATATTTGAAAAGGCCCGACTTGTTCATAGACTTTATCCCTTTTTAAGACCCTGCTCTCATCCTTATTTTTTCATTTTTGTTTAAAGCAATAGGTGCACACGTAAAAATTCGTACACCCCTATTAAACCTCACAAAGATTGACGAATTCCTAACAAACAGGCATAAAAGCAGGGTTTTCAGGATATTTTTACGCAAAAACTCAGAAAAACAGAACAAAATAAGAATATGGAAAATATTATGGCCCAAAATCTATCTGAAGAAACACTGTTGTCCATTCTTAAAAAGATGCAAGATTCTGAAGTTTTGGTGATTGGCGATGTTATGCTTGATCGCTTTGTTTACGGCTATGTTGAACGCATTTCTCCCGAAAGTCCTGTGCCGGTTTTGACCATCAAGCGTGAAGATCAAATGCTGGGCGGGGCCGGGAATGCCCTGGCCAATTTAGCCGGATTAAAAACGAAGGCTCAGTTTATCTCTGTGATTGGAGACGATAATGAAGGCGTTGTACTTAAAAACCAAATTGAAAAACTTGGTTTTTCCAGCGATGGTTTGCTGATTGAAAAAGCCCGTCCAACAACTGTGAAAACCCGTTTTCTCGCCGGGCATCAGCAGCTCTTGCGTACAGATTTTGAGTGCAGCGCTCCGATCAGCGATGAAACAGCCGCGCAGCTGGTTGAAACGGCAAGAACAGCCCTTAAAACGGCCCGCGCTATTATCCTGTCAGATTACGGCAAAGGCTTGCTGCGCCCAGATGTGATTAGGGCCATAATAGAAGCGGCGAAGACGCTAAATGTCCCTGTAATTGTCGACCCCAAAGGACAGGATTTTTCTATATACCGCGGGGCCAGCGCGCTCACCCCCAACAAAAAAGAGTTGAGCGAGGCGACTAAAGGCGCGCCTGTAAGTACAGATGATGAGGTGCTGAAAGCCGCTCAAAGTTTGATTGATGAATGCGGTATTGAAGCGGTGGTGGCAACTCGCTCTGGCGATGGCATGAGCGTTGTTGCTAAAGGCGAAGCGCCGGTACATTTACGCACAATCGACATCGAGGTGTTCGATGTTTCCGGCGCTGGCGATACCGTGATTGCCACGATTGCCGCTGGTTTGGCAGCGGGAGGAACACTGTCTCAAGCCGCCGCGCTTGCTAATGTTGCCGGTTCTATTGTGGTAACCAAAGTCGGCACCGCGCCAATTCGCAGTGAGGAACTTGCTGCCGCGTTGGCGAGCGATCACGGAGATGTTATGACCTGTGCCGACGCTGATGCACAAAAACACGATCGCGCCCGTAAAGGGGATGTGCTGGGCCATAGCGATCATGGATGGAAAGAAGCCGCCGAACATATTCGCCGCTGGAAGGCACGTGGTCTCAAGGTTGGTTTCACTAATGGCTGTTTCGACATTCTTCATTATGGGCACGTATCGTATCTCAATAATGCGCGCGATCATTGTGACCGTTTGATTGTCGGCCTCAATAAAGATTCATCGGTGCGCGCTTTAAAAGGTCCGCAACGCCCCGTTCATGATGAGGAATCCCGCGCCGGTGTGCTCGCGGCGCTCGGCTCTGTCGATATGGTCGTACTGTTTGGGGCAGATAAAGACGGTGATGATAATACCGCCATCGCGCTGTTAGAGGCCCTTAAACCTGACATCTATTTTAAAGGTGGCGATTATACGGAAGATCAGATTCCGGAAAGCCCGACAGTGCGCGGCTATGGCGGTGAAGTGAACGTAATGCCGGTCTATGAAGGTCACTCCACCACCGGCTCTATCGCCAAAATCAATAATGAAGCGGCGTAATTGAAACGCGTGTTTTGTTTAAGAGTTAAGCCGACGTAAAACCCCTGTACCCGATGCGACAGAGTTGGTAGACTGAATGTCAGCGAATATATTTCGTATTTAATGGTCTTACTTTCTGAATCAGGATTTTTACTTATGCGCACTGTTCTTGTTTCTTCAATGCTTGTATTGGCTCTTACCGGCTGTAAACCGGTTTGGGATCCGACCTACATGCCCTCCGGTTATGCCCATCACCAAAAAGCTTACAAGGCTCCACCAGGTCCGGAAGCCGCGCCTATTGGCTATGAATATTCCGACGAGCAAAATGCGGCTGTGCAAAGACAATGGCGCATGGCTGCCAATGACTTAATTCTCCGCGCACAGGCACACGACATGTTGGATACGCCCGTCTTCCTGAGCACAGATATAAAACCTGGCCCGTTTGCCTCAGCCTATGATTTTGCACTGCGTGAGGAATTGCGGGCCGCGGGCGTAATGCTTGCTGCCAACCCGGAAGAAGGCGCAGAGTTATTCTACTCTGCCTATGATCCCGATGAGGAAGGCCCAGCCGAATCATTAACCGGCTACAATGATGAGGCTGCTCATCCGAATAAAGACGGTGATTTCCTTCCGCCTTCAAAAACGTTGAAGTTTGTTTTGGCAAAAACGCAAGACGGCATCATCGGCAAAAAAGTTTCCAGCATGCAAGAGGTCCCGCTTTATGGCTTTAAACCAGCAGGTTATGCCCCGTTGCATGAGCGCCCTCGTGAACTCGCACCGAAGCAATGTAGTCGTCATGAAGCACAAGCAACATCGACAGATCTGTCTTACAATGACTAAGCGGCCCCTTTTATCAAAAAAAGACTGCTTATGTGCGTTAGCGGCACTTATGCTGGCGTCTGGATGCTCACCAGAAGCGTTGAACACGGCGGCTTATGGTATTTTCCCACAAGAACAGACAAACTTTAAAGAGCAAAACTATGCGGCTGCGGATTATCTGATACAACAGGCGCGCACTTTTATTGGTCGGGGCGATTTACTGATTGCGCAGCCCTTAAGCGATGCAAATCAACCGGGCATGAGCTCGACCATCAGCAAAATGATTCCTGAGCAAATCGGCATTCGCCTGTCTCAACTCGGTTATCGTATGGATCTGTCTGGAGTGGCCACGGGGCCGGACACAAACTACCTCAAGCCTTCAATCACGCACGGAGAAAAACCGGATTTTGTTCTATCCGGAACATATTTGCGCCGCCGCATTGAAATGGATGTAAGCTTGCGCATTATTGATATTAAAGCCGGAAGAGTCGTTGCCTCCTATGATTATATCATGCCTCTCAACCGTGAAACCGCAGAGCTTTCAAAGCCCCAGCCCAAAATCGTCCGTATGGATAGCGAATAGCGCTTACTACCCCTCAATTTTGTCATCGCGAGCGCCCTTTGGCCTCCGCTGCGGGAGCGCGGCGATCCATAAATGTATCCTGACGAAAGTCAGGATCTACCCGAAGAAGATCCCAAATCAAGTTTGGGATGCATTCTTACTGGATTGCCACGTCAGGTCTTGCGACCTTCCTCGCAATGACGGAAAATTGACGTTTTCGAAAAAATGAGGGGTGTTAAACGAATAGCGATTAGCGCGCCAGCAGCACATGGTAAAAGTGATAAGCAGGCCCGATTGCGCATTTCACGCAGGCTTGCGGCGCTGGTGCGGCAGCGCCGGTATTAGGATCTTGTGTAAAGGTCGTTTCATCCATGGTGTTAATGATTGTATAGAACTGCCGTGTATCATCAAATCTCCCCAGCGCACCAATATTCAAACACGCTCCCGGATCGCTGCCCGACGCCGCGCTTGCTCCCGTATCCTCCGGTGGTCCCGGCGGATTAGGTAAAGAAAGTGGTTGATCGTTGATTTCATTAATCTTGTCACAAAAAGCCTGTGTAACATTCGGGAGCACAGCAATCAGTTCCGCGCGGCTGGCCGTGCCCATGCCCGGGATATGGGTACCGGCGTAAAATTCCCATGCGCTGCCATCGTTAATACCACCGGGCGCTGCGCGATAACTGGCTCCACCCCCCGAAACATGAAAGACCTGATCCGATGGATCCGCGTCAGCGCTGAGGTCTCCATAATCCGAGTGGGCATCGGGATGCGCAAAGCGCAAATCGGACTCACTTGCGCCGTTTTGCATGATGAAGGTTACTGCGCGCTCAAGCTCTGAGGCGTAACGCTGCACCTCACTGGCACGAATCACAAGCGTTTCGGCATCAATATTAGAGCCTTCCGAACGGTTGCTTGATTGAATGGCCGCTGTAAGCGCGCCGATCAAAACAATTGCCAGCAGAATAATAAACAACACGTTTCCGGTTTCGCCGCAGCGCTGTTTAAGAAGAAAAGGGTTTTTAACAATCATGATCAACGCTAGTTTTGTGGGGCGACGGGCAGACAATCGCGGATATAATTACACGCAGCCAAAGCTTCATCTTTTGTGTAGCCGCTTAAACGTGCGCGAAACAACCACCCTTCGGCTGTACGTAAAGGTGCGATGGACGGCTGGGCATTTGAATAAGGATGCGGCAGCGTCTTCAGGATTTTTTGAATCTCTTTATCGGTGGCAGCGCGGCTGGTAAAGGCCCCAATTTGCACAGACCATGGCGCGTTGTGATTGGTCAGTATCGGTCGCGTCGGCGCTGTAACATTCGGCGCTTGATACGTGCTGTGCGCCGTTCCGGAAGCCGGGGATGCAGAGGCCAAACGAATGCCCGGCATAGCTTCTTGCGCCGAAGCAACCTCTCCGGTGTGGGCCGCAATCGCCATCAGGCCGGTTTCAATGCGCCGGGAATTGGCAGGGTCAATATCACCTTCGCCTATTAATCTCTCAAAACCTTGCTGTAAAGTTGGACTGCTCAAGGCAGCGTAAGCTTGTGCGATAGCCGGTTTACGAGATGGCAGGGGAACCTGAGCCTTTGCCACGCGGATATTTTCGATTTTGCCAAAGCCCTGATCAAGCAATTCTTTCATGTGCGCATTACGTGTTTTTGAACTCCGCCCGCCAAACACCACGCCGATAATTCGCCGATCGCCACGCACCGCCGAAGCAATTAAGTTAAAGCCGGAAGCTGCAACATAACCTGTTTTCATGCCATCCATGCCGCTGTAAGAATCCATCAGGCGGTTATGATTGCGATAAGTCTTACCGTTATAGGTGAAGTTTTTACGGGAAAAATAGCGGTAATACTCCGGATAAACCTGAATGACGTAGCGTGCCATTTTTGCCATATCACGCGCCGTACTGACCTGGCGCTCATCATGTAGACCCGAAGCATTTACAAAAGTCGTGCGTGTCATGCCGATGTCATGCGCCTTTAACGTCATGCGCTGGGCAAAATTGCGCTCTGAACCCGCTAGGTGCTCGGCCAAAGCCACCGCCACATCGTTGGCTGATTTTGTTACCAGCGCATAAATTGCGTCTTTGACGCGAATGCTGGAGCCTGCAGGCAAGCCCAGTTTGCTCGGGACCATATTCGCCGCATGGCGAGAGATTCGGACCCGATCTCCCAGACTGATACGTCCTTGTTCTAACGCTTCGAAGGTCAACAGCAACGTCATGACTTTTGTCAGTGATGCCGGATGCAAAGATTTATTCGCGTAGCGCTGATGCAAAATCAGCCCCGTATCTGCGTCCATCACGATCGAAGCATATTTTGGATTGCCCTTGGCAAATGCGCTTGTATGCACACTTGCAATCCCCAGGAAAAGTATGACAAGCGTAAATAAAAAAGCGGCGCGCCTAACCGATGCCGAAAAACCGTCAAAATGATTACAGCCTGTATATGCTCTGTTAAATGTCACGTCGTGCCTGCGTTCAAATGAAGAGGTTTTCAAGCCCTATGCCTAAACCTGAAAAGAGTAAAACGTCCAGTGCTGATGATACAGTTTTTTGTGTTCCTTGTCTAATGCAACATGTGGGAAACTTCTTTACCAGCGCCGATAATCTATTTTTGTGCGCTGCAATAAAAAATGTTGACGGATATAAAAAATATATGCTAAAAAATTTTCGTGTTGTGATGCACAATCAGACTTGCAAATTTTGTATTTGCTGTCATACTGCGCTTGCATAAAACAAAGAAGGATAAATTGTTATGGCTGTGAAGAAATCACCTGCGGAAAAGACCGTATCGAAAAGATCGGCGAAAAAAACTGTGGCAAAAAAAACAACTGTGAAGAAAACAGCCAAAGCCAGCGTAAAGAAAACTGCAGCAAAATCTGCTGCTAAGCCTGCTGTAAAAAAAGTGGCTACAAAAGTTGTAACAAGCCTTCCTAAAATGCCGATATCCCCGCCTGCTATTACGGGTGCATTGGACCCTTTTAAAGAAATGGAGAAGATCATGACAAAACAACCTTTCCAATTTGACCAAATGGCGCAAGACGCCGCTAATCAAAGCCGTGAGGGCATGGAAGCTTTTGTAAAATCGGGAACGATTTTTGCAAAAGGTTTTGAAGAAATTATCAAAACTGCAGCTTCAATGTCTCAAAACGTTGCAGAAAAACAAGCGGAGTTTGCCAGACAATTGATGAGTTCAAAAACGCTCAACGAATATGCCGAAGCGCAAAATAAAATCGCCCAGGCCAGCTTCGATCAGTTCATGTCTGGCGCAACACAAATTTCAGAGATGAGCGTCAAGGTTTTGAACGAAGCCTCTGAGCCTTTGAATGCACAAATGACAAAAGCGATGGCCAAATCCAATAAACAAATGGCCGCCTAAGCGCTTTAAAAGCTTTCAAAAAGCCCTGTGAATTGTCGCAGGGCTTTTTTTATGCCTGCACAAAAAGGTCTATAGTCATTTCCCTTCCCGTGTCATCCCGGCGCTCGTGCTCCAGAGGGTACAGGCCGGGATCTTGTACAGTGTTTACGGACACCTTATTCCCCCTCCCCCCTATCACCCCTCCCCCTTGAGGGGGAGGGTTTGGGTGGGGGTGTATAGATTGTGGGGTGTTGTGTTTGGTTGATAGTGTCGAATTCTTAATGAAAAGCACTATATAACCTATTCTCAAGAGCCTCTTTTATGATAAAATAGAAAAATATCCATAAACGATATTGAAGTGAATTTTGCTAAAAAAGATGATGATTGGCGATAAAGAAATATTCCCACGCATGAGTGACGAAGATCCGGCCTATGGCGATTCTGACAATAATACGCAAGAATCCAATGAAACCGGCCTGATGCTCAAAACCCGGCCCAAGACCAAAAAGCCGGCGATGTATAAAGTCTTGCTGCTGAATGACGATTTTACCCCGATGGAATTCGTCGTTCATGTCGTTGAGAAATTCTTCGCCAAAAACCGCGCCGAAGCCACTGAAATCATGCTCCATGTGCACCGCCGCGGCGTCGGCATCTGCGGCGTCTTCACCTACGAAATCGCCGAAACCAAAGTCGCCCAGGTCATGGACTTCGCCCGCGCGAATGAGCAGCCACTGCAATGTACAATGGAGAAGGAATAACTAAAGCGTTTAGCCGAGGCTGGCGTTTCCGAATTCTGATACGGGCTGAATACCACCATCTGCTTTTACAATTTCCCATGTATGTGCAGCATCGGCATTAACACCTGAAACAACTCCATCAAGCTTTTTGAACATAGACCCGGGAGCAAAAAACTTATCTTGCTTGCCCTCTATACGAATACAAGCAGGAACGGCGTTGGCATTGGGAAGAATGGGTGCAGATGGACTGTTCACTTTTACGCCCCATACTGCGTTGCTACCGAAATTTGCCTCATAAGTTTCGGCTATGTCATATCCTTCTTCTTCTAGTTTCTCAAATTGCAGTCTGCCAGTCTCACTAAGCTTGGCATTGTCGGGAACGTAAACATCTATTTCGGCATCACCCTCTGGAAGGCTGCCATTTTTGATAAAAGCAAAAGCTTGCTCCAAGTTTCCCTGCACGAAAATTGCATCACCCTCATGGGCAGTGTAGGGCCACGCCGTTTCGTGCGTTTTGCCGAAAACTTGTCCTGTATATTCGCCGCCCTTTGCATGTATACAAATTGTGGAACCTGCTTTCCGGCCCTGCACAGCTTTGGAAAAATCTGTGTTTTCAGTATCAATAATATGGTAATCAACACCGTTGTGATGAACAATTTCACCTGTATACGTAAGGGAATCAACTAAATTGGGAGCTCTGAAATCCTGTCCTACATCGACCATATCTATTTCCTTAAGATTAGAAAACTTGATATAGTATACATAATATATAAAACATGTCAAATTCAGGCTATTCTGCCTATATTTCGTTATGTTACACTAAAAAGATGTTATCTCGGAATCTCGAACAAACCCTCCATAAAGCACTCGCCATCGCCGGGCAGTACCACCACGAATACGCGACGCTGGAGCATTTGCTCCACGCGCTGACCGATGATCAGGACGCCATGGCCGTGCTGCGCTCCTGCGGGATTTCGATTGCCGACCTGCGTGACCAGCTCACCGCCTATATCGAAAATGAACTGACCTATCTGATCAATATGGACGCCGAAGAATCCAAACCCACCACCGCGTTCCAGCGCGTTCTCCAGCGTGCTGCCATCCATGTGCAAAGCTCTGGCCGCGAAGAAGTCACCGGCGCCAACGTCCTCGTCGCGCTATTTTCCGAGCGCGAAAGTTACGCCGTTTTCTTCCTGCAAGAGCGCGATATGACCCGCTTTGATGCGGTCAACTACATCTCTCACGGTATTGCCAAAGTCCCGACGCAGGGCGACACATCCCGCACACCGCGCGGCACCGATGAAGATAGCATCAAGGAGGTCAAAACTGGCGATGAGGCGCTGGATGCCTATTGCGTGAACCTCAATGAAAAGGCGAAGGACGGTAAAATTGATCCCTTGATTGGCCGTGATAAAGAAGTGGAGCGCACGATCCAGGTTCTGTGCCGCCGTTCCAAAAACAACCCGCTTTATGTTGGTGATCCGGGCGTGGGGAAAACCGCCATTGCCGAAGGGCTGGCCAAAAAAATCGTCGAAGGCGACGTCCCTGAAGTCCTGCACGATGCTACGATTTTCTCTCTTGATATGGGCGCGCTTCTGGCCGGTACGCGCTATCGTGGTGATTTCGAAGAACGCCTGAAAATGGTGATCAAAGAACTCGAAGAAATCGACGGCGCAGTGCTGTTCATCGATGAAATCCACACCATCATCGGCGCGGGTGCAACCTCCGGCGGGGCGATGGATGCGTCCAACCTGCTCAAACCGGCGCTGTCCAGCGGCTCCCTCAAATGCATCGGTTCCACCACTTATAAGGAATACCGCAACCATTTTGAAAAAGACCGCGCGCTCGTGCGCCGCTTCCAGAAAATCGATGTTTATGAACCTTCCGTCGAGGATGCGATTGCGATTCTGATGGGCTTGAAACCCTATTACGAGAAGCACCACGGCGTGGAATATACGGACGAAGCCATTGAGTCCGCTGTGCGGCTTTCCGACAAATATATGGGCGATCGTAAATTGCCCGACAAAGCCATTGATATTATTGACGAGGTTGGCGCCGCACAGATGCTTGTTCCTGAGGATAAACGCAAGAAGCTGATCAATCGCGAGGATATAGAAGGCGTCGTTGCGGCCATCGCCCGTATCCCGGCAGCCGCCATGACACAAAGCGACCGCGAATCTCTGCAAAATCTCGAGCGTGATCTTAAAACCATGGTCTATGATCAGGACAGAGCCATCGACATTCTGGTCGATTCCATCAAAATGGCGCGTGCGGGCCTGCGCGAGGATGAAAAGCCCATCGGCTCATATCTGTTTTCCGGCCCGACCGGTGTGGGGAAAACCGAAGTCGCCCGGCAATTGTCCAAAACCATGGGCATCGAACTGATCCGGTTTGACATGTCCGAATATATGGAGCGCCATGCCGTCTCCCGCCTCATCGGTACACCGCCGGGCTATGTCGGTTTTGAACAGGGTGGGCTGCTCACCGATAAAATCGACCAGCATCCTCATTGCGTGCTGCTGCTCGACGAGATTGAAAAGGCCCATCCCGACCTGTTCAATATTTTGCTGCAGGTCATGGATTACGGCAAACTTACCGACAATAACGGCAAAACCATCGATTTCCGCAATGTTATCCTTATCATGACCACCAATGCAGGCGCCGCCGATATCGCGCGCACCCCCATCGGCTTTGGCAGGGAAATCGGTGATTCTGGTGATGATTACGCCGATAACGAAGCAATCATCAAAACTTTCGCGCCTGAATTCCGCAACCGCCTTGATGCAATTGTACCGTTCAAAAATCTCTCTCATGATACGGTTGAGAAGGTCGTCGATAAATTCATTGCTGCGCTGGAAGGTCAACTCGCCGATAAAAATATCGAAATTATTCTCACTGATAAAGCCCGCAAATATCTGGCCAAAGAAGGCTATGACCCCGCGATGGGCGCGCGGCCCTTAAGCCGCGTTATCCAGGAACAGGTCAAACGGCCCCTGGCCGAGGAAATTCTGTTTGGAAAGCTGGAAAAAGGCGGTCAGGTTAAGGTCGATCTTAAAGGCGATGAACTGACCTTTGTCTATAAAACTGAAAAGTCAAAAACAGCTGAAAACTCCGAGGATGAAACAGAAGAGCCTGCCGAATAATTACCGCGCGATGAGCACCTGATAGAAAAAGTAATTATCGCCGCTATTGACGTAGTCCAGACAGCCTGCTGCAAAACCTGAAGCAAAATCAATAGTTTGAGTGGAAGTATATGTATCTGTAAACTTTGAAAAATCAATCGTTGCATCGTTGCCCAGCGCAGTGATGCCCATTTTGTCATTAATGGAATTACAGACGGTTAGATTGATATTCGGCAAAATAGCAATCAAATCCGGCGCGGTTGTGCCAATATTATCAACAATATTGGCCCCGTTGAACACCCAATCACTACCATCGCCATATTCGGTTGACGGGGCAATATAAGACAGTCCGCCACCATCAGTATGAAATAATTTACAGTCATCGCTTGCCACCGGCGTATGCGTATATCCGCCAATCGTAGAGTTTTCAAAACTGATATCTTCGTCTTCACAGCCATTCGAAATGCGCAGCGCTTGCACGGCCTGACGGTACTGATGTGCAACAGCTAAAATCTCATCGGCCAAAACGCTGGCTTTGCGCTCTCCCACGCCCTCCGCATCACCTGTACGCAGCATCTGTGCGACTGTAAAGCTCAGAGCGCCAAACAGCATAACCCCGACCAGAATCAGAAACAGCACGTTGCCCGCTTCTTTTTTTCTATTTGTCTTACAAATCATGCCAAACATTGTATCATCTCAAAGGATATTTTTCTCCCCCCCATTTGTCTAAAATATGCTTTAATACGCTTATGAGTGAAGACAGCTTTATAAATGTTCTTGTTGCTGAAGATAATGAAGTCAGCCGCAACATGATGACCGGCATCTTACAAGCGCAAGGGTATAATGTTCTGGGCGCTGTGGACGGTGAAAGCGCGATTAGAGTGGTTGAGGACAATCTGGTTGATATAGCGCTGGTTGACATCAATATGGCGCCTACCGGCGGTTTTGAATTCATGAAATATGTGGTATCCAAGGGGCTGAAAATTCCGGTTGTGATTATTACAGGGGATGATTCTGCAGATCTTTTAACAGAGGCCAGCTCTTTGGGTGTGGCCAAGGTCATCCAAAAACCCGTGCAACCGGATCGTTTACTTCAAACGGTCCAGCGCATCTTAAAGCGTCAGGGGCTCAATCCCGCGCCATTAGCCGTTGAAGGGCATACAATACGCTACAGCGCTGAAGAGCTGATGGACCAGACGATTGAACTTGCTGCAGACAACGCACGCCGAGGGCGCGGCGGGCCGTATGCGGCATTGGTTGCGACGAAAGAAGGTCAGATTTTAGGCACTGGTGCCAATGGCCTGGCCGCGCGCGTTGACCCCACCGCCCATGCCGAGGTAATGGCCATCCGCAAGGCCGTTGAAAAAACCGGACGTGATGATTTATCAGACTGTATTTTATATTGCTCATCCCAACCAACGCGGGTCGGTGAGGCGCTGATTGCCAGCGTCGGGATCGGGCAGGTCTATTTCGGCTTGTCCCACGAGGACACCGGCCAGATCAAAACCCACAAACAGGCCGCCCAGCCGGAATATCACCAGCTTTGCGCGGCGCACGCTTTGGAAATGTTCAAGGTCGTGAAAAAAGACTAAACCAGCTCGAAAATCGCATCGATTTCGACCGCCACGCCCAGCGGCAAAGATGGCGCACCTACGGCAAAGCGCGCATGTTTACCCGCTTCCCCCATCACTTTAACCATCAGGTCGGATGCGCCGTTAATAACTTTTGGATGATCGTAAAAATCAGGCGTGCAATTCACAAACCCGCCCAGCTTGACCAATCGTTTAATTTTGCTCCAATCGTCACCTACAGCCGCATTGGCCTGAGCCAAAATATTCAGCGCGCAAGCCTGAGCCGCTTCCACGCCTTGCTCAAGGCTTAAATCCTCGCCAACACGGCCCAAATGCATCTTTTCGCCGTTCAAAAACGGGATTTGCCCGGCTATATACAGCATATCGTCATCGGCAATCACATACGGTACATAATTCGCCGCCGGCGCTGCCGCCTGTGGCAATTCATACCCAAGTGTTTGTAATTTCTCTTGCAAATTCATATGGGGGGTGTCCTTTTCATTTTTTCGTGATATTAAATTCTATCGAGCTTTTGTAAAGAAAAACACAAGCGAATTATAGGCATATTATGGGATTATTAAGCTTTCTAGGCGTTTTATCGCCCGCGCATATCAGCTTCTTCACCATGACATCAGGCGGAGAAAAAGTCGGAAGCGACCAGCTCGGCAATATATATTACCGCGCCAAGCCACGCCTTGGCTATAAGCGTGAACGCCGCTGGGTCATGTATAATGGCGTACCCGAAGCTTCAAATGTGCCTCCGGAATGGCATGGCTGGCTGCATTACCAGACCGATGAGATCCCCGAAGAGGACGCAGAAAGTTTCCGCCGTCCATGGCAAAAACCGCATCAGCCTAACATGACAGGCACTAATCAGGCGTATCGCCCACCAGGTCATATTCTTGAAGGCGGACAAAGAGACAAGGCCACAGGGGATTATAAACCCTGGACGCCTCCCGAATAGATTGAGTTGAAAAGAAAAGGATAGATGCATGAAACGCTCCGTAGTTGAGACCGCCCTTGGCGCATTGGTTGTGATTGTCGCCGTGAGTTTTCTGATGTTCAGCTATAAACTTTCCAATATCGGCGCGGGCAGCGATGGTTATGAAGTGGTTGCCAATTTCGCTGGCATTGGCGGGCTTGCCGCTGGCGATGACGTACAAATCAGCGGAGTCAAAGTCGGCACAATTACCGCTGTGGAGCTTGATGAAAAAACCTATCTGGCGCGCGTACATATCAAAGTTGGCAATGAAGTTAAACTTCCGCTTGATACCGCAGCTTTGATCAGCAGCGAAAGTCTGCTTGGCGGGCGCTATCTAGCACTGGAACCTGGCGCCGATGAAGAATATCTCAGCCCCGGCGGCATTATTGAATATACGCAGGCTCCACAAAATCTGGAGCAACTGCTCGGTCAGTTTATTTTCAATCAGCAAGGTGATGATGACGCACCTTCACAATAAAGCAGCGCTGTTATTCCTGACTGGAGCAGTGTCACTGTACGTAGCAGCGCTGCTCATATCATTGAGGGCCGATGCCAAGCCCAGCATTGATTATCCAATTGTTAAACTTCGTTCACTTGACAAAATCACCGCTCGCACAGAGGTGTTTGAAGCCAATGTCGGGCGCACGATTAAATTCGGTTCAGTCTATATTAAGGTCCAGGCCTGCCGTAAAGCGCCAGAGCTGGAAAAACCGGAGGCCGCCGCTTTCCTGCAAGTCTGGGATGCCCCACCTGCTGCTGAAGGGGAGGAAACGGAGTCAGAATGGATTTTTAGCGGCTGGATGTTTGCGTCCTCACCGGGGCTTTCGGCTATGGATCATCCTATCTATGATGTCTGGGTCCTTGATTGTCTCAAGCTGGAAAATGAACGTGAGCAACCCATGATAGAAGAACCTGAGGCTTTCGATGAAATTCGTGAAGGTGAAGGTGTATTATCTGAAGAGGCCGCGCCAGATCAGCCGGTAATTGCACAGTAATTAATTTTCACCGTATAGATGCTTCTTGCGCATTTCGAAATATTCGCGCACCAGCGTTGCCTCGTTCAAACCCTGCGCACCCGAAAGCATAAAGTCGGTTTGTTTTTTCAGCACCGCGTTCAAATTCTCAATATAATCGCAGTGTGAAACCTCATAGGCGCCAAATTGCAATAAATGATCATTTACAAACTGCGTATCAAATATCAAATAACCTGCCTTCCAAAGCCGTGCACATAAATGAACCAATGCGATCTTGCTGGTATTGGACTTTCGGGAAAACATGCTTTCCCCAAAAAATGCGCCGCCAAGCGAGACACCGTAAATCCCGCCGACAAGTTGTTCGCCTTCCCAAACTTCGATGCTATGGGCTTGCCCGTGTTTATGCAGAGCGCAATATACCTCTATGATCACTTCATTGATCCAGGTTTCGGGACGATCTTCGCGCGCTGCTGCACATTCCCGCATAACGCGTTCAAAGGATTTATTAATCGTAATTCTATACGGTCCGCCGCGTTTTATATTATTAAGGACAGTTTTTTTGAGGGATTTTGAAATATGTAGCTCCTCAATTGGCAATTGCCCGCGTTCCTCCGGGCAAAGCCAATGGATATAAGTGCTTTTGCCGCTATAAGCCATTGGGAACAAACCCTGCTTATAAGCTTCAATCAACAATTCCGGCGTCATAACGAGCTGCATATACCCATTGTAAGCCATATATAAATAAAGAAAAAGGGGGGAGGCCCTTACACGGAAATTAACGGTTCTTCAGCTGTTCTTCCAACCAGTGGATCGTATAATCGCCGCTTAGAAAATCATCTTGCCTTAAAATCCAATCATGCAGCGGCAAAGTCGTTTTAATTCCGCTAACAATGGTTTCATGGATTGCCCGTTTCATACGTCGAATACATTCCTCGCGGTTACGCCCATGGACAATCAGCTTGCCTATCATCGAATCATAATAAGGTGGAATCGTATAGCCATTATAAATAGCGCTATCAAAGCGTACGCCAAGGCCTCCAGCAGCATGAAACTGAGTGATTGTACCAGGGCAGGGCGTAAAAGTATCCGGATCTTCTGCATTAATGCGTATCTCCATCGCATGCCCCCGCAGGCGCAGCCGCTCTTTTTTCACCGTTAAAGGCTCACCGGCGGCAACCCGGATCTGCTCGGCGATCAAGTCAATTCCTGTGATCATCTCGGTGACCGGGTGTTCAACCTGAATCCGTGTATTCATTTCCATGAAGTAGAATTTGCCGTCTTCGTATAAAAACTCGATCGTTCCAGCTCCGCGATAACCCATCGCTCTGATCGTATCGGCTGCCAGAGAGCCAATTTCATCACGCAGATCTTCCGGCAGGATTGGCGAAGGCGCTTCTTCAATCAGTTTTTGGTGGCGGCGCTGGATCGAACAATCTCGCTCGCCCAGATGAATGGCGTTGCCGTGCGTGTCTCCAAAAACCTGAATTTCGATATGGCGCGGATTGCCAAGGAATTTTTCGATATAAACCGTATCATCACCGAAATTGGCTTTGGCTTCACTACGAGCGCGAACAAAGCGTTCTTCAAAATCATCCGGATCGGATACGACCTGCATGCCTTTCCCACCGCCGCCGGAAGCCGCTTTGATAATCACTGGAAAGCCCATATTTTTGGCAATTTTCAGGCCCTCTTCCGGCGTATCCACTCCGCCATCAGAGCCAGGAACAACCGGAAGCCCAAGTGCAGCAACCGTTTGCTTCGCTGTGACCTTATCGCCCATTTGCTCAATATGTTCGGGCGTTGGCCCGATAAAGGCAAAGCCGTGTTCTTCAACCATCCGCGCAAATTGCGCGTTTTCAGAGAGGAACCCATACCCCGGATGAACCGCATCTGCGCCTGTCAATGCAGCAGCGCTCAGGATTGCCGGGATATTCAAATAGCTGTCTTTACTCTGCGCCGGACCGATACATACCGATTCGTCGGCCATCCGCACCGCCATCGAACTGGCATCCGCAGTGGAATGTACAGCCACAGTCTCAATGCCCATTTCCTTACAGGCCCGGATAATCCGAAGGGCAATTTCACCGCGATTGGCTATGAGGACTTTTTTAAACATGAAAAAATCTTACTCAACAACCATAAGAACATCGCCGAACTCAACTGGCTGACCGTTTTCAATCAAAATTTGTGTTACGGTTCCGCCTTTTTCAGCCTTAATAGGGTTCATCACCTTCATGGCCTCAATAATCATCAACGTATCACCGGCTTTCACGTTATCCCCCTTTTGAACAAAGGAGGGCGCGCCAGGTTCGCCCTGCAGATAGGCCGTCCCAACCATTGGTGAAGTTACAGCTCCCGGATGAGTGTGTGCTATCGTATCAGGAGCACTGGTATTTGCTTGCTGAGGAACAGCCGGATCAGACGGCATAGATACAGTCGGCACGCCCGCAGCGGCAACAACTGTACCGCTGCCCTTGCTGACACGAATGGCTTTATCACCATCGGCCACTTCAATTTCGTTCAGACCTGTTTCTTCCAACAAGTCGGCCAGTTGTTTAATCGCTTTAGAATCAATTTTCATGGGCTTGCATATTGTTGTTTTTCAATAAATCCCTGCTTACAAGAGTTCTTTGAGCTTTTCAAGGGCTAGTAAATACCCCCTTGCTCCTTCACCGGCGATTACTTCGTCTGCAAGTGGCTCTATATAAGAGTTATGGCGAAATTCTTCACGGTCTTTAGGGTTGGATAAATGTACCTCAATGATAGGGATATCCAAAATCTTAAGCGCGTCATGTATGGCAATCGATGTATGAGTATAGGCGGCTGCGTTGATCACGATCCCATCAAAAACGCCGCGAGCCTGCTGAAGCCACTCAACAAGTACACCTTCATGATTGGATTGACGAAAATCTATCTCCATACCCAGAGCCTGCGCCTTTTCGAGGCACAGGCCCTTTATATCATCCAGAGTTTGATCACCATAAATATCAGGCTCACGCAGGCCTAACATATTCAGATTGGGACCATTCAGGATCAGGATGTTTTTCAATGTGCATGCTCCTCATGCATCTCATGATCGGAAGTTTCTTCAACGTCGTGTTCCTCAGCCTTAACATCGTCCTCTTCAGTTTCATGAGCATGATCTTGCATGTCATCCACAGATTCGCCAGGAGCCTTAATTTCCACTGTGAAGGTCAGGCCTGCACCATGTTCATCCATTACGGTGACAGGGAAGCTCTCGCCTTCGACCAAAGGCGCTTTCAACCCCATCAGCATGATGTGGTGCCCCATCGGCTCCAGCGTAAAGCTGCCGCCGGCAGGAATATCATAGCTTTCAACTTCGCGCATCATCATCACATCGCCGTCCATGAGGTGTGTGTGCAGTTCCACACGTTCAGAAACATCTGCCTTCGCGCTGGTAATTTTTATATCATTCTCGGAAATATTAGAAAACTCAACAAAAACAGCGCCATTTTGTTGCACAGGGCTGGTAGCGTAAGCATAGGCATTTTGCGCACTGATGCCCAAGGCCAGATCCTCAGCCTGCACAGTGTTTGCAGACAGCCCCAATAAAACACAGCCAAAAGTCAGTAATAAAGTTTTCATGATGTGTCATCCTTTTGTAAATAACTCTACAAAAGTTATAATCCTCTGGCCTGATTAAACAAGCCCAGAATGGTGTCGCTGGTCACACCTTCTTCGTTGGGTGTGTACAACATGTCACCATTCAATAGAAGTGTAGGAACAGCATACCCTGTTAATTTTTCAAGATTTACAAGATTATTATCAATTTCATCATCGATTTCCGGGTCTTTCATGCCTTCTTTCAGCTGCGCAAGATCCAGTTCTAACGCGGCGGCAAAATTCTCAATATAGGTATCGTCAACAACGCGGTAATTCTCAATAAGATGCTTATGCGCTTCTAAAAATTTACCCTGTTTACCGGCAGACAAGGCCAAACGCGCCACAGTTTTTCCTTCGTCTGTCATATCAGAAGGGATAGGGCGCAATACAAGACGCACAGCGCCGTCACGCTCGACTGCTCGCATAAGAGCAGGTTGGAACTCCCGACAAGACGGGCAGGTATAGTCAAAAAACTCAACCACGCTCATGTCCGCTTGCGGCGATGTAATAACATTACCTTCATATTCCTTTTGTACCGCAGATTTGAGCATGACAAACGAAACCGTGCCATACGCCATATAGGCGCATAGCAAAGCAATGATCCAGATAAAGATTCTAAAAATCATGAAGAGCTACCGGCCCGGATTATTATTTATTTTTCTCACGCTCAGCGTTAATCGCTGATTTCAAGCCATCCTCACCGACATATCCCGGAATAAAGGTTTTGCCGACGATAAAAGCAGGCGTACCGCTTACACCGATTTCACGGCCAACTTCTGTAACTTTGTCGAGTTCTTTTTGAAGCTCTTCGCTATCAATATCCTTTTTCATCTGCTCAACATCCAGTCCCAAATTTCTGGCCAGCTTTTCAAGCTCGGCTTCTTCTTTTGGACCCTTATGCTCCATCAATGCAACATGGTAATCAAAGTACTTACCCTGTTTATGCGCGGCCAGTGCCCAAAGCGCCGCTGTTTTAGATGTGGGCCCGAGAATTGGCATATCCTTAAATACAACGCGCAAATTTGAATCCTCTTTGATGACCGCTTGAATATCCGGCAAAGCACGTTTGCAGTATCCGCAGTTATAGTCAAAGAATTCAATCACGGTTACATCTGCTTCCGGGTTGCCGATAGAAGGGGCCTCGGCGCGAGTCAGATACGCAATATTTTCATCAATTTTAACTTCAGCATTTTTCCGCGCTTCTTCTTCCTGCTTTGCGCGTCCGGCTTCAATAGCTTCAAAAATCACATTCGGGTTTTCCATCAAATAATCTTTAATGATCGCGCCCATCGCATCTTTTTGCGCCGCGCTAAAAGTCGCCTCTTCAGCCACTGCAGCGCCACTTGCTAATATTGTCAGCGCGCTAAAAGCCAGCGCAGTCTTGCGAAATGTGAATCTCATAAAAATCTCTCCAAAAAATTGATTAAACCAGCAAAGGGCATTGTACCTTACCACATGGATATTAAAAGAAAATTCGTTTGGAATGACCTAAATGTTACAATTTTTAAATCAATTCATTTGCTGCTCTAAAAGCGCGATATGATTGAGCACGTCTTTGGTTTTAATCCATTCAGAGCTACCGGCACGAAAACCTTTTAATGCATTTTCAGCTTGCGCCTTGGCATAGGGCAAGCGTTGTTGCAGCACGGCTTCCTCAGCCAGATGCAATTTCGCCAGACTTTCACGCCCCAAGCGTCCATACGCTGTAGCCAATAAGCGATGCACACGCGTTGAACGTTGTTCTTTAATCAAAGCGCGCTCAAGATGACGAACGGCTTCTTCAAGCTGCGCTTGATTATCTTCATCCTGCAGCAAGGCATGGGCCAGTGCAATGCGCAGCAAAGGCCCGTCGGGGATCAGCTCAACCGCCTTGCGGTAAGCGGGCAGGGCCTCTTCAACGCGGCTAAAATCCACCAGCATTTGCCCTTTTAACTCATAAAAATATGCGTTTTGCGGTTCATCGTGCAAAAGTTCGTCAATGCCGCGCAAGGCCGTGGGAATGTCATTCAGCCGATAGGCCGCAATGGTTCTAGCATAGCGCGCCGGGATTGATATATCGTCTTTTGGGTAGGCCCAGTCCGTCTGTTCAGGGTTTATAAAGCCAATGAGCTTGGCCTTCATCCGCGCATGCTGGTCCTGCCAGCGCGCGGTGGGCGCTTGATCTTTGAGAGGGCTTTTGGCAATTAGCGCGTCCATGGCCTCAATCCGGTTGCGGGTAATCGGGTGGGTGCGAACATATTCGCTTTGTTGCGTTGCCGGTAAAAGTTCCTGATCCTGCAATTTTTTGAAAAAGCTCGACAGCCCCGAAGGGTTAAGCTGCGCGCGGGTAATATAGCTAAAAGCCGCTTGATCTGCACTTGCTTCATTGATCCGGCTATGGGCTAAAAACCGCCGCCCGGCGATATTCTGGCTGCCTGCAATAATTGCACTGGCCGCTGCGCCGTTACCGGTCACAATCGCTGCACCAAGCCCCATAACTGCGCCCAGAATACTCTCATAACTTGCACGTTCAAGCGCATCTTGCGTGGTAATCAAGTGTCCACCAGCAATATGACCCATCTCGTGGGCGAGAACGCCAATGACTTCTTCCGGACCATCTGTTTCCTTAATCAGCCCGGTATAAAAGAAGATATTCGCCCCGCCGGCAACAAATGCGTTGACCTGATCACTTTGCACCAGAATGATCCGCACATTATCCGGCCCGATTTCCGAAGCTTTCAGCAAAGGCGTGGTCCATTCACTGAAAATCGCCTCAATCTCCGTATCACGAATAATCGGCGGCAAAACCCCTTGCGCATTGGGTAAAGCAGGAGAAATAAAGACAAAGATGACGGTCATTGCGAGGAGGCACAACCGACGAAGCAATCCATAAATCTTTTCTTGCCGCTTTGGATTGCTTTGCTGCGCTCGCAATGACAGTGAAGAATACATTTTGATGTTTGTTCTTTTTTCCCTCATCATGGCTCCATAATGAATGCAATAATGAAATAAGTCATGGGTTTTATTCTTCAATATATTGATCTGCTCTGGTTGCCGCTGGGTTTGCTCACGATGCATAAACAGCACCGTGGCTGGGCTATCGGGTTTTTTATCGGCTGTATGCTGATGATGCGCTTGCAGGCTGAACTTATGATCTCGACCGGCTATGATAACGGCTTTTTGGGGCTGCTTGAAATGGGTGCTCACAGGCGCGGCCAAATCACTTACAGCATTTTTTACGTGATTTATATCGCGTTGGCGGTATATTCTCCCGGCACCAAAGGGCCGATTTTCATGGCGGCCTCGATTTCTATATTTTTTGCCGCCTTGTTTACCTCAATGATTGTAATGCTAATATGACGGAAAAACGATGAGCCGCAATAAAGCCAAAGAAAGAGTGAAAAGCGCCAAGGGCCGCAAAAGTGGCTCAACGCGTTGGTTAAAACGTCAACTGAATGACCCCTATGTCAATCGCGCACAGAAAGACGGTTATCGCGGCCGCGCAGCTTATAAGCTTCTGGAAATAAACGAAAAACTGGATTTCCTAGGGCCCGGTCAGGTTATTGTTGACCTCGGCGCTGCCCCCGGCGGCTGGGCTCAGGTGGCAACTGCCAAAGGCGCAAAAGTCATCGCCATCGACCTGCTGGAAATGGATGAGCTGACCGATGTTGATTTTATACAAATGGATTTCATGGATAAGGATGCGCCCGATCGCCTCAAAACCATGATCTCAAAATATAATCCCGATGGCCTGGCTGACCTCGTGATCTCCGACATGGCCCCCAACACCACGGGCCATAAACAAACCGACCATCTCAAAATTATGGCTGTGGTCGAAGCCGCCGTTTATTTTGCTACCGAAGTCCTCAAACCCGGCGGGACCTTCATCGCCAAAGTCCGCCAGGGCGGCGCGCAAAATACGCTGTTGGCAGAGATAAAAAAGGACTTTGAAACTGTCAAACACATGAAACCGCCCGCCAGCCGTAAGGAATCCTCAGAACAATATCTTATCGCTCAAGGATTTCGTAAACCCTGTGACGAAAATTAAAAAGACATAATTAATTTGCATAATTCCAATTTTTAGTTTAAGATCCCCCCTACATTAATAAAATTTGGAGCGGTAAATGCTACAATCACTGAAAAAGGCTTGGCAAGAAAGCCCGGCGCTAACCACGCTTGGTATTTGCGGCATTGCGGGTGGAATTACTCACTTAGTTACTGGTGGAAATATAGTAATAGGAATGGGCGGCGTTGGCGGCGGAATGATTTTGTTAGGCCGCGCTTTTTCCAAAGCAAATGAATCGCAAGAAAGAAGCGAGCCTCCAAAGCCGGATAATAACATGGAGCACAGGCTCTAAATTACCGGAGAAATTCTATCTTTCGCCGTGAAACAGCTCAAGCGCGCAAGGCTTTCGAGGGCATTGCTTATCACCCATCAATTTCTGAAAAGGCCGTGTTTTCCGTCATTGCGAGGAGGCGAAGCCGACGAAGCAATGACGAAATTGAGGGGTGGTAAGAGGGCATTGAATAAAAACTTTACTTTCTCCTAAAAACCGCTATAACTCGCTTGCAAATCGAAGTCTTCGCGAAAGGCGGGGATCTTCGCCCACATAAGTGCGAGGAATTTGCAAATGGTTAAAATCAAAGATCCCACCAAAATCCGTGAAGCTTTAACCTTCGATGACGTTTTGCTCGTCCCCGGCGCCTCGGAAGTGCAGCCCAATGAAGTCAAAACGGCTACGCAGCTGACCCAGGACATTATTTTAAACATTCCCATTCTTTCTGCCGCGATGGACACGGTCAGCGAACACCAAATGGCGATTGCCATGGCGCAAAATGGCGGTCTTGGCATTATCCACCGCAACATGGAAATCGAAGCGCAGGTGGGTGAAGTACGCAAAGTTAAACGCTTTGAATCCGGCATGGTTGTTGATCCCATCACCATTTCCCCGGATGCGACGCTCGAAGACGCCTTGATTCTGATGCAGCAAAACAATATCTCCGGTATTCCGGTAACTGAAACCTCTGGCCGTTTGGTTGGCATCCTGACCAACCGCGATGTGCGCTTTGCCGAAAACCCCGCCCAGCCGGTGCGTGAGCTGATGACCGCCGACCATTTGGTCAAGGTCTATAACACCGTCGATAAAGACGAAGCCAAAAAATTGCTGCACAAACACCGCATAGAAAAACTGCTGGTAGTTGACGATGCCGAGAAATGCATTGGGTTGGTAACGGTAAAAGACATCGAAAAATCAACGGCCTTTCCACATGCCACCAAAGACGCCCATGATCGCTTGCGCGCGGGCGCTGCTGTCGGTACGGGCCCAGTAAACGGTGTAGAGCGCGCCGCCGCACTGGCTGCCGCTGGCCTTGATCTGGTTGTTGTCGATACTGCTCACGGCCATTCTCGCGCCGTATTGGATACCGTTGCACAAATCCGTAGCGACAATCCCGATTTACAAATCATGGCCGGAAATGTGGCCACTGGTGAGGCTGCGCTGGCCCTTATCAAAGCCGGTGCGAATGCCATCAAGGTCGGCATTGGGCCGGGTTCGATCTGCACCACCCGCGTTGTCGCGGGCGTCGGCGTGCCGCAACTCACCGCGATCATGGATGTGGTGAAAGCAGCGTCCAAGAAAAATATTCCCGTTATCGCTGACGGCGGCATCAAATATTCCGGCGATTTTGCTAAGGCGATTGCCGCCGGCGCCGACGCGGCCATGATGGGCGGCGTCTTTGCCGGAACAGACGAAGCCCCCGGCGAGGTCATTCTCTATCAGGGCCGCTCTTACAAATCCTATCGCGGCATGGGCTCCGTTGGCGCGATGGTCAAAGGCTCGGCAGATCGCTACTTCCAGGCAGGTGTTACCCAATCGAATAAATTGGTTCCTGAAGGCATTGAAGGCCGCGTCCCGTATAAAGGTCCGGTCGGCACCGTCATTCACCAGATGGTTGGGGGCTTACGTGCATCCATGGGCTATACAGGCTGCGCAACTGTGGCCGAGATGAAGGAAAGGGCCGAATTCGTTCGTATGACCGGCGCGGGCCACAAGGAATCCCACGTCCACGACGTCACCATCACCCGTGAAGCGCCCAATTACCGAACTGAGAGTTAAAAAAAACCTTCCACCTTTAAAACGGAAGGAGCTGGGGCTTAGAGAGAATTTAAAAGCCTTAAATAAATCGGTTTAATCGTGCAGAATTGGGTTAGGAATGTGAATGCCTTCCGTAACCAAAACTTCACGCATTAAGCGATCCATGTCCTGACGGCCATACACCAGCGCATCACCAATTTTTAAAGGCGGTCTATGTGGTTTTGTATATTTCATTGCTTTTCTCCTTTGTCATCTTTGTCTTGTGGCTAATGCACCCTCGACCACAAAATTGCTTGCTATAGAAATTGTTTGTTGTGTTCGGACATCTGTTCGATTTCCTTTTATCACAGGTTACAAACCCGGTGCAAAATTAGAAAAAAACTGCTGTGAATCCAATATCTTCGCGTGTATAAAGCCACCATGAAACCAGCCAGCCGCATCCAGGCCACCATCGACGTGCTTGAAAAAATCGCTGCTAATGCACGCGTTCCGATGGATTCGGTGATCGGCGATTATATGCGTGTGCGCCGTTACATCGGCTCCAAAGACCGCAGCGAAATTGCCGAACGTATCTATAACATAGCCCGATGCCATGCCCGCCTTGGCTGGTGGCTGGAGAAATTCTCTGTAGAAGATACGCCGCGCAACCGGGTTTTACTCTGGTTGATACTCACCGAAGGCGTCGATGAAAAACGCCTTAAAGATCTCTTCGACGCATCCAAATATGCTCCTGACGAATTGTCCCCCCAAGAAATACATTATGTAAAATTAATAAAAGAAGGTAAATATAGCGGTGGCGGGATTGATCATTACGACATGCCGGTCGAAATCAAAGTCGAGTGTCCACCACTTTATGAAGATAAGCTCAAAGCCTATTTCGGCGATTCGTTTGAAAGTGAAATGTCTGCGATGCTCCAGCCCGCAACGCTGGATCTGCGCGTCAATACATTTTTGGCGAGTAAAGAAAAGGTGATGAACTACCTCGAGGCCGACGGTGTCAAAACAAAAGAAACCGCGCTTTCTCCATGGGGACTGCGCTGCGAGAGCAAGGCCTATCTTGCCAAAACCAAAGCCTTTGGCAAAGGGTGGATTGAAATTCAGGACGAAGGCTCACAAGCCATCGCCACTATGTGCAATGTCAAACCGGGAATGCAGGTACTCGATTATTGCGCGGGTGCTGGCGGCAAGACTCTTGCGCTGGGCGCTGCGATGCAGCGCAAGGGACGTATTGTTGCTATGGATAACGACGAACGACGTCTTAAAAAAGGGCGTGATCGTTATAAAAAAGCGCAAATCGCCGACATTATCGAGGTCCGCTGCATCGAAGATGAAAAAAACCGCAAATGGCTGAAACGGCAAAAAGGCAAATTTGATGTCGTGTTAACGGACGTGCCTTGCACCGGCACGGGCACATGGCGGCGCAACCCGGATATGCGCTGGCGCGTTTTTGGCCCAAGCCTGGAAGAACTCACTGAAATTCAAGCCGAAATCCTGAGCAAGGTCGCTCCCCTTGTTAAACAAGATGGGCGACTGGTTTATGCAACGTGCTCACTGCTTCCCGACGAAAATGAGGTGCAAATTGAAAAATTTCTAAAAAGTCATGAAGACTTTGAAATTGTCCCTGTTCCAGAAAATTTAGGCAGCCCCTTCATGCGCTTAACCCCCCACCGCCACGGCACAGACGGGTTTTTCACTGCGATCTTACACCGGCGCGTATAAAAAAACGCCTCTGGAAATTGTAGGGGGACACTTGCCGGCAAGTGTCCCCAGCAGTTTGTGGTGTTTACGCAGCTTTCGCGCCTTTCGATTTTTCGCGCATTTTTTTGGCTGCGGCCACCATGTTCTTCAGCGCTTCCTTAGTTTCCGGCCAAGCACGGGTTTTTAGACCGCAATCCGGGTTCACCCAGATCTGGCGTTCATCAAGATTAAGCTTGGCTTTTTCCAGCAGGTTAACCATTTCGGAAACGCTCGGCACACGCGGGGAATGAATATCATACACGCCCGGACCAATCTCGTTTGGATATTTGTATTCGATAAACGCCTCCAGAAGTTCCATCTGCGAACGCGAACACTCAATCGAAATTACATCCGCATCCATCGCGCCGATGCTATCAATCACATCGTTGAACTCGGAATAACACATATGCGTATGGATTTGCGTTTCATCTTCAACACAACATGATGTTAGGCGGAAATTCTCAACCGCGTTGTCGAGATATTCCTTCCAATCATCCCGGCGTAAAGGCAAGCCCTCACGGAATGCCGCTTCGTCAATCTGAATCATCTTGATCCCGGCTTTTTCCAGATCCTCAACCTCGTCACGGATCGCCAGTGCAATCTGCCGCGCCGTATCGTTACGAGGTTGATCATCACGGACGAACGACCATTGCAAAATCGTAATCGGCCCGGTCAGCATGCCCTTCATGATCTTATCTGTGCAACTTTGCGCATATTTCGACCATTCGACAGTCATGGCGACAGGCCGTGAAACATCGCCAAAAATAATCGGCGGCTTCACGCAGCGTGAACCGTAAGACTGCACCCAACCATATTTCGAAAAAGCAAAACCTTTAAGCTGTTCGCCAAAATATTCGACCATATCGTTACGTTCCGGCTCACCGTGTACCAGCACATCAATATCGCACTCATGTTGAAAATCGACGACCATTTTAATCTCATCCTGCATCGCCTTTTTATATGCAGCCTCGTCAATAACACCTTTTTTGAAATCTGAACGGGCTTTACGGATTTCCGGCGTTTGCGGGAAAGAGCCAATCGTTGTTGTCGGATAAAGCGGCAAATCCAAAACTTTATGCTGTACGTCCTGACGCTTTGCAAATGGGGATTTGCGCTCTTTCATATCCTCGGTAATATTGGAAATTCGCTCTTCCACGGCTCTATCATGAACGCGCGTTGAGGTTTTACGAGACTCTTGTGCGCCGTTACTCGCCGCAAGTTCGGCTGCAACATTCTCACGTCCTTCATTGGCGCCTTTGGCGATTGTGACAATCTCATCAAGCTTTTGCGTTGCATAAGCCATCCAGCCTTTCAACTCATCATCCATCTGTGTTTCAGAATCTAGATCTACAGGCGTATGCAGCAAGGAGCAACTCGGTGCTACGAACACACGTTCCGAGCCAATTTTAGAAACGGCTTTTTCAATCTTGCTTAAAGAATTGGCCAGATTGTTTTTCCAGATATTGCGGCCATCAACCACGCCCAAAGACAGGATCTTTTCATCACCGATCAAGCCAAGAGCCTGTTCAATATCCTTACCTGCATCATTAGCCGTTGTGTTGGCCCGGCCCGAACCGCGGCACAGATCGATGTGAATGCCATCGACCGGTAAGCCAAAGGCCAGCTCTGCATTGTCTTTCAGGGACTCAAAATAGGTTGTAACCAAAATTTTCAGCCCTTCCGGTTTTTTCAGGTTTGCATAAGCCGTTTTAATCGTGCCTTGGCCAATCGGACACAAATCAAGGCTGAACACCGGCTCGTCGATTTGCACCCACTCACAACCCCTCTCGGCCAGCTTGCTAAGAATTTCATTGTAAACCGGGATCAAGGTCTGCACGAAGTCTTCATGCTTAAATCCATCATATTGCGGCTTACCCAGGAATGTGTAAGTCGCCGGGCCAATCAAAACTGGACGCGTTTGGATGCCCAACGCTTTGGCTTCTTCATATTCATCAAAAATCTTGGTTGAGGAAAGTTTTGGGCTCATGCCTTTTTCGAATTCCGGCACGATATAATGGTAATTCGTATCATACCATTTGGACATTTCCATGGCCGTCACATCAAGATTGTCGGTTTGTGCCCCGCGAGCCATGGCGAAATACATATCCAGATCAATATCACCGCCGTCATGTTGATAGCGCGATGGGATAAGACCCAGCGTTGCCGTCATACTTAAAACCTGATCATAAAATGCAAAATCATTCGATGGAATGTGACTCAGCCCGGCAGTTTGTTGCAGCTTCCAGTTTTGCGCCCGCAATTTTTTTCCAACGGCCAGCAATTCATCCTTGGAGCTTTTACCCTTCCAATAAGCCTCAACCGCCTTTTTCAACTCGCGCATCGGACCAATACGGGGAAATCCTAAATTTGTTGCCAGAACCATTTTTAAACTCCTTCTAAATTCAAATTCCGAGAGAGACTACCCGCGCCGCGACAGCTTTGCAATCTTTGTTTTACGCTGATTTTCCCAACGCTTCGCAGGTCTCCGCCGTAATCGCTGATTTATTCAGCGTGTAAAAATGTAAATGTTCGACACCATTCCGGGCCAGATCTTCTGCCTGCAAGATTAACAGATCGGTTGCAATTTTTTGTGCCTCTTCCGGCTTGTTTTCCAATCCGGCGAATTTTTCATTCAGCCAGCCAGGGACACTTGCCTGACATCTTTTCGCAAAACTGCACATGTTTTTATAATCATGGATCGGTAACAACCCTGGTACCATCGGCGTCTGAATCCCGGCCTTTGTGCACGCATCGCGGAAAGTATAATACACATCATTATCAAAGAAAAACTGCGTGATGGCCCGATCCGCGCCTGCCTCGCACTTTAACTTCAGCGCTGCAATGTCGGCGCTCAAGTCCGGCGCATCCGGATGTTTCTCCGGATAACACCCGACTGAAATCTCAAAATCATGCCAGCGCTTAAGGCCTTCGACAAAATCTGAAGTGTATTGGAAATACTCCGCATCCGTATCCAGCGGCCATTGTAAATCATCCGGCATATCCCCGCGCAACGCCACGATATGACGAATACCCGCTGCCCACAGCGCGCTCGTAAATTCATGCAGTTGATCCTTGGGCGTATTGATAAAAGTCAGGTGCGAACCGATGGGAAGGCCCGTATCCTCCTTCATCTTCGCAATCGTATCCACCGTCCCGTCCCGTGTTGACCCGCCTGCACCATAGGTTACGGTCATGAATTTCGGCCCCAGCGCGGCCAGATCAGCGACCGCATCCCATAGTGCATCGGCAGCTTTGTCAGTTTTAGGTGGAAAGAATTCGAAAGAGATGGTTGGCGTGCTCATAAGCTCTACAGACCTTTACGTTCGAGTAAAATTAGCTTAATACAATTTCATAAATTTTACCGAGAGGAAAGACATGTCTGCGGAAAACGTTATAGCCCCGGAAGTAAACAAAACCCATGATCACATCCTGATCCTTGATTTCGGTTCGCAGGTCACGCAGTTAATCGCCAGGCGTGTCCGCGAATCCGGCGTCTATTGCGAAATATGGCCTTTTAATCATGCCGATGATGATCGCATTAAATCGTTCAACCCTAAAGGTATCATCCTGTCCGGCGGCCCGTGCAGCGTTCTTGACGAAGAGGCCCCCGCGGCGCCAGAGATTGTCTTTACCCTTGGTGTTCCCGTGTTTGGGATTTGCTATGGCCAGCAAACCATGGTCAAACAGCTCGGCGGCCGCGTCGCCCCAGGTGAAGGTTCTGGAGAGTTTGGCCGCGCCCATGTTGAGGTTACCAATCATTCCGATCTTACCCAAGGCGTTTGGGATACTGGCGCGCGTGAACAGGTCTGGATGTCCCACGGCGATCACGTGGCTGAGCTTCCCGAAGACTTCCACATTGTGGCAAAATCCGAAGGTGCACCTTTCGCCGTTATCGCCAATAAAGACAAAAAATTCTACGGTGTCCAATTTCACCCCGAAGTCGTGCATACGCCTCATGGCCGCGATTTGTTCAAAAATTTTACCCACAAAGTTTGCGGCTGCGCAGGCGACTGGACCATGCAAAATTTCCGCGAGGAATCGATCGCTAAAATCCGCGAACAGGTCGGCGATAAAAAAGTTATCTGCGGCCTTTCCGGTGGTGTCGATTCCTCCGTTACCGCCATTTTGCTGCACGAAGCCATCGGCGACCGGCTCACCTGCATCTATGTCGATACCGGCTTGATGCGTGCGGGTGAGAGCGAACAGGTCGTCGCGCTGTTCCGCGAGCATTACAATATCCCTCTCATCCACGAGGAAGCTGAAGATCTCTTTCTCGGCAAACTTGATGGCGTAAGCGATCCTGAAACCAAACGCAAAATCATTGGCGGTCTGTTTATCGACGTGTTTGATAAATGTGCAAAAGAGGTTGGCGATGCGGCGTTTTTGGCGCAGGGAACCCTCTATCCTGATGTCATTGAAAGCGTCAGCTTCACCGGCGGCCCATCCGTAACTATTAAATCCCACCACAATGTCGGCGGCCTGCCAGAGCGCATGAACCTCAAACTGGTCGAACCGATGCGCGAACTCTTCAAGGACGAGGTCCGCGAACTGGGCCGCGCGCTGGGCATGCCGGAAGATTTCATCCGCCGCCACCCGTTTCCCGGCCCCGGTCTGGCCATCCGCATGCCCGGAGAAATCACCCGTGACAAACTCGAAATCCTGCGCAAGGCCGACACCGTCTACCTCGACGAAATCAAAAAGGCCGGGCTGTATGATAAAATCTGGCAGGCTTTTGCGGTGTTGCTGCCTGTGCGCAGCGTCGGTGTTATGGGTGATGGTCGTACATATGATTATGTCTGCGCCCTACGCGCGGTGACCTCTACCGATGGCATGACCGCCGATTACTACCCGTTCGAGCATGAATTTTTATCCCGCGTGTCTACGCGCATCATCAATGAAGTTGCCGGCATCAACCGTGTCACCTACGACATCACCTCAAAGCCTCCAGGAACCATTGAGTGGGAGTAACGGCAAATCTGATTGGGGCTGTCCTAGATAATTAGCCCATATGTTCATTAACCATCGTATTAAATAACTTTCATGGTAACGGTAGCGATCAGGCCATTCGGATCATTATCTTCCAATGTAATTTCTGCATTATGAACGTCGCAGATCCATTTCACCATCGCCATGCCGAGACCGCTGCCTTGCGGGCCATTTTTTTCTGCGCGGTAAAAGCGTTCAAAGACTTTTTCTTTTTCATTGCTTTTAATGCCAGGGCCAGTATCGACAACATGTAAGATTGCCTCATCGCCTTTCCGCTCAACGCTCACAACAATTTGTCCTTTTTCCGAAGTAAATTTAATGGCGTTCTCTATCAGATTACGAATCATGATATAGAGCGCATGGGCATTACCATGCACTCTTATTTCTGAAGAGATTTTTGCTTCTACATCCTGTTTTTTGTGGACAGCCAATGGTGATATTTCTTTTAAAACTTCCTGTACGAGGACGGATATATCAACAGTTTTAAGCTCAATGTGATCAGCCTGTAGTCTGGCAAAAGATAAAAGCTGATCCACCATACGCGAAGCACGATCAATAGAATCATGCAGATTGTCCAAGCCATCCTTACAATCCGGCATAACAGCGGCTTTTTTCAACAACACCTGCGTCTGTGTTTTCATGGCTGCAAGTGGTGTGCGCAATTCATGCGCAGCATTGTCTGTAAACTGTCGCTCACGCTCAAAGCTGCTGTTTATACGCTTAAGCAAGCGGTTTAAAGCACGAATGAGAGGCTGAATTTCCTGTGGGATACTGTTTGTTTCTATAGCGGTAAAATCGTTAGAGTCTCGCTGATCAACGCTTTGAGAAAGGGTAATAACAGGCTTCAGGCATCTGGTTACGCCATACCATACAATCACCAAAAGCAGAGGAATAAAGAGCGATAGCGGTACAAAGAGCCCTAACAAAATTTTAAAAATCAACTCCCTGCGGACCTCGCTTTTTTCTGCGACTTCCACTGTTACGTTTGTTTTTGAATCTATAAAGACAAAAAAGCGCCATTCTTCTCCTGCAATTATATGGTCGGAAAAACCTGGTGGCGCACGAAATGCGCCAAAACTTTTAGCCTGATGAGACTCTGTGACCAGGTGCTCCTCTTTCCAGATACGGAAAGTTACCTTATTTTCATATTTGTGCGCCAATTCCGGGCGTTCTACACCAAGCTCTATTTCATAAAAAGCGTGCTCACCAACTTTATGTTCTATCAGTTGCAATAAAACTTTGGCTGAATGTGCAAGCTGGGCATCAGAAACCTCTTCAATCTCGTCATAAGCGCCCAAAAGTGATAACCCGCCAATGATGAGTGCGAGAAAAAGGAGAGGCGCGCTGATAAGAAAAATAAGCCGTCTTCGTATGGAATAGCTTCGTATTGTCATGACGCGATTATATAGCCCACGCCTCGGATTGTCTTGATGAAATCCTTGCCAAGCTTGCGGCGCAGGGCAGAGATATGCACCTCAATTGTGTTGCTTTCAATATCACCGCTGCCCCAGTCATAAATGTGCTCTTCGATTTGTGTTTTGCTCAAAACTTTTCCGGGATTATTCATCAAGCTTTCCAGCACGGCCAGCTCGCGGCCTGATAATTGAACGGTCTTGCCGTTTTTTTTAACTTGTTTTGCCGCCGGATTATAAACAATATCCCCGCAGGAGATTTCGGAGCTTGCTCGCCCTTGAGAACGCCGAATAAGCGCACCGGCTCTTGCAATCAATTCATCCAGATCGAATGGTTTGATGAGATAGTCATCCGCTCCGGCATTCAAACCTTCAATCCGGTGGGATACGGCATCACGCGCGGTGAGGAAAAGTACGGCGTGCTCATCATTGTTTGCACGTAAATCATTTAACAGTTCTAATCCTGATTTACCGGGTAAATTAATATCAAGAACAACCAGATCATAGGGCGTAGTTTTAAGAGCTGCGGCCGCGTCTTCTGCGGATTCACACCAATCCACGGCGTAGGCTGTTCTCAGCCCTTCCGCCGTGGCCTTGCCAAGCATTGTGTCATCTTCAACCAACAAAACCCGCAAAATATCGACCCTTAATTATATTGAGGCTTGCTCTCATCATTCAGCTTTTGTCCGACTTGTGCAAGAGCGGCCTTAATTTCCTGTTTACGACCAGCATCAGCCAGGGGACGGTTAGGGCGTTCCGGCGCTTGTAACGCTTTGTTGAGATAAGATTGCGCTTCCTTATAGCGGCCATCTTGCAGCAAGAAATCGCCATAAAAGAAATTAGGATCTATCCCATTCGGATTAAGCCGTAGCGCCTGTTTCAGGTTTTTTTCAGCCTCTTCATCATCACCAAAGGCAATGGGCCAGCCGGGAACCTGATAATATAAGGAGCCTAAAGACGTATAGGCTGAACCATCCAGAGCGTCTGGGTTTTGTTTCAGGGAAGTCTCAAAAAGTTCTTTGGCTTTCTTGACCTTACCAAGTGCGCTCATACCCTTAACGATTCCAGCGTCCGTGGACAGGATTATCCCTTCCCAGATTTTGGGTTCGGCATTGGTCGGGTATTTTGCGGTTACTGTCGCCGCCTGCTCCTCAAGTTTGTGTATAGCATCAAGCTGTCTGTCTTTATCGCTGATCTGATATTTAATCCGCGCCCACTCTTCTTGTAACTCGGAGATGTCTTGATCCATTGGGCTCATTGCATCCGGCATCACTGTTTCCATAGGCTGAACCTGTTGTGTCTGCTGGATTTGTTGAACCGGCGGTTGGACTGCCTGTTCCTCACGGCTTGGCCATGGATCTCCGGCCTGCGCAGGCAGGCTGATGCTAAGAAGCAAGGCGCTTGTCAGAAGTGTTTTCTTCATCGTTTCTCTCCATTTTTGAGTTATGCGTGTTTAAAATTTCTTCACCGATCTTACGGTTTTTTTGCAAGCCCTGATCGATAATAAACGGAATATTCGCGTTCAGGAATGCAAAGAGTCTCTCAGGCCAGCCAAAGCGCACTTCGCGCTCATTGTTGATGATTGCCTTGTAGATACGTTTGGCGACATCTTCGGGGTTATCGTGATGCACACCTGTTTTTTCGTTAATTTCTGCCCTTGTGCCAGTATTTGCTCCTGTCCTAACGGCGCGTGGAATGATGTGCGTGACAGTGATATTTGTTCCGCCCAATTCACGGCGCAGCGCATCATTGAATGCTTTTAAGCCTGCTTTAGCCGAGGCATAGCCCGTTAAATGCGGCAGTGGGATAAGCGCCGTCATAGAACCAATATTAACAATCTTCCCGCTGTTTCTGGCTTTCATGCCAGGCAAGGCCGCCTGACATAGCTTCATAGGAACAAGAAGATTGAGACGGTGAATGGCTTCATAGTTCTGATCTTCGGCATAATTAAAATCGTTAAAACCCGCCATGTTGATTAAAATATCGGGCGTGTTTTCGGATAAGCTATTGCAGATACGGTCTATATTTTCAGAAAGGTCCCCGTCCTGGCTGCGATCATAAACCTTAACAGTTGCTCCGGCTTCGCGCAGCATGGAGACGAGCGGAACACCGATACCGCCGGTTCCACCGGTGATGAAGACGGTTTTCCCTTTAAGCGGCATCTTTCATAGCTCCTTCATGCGGTATAGAGCGTAGAACATTGGCAAATAGGCGGAAGGTGTTTTGCGCAACTTCGATAATGGCTTTTTGGTCTTCGGGATCGGTGATCTTGCTTATGGTTTCCTCAAAAAATTTCATGTGAGAAATATCCAGCTCTCCATGTGAATAAAGATAAGAAAAAGCCTTTTTAGGCAGACCGAGTTTCTCCTTTACGGCCGTCGCACCTTTATTGGCAATTTGCGTAGAAGTACTTTCCAGCATAAAGACCATGCCAAAAAACCCAATCGGGTTTTTACGGTTAATATAATCATAGTTATAGGCGTTCATCACCTGCGTTTCCAAATTTGGAATAGAATTGCGAGCGGCCTCTTTATCTCCGCCAGCGGCTTCAATATCGTTCAAAATCCATTCTTCATGGCCGACTTCTTCTTCCTGATACTCAATAATTGCCTTGTGCAGCCATTTTTTCTCTTGTGGAATGCGCGCACCCATACTCATCAGAAAAGGTACTGTGTGTGATACATGGTGATAGGCTTCTGTAAGATATGCAATATAGGTTTCGCGGGAAATATCGCCACCCAATCCATCGATTAGTTGTGGCACGGTGTAGAGTTCCTGACGCGCTTCTTCGGTTTCTTTAACCAGCTTTTTGTAAAAGCTCATGGGCTTTCTCCTTTGTTATGATTTGGAAATTTTTAATGTGGGCGTATTCCGGTAATTCCGCATTAGCGCGGTTTATGGCTTGCTCTATGTTCACTTGCGGTGAAGAAGGCACAATTTCTGCACTCAAAAAAGCTTCACCATCACCATATACTTTGCTTTTAAAAATTTCCGGTTGTGCCTGCAAAGCGCCTTCCACCCATTCAGGCGCAATATTTCGGCCATAGGAGGTAATGAGAATGCTTTTCTTGCGTCCATCAATGTGAAGAAAACCATCTGCATCAAGATAACCAAGATCTCCTGTTGGAAAAGCATCTTGATGTGCTGCGCCTAAATATCCCAGAAATGCAGGGTTTTTGATTATTATTTCGTTATTCTCTTCGGTCAGTTGGATATGTGGAAGAATTTTACCAACGCTGCCTGGCCGATTATCTTGCGGGGTATTCATCGCTACAACAGAGCCGCATTCGCTCAGGCCATAGCCTTCATAGACCGGCAGGCCCATTTCGCGAGCAGCAGATATGAGAGCAGGCGATACTTTCGACCCGCCAACAGCTAGAAATTTCAGGCTTGGTATTTGAGGTTGAGATGCCATAAAGCCGCGTAATAACTCCGGTACCAAAATGGCTGAGGTGATTTCATGCTTTGCCATATATTGTGAAAGCGCTGTGAAATCAGGCTGGAACGGGTTGGCAAAGCCGATTGTCTTTAAAGACGGGGCGTAGACCGTGCCGCCTGCCAGCAGCGCAGCATAAACTCCCGCCACATTTTCGAGTAAAATTGCCAGCGGCAAAACGGAGATATGTTTATCTGCAAGCTCTGCACCCAAAACCTCAACAATCGAGCACGCCACCTGTTCCAGTCCTTCTTGCGATAAACACACGCCTTTGGGCGATCCAGTTGTGCCAGATGTAAATGTGACCTTGGCTGTGTGTTTAGGTAGAATCCCTTCTCTCTCCGTACCGGTATCTCGCAACCCCTCAGTAGAGAGAATATGCGAAACACCGGCAGATTGGAGAGAATGAAGAACCTGTTTTTTGGTAAAAAACGGCGGTAGTGGAACACATGGGATATTGGCCTGTGCCGCCGCCAAATCCCATAAAATCCAATCCGGGCCATTATCTAAAGCCAACCCCAAAACTGAAACCTCAGATAGAGCCTTTGTGCGTTGATCAATCTGCGTTTTTAGCTCGCCATATGTGTAGCGTTGCGTATCGCCAATAAGCGCAAGGCGTGCAGGATCATGTTTCTGGATTGCTTCGAGAACAAGGTTCATGGATTAATCCTTATAATGCAAACGCGGATAGAGCCGTGGACGGCAGTCTTCAAATTCAGCGCCCAAGGCGCTTTTAAGGCGCCTTACACCCGTTTCTACAGATCCGACCAAAACGCGAGGGCTGGTATCGTAATAGCTTCCCCAGTCCTGTTCATCTTTCTGGAGGGCTGATACTTGCGCATCGCAAATTTTACGGGGGTTTAATCCCATGCGTTCAAAATAGCGATGGAGAAAGTCTGTGCCGGTGATAGTGGCATAGCGAATTTTTTTATTGTTTAGATAAGAGGCCAATGCCGCGAACAGAAATATGGACGCTCCATTACCGTCAGAAGCAAGATTTCCGATTTCAACAATTTCACTGCGTAGACAACTCAAAATAGTGTTGATGGGCTGGTGCGTATAATGCTCTAGAAAAAGAGGAGCCTTATCTGCATAACGAAATCCAACAGCGGCGAGAATATCCCCATTGGCATTACGAACGCTCATCAAAACAGGATAATCAACCTGAATCTCTGCGCCGTAGCTTTTTTTGTAAATATCTTTGATGAACGCTTCAACGCGTGCCCGCTCTGGCTCAAACATGCCTGTGATACTCACAACCGTAGGATTGAGCGTACTGATTTTTGCCGTGCGTTTCTCTTTTAAGTATAGATTCGCGGTGTTCAGATTATTTTCTTCATAGCGCAAGGTGAGCATAAGAGGATTCCTCAATTCTTGTTATCCTGAATTAAAGGATGTCTTATGAACCTGAAGAGAACCTGAAGGTATTTTGCGGTTTGTGCAAACGGCATATAAAGAGGTATGTAACTCTGGTTATGCTGGTTATGCTGGTTATGCTGGTTATGCTTAATGCTTACGGGCAAGCATTTTAAGAAAATATAGCAAATACCACCTTCTCCTTGACCCATGCTCTAAAACTCATTACCTCAATTCTATGGCTAAGACATACAACATCATCGTCATCCCCGATCCGGTGCTCAAACAAACCGCTCAGGCCGTCAGCCGCGTCGATACAGACATCCAAAAGCAAATGGATGCGATGCTTGCCACCATGTACGCCGCGCCGGGCATTGGTCTGGCAGCCAATCAGGTCAATCTGCTTAACCGTGTACTGGTCATGGATCTGGCTCGCACCGACAAAGGCGAAGAAAAAACGCCTATCTGCATGGCCAACCCTGAAATCATCTGGGAATCCGAGGAAATGAGCACGATGGAGGAAGGCTGCCTTTCAATCCCGCGGCAATATGCGGAAGTCGAACGCCCTGCTCATGTCCGCGTTAAATATCTGGATTATGATGGCAAAGAAGCCGAGCTGGAAGCTTCCGGTCTGCTTTCTCATTGCGTCCAGCATGAAATCGACCACCTTAACGGTGTGCTTTTTATCGATTATCTCTCTACGCTCAAGCGCAACATGATTGTGCGTAAGGTCGAAAAACTCAAAAAACAGAATATTCTTTAACATGCGTATCCCCCTGAGAATTGTGGTCTGATATAAACATACCAACCGGTCGGTATGTTTTGTACCTTATACTCTCGGAAAATGCCCTTGCTCATTTTTACAAAATCCGTATTTATAATCTCCGCTCCTGTGCTAAAACGCATTATGAACGAAAATAAACCTTTACGTATTGGTTTTATCGGCACCCCGGACTTTGCAGCCGAGGCCCTTAAAGCAATTGGCGTCAGCGCCCATGATGTGGTGTGCGTCTATACCCAACCGCCCCGCCCCAAAGGGCGTGGGCATAAACTGCAGCCTTCACCGGTACATCAATATGCCGATGAGCATGGCATTCAGGTTTTTCATCCCAAATCCTTGAAATCTGCTGACGTACAGGCCGAGTTCGCAGCGCATAATCTGGATGTGGCCGTTGTTGCCGCCTACGGACTCATCCTGCCCAAACCCATTCTCGATGCACCGAAATATGGTTGCATCAATATCCATGCATCGCTCTTACCGCGCTGGCGTGGCGCATCTCCTATTCAACGCGCAATCTGGGCCGGCGATGCGCAAAGCGGCGTTACCCTGATTCAGATGAATGAAGGGCTTGATACAGGCCCGGAAATCATGAAAACCGCTCTGGATTTAGACCCTCGTGAAACCGCTCAAACCCTGCACGACCGGCTGGCAACACTCGGTGCGGATATGATCGTAAAAGCACTCGACAAATTGGCTATTACCGGCCAATTAATTGTAAAAGAACAAGAAAGTGAAGGTGCAAAATATGCTCATATGCTTAAAAAAAACGATGGGCAGGTAAATTGGAATCAAACCGCCACCACAATCGATCGCCAAATCCGCGCCCTCAATCCCTGGCCCGGCGTCTGGGCACAGACGCAAGAAGGCCAGCGCCTCAAAATCCTCACCGCCCAGCTCGCCGAAACGACTGCCCAGTCCACCGAAACACTCCCGACATCCACAGCGTTGGCAGAAAAAGACCGACCGGTCGGTATGTTATTGGACAAAGCCGGGCATGTGCAATGCGGGCAAGGCACAATCCTGTGTCTCCAGCGCATCCAACCCGCCGGTAAACAGGCCATGGATTTACCGGCTGCTCTCAATGGTGGTTACCTCAAAATCGGCGAGATTCTCACATGAGCGCAACCTCTTACGGCCTCATTGCTCTGGCAATGTTTACTATCGGCAATATTCTGGTTGTATTAACCAGTACCATTCCAGGCTTGCAAGTGGCTGCTATGTCGCTTTTCCTAGGAGCGTCGGGAATGAGCATCTTCCAGATAGTCAAAGGCCAACCTATCCGCGCGTACTGGCATCAACCTGCATCCCATTACGCTTTTTTGGTGGGCGGTGTCGGTATATATACTGCACTCATTTACGTTGCTTTCCGCTATGCACCTCCCTTTGAAGTTAACGCGATCAACTACCTCTGGCCAATCCTGCTTGTCGGATTTTCCGCCCTGTTCCATACCGGTACGCTAAATGCTTCTAAAATCTTCGGAGTAGCGATGGGCTTCCTTGGAACATTTTTGATTTTTGTTCCTGCACAGGCAAACGGATTTATGGATGGCCTACAATCAGGACATTTTTTAGCCCTGATTGCCGCTATCCTGTGGGCAGCCTATTCTGCCTTGGCTAAAAACAAAACCTATCCTGCCGGATTAATGGCACCAGCCATGTTTATTTCGGCTTTTTTGTGTGCAGGCCTGCATTTGATGTTTGAAGAAACAGTAATGCCAGTGGGAATAGAGTGGGGGTACGTGCTTTTGCTCGGTTTTTTTCGCCTGTCCTATTTGTTCTGGGATGAATCCATGCGTGGTGGTAATGTTGTTTTTTTAGCATCTCTGGCATATTTTGTACCGCTAGCCTCAACTCTGCTTTTTATTGCATTCGGCTATACGGCAGCCAATATTTGGATTGGGCTGGGTGCGGGCTTCATCGTATCAGGCTGCGTGGTTGTCAATTTTGGAAATTTTAAAAGGCTTCTCAAACAATGACCCAGCGCTACCGCCTCACTATAGAATATAATGGCAGCGATTATGCCGGTTGGCAACGCCAGGAAAATGGCAGACCACAGACCATTCAGGGCGAAATTGAAAAGGCTGTAAAAGCCTTTTCCGGCCAGGACACCACCGTCCAGTCATCCGGGCGTACGGATGCAGGCGTACACGCATACGGACAAATCGCCCATGTCGATCTGGAGGACCTCACCCGGCCCATGCAGCCCTTTGAAATCGCCAAGGCGATCAACGCCCATCTGTACCCCCAGCCAATCTGTATTTTATCTGCAGAGCCAGCACCCGATGATTTCCACGCGCGCTTCAGCGCTAAAAACAAACGCTATATTTATCGCATCTTAAACCGTCAGGCTTTTCCGGCCATCGAACGCGGTTTTGTCTGGCATATCCGGCGACCGCTCGATGTGCCTGCAATGCAAGAAGCCGCGCAAGTTCTGCTCGGCCATCACGATTTCACAACTTTCCGCGATTCTGAATGTCAGGCTCAAAACCCTATGCGTACACTTGACCGCCTTGATGTGAGTGCACGCGAATACGATACTGGCGGCGGCATTGAAATCCGTATCGCAGCCGAAGCCAAATCTTTCCTTCATCATATGGTGCGCAATCTTGTCGGTACGTTGACCCTTGTTGGCGAAGGCAAATGGAGCGCCGCAGACGTAACCGAGGCGTTGGAAGCCAAAGACCGCTGCGCAGGTGGGCCAACTGCTCCGGCGGCTGGATTGTTTCTCGAAAGGGTTGATTATGAGTGATCTGGTAAAATCCAAACGCGTTGTGACCTTCGTTCCGGCCGCCAACGCCAATGAATTCGCTAAAACCATGGCTGCGCATATCCCGCACCTGTTTGGTGAGTATGATTCCGTATGTTGGTGGAGCGCTCCCAAAATGGAGGATGGCACAGAGCAATTTCGCCCGTTGGTCGGGGATGTTGAACAAACCCCATCCGTTCGCATGGAATTTTCCATCCCCGATGATGATGCCGCTCTAAAAAACTTTACCGCAACACTCAAAAAGCATCACCTCTGGCAAGAACCCGTGATTTTGATTTTCGACAGCCAGATTATCCACCACCAATAAATTATGTAAAAAATAATTGGACTTTTAGCATTCTCTGTTCTATAAAACAACGCAAGGAGACACAGGCCATGCGTTTGATTTTTTGCACCCTCATGATAATGTTTGCTATAAGCTCTAGCGCCCCTGCCACATTTGCACAGGATCTCAAAACCACGCGCATATGGGAAGAGCTTGAAAAAATTGAGAAGTCTCGCCCATTGCGCAGCTCCAGATATATTTCCTCAAAGGCCGTTATCTCTGATCGGGTTTTGGATAAAACCAACCGCGTAATCGGTGAAATCCGCGATGTTGTGCTCGACCGCAACGGTGCGATCTCTTATCTCAATATCGATTTTAACCGCCTGCGCTTAGGCACAGGCCCGATACTGGTTGATTATGACGAAATGGGCCTGCGCCCGGCCAGCAACGGCTATAAAATGGGCTACACCGACGATGATATTCGCGCCCGCCTGCCGCAAATTCTTAGCAATATTGAGAGCGCCTCCGGACAAGAAACAGATACGTACAGCATTAAAAATTTGGTTGGTCATACACTCTACAGCGCCGATGGTCGCAAACTTGGCGCCATAGAAGATATCTTGTTTGATCATGGCGGTTATCGCGCCGAATTGCTGTATGTTGCGTTGTCGCACAAATCTGCGCACGGAAAATCATTAGCAATCCCGTTTCGTGAAGCGTACTACAAAACGGAAAAACTCATCCTTAAAAACGATTATGCAGATACCATATTGGTATTTGCTCAGGAAAAATAACGCTCCAACACGCGGGTGTAAATTTTCACCAGATCCTCAAGGTCTGACACTTTCGCATTTTCGTCAATCTGGTGAATACTCTCATTAATACCGCCGCATTCGATCACGGGACAATAATTGACAATAAACCGCGCATCAGACGTACCGCCGCTGGTCGTGCATTCAGGCTTAAGGCCAGTCACATCTTCAACCGCCCCAACCAATATATCCGACCACGCGCCAGGCTGCGTAATAAAGCTTTCGGCATTGCCCTCAAATTCAATTTCATAATCAAACCCCGTAGAATCTAGCAATTCCGTGATTTTGGTTTTTAAACTGGCGCTCGACCAGTGATCATTAAAGCGAATATTAAACGTAACCCAGCCATGCTCGGGAATGACATTGGTTGCTTTATTACCTACATCAATAGTCGTAATTTCCAAATTGGTCGGCGGAAAGAACTCCGAACCCTCATCAAAGGTATGGCTGGTTAATACATTAAGCAGCTTAACCAAACGCGGCATCGGGTTATCCGCCAGATGTTGATAGGCCACATGACCCTGCTTACCTTTGACGGTGAGATGGCCATTCAAGGACCCTCTGCGCCCGACTTTGATCTCTTGTCCCAAATGTTCGGGATTAGTCGGCTCACCAACCAGACAGACATCCGGCACATGTCCATTTTTCTCCATCCACTCCAGCACCTTCACCGTGCCGTCTACGGCCAGATCTTCTTCATCTCCGGTGATCAGCATGCTGATCGAACCTTTAAGATCGTTGTTTCGGAGATATTTCTTTGCCGCAACAGCAAACGCGGCGACCGAACCTTTCATATCGCTGGCCCCGCGACCGTAAAGCACACCGTCTTTCACTTCCGGATTAAACGGCCCGAATGTCCATTGCTCCTCCGGCCCCGGCGGCACCACATCGGTATGCCCGGCGTAACATAAATGCGGCCCTTCGGTGCCGATCCGGGCGAAGAGGTTGGGCACTTCGTATCCTTCTTCGGCAAAGGGTAAATGGTAGCATTCAAATCCCAGCCCTTCCAGAAATTCAGCCAGCAACACTTGCGCCCCTGCATCTTCAGGCGTCACTGAAGGGCAGGCGATCAGTTTTTGTGTAAGGGTCAGGACATCCATAACCTAATCCCGTAGCAGATCGTTGATACTGGTTTTAGAGCGCGTTTGCGCATCAACGCGCTTCACAATGACCGCACATCCAAGATTTGGCCCCGGCGTTCCATCGGGCAAAGGCTTGCCCGGCATGCTACCGGGAACAACCACGGAATAAGCCGGAACGCGGCCTCTAAACACTTCACCGGTTTCCCGATCAATAATTTTGGTGGATGCGCTGATAAACACGCCCATGGAAAGCACGCAGCCTTCTTCAATGATTACACCTTCAACAACCTCGGAGCGTGCGCCGATAAAACAATTATCCTCAATAATCGTCGGCGCAGCCTGCAAGGGCTCCAAAACCCCGCCAATCCCAACACCGCCGGACAGGTGCACATTTTTGCCGATTTGTGCGCAAGAGCCAACCGTTACCCACGTATCAACCATCGTGCCTTCATCAACAAACGCCCCAACATTAACAAAGCTCGGCATCAATACCGCGCCCTTGGCGATATGGGCGCTATAACGCACCACGCAGTTTGGGACCGCGCGAAAACCTGCTTTTTCAAATTCCGCCTTATCCCAACCGTCAAACTTGCTGGCAACCTTGTCATACCAACCTGAGCCATCAGGTCCGCCGGAAATTTTTTGCATCGGGTTAAGCCGGAACGATAGCAGCACGGCCTTTTTCAGCCATTGATTGACCTGCCATCCTTCGCCTGTTTTCTCCGCTACACGAAGATCGCCTGCATCCAGCATCGCCAGAGCTTGCTCTACGGCCTCGCGCGTCTCACCCCCTGTTTCGGGACTTAGGTCATCACGCGCATCCCATGCGCTTTCAATCGCGGTTTCAAGATTGCTAAGTTGTGCTGCAGCTTGGCCCATATGTCTGTATCCTTGTGTAAGTAACAAATATGGCCTGCACTTGACCATGAAGCGAATAAAAAATCAAGACGGAGGCGGCTTTTGCCAAAATGGAATGCGTATTTTTAGGTGAAAAGAAGCTTTTTCGCACGCTCCAGTTTTTTAATTTCCCCGCGTTTGAGATAGCGCTTAACAGGCTCCAGTAATTGAATGACCAACCGATAATTTTTTTCGCGGTAAGCTTTAGCGGCATGCTGACACGTTGCATCAATACTGCTCTTATGTTTTTCACGAATGCTTTGTTCCAACTGCTTATGGCGAATGGTCATGGCGCGGTTTAGCAGCTTATCGCCAGGTTCTAATAAAATTTGACTGTGTTTTTCAAAACTTTTTGCCATCTCACGAATTGTTTTTTCAATGAGGCTGGCATCGTTAATGCCCCAATCGCCACGCAACGCCGGATCAGATTTCCGCGCCGCTGTCATAATTTCGCTAAGCTCAAATCTATCAATTGGATTATAAAACGCATGGGATTCTATGAGAAACTGGCTACTGCTATAGGTGATTTCAAATGCCTGTTCACCCTTCTCATAACGCGTTACAGCCATAAACGGCCCATTAAATTCTTGTTGGTTAAGGGGTTTGATCATCTTATAATTATTGCGATATTCTAGGAGACCGCAAAAAAACATATAGCCATAGCGTTGCTCCAAAAACCTGAAATGCCGCTCGCATTCGGAAAAAAAGCACTGCAATAGCGCTCCGTTGAATCTTAAATTTTCTGATACCCCTGTTTTACTCATACCACTTACGTATACACCCCTAAAAATAGCTCCGAAATTAACCTGCAATACCTTATCATCAGAGCGAAAATTTGTTATTGAAGGAATATGAAACCGCCCCATTTACAGTGCCAGATTAACTGGATACCCCAATTTACTAATATAAGGAAAGAATATTTCGGAAAAGTTAAAAATTCCAATATCTTACAAGCTCTTTCGTATAGGTCTGCTCTAAAGCAGACGTCTTTGCAGACCTCAAAAGCGGCGCTGGTATTGATTGATGGGCATAAAGCGGGTTACCTGCAAACCGTTGAAACCAATATAGCCAAGGGTTTCCTTCACTTTATAGTGCTTGATCGCGGACCATTATGGTTTGATGGTTTTGGCCGCGTGGAGCATTTCGATGCTTTTTGTACGGCTTTGCGCCAGGAATTTCCCCGCCGACCAGGCCGATTCATGCGTTTTATCCCTGAAATCGAAGACTCCGAAGAGATTCAAAACATCATGAAGATGCATGGTTTTCGTAAAAAAGCACCCGGTTATCAGACAATCTGGCTGGATTTACACCATGATGAGGAAACTCTGCGGGCCAATTTAAAAAGCAATTGGCGCGGACATCTGCGGCAAGCAGAAAAGAGTGGGTTGAGCGTGGAATGGGATATAAAAGGCCGTTATATTGATTGGATACTACGGGGCTATGCACAGGATAAAGCAACGAAGGGTTACCCCGGTCCATCCGTTCAATTTATGAAAAGGCTTGCTGAGATCTGTGCAAAGGAAAAAGAGCTCTTGATTGGTCGCGCGTTACTGGATGGAAAACCCATCGCAGGAGTGTTGATTCTGTTTCATGGTCAAAGCGCAACCTATCAGATCGGCTTCAGCAGCCCGCTGGGCCGAGAAAAATCAGCACATAATTTCTTATTGTGGAAAAGCTTGTTATACTTAAAAAGGAATGGTTTTTCAGCGTTCGATCTTGGAGGCGTAAACGATGATACCGCACAAGGCGTTAAAAAATTTAAACAAGGGCTTGGTGGCCGCTGCATTACTCTGGCTGGCCTCTACGGCTAGCCCAGCTGCTGCTGGAGAAACGTTGCGTCAGCAATTGGTTTATGAAGTCTATGCCGGCGGTATTCACGCTGTGCAGGCTCACATGGATATTGATCTATCCAAAAAGAATAAATACGATTTGATTCTCGATGCCAAAACCCGTGGATTTCTCAGTTCTCTGGTCCCATGGAAAGGCACTTTCGAAAGTCACGGCTGGATACTCAAAGACGGTAAATATCAACCCCAAAAACACCAATCCACTGCCACGTGGCGCGACGAAAAAGACATTAAAGAATATCTCTATAACAAAAACGGCTCGTTTAAATCGCTGCGCATCACTGACGAACATAGCGATGCCGAATTGCGGGAAGTAAATGACGAAGTCACCAACGGAACTGTTGATACTCTGAGTGCCACATTGCAGGTTCTGGACGCCTATAATGAAACGGGTACATGCGCCGGTGAATCGGAAGTATTCGATGGCAAACGCCGCTTTAAACAGATCTTCAGACACGAAGAAGCCGTAACCCTCACAGAATCAAAATATAATATTTATGGCGGCCCGGCAGCAAAATGCACAGTTGAAGTCGTGCCCGTAAATGGTGAGTGGCACAAAAAACCCCGCGGCTGGATGTCGATTCAGGAACAGGGCCGCGCAAAAGGCACTATGCCGACCGTCTGGATCGCCAAAATGTCCGAAAACGGTCCGGCAATTCCGGTAAAAATCCGTGTTAAAACGGCTTATGGTACATTGTTCATGCATCTGGCCGAATATAAATCCGCCGACACCATCCTCGTGGCCGAAAAACGCGTGACCGAAGACGAATAACCCGCAATATTTACTTGTATTTGCGGTGTGTTTGGCGACAATAGCCTTTATGAGCACAAAACCACTCGCGATTGTTATTCTTGCGGCGGGCTTCGGCACACGCATGAAGTCCTCTCAAGCCAAAGTCATGCATACATTGGCAGGCAAGCCGATGATAAATTGGCTGCTGAATTCCTGCGAAAGCTTGAATCCTGAGAAAATTGTAGTCGTCATCGGCCCGGAGATGCCGGATCTTGAAAAAGCCGTCAAACCCCATATCTGTGTTGTGCAGAAAGTTCGCGATGGCACTGGCGGTGCTGTACGCACGGCAATGTCTGCGCTTGAAGGCTTCGGCGGCGATGTTCTGATTTTGCTTGGCGACACGCCTCTCATCACTCCAGCAACACTCTCCGCCCTGCGCGTTGCCAAAGACGATCACGCACTAGCAATTCTGGGTTGCATCATGGATAATCCTCACGGCTATGGCCGCCTGATTCTAGGGCAGGATGGTATGCTCGAAAACATCATTGAGGAAAAAGACGCCGATCCTGAACAAAAAGCAATCCAGCTCGTCAATACCGGCGCTTTTTGCGCCGATGGATCGCAGCTTTGCGGTTGGCTTAATCAAATAGACTCCAACAACTCCCAAAACGAATTTTACATTACGCAGCTCCCGGCCATTATTCGTGAGCAAGGCGGTGTAACTGCCGCCGCAATCATCAAAAATCCGGCTGAAGTAAAAGGGTGCAACACCCGAACAGACCTTGCGGCGCTTGAAAAAACGCTGCAAACGCGATTGCGTGAGGATCTGATGAACGAGGGCGTGTTCATGCAAGATCCCGATACAGTGTATCTGTGGCATGACACCAAAATTGCTCCGGATTGCATAATTGAACCTAATGTTTATTTCGGTCCCGGCGTAACGCTGGAATCCCGCGTCCATATAAAAGCTTTCAGCTATCTCGAAGGCGCGCATGTAAAAGCAGAGGCATCCGTTGGGCCGTTTGCACGTTTGCGCCCCGATACGCAAATCGGAAAAGGCGCGCGCATCGGTAATTTTGTAGAGATCAAAAAATCAATTATCGGGCCGGGCAGTAAAATCGGCCATCTTGCCTATGTTGGTGATTGTCATATGGGCGAAGAAGTGAATTTCTCCGCCGGAGCTATTACTGTGAATTACGACGGCTTCCAAAAACACCGCACTGTCATCGGTAAAAACGTTATGGTTGGCTCGAACGTCAATCTGGTTGCACCCGTGCACATTGATGACGGCGCATTCGTTGCCGCCGGTTCGACCATCACCGAAGACGTGCCCGCCGATGCGCTGTCCATCGCCCGCGATCCGGCCGAAATCCGTCAGGGCTGGGCTGCCAAATACCGTAAAATCAAGGAAGCGGCCCAAAAGAAATCAAGGAAGCGGCCCAAAAAAGCTTCCTGATTTTATTGTGGGAAATATCGCTTGGCGCTCGTAAATTTTTTAAATAATTCTATGAAAGCCTGTACCTTAGAAATGGTCATGCGCTTTTTTCTTTTCGCAATATTACTGTCGGTTATTCCTCTGTCTGCTCATGCAGCCTGTGAAGGCTATAATAACGCCATGAACGCGCTGGAAGCGGCCATTGCCGAAAGCTACCGTCCCAAAATGCAACCGCCGCTAAAATATCGCGACCGCGATGATGGCCCGCCTATCGCCGCCATCGACGCAGCAATTAACGATCTCGAAACCGCAATCCAAAAATCAGACACACCCCAAACACGTGCGCCAGCCCAATCCTATCCCCACCGCCAAAAACCCCGCCTGTAACATCCCGCAACATCATGTGACTTGCGGTTTGCGCTGAAACCATTAAATTCTTCAGGAAACAAAAAAGAAGAACATTATATGTGCGGAATTATCGGAATTTTGAGTGAAAAAGACGCTAGCCCGAATTTGGTTGAAGGCCTGCGCCGTCTGGAATATCGCGGCTATGACAGCGCCGGTATTGCCACGCTGCACGATGGCAAATTGGAGCGCCGCCGCGCCGAAGGTAAACTGAAAAATCTCGAAGCTAAACTCAAAGATGCCCCGCTCAAAGGCACGCTCGGCATTGGTCATACGCGTTGGGCGACGCATGGCGGTCCGACCGAAGATAACGCGCACCCGCATGCCACGGAAAAAGTCGCAGTCGTCCATAACGGCATCATCGAAAATTACGCCGCACTGAAAAACGAATTAGCCGCGCATCAGGTGCGCTTTGAAACCGATACCGACACTGAGGTGATCGTCCATCTCGTCGATCATTATCTGGCGCAGGGCAAATCCCCGCAGGACGCGGCCAACGCCACCTTCGATCGCCTCGAAGGCGCCTTTGCTGTTGTGATGATTTTCGCCGGACAAGATAATTTGATGATTGGCTGTCGGCAAGGTACGCCATTGGCGGTCGGCTATGGCGATGGTGAAATGTTTGTCGCCTCTGACTCATACGCGCTGGCCCCGCTGACCAAAAAAATCTGCTTCCTTGAAGACGGTGATCGCGTCACCGTCACGCGTGAAGGCGCGCAAATCTATATGAACGACAATACGCCCGTGACCCGCGAAATCCGCATCACCGCGCAAAGCGGGGCGACCACGGGCAAAGGCAATTTCCGCCATTTCATGCTCAAGGAAATTTATGAACAGCCCAGCGTCATCGGCGATACGCTGAACTCCTTCGTCAATCCGGCCACAGGCGAAATTTCGATACCTCCTGACGTGCTTGCTGCTTTGGAAGCCGCCTCGCGCATTACCATGGTCGCCTGCGGAACGGCTTATTATGCTTGCATAGTTGCCAAATACTGGTTTGAACAGACCGTAGGCATTCCCTGCGATGTCGATATTGCCTCCGAATTCCGCTACCGCGAACCACCGCTGGCTTCTGATACGCTCTGCATCGTCGTTTCCCAGTCAGGAGAAACGCTGGACACTTTAGAAGGCATGCGCTACGCAAAATCTAAAGGATGCAAAGTGCTCTCCATCGTCAATACCATCGAAAGCACGATCGAACGTGAATCTGATTTTGTCATGCACACGCTGGCCGGTCCTGAAATCGGCGTCGCTTCAACCAAAGCCTTTACGACCCAGCTCACCACGCTGGCCTGTATTACTCTTTCTCTCGCCGTGAAAAAATATGCGCTGGATGCCGGGCAGGCTGCCAGACTGGCCGATGAATTGCGTCACATTCCGATGCAGATTACCCAGCTCCTGCGCGCTGAAGAAAGCGCCGAAACTATCCAATCCATCGCTCGCGACATCTTTGAAAGCGCTGATATGCTCTATCTCGGGCGCAATCTTCTCTACCCGCTGGCTATGGAAGGCGCGCTTAAACTCAAAGAAGTCTCTTATATTCACGCCGAAGGCTACGCCGCCGGGGAACTGAAACACGGCCCGATCGCATTGATCGATGATCGCATGCCCATCGTTGTGCTCGCCCCGGCTAATGACACCCTGTTTGAAAAAACCGCCTCCAACCTGCAGGAAAATGTCGCGCGTGGTGCTAAAGTATTGTTGATCTCCGACGATCAGGGATATGACCAACTCAAAAGCTTCACCACCTGGAACATCAATGTCCAGCCGGTTGATCCATTTGTCGCGCCCATTCTCTACGCTGTGCCGATCCAGCTTCTCGCTTACCACGTTGCCGTAACCAAAGGCACCGATGTCGACCAGCCGCGCAATCTGGCCAAATCCGTTACGGTGGAGTAGTGAGGAAAACGGGGGTAAGCTTTTATGCCCTTAAGTGCTCCTAACCTATATTAACAGAACACAAACAGTCACGATTATTTAAGCTTAAAACCAATAGGGATGTTCATTGATATAGAGGACTTGCCTAATGAAGGAGGTATCGTTGGTAAAGGGCTGGCAGCCTTAATCATATTCAAAGCAGCCTGATCAAGAATATGATGCCCTGTCGTTTTTATAAAATGACTTTCAGTGATGGTGCCGCTTCGACTGATATGAATTTGAATCACTGCGCGCCCTTCCAGTTTTCTCCGCCGCGCCGCGCGTGGATAAACGCGCTGAGATTCGATGGCCGCACGCACCTTGTCTTGATAACGAATTTCTGCATCTCTTCCGCCACCTGCATACGCGTTGTTTTGTTTGCTCATTGAAAACGCTTGAGGTGCTGTTCTGGCAATCGAGGAGCTTTTCCTCTTTTTTTCATTTTTTGCGGTTGGCGTTGGAACAGGATCGGCAATCGTTAAATCAGGTACCTCTTGTGCTCTTTCCTCAAGCTTGTTTTGTGATGAAATCTCTTGTAAAGCAGGAGAATCAATGTTTTCAGGTGTTTGAAGAAGAGGTGAATGCTCCTGAACAAGGGTTATAAAAACGGGGGTCTGCTCCACACCCCTGGCTTCCCCGCCAACGTCATGAATATATGAGGAGATTGCCACAACCCCTCCGATCACGCTCATATGCAACAAGACAGACGCGCAAAGCGATAAAGTCGCCCCCGCTATGCCGGTGCCAAAAGACGGCATAGCGGAAGGCAAGCGTTTATAAGTTTTCAGCGCCGCTATCAAAATGGAACTCTCAACTGAACATAGAAACTCCGGCCAGGCTCATTCACCTGTACTTCCGTTGGATCGGAAATATTAGAGCGATTGAGATGATTGGTATAAGTGGAATCAAATATGTTTTTCACCCCGAAGTTCAGCGATGCAGGCTCAAACTCCGTGAGCGTTCCTTCCAAATCAAATACAGCGTGACCATTGGTTTTATCAACATCACGGCCAGTTGCTGTGAGCGGATTTGTATCAACCCGCGTTTGCTCCAGCGCCCAGCGCGCGGCTCCACCGACCTCCAGATAATCCAAAGCTTTCCACGTTACACCCACCGTGCCTTGCAAAGGTGGGATCTGCGGCAAGGCCCGTCCGGCGTCAATATCTGCGCCAAACGTATAAGTCGTATCTGCCTCAAGCAGCCAGTCCGGGTTAAACTGCCAGGACCCGCGAATTTCAAACCCTGCCAGAAAGGCATCAATATTGCGGTATATATCGGCATTAGGAAAGTTCACCAAAATGCCCGGCTGAGAGCGGGCGGAATCACGCAAAATATAATCTTCTACATAATTGGCATAGGCTGATCCACCAAAGCTCCAGACAGGTTTTGTAATGTCAAACCCCATATCCAGTTGGTGATGTTTTTCCGGATCAATATTGGGATTTCCAACCCATGAAGTTGCACCGCCTGCGCCCATAAAGTTTGCAAGCCCGCGTTCTGTTGCATCTGCTGTGCGAACAGAACGGCTCAAACCGGAGTAAAGCAGCGTACTTTCATCATAGTCATGTTCCAGACGCAACAAAGCGCCCAGATTATGCTCTGTTTGCGATGACGCGCCGTGGCCGTAGAACTGAGTATAGATGTCATTGGGTGTCCTGTTTCCCGCTGCCGGAGCCGCATCATTGGCGCGCCCGTAATCGACATGCACATAATCGTAACGCCCGCCGACAACCAAACGGCTTTTATCGCTGAGATCGTAAGCGGTTTCACCTGCAAAGCTGGCTTCATTCATCGTAATATCCGGCCATAACAGGGATTGAAGAGCGCCCGTGGTATTCACAATCCTGTCGGCATTACGGTTATTCCGCCGCCATTCCAAAGCGGCCTCAACAGGTTGGTCAGAAAGCATCAAATCACTTTCCAGCTTCGCGCCATACGTGTCAGACTGCGAATCAACGCGTAAGGGCGTCGCCGCCGTGAACGGACGCAGGCTGAAATTATCCATGATGTGATCTACCAAAGATGCATAGGTACTGAGTTTCACGCTTTGGAAAACTTTTCCATCCAGATCCCGTTCCAAAGCGGCCTTGAATGTTTGCCCTTTCGATAAAGGCGAGTCCATGCCCGCGCCGGGAAACAGGGCATCGTCGATCTTGTGAATATCCGCACCCAGGGATAAATGTGTCCCCTCCGGCGTATAACCGACGTTCAGACCGCCGGAATGTTCTGTGAAAGCGGATCGCACTTCATCACCATTGCCATCTTCATAATTTTTAGCATCCTTATAAGAACCATAGGCATTGGCATAACCCAGCACCGTCCCGGCTGTAACATTGGCTCCGGTATTCCACATTTCGCTATTGCTATCATAGCCGCCCTGTACAAGCCCTGTGGCCGACAGGGTTTCAGTGAAATCAGGAAGTCCATGCTGTACAATCACGCTGCCGCCGGAGCCTCCGAACCCGTTGAGCACAGACTGATAGCCCTGAACAACTGTGACTGTATCATGTTGTTGTATGTTCATATAGGCGCTCGGCGGATCCATACGGTTTGGACACCCCCCAAATACATAGGAATCTCCATTGACGATATTTAGCTGCCCTTGTGACTGGCCCCGAATAAAGGGCTCTAACCCATGGCCGCCAAAACGCGCCGCTGTAACTCCCGGTAAAGATCCCAGATAACTTGCCCCATCTGAATAAGCCAGGGGTGATGCGGTATTAGAGCTATCATAAGAAGTGCTCGACGGATAAGACATTAGTATAGGAGCCTCAACCGCAATCGGGTTAACCTCAAGAATTTCCTCCGCATAAGACAACGGAGCGGTTAAAAAACTGCTGGCAAGCAGGGAAGCGCCAAAAGCGCTGTATTTCAAAATTTTATGCATTATTTTTCCTTACATATATAGGCGCACAGACCAACTGTGCGATGGCTTTAAGAGTATTAAAGTAGGGCTTAAGCGGCGTAAGGAGGAGCGCGGGCTTCATAGCGCTTTGCCTGAAGCGGTGAAGTTAAATCATCATTATAAGCCGCAATGGATATATGTTCGCGGCGATCCTGCGGATGAAGTGTAAGGGGTAAATCGGGAATAACCCGCGCCATGTGAGACGCAACACAATAAGAACAAATTTTCTTATACGGTTTATTATCAGGCGCGGAATCACCGTCATCCGGTGCATCCCCATCCAGAGCAATGACTTGAAGACCGTTTGCCGTGCAAATCTCTAAAAAGATTTTCGCAGAGCTTTTATTAGCGCAAAGGGGTGCGAGGCTTGATAAAACAAGCCCCAGAATAATAAGAATGTTTAAATAAAAATGTTTAGCGTTATTTTTATACAAAGGTTTAAGCCTAATTATCTCTATGCAACATCTAAACCATTTCAAATAAAGAAAACAGGAAAACTTTTCTCATTGCCCTTCTATAATGAGTTGACTATCAATGGATATGTGAATTCATCAATCTCGTCTGAAAGAATAACCATATGTCTTCATCAATTTCCCTTTCAACAAAAATAGCCGGTTCCGTTCTGTCTTCATGCCTGTATAACGCATCAGGACCTTTATGCTCCACGGCAGAGGAATTACAGGCCATTGGAAAAAGCCACGCTGGCGCGATTTTGAGCAAAAGCGCAACCCTGCAGAAACGGCAGGGAAATGAAGAGCCCAGATATGTTGACACGCGCTGGGGCAGTATTAACAGCATGGGCCTGCCCAATAAAGGATATGAATTTTATGCTCAATTTGCGCAAACCGCGCAAGCTTACGATAAGCCTTATTTTATGTCCGTTTCGGGATTAAGCCACGAAGATAATCTCCACATTATTAAAGAGCTGGCTAATTTTGAGAACATTGCAGCCATAGAGCTCAATCTTTCATGCCCCAATGTCCCCGGAAAACCGCAAACTGGATATGATTTTGATCAAAGTCGTTATATCCTTGAACTTGTTTGTGCACAGGCAAAACAGCCTATTGGTGTGAAACTTCCTCCATATTTTGATATGCCGCATTTTGAAATGATGGCCGCTGTGTTAAACGATTTCCCAATTTCTTTTGTCACATGTATCAATAGCATCGGGAATGGTCTGGTGATTGACCGGGATTCGGAATCTGTCGTGATTAAACCCAAGCACGGCTTTGGCGGCATAGGGGGAGATTTCATCAAACCAACGGCTCTTGCCAATGTGCGCAAGTTTTATACGCTGCTTGATAAGAAGATTTCTATCATTGGCTGTGGCGGTGTAAAAAACGGCGCGGACGCTTTTGAGCATATTTTATGCGGCGCAAGCGCCGTGCAAATAGGTACGCAATTTATGCGTGAAGGAACGGGTTGTTTTGAACGCGTAGCAGGTGAACTTACAGACCTTATGCGCGAAAAAGGCTATCAAAATATAGAGAGTTTTAGGGGAAAATTAAGAGACATAACATGATCTGCGTGTGCGGATAAATTTGGACAGAAATTGGTAAATATTAAGCCTTCATCTTCTTATAAAATGTAGATTTTGCCATGCCGAGAGCTTTAGCGGCTTGAGTGATATTATGATCAAAATGCTCGAGGGCAATTTTTATGGCTTCGTGTTCTATTTCGTTGGCGGTTTTAAAATATCCGTCATCTGAGACTATACAAATGTTTTTTTGTGTTTTGAAACTTACAGACGGATGGCTTGATCCTGATACCAGACCGGTTAAGTCTTCAACACTCAATATGTTACCGTCGCTAACCACCATGGCACGACTAATCGTATTTTCAAGCTGACGGACATTGCCTGGCCAATCGCAATTCACAAGCTGTTTTTCTGTCATTTCAGACAGGTCTTTGGGAACTCCTCCTTCGTTCACGCAGAAACGTTCGATGAAATGTGCCGCCAAAACCGGAATATCCTGTTTTCGTTCTCGCAGAGGCGGCAATTCAATTTTCAAAACATTCAGGCGAAAAAACAAATCCTCCCTGAAATTTCTTTCATCAACTTCTTTTTGTAAGTCGCGATTTGTTGCCGATATAATGCGCACATTTACCGGCACAGGTTTTCCAGCGCCAACGGGTTCGACTTCCTTTTGTTGTAAAACACGCAATAATTTAACCTGTGTGTCCAGCGGCAATTCTCCGACTTCATCCAGAAAGATCGTACCGCCTTCGGCTTCCCTGAATTTTCCGATGGTCTTTTCCGTTGCGCCGGTGAAAGCACCTTTCTCATGGCCGAATAACGTGCTTTCGACAAGCTGCGCCGGGATTGCACCGCAGTTCACTGCAATGAAAGGCTTTCCTGAACGTACGCTTTCGCCGTGAATGGCTTTGGCAAAAATTTCTTTACCTGTTCCGGTTTCACCGGTGATGAGCACAGGAATATCGGCGGCGGCGGCTTTGCGCCCAATATTTACAACAGTCGATAGGCCGTTGTCATGGCCGATGAGATTTTCAAACGTGAATCTGCCTTCTTTTTCGTTTTGCAGACGTGAGACTTCTTTGGTCAACATGCTGATTTTCAGAGCATTGCGTACAGTAACTACCATACGCTCGCCTTCATAGGGCTTCATAAGAAAATCTATGGCTCCCAGTTTCATAGCCTGCACGGCATCCTCAATATCCTTACTGCCGGTTAGCATAATCACAGGGATAGACGGGTGCTTTTCCCGCAAAATTTCAAGCGTTTCCAGACCATCCATCACAGGCATATTCAGATCGAGAATAACAAGCTTGATCGTTTTGCCCTGATCTTCTTCCAGAAGTTCCAGAGCTTTCCGGCCATGCTCTACTTCATACGACTTAAAATCCAATTTCCTCCGCAACAACGTGGAAAGCATCTGGCGCTGCATGGGATCGTCTTCAACAATGAGAACTGGCTGTGTCATAATTTTATTCTCTCATAAAACTCTTAAAAAAGCGTTCGATTTTTAGAAGAATACTATAGGATTCTCATTTTTAGACGTTTGATTTTGAGAAATATAAATGCTGATGAACCACTAACGTATTGAAATATAACAATACATGAACTGGCACAGCTATTGCAATTACATAAAAAATAGGAAGAAGTGCGGGAGAGGAAAAAATGTTGGTCATCGTTAAAAATACGGAAAATATTTTTCTTCAGGAACTTAAAAATTGCTGGGAAAGCTTTCCGACTCATCGCTGCCTGCATTTAAAATTCTCACAGCTAGAACAAGATAAAGAAGAATGGTTCGATAATGTTTTGGCTGCGTTGCGCAGTGTTCTGGAGGATAAATCGGCACAGCTTTATTTGTGCCATGATAATGACATTTTTGTTTTAACGCGTTATGTAACACAAAAACGCGTCGATAATTTTTTAGCCCATCTCACCCCCATACTTGCACCAGCTCCTGCAAAGGAGCTGGTCGCACTTTTTGAAATCGGGGTGCATTGGGCAAAGCTCAGAACATTGTGTGAAAAGAAAATTGAAAATATAAAATTGGAGCGAACTCAGAAACAGGAACATGCAAAGAAAAAAGAGGAAATTGCTCAACTGAACCGTGAGGAAACACTTAAGACACTCAACAAAGATTTAATTGATTCTATTTCAAAACGCCGTGCAGGGCGTGATATGCCGGAAATCATGGTTGTTGAAGATGATCTGTTCTCACAAAGATTGGTCGATAATGCTCTCAAAAATAAATATCTGCTGTCTATGACAGGGGACGGGCAAGGTGCAATTATGAGCTACGTCAATAAAGCACCGGATGTTCTATTCCTCGATATTGGCCTGCCAGATATTAATGGCCACGAAGTTTTAGAAAAGCTTTTCAAGCTCGATCCTGATGCCTATGTCGTCATGTTCAGTGGCAAGGGCGACAAGGAAAACGTCATGAAAGCTATTGAACTTGGTGCTAAAGGCTTTGTCGGTAAGCCCTTCACTCAAGAAAAACTTCTTCAATATATTCAAAAATCACCTTTCATTCAGGCAAAACAAAACAGGGAGAAAACACATGGAAATTTTGTCCATTAACGCGGAAAACGCATTGGCATCGCTTGCCTCATCTATCGGGCGCGATCCGGAAAGTTGGGAAGGGTGGCATTGTTTAAATTTTGAAATGCCTAAAGAGACAGACGGGCAAGGTAACTGTCTAAACTGGGTTAAAAATGTCATTGAATCTTATTTAAAAGATGCAAATGGCCGCGTCTTTTTTTGTAATGATCGTCAAATTTACATTATCTGCAAAGGGGTAGCTTGTAAGAATCTCGGCCAAGTGGCTCAGCTGATCTGTGATTTGTTGCATGAGGATAGCTCGATTGAAATTCAATACAAAATTTATGATCTGGGCAAAGACGGCCCAAAATTTGCCAGCATGTTTTTTGAGCGATGCAATGTACTGGATTTTAATGCAAAAGAATATGCTGACATATTAGACAAATCTCATGAGCATGCCATATTCAGTCTGGTTGGCAATAACACCGAAGCAGTAACACGCCATTTTGTTAATGCACCGAGAGTTCTGCTGGTGGAAGATGACCCAATAACACGTTTCATGGTCCGCAAAGCAATTAAAAATGAGTGTGTGCTTGCGACGGCACCGGAAGGCAATAAAGTATTTTCACTCTATGCTTCTTACCAGCCTGATATAGTGTTTCTTGATATAAATCTACCAGATCTTAATGGTTATGATGTCCTTGAATGGATCATGGATAATGATCCGGGGGCCTGTGTTGTCATGTTTAGTAGTAATAGTGACATGGATAATATTGTTAGTTCTATGGACTATGGCGCAAAGGGCTTCGTCAGCAAACCATTCTCAAAAGAAAAACTGCTCCATTACATCCACAACCATACAGGGTAATTTAAATTGAAAAAAACATTTTTTATATAGGGGAAAAGTAATGAAAGGCATTGTTTTTACAGAGTTATTTGACATGGTTGAAGGGTTATTCGGAGTAGATATGATTGATGATGTTCTGGATGATTGCGAGCTTGAATCCGGCGGCGCATACACAACCGTGGGAACATACGATCACAATGAATTGCTTCAAATCGTCGGTGCATTAAGTAAACATACCGATTTGCCTGTAAAAGACCTGCTACATAAATACGGCTATCATTTATTTTTCCGATTTCATGAAATCATGCCGGTGTTTTTTGAAAAGCCAAAATCAACCTTTGAGTTTCTGGAAAGTGTCCATGATCATATCCATGTGGAAGTTAAAAAGCTCTACCCTGATGCTGCGCTTCCTCACTTTGAAACCGAAAGAAACGATGATGATATACTTACCATGGTTTATAAATCCTGCTGCCCGTTTGCTGATTTTGCAGAAGGACTCATTCACGGCTGCGTAGATTTTTATAAGGAAAACATTGAGATTCAAAGCGAGAATCAGAATATGGCTGAAGAATATTCCCGTATTTTTACACTCATAAAACAATAATCGGTAAAATGGTGAGAACGCCTATGAGCATTGAAGATCGAATCACCAGACTAGAAAAACGGCTCGCTCGCGAAAAATCAGCGCGGCAGCAGGCCGAACAACTTTTAGAAGAAAAAAGTTATGCGTTTTATAAGCTTAATGAACAACTACAGGAAGATTCACGGCTTCTGGAAGCTACAGTTGTCAACGCCAATGATGGCGTCATCATCACCACCGCCGATTTGGCTAATGGTGGCCCTGAGATTATCTATGTGAACGAAGCTTTCTCCCGTATTTCCGGTTACGACCCAGATGAAATAATCGGCAAAACCCCCAGGATTTTACAAGGGCCGGATACAGACCGTAACGTTCTTGATCTGCTAAAATCCTCTTTGAGCAAAGGCAAACCTTTTAAAGGCGAACTTAAAAACTATACCAAGGATGGCGATCCGTATTGGCTGGACATCAGTATTGTACCAATACGGGACGAAGAAGGCACAATAACGCATTTCACAGCCATTGAGCGCAATATTACCAATCGCAAAAATTTTGAAAAAGAGCTGCAACAAGAAAAAGAAACGGCAGAAAAAGAAATTGCAGAACGTCAACGTATTGAAGCGCAATTGCAAGAATATACAGACAAGCTGGAGCTTATGCGATTTGAAGCGCTGGATGCTCAAAAGAAAGCCGAAGAAGCCAGCGCCGCCAAAACCGAATTTCTGGCCAATATGTCTCATGAATTGCGTACCCCAATGAACGGTATTATAGGCATGGCTGAAATGCTTATGGACTCGAATCTTAATTCAGATCAGCGGGAAAATATTGAAATCTTGCATGGGTCAAGTGAGAACCTGCTGAGTATTTTAAATGATATTCTTGATATTTCTAAAATAGAAGCCGGAGAGCTGGAAATCGAAACGGTTCCTTTTCATTTGGGCACAGCTGTTCGTCAGACCGTTCAGCTCTTCCTGCCATTAGCAACGGATAAAGGTCTTACACTTGATATGGATCGTGCCGACGATGTGCCCTCTGCCATCATTGGCGATCTTGGCCGCATTCAGCAGGTACTGCGCAATTTGATCAGCAATGCTTTAAAATTTACCGAAGATGGTAATATTACAATTGTTCTAAGAGCTACTATGGATAGTGAAACACCCTCACTTTATCTGGCCGTTGAGGATACCGGCGTTGGTATTCCCAAAGACAAGCTGGCTGCTATTTTTGAAAAATTTACCCAAGCCGATACTTCTATCACCCGCAAATTTGGTGGAACAGGGCTGGGGTTGGCCATCACGCAGCAGCTGGTTAAGCTTATGGGCGGAGAAATTGGTGTAGACAGTCTGGAAGGGCAGGGCTCCACATTCTGGTTTACCATTCCCTTAACAATGGTGAGTGAAGCAGATGTCCTGGTTAATCTTTATGATGATAAACAGGGTGCTGCCGATATAGAGCTTTCAAAAGATTTACGTATACTGGCTGTAGATGATCATCCGATAAATCAGACATTTGCCAGAAAACTTCTTAAAAAACTTGGATTCTTTTATGTTGATCTGGCTGAAAACGGACTGCAAGCTCTCGATATGATCGCCACAAATACCTACGATATCGTCTTCATGGATTGCCAGATGCCTGAACTGGACGGCTATCAGGCGACAACCATATTGCGTGAACGTGAAGAAGAAACAGGCGGCCATTTGCCAGTTATTGCTCTAACCGCCAACGCCATGATTGGCGATAAAGAAAAATGCCTAAAAGCCGGAATGGATGACTATCTCAGCAAACCGATCAAGCCCGAAAAGCTAATTGCTGCAATGAAAAAATGGACAGAACCAAGCGCTGCTTTTGAAACATCTGATGCAGAATTGCACATACCGAGTGTTTCTGAAGCCGGATCTGAAATCATGGATTGGGACCGCCTGCATATGTTTACAGATGGCGATCAGGAAGAAGAACAGGCTTTAATTGAAATGTTTATGACCTACGCTGAAGAGTCTTTGGAGATTCTTAAGAATTTTCGGCATGGTGAAGACGAAGAATGGAAAAAAGCCGCTCATAAGCTCAAAGGCTCTGCTGCTAATCTTGGTGCTCAGGCTTTATCGAACGTTTGTATGGAGGCCGAACAAAGCGTTGATCAGGACAATGCTGCAAAAGAACAAATTTTATCAGACATCCTCGCTTCCTATGAACAAGTTATAAAGCTCCTAAACAATGAAAAGATTGAGGCTTAGGGTCAAAACTCACAGGTTAGATCCAGTAGCAAAGTAGAGCGGCGAGCAGATATTCGGCAGGGGCATCCCGCCGCCGGCAACCACTTTGTAAAACATGAATAATCCCGCTGATAACACGGCGATCATCAACACGGGGCTTACGGCCTTGATCAGACGGAAGATGAGGCTGGATAACAGCTCACTAGGAATCGGTGAAATAAAAATATTGGCTCATGGATTGGCTCCTTTCGAATAAATTTACCAATCCATTGAATCATAAAAATTCCTATGAGCTTATACACTAGAACTGCATGTTTTCAAACGATGCGTAAACAGGGCCGAATACCGCAACAGCAACCCAAAGAATCATTCCACCGAGAACAACCGTCATGACGGGTTCAATCATGGCGATAAGGTTCTTCACGGCATCTTCAACGTCTTTATCGTAAATATCGGAAAGCTGCGTCAGGGTTTCATCGAGTCTGCCGCTTTCGGCACCGACGCCAAGCATGCAAATCGTGATGTGAGAAAACTCCCCGGTCTTCGCAAATGCATAGGAAAGTTCATCGCCATCACGCAAGTTTACCGCTGCTGTTTCTACAGCACTTCTGATCACACGGTTACGGACCACGCGCGATGAAACTACCACCCCATCTAAAAGATGGTATTCTCGTTTATATAGCGTGGCTAACGTATAGACAAAACGTGCGATATCAACTTTTCTTAAGAACTCTCCTACGCCCGGTATACCCAAAGACAGTTGATCAATCCTGTATCTGAACGACTCACTTGCACGATACAACGCAACTATAGAGAGAACTATCGTAAAAACTCCTCCCAGAATCATCCACCAGTAGCCACGCACAAACTCACTCGTAGAAATCAAGGCCGTCGTGTATAATGGCAGTTCCATATCCTGAGATTTTAAGAATCCGACAATTTCCGGAACAGTGTATCCCATCATCACAATGATAAAAGCAACAGTCAAAGACAGAACAATTGCCGGATAAATAAGTGCTTTACGAATATTTCTGCGCAGAGCAATAAGCCACTCGACCTTTTCTGATAATTGTTCAAAAACAGAAGCAAGATCGCCGGTCTCCTCTGCCGCCATCACCAAAGCAGCATCAAGTTCGGGGAATATTTTGGGATGTTCCTTCATCGCTTCGGATAAGCTGAGACCATTCCCAATCTTGGCACGCAACGAAACCGATACATCACCGATCGTAGCGTTGCCTACATGCTCAAATATTTTTTCCAGACTCTGGACAAGAGGAATTCCAGCCTTTAGAAGCTGTCTCATTAACGTATAGAAGCTTAAGAGTTCTGTGAGCGAAAATTTATTGTTAAGGAGTCCTATAAAGGCCCACACTCCTTCTTTTTCACGCTTGCAATCAATAACCTCGATTTCATATTGCTTCAAGGTTTCGACAACTTCCTGTTCGTTCTTGGCAGCAATTATTCCCGACACGAATTTGCCCGTGCGAATTTTGTAGCCTTTGTAGTTGTACCGATTTAATGTAAATTTTTTCATGTGTTTGCTTAATCTTCTTATATTATATAAAATTTAACCTTTTATCGATTAAAATACAGTTAAGCATAACAAAAATAAAAAAGTAGAGCATACTAATAAAAATAAGGGGCAGGGCAAAAAGCATGAGCATAAAAGATGAAAAAGGGTTTACGCTGGTCGAGCTCGCGGTTGTACTCATTATTATTGGTGTTCTAAGCGGCGCATTCTTTTCATTCATGCATGTATTAAGCATGAGAAAGAAAACTGAAATGCTTGACTCCAAACTTGATATGATTCGCAGGGCGATAAGTGAATATATTGAAGACGATCCGCTTGACCCAACTGATATTACTGAAATGCGTTATCCTTGTCCAGCATCACCAACGGCTGCTATTGGTTCTGCAGAATATGGCGTAGAAAACAGAGTGGGTGGTGTTTGTTCAGCTACAAACGGGGTTGCACAAGCTATTGGAACAGATGGCCAGGCAGTTTTTATTGGCGCTGTCCCGACACGAACATTAAGTATAGGCGGGGATTACATGCATGACCCCTACTATGGCCGATTTACCTACGCGGTTTCAGGAAATCTTACACAAGTGAACGCTTTGTCCGGCGTAAATTCTGGCGCTATTACAATCCTCGACGAGGGGGCGGTAATTACCGATCGTGCACATTTTGCTCTGGTCAGCCACGGTGAAATTGGAACTGGTGGCTATTCAGTCGAGGGCGCGCTGCTCGGAAGCTGCGCTACTGACAATGATGGCGACTCAGAAAACTGCGATGGCGATGCAACCTTTATAGCAGAGCAAGGAATGACGTTAGCTAACACATCCGCCTTTAATGATGATAGCGTAATGTTTGATCTGGTGGACGATACCGACGATGAATGGTGGCAAGCTACTGACGTCTCTGGACAGGATATCAACAATCGCAATCCTGGCAATATTGGAATCGGGACGGCGAATCCGGTGTCAAAGCTGGATGTGCAAGGGGAAGTCAGAATCGGCAATTCAGGGCTAGCGTGTGACGCCAACGTCCTCGGCTCCACACGCTATAATGCCGCAACCGACGCCATGGAGTATTGCGCGGCCAACGACGGCTCAGGGGCACCCGGATGGACCAGTGGCTTGCCAACACTGGAATCGCAAACGGTAACCTTTGTCAAAAATAACGGCAACGTTGCCGGTCCGAAGAGCGTCACTTGCCCTGCGGGGTGGACAGCGACCGGGTGTGGATTTACTTGTGCTGGCTCTTGGAACGATCATGATCTGAGAATCAATCAGACGTCTTGTTTTTTAGGCACCAATGATCTCTGTCTTGGGTCAAATCCTGAAATTAGGCTGACAGTAAAATGCGTTCGCCTTCAATAGCAAGCCATGAGAAAAACGTCGTACAAACACCTTATCGAAGATCTAGAATCAGGACCTATAAACAGTAACGATTCATAAAAGGCGTCTAATATAATTCACTGATGATGGGAGGAGATCATCATGAGTGGTTTGTTCTGGTTATCAAAGTCGCGGTTCAATCTGATAAAACCTTATTTTGTTTGATGGGGCTAAGGTCTGGTGAATAAGGCGGCAGGAAAAGCAGGGTGTGCTCCGCTTTAGAAGACATCCCGCGTGTCTTGCCGCTTGTGGAAGGTTGCATTAAGCTCGTTTTTTCTCAGATTCATCCTCGGCAGTGAGAGTGAGAGGGCGCGGGGTTTCCTCAATTGTTTCAAATTCGGTTAACTCGGCCATGTTGGTACCGGCCTGTAATTCTTTAAATTTACGCGCAGCAGGCAGAACCTGCCGCTCCAGAGAGCCGACAGCGGCATCATAGCCTTTCATTGCGCCTTGCAAACTCTTGCCAACTTTTTCGAGATGACCGGTAAATGTGAGCAGACGTTTATAGAGATCACCGCCGCGCTCGGATATTTCAGCAGCGTTTTTGGCCAGTTCGGCCTGACGCCAGCTTACGCCTACAACGCGGATCAAGCTCATCAGCAATGTGGGGGAAGCGATAATGATATTAGCACCGGCGGCGTATTCAACCAGAGACGGGTCGGCGCGCAGGGCCAGAGAGTAGATATGTTCGGAAGGGAGAAACAGTACAGTGAAATCAGGACTGTCAACATTTTCCCAATAACTCTTTTTCCCAAGTTCTTTCACATGCCCCTTTACCTGCTTTGCAAGACTTTGCATCAAAGCATTGTATTCCTCTTCACTTATTTCTTCGGAAAGGCGATCAACAAACTGATTAACGGGCGCTTTGGAATCGATGATGATTTTGAAACCGTCTTGCATATTGATCACCGCATCAGGCTTCTGTCTGCCGCTATCCATGGAAACCTGGGTTTCATAGTGTACGCCTTTGATCAGCCCGGATTTATCGAGTAGGCCTTCGAGAATGTATTCACCCCAGCGCCCTTGCGCTGCCGGGTCGCGCAACGCGCCAACAAGGCGCGCGGTTTCACGATTCAGCGTACGCATTTCTTCGCGCAGATTGGTATCGGTGGCTTTGACCTGTTCAAGAGCCTTGGCCATATCTTCGAGGTTTTTATGGACGGGTTTGATCAGTTCAGAAATTGTGTTTTGGCGTTTTTCCAGATCGTGTGCGCCATCGGCCTGGGCTGCCTTTAGGCGTTCTTGCGCCAGTTGCAGGAACGCTTCGTTGCTTTTTTGCAGGGCTTCGGCGGCGGTGGCTTTAAAGCGGTGATCAAGCACCGCGCCAGCCTGATCGAAGGCGATTTCGCGCTCACGGAGCTGTGCTTTCAACTCCGCATTTTGAGTCTGGAGCTTTTGACGGGCCAGCAAAAACGCAATGCTGACAACGAGCGCCCCCAGTATAAAACCAGCGGGGGCGGCAATAAAATATTCAGGGGCGTTTAAAGACTGTATAATATCTTGCATAATAACAAGCGTAGCATTGATTCTGGCAGGATGAAAGAAATGAAAACAAAGAGAGAACAAATTTTTATGGATAGAGTGCAAGAGCGTGGGAATGCCTTGATTTATGTGCTGATCGCGATTGCGCTGTTCGCGGCGCTCAGCTTTACGCTTTCACGGCAAACCGATACATCGGAGGCCGGGACACTCAGCCAGGAAAAGGCAGAGCTCTACGCAACACAGTTAATTTCCTATGCCGCGCAAGCCAGATCGGCCATTGATCAGATGTTGTTTACGGCGGCCAGCGATATTGATCAGTTAGATTTTACAGCCCCGACCGATGCGGGATTTGACACCGGCACGTTGATTCATAAGGTTTATCACCCGCAAGGGGGGGGATTGCTGCCGGGTAAAATTCCGACCGAAGCCATTACGCAAATTACCAACGACCCGGAGCCGGGATGGTATCTGGGGCGGTTTAACAATATTGAATGGACGGCCAGCGCTGCGGAGGAGGTTGTGTTGATTGCTTATCAGATCAATGAAACCGTGTGCGGACTGATCAATAAGAAAATTAACGGCTCCACGGCTATCCCGACAATGACGACTTCTATTCGTAATACGCTGATTGATGATAGTTTGCACGGCGGTACGAATGTAGAGCTAACTACGGATGCGCCAGATATTTGTCCGGATTGCAAAAATATTGGCTCTTTGTGTGTGCAAGAAGGTGGAATTTACGGGTTTTATACGATTCTGGCAGATCAGTAGCCTACGCCGCGTAGGCGTTCAATACGACGCGGAATTCGGGCAGACCTACGCCTTTATTGGCGCTGGTGGGTAGCACTTGCGGAAAAGCGGCAGCGTGTTTTTTAAGGGTGGCCGTAATTTTTTCTGAAATTTTGGCAAGTTCTTGCGATTTAACCTTATCCGTTTTGGTGAGAACGATGCGGTATTGGACAGCCGTTTCATCAAGCATTTCCATCAGCGTAATATCGCTGTCTTTGAGACCATGGCGCGTGTCAATCAGGATAAAGACGCATTGTAAAGTTGGGCGGCCCCGCAAATAATCAAAGACAAGCTGTGTCCATGCATCGCGCTGGGTTTTCGACACTTTGGCATAGCCATAGCCTGGCATATCAACCATATAGAGACGCCCGCCTAGATTAAAGTAGTTAAGTTGCTGGGTGCGGCCCGGTGTATTTGAGGTTTTCGCCAGCGTTTTGCGGCCCGTCAGCGCGTTGACAAGGCTCGACTTGCCGACATTCGAACGACCCGCGAAAGCGATTTCCGGCAAAGTAGCGGGCGGAAGTTGTTTCAACGCCGCAACGCCGAGCATAAAATCGCAAGGGCCCGCAAACTGTTTGCGGGCCTCTTCCAAAGCTTCAGGTGAAAATTCTTCGATCATTTTTTCTTTTTGCTCTTCTTTGGCTTGGGCGGTCTTATCTTTTTAGAGGGCTGGTCTTCGTCAAACATTCCCGACATATCGTATTTGTCTTTTTCATCGTCCAGACCCAAAGCTTCCTCAACTTCATCTTCAGCCATTTCGGCCAGAGGGTGCAGCGCCGGGCCTTTATCAATGGCTTCATCCATTTGCTTGTCTTCTTCGGTTTCGCCAAACAGGTGGATGGGCACGCCAAGGGATTTCATAATGATCATCTGCTGAATCACGCCGATGAAAGCGGAAAAGGTCCAGTATATCACGAGCCCGGAGGCAAATCGTGACATGATAAAAGCAAACAGGAAGGGCATATAGTTCGCCATATCACGCTGGAGCGGGTCTTGTGGCGGGGGATTGAGTTTCTTCTGGATGATCATCGCCACCAGCATCAAACACGGCCAGACACCAATCATCAAGAAGGCGGGCGGATTCCATGGGATGAGTCCGAACAGATTAAATACACTGGTTGGGTCTGCAGCGGAGAGATCCTGAATCCAGCCAAAAAACGGTGCATGACGAATTTCAATCGTGACAAAAAATGTTTTATAGAGTGCGAAGAAAATCGGAATTTGCAGCAAAATCGGCAAGCAGCCTGACATCGGATTAACGCCTTCGCGCTGGTACATCTGGATGAGTTCGGCTTGCATTTTTTGTTTGTCGTCTGGATATTTTTCACGTAACTCCATCACCAGCGGCGAGACTTTCTTCATCTTGGCGAAAGAGCGGTAAGATGTGTTTGTGAGCGGGAAAACGGCACCGCGAATGAGAATCGTCATGATAATAATCGCCACGCCCATGTTTCCGATAGTACTGCCTAAAAAATGCAGTAGATAGAAAAACGGTTTGGTCATGAACCAGAACCAGCCAAAATCAACGGCCAGATCAAATTGTGGAATCTTAAGATTTGTTTCATAATCCTGGAGCAAAAACACGCGTTTAGCTCCGACAAATAAGCGGCTTTGGATTTCACCGCTCTGGCCGGGTTTTAACTCTAATGCCGCGCCAAGATAATCAGCTTGATAGAGTCCCTGGTTGTCGTTGTCTTTTTGATCGCCTGCAAAGCTATAGCTGTATTTAACATTTTGCCCTTGTGGGGGAATGAGCGCAGTGAGCCAGTATTTATCAGTAAAACCAAGCCAGCCCTGCTGGGCTTGAGATGAGAATTTTTGGGTTTTACGCATATCTTTATAGCTATTGTTGAACAGCTCTTCGCCAATAAAACCGACCGGGCCTTCATGTGAAACCCACATGCCCTGAAAATCCGGCGGGATGCCTTTTTGTGAGATGAGGCCGTAGGGATAAAGGGTAATATTACGCCCGGAATTGTTGGCCACGCGCTGCGTTACAGTAAACATAAAATGTTCGTCCAGTTCAAGGCGACGTTCAAACGTCACGCCTTGGCCGTTATTCCAAACAAGCGTTACTGGGTTGCCCGGCGATAATTGCGCATTTCCACGTACGCTCCAGTTCGTATTTTTGTTTGGCACGGTTATGTTTTTATTGCTAGTGATCCAGCCATATTCAATACTGCGCGGAAACTCCGTCAGGCGCGGATTGAGAACCGTAACGTTATCTTTTTTCTCAAGTGTTTGAAAATATTCGCTTAAGGCCACATCATCAAGGCGTCCACCATTTAAATCCAGTGAACCATAAATTTCTGCATTTTTGATTTTAATCCGGCCACTGTGGGTAATGATTTCCGAACGCGGTTTGGTTGGTACGGGATTGACCTCTTCCAGCGCGGCCGGGCCCAGAGCCTGTTTGATTTCAGCTTCTATCTGTGTACGTTGTTTAATCGCTTCGCGCTGAGGCTTGAGTACGTAACTGTCATAGGAAAAATAAAGCACCGCTGCGAGAATAAAAAAGATGAACATATTGCGTAAATCTTCAGGATGCATTTGATCCTTGTTCATCGGATTATTGGGCGGGGTTGGCAGGTGTTTTGGATCGGCCATTTGTGTTTGCTTTGCTTTATGTCGTGTAATTTGGGTTTGGAAGCGTTTATAGCCGATATGGGAGGTGCGATCAATCGGCGTTTTGGGATTTTGGCGGCACGGGGTCGTGTGCGCGACCTTTGTAAAACGGGTGGCATTTGAGAATGCGATGAGTGGCCAACCACAAGCCTTTGAGTGTACCGTGGTTTTCAATAGCCTCATGTGCATAGGCCGAGCATGTCGGCTGGAAACGACAATTGCGGCCTAAAAATGGTGAAATAGTAGCGCTATAAAGCTTAATCAGGGCTTGCAAGAAGCGTTTCATTGGTTTTGTCCTTGCTCCAGGCCCATTTTGCGCAGGCACCAGCGCAAATCATCGCACAACGCTTCGTAAGGGCGTACAAGGGTTTGCGGACGCCCTACCAGAATGTAGTCATGGCCATCGCGTGCGGCGGCGGGCAGGACATCGGCGGCGGCGGCGCGCAGGCGGCGTTTGATACGATTGCGTCGTACGGCGGACTTATCGACGCGCTTGCTCACTGTGAAGCCGATGCGCTTTTCGCCCGCTTCATTAGGCGCGGTTTGGAGAATGAGACCGTGAGAGACCCATTTGCGGCCTTTTCCCTGAATTTTCAGGAATTCGGCGCGCTTTTTAATCTGCGTGAGCGAGGATTGTTGATCTTTAGTTGCGTGCATGGGTGCGAGTATAGCAAATAACTATAGAAAAAGGCGCAAACTTTAAGGTTTTGCGCCTTCAAACAAATATTAGAGCTTAAAACCTAAGCTGACAGGCGCTTACGGCCTTTTGCACGGCGGCGGGCCAGAACCTGGCGGCCCTGCTTTGTAGCCATACGCGAGCGGAAGCCGTGGCGGCGTTTGCGAACCAAGTTACTGGGCTGGAATGTACGTTTCATCTTACTTTCGCCTTGTTTACAGGCGCCTCAAATCCTTAGAATTCATCAAAGTGTGAGGTTTATACCCTTATTGGAAGCAGGATGTCAATCAATTCGCTGAATTAATTCGTCTGCTTACCCAACGTTCAGGTAATCGGTCTTGATGTCGACGCTGGAGCGCTGGCCAATGTCTTTGAAATGGGTTTTAAGCCAATTCTGGGCCTCAGCGCGCCCTTGATCGCGTAAATCCTTAAGAAAGGACCAATCTGTGTTGAATTTGCTGGAAGCGGACAGACCGCCCATAGTGTCTTCGGCACGGATCGCATGGAGCAAAATATCCTTATAATAGTCTTTATATTCATCCTTGAGCATGTCCTCGCCGATCAGACGTTTGACGAAATCGATGGCGCGGAGTTCTTTTAACAAAGCGGCGTTGAAGGTGATTTCGTTGAGGCGATCCTGAATAGCGGACGTATCTTTCGGGATTTCATCACGGATAATCGGATTGACGTGAACAACCAGAATATCGCGACTTTGCGCGTTATAAAAAAGTGGCCAGAGTGATGGATTGCCCATATAGCCACCATCCCAATAGGCCTGACCGTCAATTTCAATAGCCTGGAATAAGAAAGGCAACGCGGCGGAGGCAAGGATAGCATCAATGCTTACTTCTTCGTTCTCGAAAACCTTTGGTGTACCCGTGCAGACATTGGTGGCGGTAATGAAGAGTTTTGTACAATCGCAACTGTGAACTTTATCAATATCGATGATGTTTTCCAGTATGGCGCGCAAAGGCTCGATATTTAAAGGGTTGAATTGATAGGGTGATACATTGCTTATCAAGCCTTCAGCAAAAGATTGATATTGGGCATAAGCCGGATGAGCATCCAGATTCCAGAATTTGGCTATGTTGTTTTGTGTTTGAGTCAGCGGGTTATAAAACGCGCTTGCATCGGCGATGTCTTTCCAAAAGCTCTCCAAAAGCTCGCGAGCTTTTTCGCGCCCGCTTGTGCTCATACCTTGTACGAGCGCCGCAGCATTCATGGCTCCAGCGGAGGTAGCGCTGATGGCTTCAAAATCAAGGCGGTTATCTTCCAGTAAGGCATCAAGGACGCCCCACGTAAAAGCGCCGTGCGACCCACCGCCCTGAAGGGCGAGGTTAAGGGTTTTGATTTGCGCAGATTTTGTCATATTTTAAGGGGCTTATTTGCAGTTTAAACCCTAGCGGATCGGCAAGTCCCATTCCATACCAAGGCGGAATTCGTGGGTATCAAAATCGACATCATAGCTGCCGATTTCCAAATCCGATACAGCATCGACGTAACGGTATCCTGCGATGAAAGCCATATCTGGACTGGGGCGGTATTTGATCCCGGCTGCCGCGTTCCAGATGATTCCAGTATGATCAGATGAGGCATTGACCATTAAACCGGAGCCATCATTGATTTCACCAGAGTGCCAACCATAGCCCAAGCCGCCGCCAATATAGGGCTGGATCGACCAGGGCACATCGAAATCATAGTACATATTGGCGAACAGTAATGTACTTTTGAGTTCACCGCCGGAGCTAAATGTGCCAACGCCGGCAATGTCGGCTGTAGAGAATTCAGCGTTGCGGTAGGATAGTTCCCCTTCAATGCGGAGCTGTTGAGACAAACGCATCCCAAGAGCGCCAGCAAAAGACATCGTATTATCTATCTCAAAGTCGCCGTTATTGCCGCTGGCGCTTTCGGTAAATTCCTGATCGTTAAATGTATTGAGGCCAAGATAACCTGCGAGATAAAAGCGGCTTGTTTGTGCCTGTGCGTTGGAAACGCTGCTTAAAAGCAGTGCAATTACGGCGATAGCGAGAGTAAGATGCGTTTTGATCATGATGTTTCTCACAGTGTGGAAATTTTTGAAATAAGAAGAAGAGAAAACACTGCAGCGCTAATGGCTACGCTTTTAAGGATAGCAAAAAGCGGGCTATAAAGAAACCCGCTTTCATATCTACATTTTATGAGTTTTTGGTCGTTTAAGAAACCGGTGTATCGACTTTTACAGGTAAATCGGCGGCAATTGGATCATCGTCAAGCATTTCGATCATGCCTGTCGGCTGAACCGCGAAGTTGGCAATAAATAACGCGTTGGAATAAAACACAACGGCATCGCAGAGATAATGGCCCTGCTCATTCACGCCTTCAAATGTGGCCGGGCGGATGGTGCCTTCAATAACCGAGCGGGTCGTATCATCCATGTCGGCAGGCATATTCGGGTCATCCATGGTTTCAGCAACATAGAACGGCCCTTCCTCGCCGCGCACGAAAAAACAGAAAAAGCGTAAATAATCGAGGACATTTTCTTCTGTGACTTTGATTGGCGCTTTAGCATTCACTTCATGGATTGGTGGAGATGTACCATTGAGGCGGAATAAATTGCCCTGATCTGTCAGGTAATAGATATTCAGCTTGGGATTTGTCCAGTTAGGGTCTTTAACGCGGATGAGGGCTACCTGATCATAGAAAGGCAGCATACGCCAGTGAACCTGCGTTGTTTCTGAAGATACGCGGTATTTACCATCAATCTGGTCTATTTGCTCCAAGAATCCGGCGAGTTCGTCGCCTTGAACCGCGTTCCAGTTATTATCGTGATACATGGGGAGTTTCTATCCTTGTCCGCTTCATAATTAACGTATTATTTGCAAATATTTAGAACCCGCGCAAGCCCTTTATGGCGTCAGTAAATATTTACGTGCTTTATATCTTTCTTACTATTCAGAATTACACAAAACAGGTCAAGTATATTGTCAGAAATATCGATTCCTATACAAAAAATTCCTCGGAAACCGTTGTCTGTCAACGTGTTTTGATACAGAATCCGGTAGTGTGCTAGAAAAGTATATGGTTAGGGTCAAATATTAATAAAATTTTATACAAATATGATCTAATATATTAGAAGAGGAAAGGGTAGATTATTACCGTTTTTAAAAAACAGAATAATAATAATACCTTATATATTCCCTCATATGTTAGGGCGTTTGTTTTATGCGTGTAGTAAATGAGTTGAGTTGGTAACTTTTATGATTATTGAAGGACAAAATATCGAAGAAACTGACAAGTCACAGGATAAAGAGGTTTTTACTGAACAAACTGTTGTGATTGATAACACCAGTTCTCAGGATACGGCAATGTCCGAAAATAATGGTGTTATCGAAAATATTAAAATTTTTGGCAACCCGGATTTTAAAAAACTCGAGGGCAGCGATCAGGAAAATGGCAATGATTCTGACAGACCTTCGTCTATAGAACTTAATAGTTTTGGTTCTATTTATCTGGATATACAGGCCGTTTATGAGAATTTTATATCGCTGGGGCAAATTTTTAAAACTATTCCTCTCAATTTTGGAACACGGCCTGTAACACAACTGCAACTTTCGGGCTACAATATCATTTCAAAAAACCTGAAAGAGGTAGATGTTCTCGAACGGTCGTATCAGGACGGAAAAATATCAAGTCAGGGTCCCGACACTTTTGAAAACGACCTGTACCAATCGTCGAACACAATTGGCAATGTTATAGGACTGACAAACACCTCTCACAAAGAAAGTGGCGGAACCAACACATCAGAAGATCCGGCGAAGACCGAACCTGCACAAGTTATCATCGGCATCATTGATCAGGGTGCGTATGCCAGCCAGTTCAACAATAATGACTATCTGTATGTCAATGAAGGGGAAACGCCAGGCGACGGTATTGACAATGATAATAACGGCTATATTGACGATTATACCGGCTATAGCTTGCTAACCAATAGCACAACGGATACTGAGCACGCAGGTCCTGAGAATAATGGCTGGATTCCCTATCCTGTAATGACGCATGGTGTGGGCATGACGAACAACGTGATCGGTCAGTTGAATGCAGCGGAAACGATTACAGGAACGGCACCAGATGCTAAAATCATGACTCTTAAATTTACCGAAACAAATTTGGGATCTTATATTAGGATAACGCATGCTATAGAAGCCGGTCTGGAAAACGGCGCACGTATCTTCAGCTTGAGCTTTAGTGTTGCTTCAGAGTCTTATTTTGATTTGTGGTCGGACATGCTTGCACTTCATGATGCCGTTCTTGTCACGTATGCGGGTTCTTACGATGTCGATTCTGGCGAGCCAGAATCCGGGGAAACGCATGCAGACAATATCATAAAGGTTACCCGCATCCAGAGCGATGGGAGTAACTTCTTTTCTGGAGACGGTATCGAATTCATCGAGGAGAGCGGCGCACATTCCTCCTCTATCTCGATAGTTGCCGGCAAGGTCGCCGCCATATGGGCGCAAGACCCGAATATGAGTCTTGCTGATGTTCGCTTCGCGCTTGAAAAATCAGCCTCCCAGGATGCGCCAATTCTGGTTGATCATGGCGCGGATACGGCCACGCAATATGGCATGATCGATCTTGCGACGGCCATTGACATCATACAGAATGGTAAAACAACCCTTATTGATAATGCATCCTTCACAACTCCTGAGCAGATTATCGATTTTGATGAAGGCATGGATCGGATAGATATTTCAGATGTCCTTGACAGCTATGATCTGGTTGATGATGCGATTACAGACTTTCTGCAAATTACTGATAACGGCATGGATTCAACAGTCTATGTTGATGTTGATGGCGGCGGCGATAATTTCCAGGCTGTCGCACTCATCCTGGGTGTCACAGGTTTGACCGACGAACAAGCTCTTGAAGCTTCAGGTAATATTATTACAGTTTAGAAATATAAAGAAGATCGCTTAAAAATAAGCGGTCTTTTTTATTGTGGAACGGCGTCTATAGTGTCGTGCGGTTTGATGATATGAACGCACAATGCGCTCAATAGTGTCAGCAAGCCCAGCCACCAGCCTTGCCAGAAACCATAGGCGGTACATGAAACCACCAGAGCAGCCATAAAAATACTTAAAGGCAGGCGCGCGGCGGTTTTATCTGCGCATAATTGCGTTGCCTGATATAAAATCTGCATCATTGCTGCCACAAAGATGCTTAAACCCAATGCGCCAAGTGCACCAAACTCGATCCAGATTTGCAGCACTGCATTATGCGGATGCAGGACATGGTCCAGCGGCGTGTAAAGCATTGGCGTATCAAAATGCTCAACATGGCGGGTGGCTTCAATACCAAATCCATAGAACGGGCTTTCCAGTGCCTTACGCGCAACAAAATCCCAGATTTCCAAACGATCCGCAGCATAGGCCTGTGCAAACCATGATATGCCCTTCATATGTGAAGCCAATGTATTATAAAGAATTTGCGCTAACCAGGGGCTGGAGAGAATACCGGTGATAATTAGAGCGCCCAGTACAATCCAGACTTTTGGGCGAGCCAGTGGAAAGCCAAACCAAAAGAATGCGGTAGTCAATACTGCCAGATGTGCGGACTGGCTGTCGGTTAATGCTAAAATACCGATCATCGCAATCACAATTAGTGTAAAGAGCATATTTTTGGTGCGCACAAGAAGGCCTGCACGGCTTAAAAGCATTAGCGTTGGTGGGCAAAGCAGACATAATAGCACAACTGCGCGATTGGTTATGGAGACGTTTGTACTCATCAGAGGAACGTCAGAACTCCGCCAACTGTAATGGATCAAGCCGTGGGTTATAAGCTCACTCAAAGCCAGCAGGGCGCTGCCTAGAAAACATAGTGGAAATACCCAGCCAAGCCAGCGCGGCCAACATATCTCTGACGTATGCATAAGGGTAAAAAGCGCGGCGCCGCCAAAGAGGACTAGTGCAATTTTGCCACTACGCTCAAGGGCAAACGCACTGTCAAAAGCCCATAAAGAGCTTAATGCGGCCAGCGAGACTGTAGCTATGGCAGTGATTAGATAGAATTTACTCAATGCTGGCCAATGGCCTGTTATGATACGAAAAACAGGTAGGCTCAAAAGCCCCATTGCGGCCGGCAAGAAGCCCAGTAAGCGCGGCGCCAACACTCCTACTAATGGCAATATACATAAAATAACCGCTATGCTTACCGGTAGAATATACGGCGCGCGTGGATTTTTTGGAAGGTGTGTTTGAGATTGAGACATTTGTTATTGAGCCGAATTTGTTAAGGCTCTTATCATGGCGCATATGAACCATAAAAAAAAGCGTTTCATCAGTATGAGAGACAAAACGCTTTTTAATTTTTAATTATGAGGTGACGATTTTATTCGTTGCTTTGTTCTGGTTGTTCGTCATCAAAGTTGAAATCAATGTTGGCATCAATGTTGGCATCATCGATTTCGTCAGAATTTTCGTCAGAGCCTTCTTCGGGGCTTTCTTCAACCAGTTCACTATCTTCTTCGCTCTCCATTTCTTCACCGGCAGCGGGCATAATATCGGCTAGTGCCGCTTCAGGACCGCCCAGTGCGGAAGGGGTTTCGGCGCTAAAGCGTGCACCAAACTCATCGGTTGCGGAAGCCGGAATAGACCAAGCTAAACCCAGGACCATGCTTACAAAAATTGCTAAGAACCGCATATATATCTCCTTTTTTGGTATGTCTTCCTTATAGCAGATGTAAAATTTTATGGCAATTTATTTGGTGGACCCTAGCGGGATCGAACCGCTGACCTCATCGCTGCCAGCGATGCGCTCTCCCAGCTGAGCTAAGGGCCCTTTCATTAAGATGAAAGCGAACTTAAGCAAAAACGCTTATCAGTTCAAGTAAAAAAGCGGAGCATTGCAGCCCCGCTTTTCAAATTTATTAAGCCGCGCCTATTTCTTGAGCAAAGCGTCGCGGATTTCCTCCAAGAGCACTTCACTTTTCGGCGGTTTCGGGGCTTCTGCCGGTGCCTCTTCTTCGGCGCGCTTAAGCTTATTCACGCCTTTAACCAACATGAAAATGACGAAAGCGACGATCAAGAAGTTGATTACGGCATTAATGAACGCTCCATATTTAATCAGAGCAGCGCCTGCTTCTTCCGCTGCGGCCAGTGACGGGTATTGTTGACCGTCCAGTGAAATGTATAGATCACTGAAATCAATCCCGGCGGTGATCACACCAATAATCGGCATGATCAGGTCACCCACCATAGAGTTAACAATCGCGGTAAATGCCGCACCGATAATAATACCAACGGCCATGTCCATGACATTGCCGCGGGCAATAAACTCTTTAAACTCGTTTAACATTATATTTCCTCTCTCATTTTATAAAAAACAGAGAGGCACGATACGGCATTAAAATGAGTAGAGTCAATATGATAGGGGTTTACAAAAAAATATTGCCGTACTTTTAAGTTTTGCTATGAAATTTAAAGTTTGTTTTCTCCCAAGCAGCGAGCTTTCGATAAAGCGTCGATGGGGCAATATCAAGGATTCCTGCGGCTTGGTGAATGTCGCCCTGACAAATTTGCAAGATATGCTCAATATAATCACGCTCAAACGCCGCCAGAGTTTTTAGGCTATACGCCTTACATGTTTCGGGTAGTATCCCAGCCGCGATTTGAAGCCCTTCATTCATAAAAAGGCACTTTATCTAAAAATAAACCTGGCAAAAGAAAAAACTATTTTAGCCCACGGCTGTATGCGTTTGCATCAACTAAGAAAAAAGCCGCTCTTTGGGCGGCTTTTTGAATTTTATTTATGAACGCGCTTTTAACGCTGGTTCATGAAATGCAGGATATACTGGAAAAGCGCGATAAAGCTGATATACAGATTCAGCGCGGCAGCCCAGCCCATACGATTAGCAAATTCTTGCGGCATGGACGGTGAGTACATTTCTTTCATTTCCTGAGTCTGCCAAACGGTGATGCCTGAGAACAAGACAATTCCAACGCCCGCAATGACGTTGGACATCATCGAACTTTGGAAAAAGATGTTCATGACACTGGCGGCGATTAGCCCGATAATCCCCATCGTTGCAAATGTACGAATAGGGGTTAAATCTTTTTTGGTGGTATACCCAAAGACGCTCAGGCCTGCGAACATTGCGGTGGCAATAAAGAACGCCTTGGCCACATCAACTCCGAAAGCCGGATTGGCCGATACCATTACAGCAATGGCAGCAAAGCTAATACCATAAACGGTCGCAACGCCGAAAAATGCGGCCATTAATTGAGAAGCTTTCATTTTATCGGGACGAAAGCCGAACCAGATAATCGCCAAGGGGGCAAACATCACCAGATAGGCTTGCGGACCGCCAAGAAACAGCTTGAGAAGCAGCGGTGAGCTGCCAACAACCCAAGCCACAATGGCGGTTACCAAAACACCGGCGGTCATTTTGGCGTAAATGTTATTCATATGTTGCCGCAAACCCTCATCAATCTCGCGGGTGCGGGTTTGCGTGGTTTGGAAACGGTCAGTTTGCATCGTTACAATCTCCTTATGATATTCAAACGATTTTCAATACATATAGTCTTTATTATAGCAGATTTCAAAGTTTTTCAGGGGAAAACCGGAAAATGCTGTTTGTGGAGTATGTTAGGGTTTTCGGCGCCCGCGTGTGAGCCATGGATTTTTTTTAACGTGCTCAATGCGTTTTTCCTTTTCGGCGCTAAGCGTTGTAATTTGCGGCACCGGCGTATTGGTCATTTCGGAAAGAATTTGGATGCGTTTTTCCATTGGCGGATGCGTGGCAAAAAGCCCCATGAATGGAGATGAGTTTTCAATGCACATCAACATAATATCGTCCGTGGTTTCCGGAATCTGATCGCGCTGGGCAATGCGCAGGAGGGCGCGCATCATGGCGCCCGGTTTTTTCGTTAACTGCACTGCCCCGGCATCGGCCATATATTCGCGGCGGCGGGAAAGCGCAAAGCGCGTGGACAGGGTCAGGAGATAGCCGATCCAAAGGACCGCCACAAGGATGATCATAATGAGAAGCCCTTTGCCGCTGCGTCGCTCATGTCTGGAAAAGATGAAGCTGTAACGCAGATTGCTCCATACAAGCTGGGCGAAAAAACCGATCATTCCGGCAAAAATGATGGTGACAATGAGCAGACGAACATCGCGGTTGATGATATGCGTCAGTTCGTGCGCAAGAACACCTTCGAGTTCATCTTTGCTCAGCATATTTAACAGCCCCCGTGTGACGGTCACCGTATAGGTTTTTTTATCAATACCGCTGGCGAATGCATTGCGTGCATGGGTTTCAATGATTTCCAGTTTTGGCATGGTGATCCCGGCGGCGATTGAGAGATTTTCAAGGAGATTATAAAGGACCGGCTCCTCTTTGCGAGTGACAGGGCGAGAATGGGCCAGTTTTCGAATCATTTCTGTATGAAAGAACCAGGATATTGCAAACCAGCCCGGAATGATGGTGAAGATCAACCAGAGGTTATTGAGAACGATATGGTTGGCGAGCCGGACGGCGGTCTGCAGGGTTTGCAGGGTTGTATCCTGATGCCCCCAAGCCGTCTGACCATTGATGATGCCATCATAGGAATGGATGCTGCCGCCATAGTAGATATAACCGCTGACGAAGGCGAGCAGCCAGATCATGCCGATAATCAGCAGCGGATAAAAAATCAGCAACAAAACCGATTTCAGGTTGTTGTTCCAGATATGAGTCTGCAGGCCGGCCGGATGTATGGGCATATTTGTTTATCCGAAATTGACATCCGGCGCTTTTTCGAGCGTTTCGCGGGCGTCTTCGGGCACCTCGAAGAATTCTTCTTTGCTGAAACCTAGCGCAGCGGCGAACAGCACCGCCGGGAATTG
>JACKIT010000007.1 GCA_020638335.1 Rhodospirillales bacterium
AATGCGGCGCTTTATACGGTTGATGGCTCTGTACGTCCCGGCGCTGCGCGTGCGACGCAAACTCAGGGGAAAGAGCTGTCTTATAACAATCTCAACGATACGGATGCAGCGTTTGAGCTTGTGGCTGAATTTGATGAGCCAGCGGTAGCGATTATCAAACATGCGAACCCGTGCGGCGTGGCGATGGCGGATGATATGCTGGAGGCTTATAACCGCGCCTTTGCCTGCGACCCGGTAAGCGCCTTCGGCGGTATTATCGCGCTGAACCGTACCTTAACAAAAGACACGGCGGAAGCTATCCTTCAAAAATTCTGTGAAGTGATTATTGCGCCCGATATTGCCGCCGATGCGATTGAAGTGCTCAAAACCAAGAAGAATGTGCGGGTTCTGACTACCGGCGGAATGCCGAATCTGGCGCAAAAACGCCGGATGGTTACGCGCATTGCGGGCGGCTTGCTGGTGCAGGATTCTGATAATGGGCAGACGCTGGAAGATGATTTGAAGGTGGTTACGGACCGTGAACCGACCAAAGAAGAGCTTAAAGACATGCTGTTTGCTTTCCGCGTGGCCAAACACGTCAAATCCAACGCGATTGTCTACGCAAAAAACGGCGCGACTGTCGGGATTGGCGCCGGACAGATGAGCCGGGTGGACAGTGCGCGCATTGCGGCGTGGAAGTCTGCCGAAGCAGCTAAAGAGCTAGGGCTGGACGAGCCACTGGCCAAAGGCTCTGTCGTGGCTTCTGATGCGTTCTTCCCGTTTGCCGATGGGTTGATCAGCGCGGCGGAGGCCGGCGTCACGGCTGTGATCCAGCCTGGCGGATCGATCCGCGATGATGAAGTCATTGAAGCGGCCAATGAACGCGGTCTGGCGATGGTGATGACCGGTATGCGGCATTTCCGGCATTAATATCTCTTCTTATGATGTCATCCCGGAGGCGATGCGACTTGTCCGCCGAAGCCTTGGCGTAGGTGGAATCATCGCTTAAACGTCCGGGATCCATATGCGAACCGCTTTTAGCGGTTCTCTTTTTCTGGATTCCCGCTGTGCTAGCGCCTTCGGCGCGCCGCGGGAATGACATCTCTATAAATCGCTTTTTCCATATTTTTTATAATTCTTAACGGCTTTGTTAAGACTTTTTTAACTCCGCCTCTATACCATGGGGACTGAGATATAAGGGCGCAGTGTTTTATACGTGCGCCTCGTTGGATGAAAAACCCGGCTAAGAGGTTGAAAATCCAAGAGTATAAGAGGGTATGAAAAAGACAGATTTCCAAGGTTCAGAACGCGAAATCCCCCTTCATCCCTCTTAAAGAAAAGAATAACCCGCAGACGCCAGATGGATGTTTGCAGAAACGAAAAAGGTTTTAGATGGGATTTTGGTTACCATTCATGGCACTGGCAGGCGGCGGTTGGTATGGCGCCAATAAATTGAGCGATGGTGCGCTGAATGAAAAAGCTGGCGCGTTCATCAGCGACACGGCTTCAGAATTTGGAGAGAAGGCTGTTGATACTGCTCTTGAGAAAGCCGGAGCCGGTGAAAATTCAGCCTTTGGCGACTTCTTTAAAGATCACTGGGGAAAAGTGCTGTTGACAGGCGGCGGATTGCTCGCCGCGATGAAACTTCCCAAGCCTTTACGCGGCCTTGCTATCGCTGCGGCGCTGGTTATCAGCCTGATTACGGTCGCACAACATTATTCATCCGAAAAACTCCAGAGCGATTTTGAGGTTGCCCAAAGTGGTGAAGGCGCTGCTCCCCAGCGGCATATCGTGATGAGAGATGGTTTTGATCCCAGCGATTCAAATATTGTCGGACAGACCCGTTTTGGGCCGCGCACGAATGATCGTTCCGGTCCGGAACCTGAAGCGGAACCGGTGTAGACGAAACAAGGATAACAAGTCCGAAAAGGGCACAAGAGTAAACTAGAGGGTAAATAGATGGCCGATACGGCAGAAGAAAAGAGAAAGAAGGAAGCGGAGAGCATAACAGATATTCTGCTTATGCTCTATGGCGGCAGTTACGCTTACTATCGCCCGGCCTCTTTCACGCCGGCTGTCCTTACCTCTGATGATGAAAGCCCTGATGCAGAGGCGCTAGTCCCGGTTGCTGCGGCTAGTGGCGCGACCGGCGCGACGGTTGCTGCCGAGCCGACAGAACCGGAAACAACCGAAACGGTTATGGAGCTGCGCGGAAGCGATGGCCAGCTTATCGCGCTTAACCCGGCGGTTCTTAAAGGCCCGCTGGCCGCGCGGCAGCAGTTTGCGAGCAATGATCCGCGCATTACCGTTTCACCTGATCTCTACGACAAAGATAAAAACGCCTTTTGGAAAGCGAAGGGATACGATGGCAGCATTTTCAAAGAAACCGGGTTCTTTGAATCGATCTTCGACAATGATCTGACGGACGATGTGCTGGCCGAGAATAACAGCTTTATCAAAGCGGCTAAAATCGTTTATGAAGCCGAAGAAGGTCATGCATGGACTGGTTCTGACAACAAAGCACTGACAGACTGGACCATGAATCACATGCGCGCAATTAAAAACAACCTTGTTGTTGGCGCTCAAAATATGTGGCAGAATTCTAATGCTTCGCAGCACGTTCAAGATGCCTTTAAATTCGTTGGTGATGCCTATGACCAAAAAGACTGGACGGCTTTAGGGCTGACGAAAGCGGTAGGCTGGACCATCGTAGACCCATCGAATCTGATCGGTGGCGGTCTTATCGCCAAAGCGGGTTTAAAGGCCGTTAAGGTAAGCGGGGCGACGGGCTTCCTTAAGAGGGCGGGTGAATTTACAGCTAAAACCGTTCTACCTGCTGCAGGTTTGGGCGCTGTGACCGCCCTTGCAGATAGCGCAATTGAACAAAACATAGGTTACCATGCCGGGGCACAAGAAAGACGTCTTGTCGTGTCAAGAACCGTACTGGACACGACGACAGGCGCTCTGACCGGGGCTGGATTTTCTGTTATAGGCGGTCTTGTCGTACCGGCAGCAAGCAAGATCATTGCACCGAAAATTTCAAAAAGACTGAGCAAAAAGCATAAGGAAGCCGCGGCGCCTGATGTTGAGGCCAAAGACAAAACCGAAGCCGAAACGCCGAAGGCGGATGAGCCGGTGGTGGAGGCGGAAAAGATTGAGGCTCCAAAACCGGAAGATGTGGTGGAAACCGACAAGATTGCGACTGAACCGCCAGAGGTTAAGTTTCCTGATACCAAGGCGGCGAATGAAGAACAATATAGTGAGTTTTATGATGCGCCGGGTTCTCGTCAGAAAAAGGCCCACAAGCCAACACCTGATGAATACGCAGATAGCCTTGAAAGAGCCATCAAAGGTGAAGCACAACCTGCGCCGGGGGCGGCCTCTAATACTGCCGACAACGGCAGCACTATTATCAATAATTACGGAACTATGAATTATAATAGTCCGGGTGGTCAGGGTGCGGCTATTGATGGTGGTGCACCGACAGGGACGACGCGCACGGCGGACGCAGGGACGGACGCGCCAGCGCCAGAGGCGAAGACAAAGCCCGGCAAAGCAGGCGATGATGGAAAAAGCGCAGAGACACCGGAAGCAAAAGAGACAGCGGGAACGGTAACAAAAAAACCGGAAGCGACGGATGATGCGGGCGCAAAGACGCCGGAGGCAGAAAAGCCGGAAGCCACAACCGCTGGTGTGGGTGAGCCCAAAAACGCTAAGAAAAGTGCTGATGATGAAAAAATCGTACATGTTGATTTCCCAGATGGAGCCCCTCCTCCCCCAGAATTCAAGAAAATAAAAGACTGGGGTAACCAGTTTCTGTTTAGACGGAAGTGGGTCTATGATCCCTACCAAGGATGGAAAGATTATCGCGCTCTGCGTGTTGAGTCGGCGATGACGAATCCAAGGCCGATTATTAAACCTGTTGTCGATTATGCTGATGGTCGAATGGAAAAGTGGGGGCTAACCAAAGGGCTTTATGACCTTAATCAGTCCATACAGAATATTGCTACCTCAGACATGAAAAGTCTGCAAACTAAAATGCTCGAAAAAATGGAAGCATTTTCGGATGCAAACAGAGAAAATTTGAAAAAATTTCAGGCCGAGATTAAGGCACTAAGAAAACATGTCGAACTTAATTACAAAACTTTAAAAGATGATAATGGCAAGTTTGTTAAAAATGACGGGCGTTATCATGGTTTGATTGAGACAATTGCAAAGGATATTGATGGAAATGGAATAGGGCATAAAAAGGCGCTACTGGCTTATTTGGATGATCTTATAAAGACCTCTGGAGATCTACAAAAGCCAGATTTTGGTGATACCGGAAAGCGTGTAGTAAATCTGGAATATCAGTCAGGCATGCCGATGAAGGATGTGCATGCACTAAAAACACACAGCCTTCATAAAATTTTTACAATGGTTGAAGATGCCCATGCCCGCTTGCATGTTCACGAAACAACCACCGGGGATCAGGGACCACAAATCCCCTTTATAGGCACCAGAATTTTATATCCAAAACGTCCACTTAAGGAAGTCAACGGCATTAAAATCGGCGTCACAAGGGAAGAACGCGAGTCCGTGATTAGAATGATTCAAGCAGGCCATTATGAAGCCGAACCAACGCTCAAAAAACGATCAGACCCTTCTAACCTTGAAGCCGTTATTATGGATTTGGAAGTTGAATACAAAAAATATATAAGTAAGGATGGGAATGATGTAACCACATGGCCTGTGGAGGATACGAAGATTTTTGCCTCTGCCCTTGCTGGCGTTGTCAGGGACGGTTATGGACATGAAGCCCTGCATGTAGCACGCCGCATGATGATGCGTGTAGGCTCCGGCAGTAGGCGCGTCACGATTCCACCAAATATAACGGACAACCCTAGCTTTAAAGAATCGTTGGGCGATGTAATTCATACCGAATATTACAAGCGGTGGAAAAAAAGTTTTGATGCCGTTATTGATCGTAAGCATATAACCGGCAAAGAAGAAGAAGGTTGGGGACCGACGAGTAGCGCAGGACGTGATTCAGAAGAACAAGCAATGGAAAGAAGCTACTTCTGGCATTACATGTTCCGCTTCCCCGGAGACAAACCATGGTCAAAGCCTGCCGAAATCAGGTTTCAAGCTATTTTTCAAAACAGATTTACAAATCTCTACAACTACGCTATGGGCGGCTACACCTCCCCTATAATGAAAGAAGGAAAGCCGACCCCTCGCCTTGAAGGACACCTTAATCTGTTATTATGGCGAGATAAGCCTAAAGAAGAAGATTACAATAAGTGGAGAGATAATCTTATTCTCCGCGCGCCCTCCTGGTTGAAAACGCCAACACGGTTTGCTTTTGGTGGGGTTACCTACACACCTATAATGTATGCAACCGGAGGGTCATTCGCACTTGTCGGTTCAGAGAAAGCTTACCAGTGGGCCTTTGATGACGATGAAGATACGTGGATGGGGAATACTGGCCGCTGGCTTGGGCAAAAAGCTCTATATACTGCGGATATCGTTAGAGATTGGACGGTTGGCTGGACAGAAGATGTTCCTTATTTGGGGGCGACTCTCAATGCCGTGCCGATTGAAGAAGCCAATGAGTATTTTTTCCGGGCGGGCAAGCCTGAGCGTAAGGTTTCTGCTTCTTCCGGTGCCAGCCCGGTAGCGGCAGATCAACAAATGCCGCCGCCTATCACCCTGCCGGCGGGGCAGGCGCTCAGCAAAGAATTTATCACGGGTACTCTGGACCGCAACATTGCGAAGCGGAAAACCGAAGTGGAGATTGCCGAAAGTGCGTTGAAGACTGCAAAGAGAGACCATGCCCGTTTGAAGAAAATCGCGGGTAAGGACGATTCTGACGCGAACACAACAGCCCGTGACGATGCGGAGACTGCCAAAAACAATGCTCAAACTGCCTTGGATCAACGTGAAGCCTCTCTGGATACTCTCCAGTTCAAACGCACCAAGGCGGTGATTGCGTTTAGAACCTCGGCTTTTAAGGATGACCCGACCCTTCAAAGCAAGATCACCGAAATTTTGTTGGACATGCAGGATGCCGGGCCGGGGATCAGCAAAAAGTTCGATTTGTTGGATGACGCCTTGTTTGCCGGGGCGCTGGATCTGGCCGGTAAAGAGGGCGAGTATACGAAAAAAGACCTTCAAGAGGCCATTACCAAAGTCTTCCCGGCCGATGCGAAAAAGCGTGAGGCTGATAAGAAAAAACAGCCCTATAGCCAGACCAGCACGCGGCCAAGCGAAAGTTTCGGCAATATGGCCGAGGACGGTGTTAACTGGGCTCTAGACTGGACCGGCGCAGATGCCAAGAGCGGCTGGCTGGGCCGGACGTTTAACAAAATGGGAGATTGGGGCCGGGCGTTTGGGGGCTTCTGGGGCGATCTTTCCACTACGTGGAAGGCCGGAATTATCGGCGTTGCGGGCTTTTTCGGCGTTGGCATGTTTTTGAAGAAGCAGCTCGGATGGTTTGGAAGTCTCCCATTTGTCGGACTTATTCTTGGGCTGATCGGCTTTGCACTCACCGGTAAAGCAGCGCATGCCTATATGAACCGCCCGAAAGAAGGCACCGTGCAAGGCACGAACGGTTTCGACCCCAATCCAACCGAAGACAGCCAGAAACATGGCGAGAAAAAAGCCAAGATGGGTAATGCCAAGACTACCGGCAAGTATACCGTCATAGAGGGGCAGAAATCTACAGATACGCGCGAAATCGAAACCGGCATGTATTCCGTGCAGGCGAATACTTCGGGTAAAAAAGGCTTTGCGCCTCAAAAGGTTGTCTATCTCATGACCAATGACGGGATTGGCGACAATGCGTTGGAAGATCAAGCAAAGACGGCCAGCCACATTCCGTCCGGATTGAAAAATGTGATCTCCGCCAGGGACAGCGTGTTTGACGGCATCACACATGACAGCAGAGTCTTGCGCCGCACCAGCGCCAACGACTTTGAATATGACGCGCCAGCCGTTGCTTAAGCCCTTACAAGTCAAAGGCTTATCAAGCTCTTTATCCGCTCTTGTCTAGATGCTATGATAGTGCGTTGGGGTGCGATTGCGCCCTGCTTTTGCATCCATCCTTTTGCCCTGCTTTCCGGGCATATTCAAATTATGAACGACGAGTCAAAGCATAAAAAAGACAGTATCAAGAAAGCTTTCTCACCCGGGGAAGCCAAGGACAAGCCGTCTTTGTTCCTGCCTGACGAGATGGATATTTATTGCAATAAAATCACCAAGGAAACCTTTATTTTCCACGGTAAAAAGGTTGATTATGATGCCCTTGAGAGAATGGAATATAATCCAAAGGATCACAGCGTTGATGTTTTTCTGAAAGACGGCAGTGTTTTGGATCTGGGCGTGAAAATCCAGTGGCTTATCCGGCCTTATTTCACCAAAGCCGAGGAAGTGCAGATTGTTCAAACCAAAGACGGCGAGGCGATTGACGGGACGTTCATTCCCATTACACATAAAGGTAAATAAAAGGTTAATATTTACCTCAAGATTCACATGTAAATATCTGAAAAATATAGCTATTTTCTTTGCTTTTTTGAAAAATGCTATGGTACAATATATTTGTTAAAGGCGGACGCAGGCAGATGTGGTCTTTCAATAAAAATATGAGTATACTGCCGTTATGACAGAAGATACTCATAGTGAAAGTTCAAATCGCCCGGACGTTGGAACACTGGTCGATTTCGTATACGGGGTTGATGAAGACAACCCGCTGGATATTGAGGTCGCCGTAAATGAAGAGGGGCGCGTCGTAGTTTTTCATGATAAGCCCTTTAAGGTGGATTTATCTTGGTTTGAATATGATTTGGGAACAAGCAAACTGGATTTTGTACTTGATGACGGAGAAATAAGAGATGCAGGCATGCAAATAGCCCCTCAAATCTCCAAACATATGCAAAATAGTCACCAAATCTTAACAGTTTTGATGGATGATAAAACGGGAGAACCGAAAGAGGGAAAATATATACCGCTTATCCTTCATCAAAAATAAAAGTTCTGTATAAGCAGGCATAATAATAAACGGCAAAATAGAAAATAGAGGAGTGTAAAAATGAGTTTTGATAAAGGCATACTCTGTAACACATTCGCCCAAAGATGTTCATTTGGTGTCGATGGAAGCATAAGCCACGCAACACCGCGGACAGGTGCAGATGTTCATCTTGACAAACCTTTAGAACTAAGCGGGATGAATATGGACTTAACATGCGACCCAACAGCGCAACCTTAATGTCCAGAGACAACCATAAAAACTTTATAAGTATCGCTTAACCACACCAGATGCGGGTGATAACGCCCGCTTCGTCGGTTTCAAAGTTGACACGTGCGGGGCTGTAATCTTGCGTCATCACCCAGCCGGGTGGCAAAACTCTATAAGGGCGCTTTGCGTCCTTTATGACTCCCAGCATATCTTCTTGCAGTTTCATCCCAACCCAGGGTTCAAAATTACATGTATAACTCTTCATTTCCAGTGACGTCGCAGTCTTTATCGCTGCGCCAATAACAGGATCTCTCCCTGGCGCAACTGTCGTACCTCCCCGGCCACGGTTACTGACCGGTACATCGGGAATCATTTCTTCCAGCGTATCAGGCAGACGCTGCTCGCCTTCCTTCTGCCCCAGCCCGACGATAAGCCCAAAAACCAGCGGTACAGCCAGCAAGGCCAGCCAAAGCGTTGGACTGGATGGTCCCGGTGCGGCACGATCTTGCAGGATAATCTTTTTTTCAGGCTGTTTCTGTTCTTCATCCATTGTTTTACGTTAAGCGTTTTGCATTTTTCACTCAAGCACGCGTTATCTTTTGTTTATGTTTCCCTTGACGTAAGAGCGAAACTACTGTAGTTCCCATAATTTAATTTCGCGGAGATTAAGGGTATATATTTATGGCTACAAAACGCTTCGAACCAGGCGATCTAACGCATGAGATGCGCCTCAGCATAAATGGCCTGCCACCGGCCAATCGCACAGTTACAAAAACACTGGTAAAAAATGTTGTTTTAAATGTGATGGATGCCTTCACGAACCTTGATGAGCAAAATCGATTCACTGGCATTGTGGCATTTGTTCCAGCCTATAATACTGAAGAAGCGAAAAAATCGCTTCGAGAAGGAGATACCATCTCTGTTAGAACGTTCCTGCCGATTGAAAAACTACGTTGTTTGTCTGAAACCGATAACAGAAGCCTAACATTAGAGGAAATAGAGGTTAGCATCTGGGGAGACGGCGTTGTCACATGTCGTGATACGACTCCAAAAGAATTTACGCTGGGCACAGATGAAAATAACAAACGCGCCATGGATGCGATACGCGCAATGTCTCAAGGCCATAATTGTACTGATAAAGACCTTAACGGTCCGGGATCAGATTCCACGCCTTCATAAATCCACGCTTGCTTTTCGCTGTTCCCTCGCCTATTCATTTTGTCCATGAGCACGCATGAGACCAAACCACTCGAACATATCCGCAATTTTGCGATTATCGCGCATATCGACCATGGAAAATCGACGCTGGCGGACCGGTTGATCCAGACCTGCGGCGGGCTGGAAGAGCGCGAAATGCAGGAACAGGTGCTGGATAACACCGATATTGAGCGTGAGCGCGGCATTACGATCAAAGCGCAGACCGTGCGGCTGGAATACACGGCCAAGGACGGGATCGCCTATCAGCTCAATTTGATGGACACGCCGGGACATGTGGATTTTTCTTATGAGGTTTCGCGATCGCTGGCCTCATGCGAAGGCTCGCTCCTTGTTGTTGATGCGTCCCAAGGCGTGGAAGCACAGACGCTGGCCAATGTGTATATGGCGCTGGATAACGATCATGAGATTGTGCCGGTGATTAACAAGATCGATCTGCCCGCCGCTTGCCCCGACCGGGTAAAGACTGAAGTTGAGGATGTCATCGGACTGGATTGTTCAGAGGCCGTCTGCGTCAGTGCCAAGACAGGCAAAGGCATTGATGAATTGCTTGAGGCGATTGTCACCAAGCTCCCCCCTCCGCATGAGGGTGATGCGACAGCGCCGACCAAGGCTTTGCTGGTCGATAGCTGGTATGACATTTATCTGGGCGTGGTGGTGCTGGTGCGCGTCATAGACGGGTATTTGCGCAAAGGCCAAAAGATCAAGTTCATGTCCAATGGACGGGTGCGCGAGATCGACCGCGTCGGAATGTTCACCCCGAAAAAGGTCGAGCTGGATGTGCTTGGCCCCGGCGAGATGGGCTTTATCACAGCCTCAATCAAGGATATTTCCGAGACGAATGTCGGGGATACGATCACCGATGATAAAAAGCCGTGCGCAGAGCGTTTGCCTGGCTTTAAACCGTCGATTCCGATGGTGTTTTGTTCGTTTTATCCAGCCGATGCGGGGGATTTTGAAAAGCTGCGTGAGAGTTTGGGCAAAATCCGCCTCAATGATGCGAGTTTGCATTATGAGCCGGAAAGCAGTCAGGCTTTGGGCCTTGGCTTTCGCTGCGGGTTTTTGGGACTGCTTCATATGGAGATTATTCAGGAGCGGCTGGAGCGGGAATTTGACCTCGATCTGATCCCGACCGCGCCTTCCGTGGTGTATAAGCTGAACCTGACCAATGGTGAGAAAATGGAGCTGTATAACCCGGTCGATATGCCCGAGGTGCAGCGGATTGAAACGATTGAAGAGCCGTGGATTAAGGCGACCATTCTGGTGCCGGATGAGTATCTCGGCGGGCTTTTACAACTGTGTCAGGAACGGCGCGGGGTGCAGATCGACTTGACCTATGCGGGAGGCCGGGCGATGCTGATCTACCGCCTGCCGCTTAATGAGGTGGTGTTTGATTTTTACGACCGGCTGAAGAGCATTTCCAAAGGCTATGCGAGTTTTGATTACGAACTGGACGGGTATGGGCCAAATGCGCTGGTGAAGCTGGAAATCCGGGTGAATGAAGAACCGGTGGATGCGCTGGCGATGATTTGCCACCGCGATAATGCGGAGGCTAGAGGCCGCCAGATGTGCGAACGGCTGAAAGAGCTGATCCCGCGCCAGATGTTTAAAATCGCCATTCAGGCGGCGATTGGCGGCAAGATTATCGCGCGGGAGAATGTGTCGGCGTTGCGCAAGGACGTGACGGCGAAATGTTACGGCGGGGATATTACGCGCAAGAAGAAGCTGCTGGAAAAGCAGAAAAAAGGGAAGGCGAAGATGCGCCAATATGGTAATGTGGAGATCCCTCAGTCTGCTTTTATTGCAGCCCTTAAAATGGGAGATGAGTGATGAGCGAACGCTGGAAACAACGATTTGAAAATTTTGAAAAGGCTTATAGCGTATTGGCTGATGCGCTTTATGCTGATTTCAGTGACCTGTCCGATCTGGAGAAGATGGGATGCATTCAGGCGTTTGAGATTACGTTCGAGCTATCGTGGAAAGTGATGAAAGATTATCTGATTTACTCAGGGGTCAAGTTGATCGAGATTACCCCGCGTAAAGTAATTCAGGAAGCGATGGCAGCGGGGCTTATTCAGGACGGTGATATGTGGCTGAACATGCTCAAAAACCGCAATCTTACATCGCATACCTATGATGAATCGCATATTTTGAGCGGTGTTGAGATGATTGAAACAGATTACTTGCCGCATATTTCGGCTCTCTATGAATATCTTAAAGGGCAGAATGATGGTTGAGCCGAACCGTTATGAAGACCAGCCTTTCGGCCTGCCGCCGCTGACGATTGACAATATCCGCCGGTTTTTTATGGGCTGGCCGGAAATTGAGCGCGTGGAAATTTTCGGATCGCGCGCGATGGGAAATTATCGCTATAATTCCGATATTGATATATGCGTCTGGGGTAAAACCATAGATTCTGAGCTGTTTAGCCGTATCCGCTCCGGGCTGCAAGACCTGCCGATTCCTTATAAAATTGATGTCGTGCAGTATGAAACCATCTCCCACCCGCCCTTCAAAGCGCATATCGACGAGCATGGCATCGATTTTTTTAAGGCGCTCAAGATGGGGAATGAGTGATTATTCGCCTTTATTGTATATTCTTACATATAGATTGTTATATGTAACGAAAATGCTATAATCATTACATAACAGCGGTTGTATGTAAGGAAAAATGGTCAATGAAGATAGAAGAATTTGTTTCAGGAACTCATAAGCAACAATACCAATATAAGAGCTTTTCGCCTTCCCACATCAATACGGAACGGGCGTATCGGAAGGCTCCTTATTACCCTTTATCTGGTATCAGAGAAGTTTTTAAATAAGCCATCTCTTTACCTCTCAGATTATTTAGAAAAACATAAAGGAGCTTATTACGATGCTCTCACCGTCGTGCGGGCATCCAATAATCTTGTACATTGGATAAAATTTTTTCTGACCGCCATCATAGAAACCGCTGAAAAAGGGAAATCCACATTTCAGGAAATTCTGAAGCTTAAGAATGAAACGGATAATACCGTTATTCAAATGGGACAATGCGCTGAAAATGCAAAAATCATTATTCAACACCTGTATAAAAGACCTGCCATTACGGTTAACAACGTCAAATCGATCTTAAACTTAAAATCTCATCAGGCCGCAAATAGTCTTGTAAAAGAGCTGGAGAGGCAAAACATACTGATTGAAATCACAAATCAAAGAAGAAATAAAGTTTACATTTTCGAACGCTATTTGGCTCTCTTCAGGAATTAGGGCTAAACATTTCGGTGAAGACGAAGGAGGCTTACCATGACCAATCTCGCGCATAAAATCCGTGACAAAATCCACGAGCTACAAAGTGAGGTTGAGGCCGACCTGGCGGAAAAGCGGCGGGAATTTCAATACCGGTTTGAGCGGCGCAAGGTGATTTTCGAACAAGAGGCGCTGGCCTTGCAGCGCGAAGCGAAGATGGGGCTGGTCCGGTATTTCCGTGAATCGCGGTTGCCGGTCATTCTGACCTCGCCGCTGATCTACGCCATGATCATTCCAATCGTGATTTGCGATGCGTTTGTGAGCGTGTATCAGGCGATCTGCTTTCCGATTTACGGCATCCCGAAGGTCAAGCGCCGTGACTATGTAGTGATGGACCGTAAATATCTGGCCTATCTCAACCTGATTGAGAAGATGAATTGTATTTATTGCGAGTATGCCAACGGGGTGATTGCCTATGTGCGCGAGATCGCCAGCCGGACTGAGCAATATTGGTGCCCGATTAAGCATGCCAGAAAGCTCAAGGACCAGCCGGCGCGTTATTACGGTTATCTTGAGTATGGTGATAGCGCGGCTTTGCACGAGAAATGGGAGGCTCAGCGCGACAAATGCCGCGCCTGTGAAATGCCGGGTGAGTGCGCCGGGAAGGTGGAGGGGGAGTGATGGAGAAAATCACAAATAAAGAGGCTCAAAACAAAATAGACCAGCTCAAAAACACTAAAATCTGGCGTTATTTATCCTTTGATAAATTCATAGATCTCATAATAACTGGTGAATTACACTTTTCTCCCGCCAGTAGTTTCGAAGACACATGGGAAATGCACCCTCCTGCTTGCCTGAGAAACAGGGATAACTGGAGAAAGGCTATATTAAGTAAAAACTCGAGTTTAAATGGGTGTGATGTTGATATTGAGTTACTGATAGATGATGCGATCGGGCTTTTTTTAAATAGCTATAATAATAAAGATTTAGAATATTACTTTTCCTGTTGGTCTAAAACAGACCAAGACCACGCAGCACTTTGGAATATCTTCACAGACAAGAAAAACGCCGTAGCAATTTCAACAACCCCCTTGAAAATTTTTCAAGCCTTAAAATTTGGGAATGAAGAAAAGGAGCTCCAAAAAATATCCCAACATTTTCAGATGATCGAAACACACTATATAGACTTCGAAGAAGAAAATTTAAACTTACTTGAATTTCCCAATAAAAGAATACAAATCTATTTTAGTGAGGAAAGCGATTACATACCTGGAAGCATTCGAGAAAGTAAATCTATGCCTTTACCTTATTCTTTCAAACGCAGCTCTTTTTGCTATGAAGAAGAAGTACGGTTAGTCTTTTTCTCCAGTCAAAACTCCGAACCATTCGCAAGAATAAAATTTGATCCCAATTATCTAATAGAAGACATTGTCATTGCCCCTTTGGCAAACGAATCTTTCGTAAACCATATTAAGGCAATCTGTGCAGGCAGAGAATTTGGATACAACATTAGGCGTTCAAAACTAACACCCCCACAGCTCACTCCGGAAGAAATAGAATTATCAAACAACTATGTAACCTGCCTTAAAAACTATAGAAAGGTTCAAGCAGAAAGAAGAAACAAACAGTGCGGATACATTGTGTTTGACAGCAAAGAAGGCTTTGAAAAATGGCATCAAGAAGTGAAACGTTTTATGGGGCTCCCTCGTTTTGGAAGACGTGGCGATAGTGGCGATTATGGATACGCTGCTTGTGGCACTTATGAATGGTGTGAACCCGAGCCTTATAAAGATGGAAAATATTTAGGCTACGCGACTCCTTCGATCTGCTTCGAACATAAGTTAGAACCCCTAAAAATTGCCGAAAACAAGTGAATTCTCTCAAAAACCTTCCAAACGCCCACTATTGCCTCCCTGCGCTCGCAATGACATAGTGTGCGGATGAAACGAGGATTGGTGATATTTGGCGGGGTGATGGCGTTGTTGATCGCTGCGGCGTTCATATATGACGCGCTCACGGCCAAGCCGCAGCGGGAAATTCTGATTGATCGGGATTATGTGCCGAAGCAGGCACGCCCTCTTGCCGCCCCTGCCTCCGGCCCCACTGCGGATGACACGCTGACGCCGATGCCGGAATGAGCACGGCGCAGTTTGCCGTAATCAGAACTTGGTCATTTTACCTAGAAAATAAAACACCCCCCACCCCTACCCTCCCCCTCAAGGGGGAGGGATGAAAAGACCTTCTCGCAATGACGATCGTTCCTTAAGCTGCCAGTTCCCGGCCGCCGCCGATCCAGTCTTTCGCCTGGTCTACCTCATCCAGCCTGTAAAAATTTACCTCACCGGGGAAGAAGGGCTTAAACAGCGCAGTCATATTGCGAATCCAGCCCTCGTCTGTGACAAAAGCGATATGCGAAAGATCATTCCAATGTCTGATCCCATAGCTCATATCATCCCACATGGCGGAAAGTTCCATACCATCAAAATCCTTCGCGATCACGAGCATCATTTTCAGCGGCTTATGCTTTTCCAGCATTTCATCGCAAAGCGGCAACATGCCCTCGACGTAATCTTCATGCGTCAGCTTGCCGCTGACTTCCACACCCAGTACATTTTCAGGAAGGCCTTCAATTTGCTTAAACATTGTGTTTACTCCTTTTTGCATGGATACTTTTGAGCTTACGCCTGTTTGCGAGCCAGTTATTTGACCTTTGTCAAGCATGGCGAAATTGAAGACAAGGCCCCTTCCCTATACTCAGAAAATCGCATTGACAATTCATTTTTTACAAAAAGCGTGACGTTTATGGACAGGATGGTAAGGTTTGCCTATGAGCAAGAAAGAACAGCATATCCGCCTACCCTGCGCGCAATGTGATGCGTTAACGATGCATACGCGCCAGAAAAAGCCCAGTAAGGGGTTGGATATTTTTCTCAGCCTGATGAGTTTGGGGTTGTGGCGGCTGGTGACGATGGTTCGGCCAAAGCGGCGCACGGTTTGCGATGTGTGCGGCAATATCTATTCAAAACGTCAGGGGGAAAAGACCTTAGGACGGTAAAGAATGGAGGGGGCGGCGGTATTTAGTTTTTCAAAAGAATTAACGGCTTTTAATTTTGATCGAAGATAGTGTATTCTGGTGCTATTACGCTGACACGCTCTTTCAACATCCTTTCAACATAGGGACAAATCCATGATTAAATATGTTTCCGGTGATATTCTTCTTAGCGATGCGCAAGCGATTGCCCACGGCGTTGCGCCGGACGATCATTTTAATCAAGGGCTGGCGCTGACGCTGCGTGAACGTTTTCCGGCGATGGCGAAGGATTTTCGTCATTATTGCCACCAAAATAATCCGGATGCCGGGGGCGCGTGGCTATGGGCCGGGCCGGATGGCGTGATTATCAATTTGATGACGCAAGAGCCTGCTCCGGATCATAATGCACATCCGGGCAAGGCCAGCGTGACAAATATTTCTCATGCGCTGAAAGATCTTTGCGCGATTATCGATGCGGAAAGCCTGACCTCCGTTGCTCTGCCGCGCCTGGCGACCGGTGTTGGCGGGCAGAATTGGGAAGATGTCAAGCCGCTGATTGAAGAGCATCTGGGTGGTCTTAAGATTCCTGTGATCGTTTATGAGACTTATACCAAGGGTGAAAAAGCGCAGGAAAAGATTTCCAAAGCGGCGTAATGCTTTCCGTGAAATGAAGGGGAGCGATGGCAATTTTGAAAATTCGTGATACATTCGTTTCATGAGCACGAAAAAAGCCGTTAACGATACCGAAGAGCCGCACGAAATCGACGTGGAAGATGCGCCGGAGAGGGAGGCACAAGCGCCGCTGGATCATCCTGACTTGCCGACCAGTCCGCCGATCATCCTGCTGCTCATGGTCATGGCGGGGATTGTCGCTGACTGGCTGATGCCGATTAATTTCGGACATGGCTGGGGGGCTTTGGGCCTAATTTTGCTGCTGGGTGCTTTGGGCTACGCGTTCTGGTGCATGCAGCTTTTCAAAACCGCCGGAACGAATGTGAACCCGGCGATGCCGAGTTCTAGCCTTGTAACCGAAGGGCCGTATAAATATTCGCGCAACCCGATTTATGTGTGCTTTTTAATTGCCTATGTGGGGCTCGCCATGCTGGCCGATGCACCGGTGATGATTTTGCTAAGCGTCGGTCTCTTCTTCCTGCTCGACAAATATATCATCCAGCCTGAGGAAGAGTATCTCGAGGCGACCTTCGGCGAAGAATATCTTGATTATAAAAACACCGTCCGGCGCTGGGTATAAACCTATTTTTGAAAAAGATGCCCCGCTCTTTCTTCCTCTCCCAAAAGAGCTGAGCATAGATTTGAGGGAAAGTTTAGTGGTGTTTTTTATGATATTTTTTATGCGCGTTTTCATGGGCCCTTTTGTGCTTGGCGGGCATTTTATCGTGACGATCATTATCACTAAAATAAAAGAACGCGGAATAATGCGGATGGCCGTAATAGCGGGGATAATAGCTACTGTAATAGCGCCGCGCTTTATAATAATGGCCATACGGCGCATAATAGCGATCGACAATCACAATACGGGTATCGCGATCATATAAATCATCATAGATGCGCTCGCGCACTTTTTCACGAGCGGGCTCAGGACCGCCGAGCTTTACAATTTCCCAAACGCCGCCGTCGCGCCTACACGCTTCGCCGTAGCCGACTTCTATTTTACCGCCAATGCGGATTGTTTTTGTATATTCACGGCAATAATCACGCGCTTGTGCATTTGCTGAAAACATAAACGGGATTGCAGCGAGCGCTGCAATTGTTAAGATTTTATGTTTCATTGTCACTACTCCATTTATTTAAATCTGGCCTTTTCCCGTCATACGTATGCGGTTTTAAAAACCCTTCGAAAAAATAAAGGCCGGTTGCCTGGCCTCACGTAAAACGCTAGGTTGAAGCTTCATAATATTTTTGAGGAGATATTATTATGCGCCTGATTTTATTTGCCGTAAGCGCTCTACTGCTTATTTTACCCCAAAACGCAGTAGCACAGTGCGGCGCCAGCCCTGCCCCCGATATACCGGATGGACATTTGATGATGAATTTTTCGGCGACTGAGCGGCGCGACGTTGAGCAAGATCTGCTGGTGACAACGCTGTCTTATAGCGCAACCAACCGTGATGTAAGCACCTTGCAAAACGAAGTTAACAGCACCATGAAAAAAGTACTTGAGCGCGTCAAACGAGAAAAGAAAATTGAAGCGCAAACAGGCGCGTATCAGGTGTATGAAACCAGCGATCCGCGTACAAAAGAACGGCTTTGGCGCGGTTCTCAGAATATTACACTTAAATCCAGAAATGCTGATGACTTGCTGGCGCTTAGCGGAGATTTACAGGACATGAAGCTGGCAACGCATGGCCTTAGCTATACGCTTGACCCTGAAACGGCTGCGAGCGTTAAAGACAGTTTGATGGAAGCAGCACTGATAAAACTTCAACAGCGCGCGGATCGCGCGGCGAAGGCGCTTGGAAAGTCCAGCGCTTCTTTGCGTGAGGTTACAGTTGTGAATGAGGATGCCTCCTACTCTAATCCACAAATGTATGAACGCAGTATGGTAGCGGAGGACGATGCAATGGATATGGCTGCGCCAGTTGCCCAGGCCGGAGAGACGACGATCAGCCTGAGCGTAAATGCAACGGCGGTTTTAAAGCCTTAATTAAGAGCAATACGAACCCATGGCCTTGCTGTTTATTTACGGCACATTAATGCGGGGGTTTCACAATGCCGCGCGGCTTGATCTCGGACATTTTTTAGGCCCGGTGCGTACGGCCAGAGAGGAGTGCAGCATGGTGGCATGTGTTGATCCTCCTTATCCATTTCCAGGCGTTATTGCCGGACACAGCCATATCGCCGGAGAGCTATATGATGTGAGTACCCACCTGTTGCGTCTGCTTGATGATTTTGAGCTTGAAGGTCAGGAATACATGCGTGAAACCATAGCCCTAAACAACGGTGAACATGCGCAGTATTACAGGCTTATTTATCCAAGCAGACTTACGGTTGTTGACCGGCATGCACAGATTGATTTTAACAAAGGCGAAAATTGCTATCGCTGGGTTAACGTAGAGTAAAAAAGTGATGACAGCATTATGCGAAGCGGCGTTGGACGTGTTGAACACTCCGGATGCGGTTGAAAAATCCCAAAAAACCCGGCGCTATGCGGCGGCGTGGCGCAAAGGCGAGATTTACGAGATTGGGCAAGTTGACCTGCCTGACCGTCCGGCGCGCAGTGAAAGACCTCAACTTCTTGCCCCCAAAGATATGCCTAGACGCGCGAAAGCGGGAAGCCCTCGCTCCAAAATCGCGCTACTGCATGCGCTGGCGCATATTGAGCTTAACGCCATTGATCTGGCCTGGGATGTGATGGCGCGTAAATTTGCTCTGGGTGGTTTTACGCGCCCCAAAGGATTTTATGATGATTGGGTCAAGGTGGCCAATGATGAGGCAAAGCATCATTTGATGCTGGAAGAGCGTTTAAATGCTCTGGGCGCTTCTTATGGCGACTTGCCTGCACATGATGGCCTGTGGGAATCTTCGGAGAAAACGGCGCATGATTTTGCCGCACGCCTTGCGATTGTGCCGATGGTTCTGGAAGCGCGCGGACTGGATGTTACGCCGGGGATGATTGCTATCATGGAAAAGTATGGAGATGAAGAAACGGCGCGATGTCTGCAAATTATTCATGATGACGAGGTTACACATGTGCGCGCAGGGACGCGCTGGTTTGAGGCATGGTGTGCGCATCATGGAAAAGACGTTGAGGAAACGTGGCAGGATTTGGTTCGCACTTATTTCAACGGGCAGCTTAAACGCCCATTTAACCACCCTTCGCGTGAAGAGGCCGGAATGATCCGCGATTGGTACGAACCTCTGGCCGAGGCGTTGGACAGCAGTGAAAGTGTGGCTTAGATCCTAATCATTACCGCCAGGTTTATGCTCTGTGGCTTGCGCCGGTTGCACCTGGCGTTCTTCGGGGACTAGTTTTTGTCCCTTGGCTTTCTTGGATTTGATTTCTTTTACTGTGGCTTCAAGAGCGAGGAAACGCTTGGCCGTTGAGGGGTGAGAGCCGCCCGCCATATGAATTGCGCCGGGATTTGATGCGGCCATCCGCCGCCAGAGGTTAGGGGCCTGGTCAATGTTATATCCTGCGCGAGCTGTATGATATAGCCCTACATAATCGGCTTCGGCTTCGAAGCCTTGCGAGTTTACACCCGCGCCAATTTGCATCCCTAAATCGGTGACATCTACGCCTGTGGCAACGGTGACCACAGCGCCTAATATACCGCCAATGATGGCGTTACCGCTTTTGGCTGCGACATGGGCGCGTGTGTTATGAGCAAGCTCATGCCCAACTACAGTGGCCAGTTCGGTATCGTTTTCGACAAAACGCATCATACCTTTTGTGACGATAATATTTTTACCATCGGCGGCGGCATTTACCGCATCACTCATGGCAAGCGTTACTGGCGAATTACAGGCATGTACAGGGTTGAGAGTCACGTCTACAGATTTACCAGCGCGGTCAAGCGTCAGTTTCATAGGCGTGGCCACTTCATTTTTATTGAGCAAGGTTTCGAGCTTTTTGAGACCGGCTTTACCTTCCGGCAAGGTCTGCCCATCAACATGGGTGATCATATCGCCGACTTTCAGTACTTTGGAGGCTGGCGTTTTCTCTGCAATCATGGTCACAGTCGGGCGACTATCAACACCATAAAGCTTGGCCATGGTTTCGCGGTAATCCTTATGTACAGCGTCTTTTGTTATAAAGTGTGCGCCAACATAGGGCGCAACCATATCTTCACAAAGCGGCGCATTGGCAAGCAGGATCGGGGCGGCAATATTTTCGAGACGCTGAGCCATTTTCGTGTTTTCTTTTACGGCCAGTTCGCGCTGCAGAGCGACCTCTTCAGCGGCCATAGAATTTGATATATTGGGTGTTTGCGTGGTTGGAGCGCAAGCGCTTGGCAATAAAGCTGCACTCAGAATGAATAAAAATGAAAACATGCGCATTGGTTTTATGTCTCCTGATATAATATTTTTGAGCGATCAACATGCCCTAAAAGACAAAAGGAATTCAAGAACTCTTTGGCAAAGACTTCTTGTTCATGGCGGCCATAGCGTGTTTAATTCAGATTATGAATGACACTCAAAAACATACAGACGCACCATCGCCAGAACCTGATGCACAGGAGGTTTCGCGCAGCCGTGATGACGATTTTTCCGCGATGGTTGAACGGTTAATCCGCGATGCGGAAGATATGCGGCTATCGTTTATGAAGCGCCACCGCACACGCGGGAATGTTACCATGACGTTAGGGCTTATCAGCCTGACAATTGGCGCGACCGGATTTGGCTGGTTTTTGTTTATGGAAGCCGACATCCTGCGCGCTGTTGGCTCTATGCTGCTTGCTGTTATGATCCCGGCCTTACTGCAAATCTGGAACAACGGGATTCTGAAAGACTATGAGCGCAGCTATAAACGGGAGTTTTTGCCGCGCCTTGCCCAGGCTCTGGGCGGGTTTAAATTTCATCCTTCACGCGGGATCGGGCGTAAAATTATCGCCAAAACCGGGTTGATCCCGGCTCATGATATTTATGAAGCTGAAGATTGTTTTTTGGGGCATTATAAGGGCGTTAAGGTGTTGTTTTCCGAAGCGCGCCTTAAAACCAAGAAAAAATATATAGCGCCTGTTTTTGATGGCGTGTTTGTATTGCTCGAGATTCCTAATGCAGCAATCGAGGGGCATACAATTCTAACGGCTGATCGGGATGCCTATCGCATGTGGCGTTCATCACGCTGGGGAAAGCTTCAAGACGTTCCGATTTCAACCGGCAACGAAAGCTGGGATCGTTTTCAAATTCTTTCCGATAATCCGGAGCGCGCAAAGCTTTTGATCGGTGAACGGTTGCTCAAGGAACTTGCCGAAGCGGCTGATATTTTTGACAATGCAGATCTTAGCGCGGCGTTTTTCAAGGGGAAATTTGTATTCCTTATGATTCCATATAAGGGCGATATGTTTGAAGCCTCCAACATTCATATTCCGGTTGCGACGAAACAGCATGCAATGCAATGCAAACGCGAGATCGAACAGATTTTAGAGATTATTGATGTGTTTGATCTGTATCAAAAAGCAGATACGCCGCCTGCCGAGGTTAAAAACGAGGTTGAAAAAGCGGAAAACTCGCAGCCTGATTCATCCCCCTCACAAGAACCTCCAACGGATTCAGGTTCGAAAACAGATTAAATCTGCGCCCGCAGTATGATTTCGCCGTCGTTGATAAGCACTGATTTTTTTGCGCTTTTGGGCAGTGGTATCCCTGCTCCCCGGCAAAACATCATAAGCGCGGCGGCCAGAAAATCCCGGGCATATTCGCGAATTTCTATACTTTGATCCGCCGGATTTTCGAGTGTCAAGACAATCTGTGATGTGTCAGAATCTTTTTCTTTTACGCTGGTCACTGCACCCGGTGGGGGCTTCGGCAACTGTTTTTGCACACTCAGGGCATATATAGCCTTGTAAACTTCATCCTGACTAAAAATAATTCTACGATCTTCACGGGGCATAAGGAAAAAATCAACCTCGGTGTCTTTTTAAATACACTCGTATAATAATAAGAAAGTAATAGGCAGGATAGAAGAATTTTATTAATATCTTCATGATATAGTTTATTAGTCCTTCAACGCTAATCACTTTTCAGCAGAAAGCAGTGGAAGTCGTGAGCGAAAAACCAAAATCAGATAAAAATAACGATGAAACGGCGCAAGGAGTTTTCAGCGCAGTTGACAGTGTTGCGCAACAACTCTCAACCATTGAACAGTTTATCGCCCGGCGCTTTGATGAGATTTCGATGGAAATTAATGCGACATCTCAGCAAGTCGATATGGCTGAAGAAGGTATTATCAAACGGTTTGCCGAGATTTTGGAAATCCTCAAGGCTGTTTCCTATGCCGGAGATGGCTCAACAGCGGCCAATGCCGGGGTGGAACTGGACGCGGTTGTAGAAATGACTGAACAAGCAGCTAACCGGATTTTGGATGCGGCGGATCATTTAACCAGCCGGATTGAAGAGGAAAAAAACTCTTCTACAGATGAAGGGCGCAAGCAAGCCTTTGAAGAGATGGGAAAAGACGTCGAAGAAATTTATATGGCATGTTCGTTTCAGGATATTACCGGCCAGCGGATTCGTAAAACACTAGAGAATTTGCGCATTATCGAAGATCGTCTCGGCAGCGCACTTGACAAAATGGGCATTCAAATAGATGTAAACCCAGAAGATCATGTTGCGATTAAAAACAAACTTTCTACGCAAAGTGATATTGATAATTTCTTCCAAACAAAAAAGGGCAAGAATTAGCTTAAGGGTAGAGCCCTGTGCTTTTTTATACCTGCTTCTTTATACCTGCTCCCGCCGCGCCTGTTTTGCGGCGGTTTTTATATGCCGAAAGTAAATATATAAAATTTTATATAAATACAGTTTAAGTAATATCTGTAACTATTACTTAAAGTTTTATCCATAATTCAGCAAATATTTACTTCGTCTTCGTATCCTCTAAGAAAAAAGAGGGTCACGATGGTGAATATAACTGCCTTAAAAGCAGAATTTACACAAAAAACAATAGAGGGACGGATCAAGGGACTTGCATGCAAGCTTTATAAACTGGCAGCAAATCCACAAGCTCCGCACCAGCGTGGCCCACTTTTTATTTCCCTGGATAACGCATTTAAACCTGCCGCTGAGTATGATGGCATGCTTGGCAGCATGATGCTGGATAGTTTTTTGGGCACGGCATTTGCCGATGCCGGCAACGATAATACCTCCTCTGGAATGTTTGAAATTGGCGGTACACAGGAAATGGATTTTTCAGGTGAAGCGGCCAGTGAATATTTAAAAGATCATGAAAAACAAGCCCGCGGTCAGGGCAGCTTTGCACGCACAGAGCATAAGAGTCTGTGCAATCAATTTTCAACGATGCAAGAATGCGATAGCTTTGCGGCTAATCACGCGGTCCGCCTGCAGATTGAAGAGACGCTGGCGGCGCTCAGCCGAACATTGGGCGTAGCAAAACGCAACACGCACACCGTGCATATATTAGAGTTTTGCACTTAAAACGCCTTTGAATTGAAAAGCTTGGCCCCTTCTTCTCATTAAGATATGATGTGTTTGGATTTGTAGATTCAGCCCCACGCAATGAGTTCTTATGCAAAATTTTACTTCGTCATTATTGCGCGAAAAATTCATTATTCACGACCCTAAGGCCGGGAACAAGAAAGAGAGTGCGATTATCGCACTGAGCAATCGTTTTGTTGTTGAGCTTGAAACCCCCAAAGACGGTTTGGATGAGCTCTTTATCGTCCGGGGGCACAACATGCATTCCGTGGTACGTATGGCGGCGCGCATTATTCGTGAGTTTGAACAATTAGGGCCAATTTCCCGGCGTCAAACGCCTTTTGATTGGGAAAAAGCGTGGGGTTCTATCGTCAATGACTATGAATATGCTTATAATCCACAGCGCTGGATTGCGATTTACCATGGTGGAAAATGCGTTTTTTCCGCCGGAGAGTATCACCCATTTCTGGACATGATTGAAAAATGCGACCATGGCAATAATCAAGATTACGATTACGCTATTCCGATGGCTGAAAAGATGTTTGAGGCTGCGGGGAAACGTTTGAATATTACTCATGATGCCAATGTGGCTTTATCTGTGCATTTTGAGAGGGGTGAAGGGCGATGCGGCGTGATTTTGCGTGGTTCAAACCAGACAACAACCTTTAGCTTTGTTGTAAAATCAAAATCAGGCGGTACGGCCATTAACATTCCACAGTGCCTGGGCGGCGCGGCGGCGTTTCTGGAAGGCGTCCAAATGGCGTTTTTGATGGGAATGAATACAGAAAAACTCCGTATCGGTCTGATTGAACGGTTTTCCAAGGAAGAGAAGCAAACCCGCGAGGGCAAGCAACGGCTGGGCCGGTTGGCCAATGAAATCGCCAACATGGAGGCAGCGCACGAAGTGCGGTATCGCCCTGAAAAGCCAGAGTTTTATTTGCTCATGGCTCAGGCTGAAGAGCTGGGGCAACGGATTTTGGAGCCACCTGAGAAAGCACCCGAAGGTCATGAGCTTGACGCTCCTGCTGACGGGAACACTCCAGACGGTGAAGCAGTTTAAAACATCCTTATTCCATTGTATTTTTAGATATATTAGAAAAACTTATTGTCTTTTGTTTTTGATTATGTAATTGTTGCAGCTTCGTTCATTTAGGATGCTGCCGCCTTTATATTGTCATGAGTCAAACTGCGTATTCTGAGTCCATAGACCTTGCTTTTTCCCAAGAGGCTGAGCCTTGGGCGCAAGATGGACTTCAAATTGTTGATAGTCTAACAGACGCTTTTTCGGAGCAATTTGACGCGGCGGCGGCATTTTTGGCCAGTGCCGAGAAAGCTGCCTCTAACGATGTTAATGAGGATACGCCTTCTGGTTATGATAAAGCTGAAGAAGATGCTCTATTAGCGCGCGCAAAGGATGGGGATGAAGCCGCCTATAGTACGCTTTTCCTTAAATATGAGCCGAGCGTGCGGCGGCTTCTTATGCGGTTTCAAACGCCTGAGGATACAAATGACATTTTGCAAGATGTCCATATAAGGGGCTGGAGGGGGCTCAAAAATTTTAGAGAGGACAGCCGTTTTCATACATGGATATACACGATAGCCCGTAATACGAGCATAAAATTTTCAAACCTCAATAAAAAACACAAGGGCTGTAGCTATGAAGATCTTTTTGACAGTGATCTGTATGACCTGTCTCTTGAAGCTGGCAATAATCCTTTAGGCTTTTTAGAAGACGAGGAAACCCTGCAGGCTTTCATTGCGGCTCTTGAGATACTGCCTGACGATATGAAAAAAACTTTCCGCTTAAGAATTATTGAGATGAAATCCTGTGAAGAAACAGCCGCCGCTCTCGGTATTTTAGAAGGAACCGTTAAATCAAGAATTTTCAAAGCTAAGAAACATATAGAGAAGGAATGCGCGGCGCGCGGGATAGATTTACAGCTTACCAAAACAGTGAAAAAGCCGAAGAAGAAAGCTCCTATCGCCAAGACTGTTTCTGCAGATAGCAAATGCGGCCCACGATATCCCAAACTCAGCCATGATATTATTGTTGGCCATATTTGGTCACACCTTGAAAAATTTGGTACGTTTCCCCACAAAAATTCCGGCGAAGTTTTTGATAAAACCGGTGAGAACTGGCATGCCATTGACGGGGCGGGAAAGAAGGGGCGCCGGAGTATAAGCGATGGTATAACACTCAAACAGCGCATATGCGCTGCCATACAAGAAGAAGCAATATGCCACGTGAGATTAAAAGGCGAAATTCCTAAAAAAGACAGCGGAGCCTTGCCAAATCATCCCGATTTTGATTGGGAAATGGTTGATAATTTTCTTAAAAGTGCCAAGGGCCGTTATAAACTTTCACTCGAAGACGTGCTGACTGATGTGGATTTTAGTGAGGCTTTGGAAATATATGAGCGGCATATCAAGCAAGAGGCAGCGCAAATGCCAACGCCGGATGCGCAACAGCGGGGCGTGAGCACACTCTATCCATGGAAACCCAAAATATATGATGGGCTCATGCGTGAATACCAAGAACAGGCTGCTGTGGCCGCTCTTGCGCTTCCTCTCCCCGATATAGAGCCTTAAAGCCCTGCCAAGCGGTCTTTAGATTACGCCGCGAGGCTGCGCAAGACATAGTGCAAAATTCCGCCATTTTCGAAATATTCGACCTCGTCGAGCGTATCGAGGCGGCAGAGCAGTGTCACTTCTTTGCTTGAACCATCGGCGTAATGCACGGTCATGGCGACATCCTGGGCGGGTTTGAGGCCGCCGGATATGCCGGTGATGTCAAAGGTTTCGCTACCGTCCAGTTTCAAGGTCTCTCGGTTTACTCCGCCCTTGAATTGCAGCGGCAGGACGCCCATACCGATAAGATTGGAGCGGTGAATACGCTCGAAGCTCTCGGTGACAACAGCTTTAACGCCCAAAAGCCGTGTGCCTTTGGCCGCCCAGTCTCGCGATGAGCCTGTGCCATATTCCTTGCCGCCAATCACGACGAGCTGCGCGCCTTCTTTGCGGTATTTTATGGCCGCGTCATAGATGCTCATTTCCTCGCCGGAGGGCATGTGCCTGGTATAGCCACCTTCGGTGCCGGGGACCATTTCGTTTTTGATACGGATATTGGCAAAGGTGCCGCGTGTCATCACGCGGTCGTTACCACGGCGAGAACCATAGGAGTTGAAGTCTTTGGGCTGAACACCATGTTCGACCAGATAGGCACCGGCAGGGTGGTTGGGCTTGAACGACCCAGCGGGAGAGATGTGGTCCGTGGTCACGCTGTCACCGAGAATGGCGAGAGGACGCGCGCCTTTAATGTCCCTTACATCTCCAGCCTGGTTGCTCATGCCTTCGAAGAATGGCGGGTTTTGAATATAGGTTGAGCTATCCTTCCAGCTATAGGTTTCGCTGGCCGCCGCTGTGCCGATGGCCTGCCATTCTTTTGTGCCTTTAAAGACATCGCCATAGCGATCAAGGAACATTTCTCGCGTAATGCAAGTGCGCATCAGCTCTTCAACTTCCTGATTGCTTGGCCAGATGTCTTTCATAAACACATCGTTACCATCTTTATCCTGGCCCAGCGGCTCTTTGTACAAATCAACCTTCATGGACCCTGCAATGGCATAGGCCACGACCAATGGCGGGGAGGCCAGATAGTTGGATTTTACATGCGGTGAAATGCGCCCCTCAAAGTTGCGGTTACCTGACAGGACGGAGGTAACGTTCAGATCCCCTGCTTCTACGGCTGCGCCAATGGGGCCGGGCAAGGGGCCGGAATTGCCGATACAGGTGGTACAGCCATAGCCGACCGTATCGAAGCCGAGGGCATCGAGGTCTTCGGTCAAGCCCGCCTTATCAAGATAGCTGGTCACAACCTGTGAGCCGGGCGCAAGGGATGTTTTTACCCACGGTTTGGCGGTAAGGCCCTTTTCGCGGGCTTTGCGCGCGACGAGGCCGGCGGCCATCATTACGGCCGGGTTGGACGTGTTTGTGCAAGAGGTAATCGCGGCAATCACAACATCTCCATTATCAAGCGTATAGTCCGCGCCTTTGACAGGAACAGATTTTTCTTCCGGGCAAGCTTTAGCGAATGCTTTTACAGAGTCAGTCAGAGCTATGCGGTCCTGCGGGCGCCGCGGGCCGGAGATGGAGGGAACCACATCGGCCAGATCCAGATGCAGCGTGGTGGTGAATTCGGGATCGGGCGTGTTTGCGTCACGCCACATGCCTTGTTCTTTTGCGTAGCTTTCCACGATTTTCACACGATGTTCGTCGCGGCCCGTGAAGCGCAGGTAATTGAGCGTTTCTTCATCAATCGGGAAGAAGCCGCAAGTTGCGCCATATTCAGGGGCCATGTTGGCGATGGTGGCCTGATCGGCCAGTGTGAGGTGATCAAGGCCTTCACCGTAGAATTCAACGAATTTACCAACAACGCCCAGTTCGCGGAGCATTTCAACAACGCGCAAAACCAGATCGGTGGCGGTGTTGCCTTCTTTCATTTTGCCGGTCAGTTTAAAGCCAACGACTTCGGGTATAAGCATGGAAATCGGCTGACCAAGCATGGCAGCTTCGGCTTCGATACCGCCGACACCCCAACCGAGAACGGCAAGGCCGTTGACCATGGTCGTGTGGGAGTCTGTGCCGACCAATGTGTCGGGATAAATTACGCCGCTGTCTTCCCAAACAGTCTGGGCGAGATATTCAAGATTGACCTGGTGGCAGATGCCGGTTCCAGGCGGAACCACGCGGAAGTTTTTAAATGCCCCCTGCCCCCATTTCAGGAATTCATAGCGCTCGCCGTTGCGCTCAAACTCGTATTCAACATTATGCTGGAATGCGGCAGGCGTACCAAATTCATCCACCATCACAGAGTGGTCGATCACGAGATCGACGGGCACCAGCGGGTTGATTTTTTGAGGATCGCCACCCAGCGACTTCATCGCCTCGCGCATCGCGGCCAGATCGACCACCGCAGGAACGCCGGTGAAATCCTGCATCAATACGCGCGCAGGACGATATGCAATTTCATGGCTCGATTTTTTGGCCTTGAGCCAATCGGCCAGCGCCTGCACGTCTTCGGTCGTGACCGTGCGACCATCTTCGAAACGCAGGAGGTTTTCGAGCAAAACCTTGAGCGTATAAGGCAAGCGCGATATATCGCCAATCTTGTCTGCAGCAGCCTTAAGGCTGAAATAATCGTAGCTTTTTCCATCAACTTCGAGTGTTTTGCGTGTTTGCAGAGAATCGTGGCCGGTGCGTGTCATTTGTTTATCCCTTGAAATTATAAAGACCGTCATTCCGAGCGAATGCGAGGAATCTCAGGTTACTGCGTGAGATCCCTATGCCTGCGGCATTCGGGATGACAATAAGGAGCATATCATGAGTTGAAATGGTTTAAAATCCGTAAAAATACGTGAGAATTCAATATGTTATGAAAATCCTTAAAATGAGCATAGTCTGTCCTTTTTTTTGCCACATTTGGAAGAGATACTTTAAAGTATAGACAGACCAGATCGGAATTAGAAGAATTCAGACCTCTACCGTCTAAAATAGCTCACTACCGTAATTTTACCGCCGGGCCTTACCACCCCGGCGGTTTTACGTTTTTGGGGATTAAAGCTCCAGCTTTGCAATTCGGCTTTGCAGGCTTTTCTCAGACTTTTGCGTTCTTTTGTGATGTCTCACAGCATCCTTGAAGAAGCCGGACACTTTTCGGGAAAGTATTTTCTGATCATCTACCGCTTTTAGCGCGGCCTGAAAACTTGCAATTAATTCGTCCGAAACCGGGGTTTCTTCACGATCATCAATGTCAAAACTGCTATATGATGATGCTTTTGAAGGATACGGGCGGCAACCATCAAGCGCCTTCAGAAGCGCTGGAGCATCAAGAAGGCTTTTGACAAGATTCCTTGTAAAGTTTTGAACACTTTCGGGAGTAATGTTTTTAAACTCTCCCGCCTTTGCGTTTTTGTGAAGCCGCGCCATGGCGCTGAGCGCATCCGCATTATGCTGGCCAAGGCCCGCTTCAAAATCGACCTGACCGCTCAGGAAGATGGCTTCGGGCGTGTTTTCCTCATCCATGGTTTCAAGAGCGGCAATAGCTTTTTCCGGGTAATATTGAGCGATGGTGGTCGCCAATTGCCGTACAGCGCCTTTTCCGCCGACTTCCCGCAAAGCCGCGATATAATCATCCTCGTGATGCTCACCCTCGTGCGCTTTAAGAGGCATTCCCAAAACTTTCTGCGTTCTCAGATAGTTCTCTTCAATATTAAACATATTAACTATACAATGTGGCGCGCCCGCAAACTCTTTGAGTGCTGCAAGCCAAGCTTTACGTATACCAGCATCTTCCAGATATTTGACACTCGCTTTTAACAGTTGCATCATTCCGAATCTTTGGTGGCCGACCTTATTTTCATCGGGTAATTCTTCCCGAGAATCTTCAGATTTACCCTCATTCGGCTTTTTATCTGCTGTTTCGTCTGACATGTTTTTACGTCTGCCTGCTCGTTGCTGTAAGTGCACAGTTTATTACAATAAATACTCTAAATATGTCAATAATTATCGCGAAGCGGATTGACGCGGGAGCGCCGTCGCGGATACAACTATGTTTATGAGCAAAGATAAACGCAGACGCACAAAAGCAGTGAGAGCAGGGATCGGAACCGATCCCGCCTATGGGTCGGTGATGCCGCCGCTATATCTTTCCTCAACCTTTCAGATTGACGGGCTGGACAAGCGCGGTTCGTACGAATATTCGCGCACGCGTAACCCGACGCGCGATGAACTGGCGGGCGCTTTGGCAGATCTTGAAGGCGGGATCGGCGCGGCGGTGACAGCTTCGGGGATGGCGGCACTGACGTTGCTCGTGCATTTGCTGGGGCCGGATGATTTGCTGCTCGCGCCGTATGATATGTATGGGCGGTCTTACTGGCTTTTGCGCGCTCTGGCGGAGAAAAAACATTTCCGGCTGGAATTTATCGATTGTTATGACGGCGGCGCTCTGGATGCGGCTTTTGCTCAGGGGCCGAAAATGGTGTTGATCGAAAGCCCGTCAAACCCGGTGATGCGCATCGCCGATATTGCGACAATCGCCAAGCGGGCCAAAGAATGCGGCGCGTTGACGATTGTGGATAATACGTTCCTGTCGCCCATCCTGCAAAACCCGTTCAAGCTGGGCGCGGATATTGTTTTTCATTCGACCACCAAGTTTATTAACGGGCATAGCGATGTCGTCGGTGGAGCGGTGATTGTCAAAGATGATGAACAATTGCTGGCCGATTTGCATTTGTGGAACAACTCGCTGGGGACGATTGGCGCGCCATTTGATGCCTATATGACGCTGCGCGGCTTGCGCACGCTGGAGGTGCGGGTGCATCGCGGGGAAGAAAATGCGCAGACGATTGCCGAGTTTCTGGATGCGCATGACATGGTGGGACGCGTTTATTATCCCGGTCTACCCGACGATGAAGGCCATGCGATCGCCAAGAAACAACAAGAGGGCTTCGGAGCGATGCTCAGCTTTGAGCTTCAAGGGGATATCGATGCATTTTTGGCCAATCTGACGATGTTTTCGCTGGCGCAATCTCTGGGCGGCACGGAAAGCCTGATCAATCACCCGGCCAGCATGACGCATGTTGCGATGGGCGCGGAAGCGCGCGCCAAGGCAGGCGTGAGCGACAATCTGCTGCGTCTGTCCGTGGGGATTGAGCATATTGATGATTTATTGAGTGATTTGGAAGCGGCGCTCAATGCGGCCTAGTTTTATTGTCCGCGACTGGCGGCTAAAGGTGATTTGTAATCCGGGCAGCGGCTTTGCACAAACTGATATTCGGCCAAATTATCTATAGCCTGCTGCGCTTCGGCGCGTTCAATCTCCATTTTCTTGTATTCGAACTGAACAAGCTGAGAAACGGTGCTTTTCATTCTGTTCATGATGGCTTGCGCATTTTCCGATGCGATAGGCCCTGCGATAAAGCCGCGCTGCTGAAGCCCGTCAAAAACTTTTTTGCCGATCGTTTGCGCATATTTATTGACGATTTTTCGGTCGGCGTTGACATGTTTCATCTCATGTTCAAGCACGGCGCTGTACATGCAGGAATCTTCTGAAACTTCCTTCGCAATTACAATTTTAGGCGTAATATCAAGCATTATGGTGACTTTTTTGTAGTAGATGCAATAGGCGTTTGCCATTGATGTAAGCCTGTAATCAAGCTCTACAGATGAGCGCATATTGATTTGCCCCTCCATAAAACCGTTCGTATGCGTAACGTTGTTGTAGCCATAAGGGTTAATCGTATCGATGCTTTGGCCCTGTAAATCCGCCGAAGTGCGAGACGTATCAATGACCAATTCAGCGGTTTTTGGCACAACCGAGATGTCCGCCGGCGTGGTCATTTGGCAGATTTGCGGGCTGGATGCCGCGAGAATTAAAGCTGTGCCTGCAGTTACAGGGTCAAAAGGGATCATGCTGTCTGCTTGCTCTTGTTAAACTCTTTCGAATAGTATATCAGAAAAAAGGTTAATATTTGAAGAAATTCAGGAGGTTGCGCCATGGGCATGCTCGCATATCTGGTCTCTCTGGCCTTTGACATTTATATTGGCATCATTGTTATTCAGGTCGTGGTAAGCTGGCTGATCGTTTTTGACGTTATCAACGTCGAAAATGCGAAAGCACAAAACCTTGTTGCGCTTTTGAAACGGGCAACAGACCCGGTTTACAAGCCCTTGCAGAAATATATTCCGCCGATTGGCGGTATTGATGTGACTCCGATTGTGGTCATTTTGGGGCTGTCACTGTTACAAAATATCATTATAGGGATTTTGATCTAATGTTGGCAAAGAAAGAGGCACACGCCATGGGCGAGACACAGAATATTGACGGCAAAGCGGTGGCCAAGGCCCTGCGTGAGGATCTGGCGGCCGAGGTTGCGGGGCTGGATGTGCGGCCCGGTTTGGCCGTGATTTTGGTCGGTGATGATCCGGCCTCTCAGGTTTATGTGCGCAATAAAATTAAAGCCTGCGCCGCGTGCGGGATTAAAAGCTTTGAATCGCGTCTGCCTGCGCAGGCTACGGAAGCGGAAATCATGGCCGAGATTGAGGCGTTTAACGACAATAAGGACGTGCACGGGATTTTGCTGCAATTGCCGCTGCCCTATCCGCTGAATGCCGATACGTTGATTCAGCATATCAAGCCGGAGAAAGATGTCGATGGGCTGACATTCATTAATCAGGGTAAGTTGATTGCTGGAGATAAAAGCGGGCTGGTGCCTTGCACGCCGCAAGGGGCGATGATGCTCATCAAAAGCGTGGAGCAAGATTTGAGCGGTAAGCATGCGGTGGTGATCGGGCGCTCCCTGCTGTTTGGCAAGCCGATGGCGCAGTTGCTTTTGGCGGAAAACTGCACGGTGACGAGCGCGCATTCACGAACGCGAGATTTGCCGGAAGTTTGCAAGCAGGCCGATATTCTGGTGGCTGCGGTGGGCCGTGCGGAGATGGTTCAGGGAGCCTGGATCAAACCGGGCGCAATTGTGATTGATGTCGGCATTAATCGTCAGGAAGGTGGAACGCTGTGCGGCGATGTTGATTATGATCAGGCCCGCGGTGTAGCAGGAGCAATTACGCCTGTGCCGGGCGGCGTCGGGCCGATGACGATTGCGTGTTTGCTGAAAAACACCGTCGAAGCCGCGAAGAAGGCTAAAAATTGAGGGTGCGCGGCCTTTTCCGATGATTTATCCGAAATATTTTTCTTGCACTTTATACTTTGTGTCACGTATAAGTTTTACCTTATGTAAATATTTGTAGTGTGCCATGGCCAGTAAAGCTTTTATTCGATCCATAAAATCAATGAGTAAAAAAGCTCTTAGTGAGAAACCGCTTTCCCAGCGCTTTTCTGATATTGCGACGCTTGTTAGAGGTGTAAAGTGCCATATTCCAGAGCTTTCAGAAGATTCCGGCTTTGCCGTTGATCCATGGGACAAACATAGAAATATACGCCCCCATATAGAAGCGATGCTGCACATATCGAATACTATTCGCCATTCTCAGACGTATATGGATTTTTTAGAAAATAGCCGTGACCTTACTTTACGCTCCATTCAAGATGACCGTGACCTTCTCGAAAACATAGAGCATTATCCGGTTTCTTGTGAAAATGATCGAAAAGCGGTTATTCAAGCTGTGAATTTATATCAGGCTGCTGCGTCCTGCGAAGCAAGCGGTTTTTTTGATTTTGAAGATACAAATATCGTGTTTTTTGAAGAAGCGAAGCGCCACTATAAACAATCCAATGCGATTCGCCTCTTAAATGGCTCCTCTGTTTGTAATCTGAAAACCGGATCGAGAAAAATTAAGATTAATACGCATGAAGATGCCGGCTTTCATAACCCTTTAAAGGCTTTGAGCCTCGTTTTTCACGAAGGCGTCCATGACCAGGCCTTTCAACTGGCTTTTGCCTGTCACACAAAGAAAGGCAATTTGGGGAGTTTGGCCGAAGATGCCAAGCTTTATGCAACGTTTAAGGAACAGGCCGCGACCATTCCTTCCGGTATACGCTTGGCTTATCTTGGACAATTTCACGAAATTGCAGCTCATGACCAGCAGGATAAATTTACGCGCGATCTTAATACTCTTTTAAAATCAGCGGATAACGGCTTTACTTTGTCACAGTAGTATCAATAAACCATTCTAAGGAACGGGGTGTAGCCTTGAATTTGCTCAAGGGCATCGTTGCGCGCCTTAAGGTGGATGGCATATTGCTGTAGCTGCATGAAATTTTTGAATGTCATGTCCGGATCTTTGAACTCATATGAATCCACACCAATATCATCAAGATATTCGAGAAGTTTGCGGTTATTGCCCAGCCAGCTATTCGCTTCGACAAAGAAGGCCTGCGCCACACCGCGATGATATTTAAAAGAGCTACGAACGGAAGGGGAAGCATTCGTCTTTTCGATTTCAGTCTCAATGACACTGGCTTCTTTATCAATCTCTTTATGCCAATATCTGAGGATGATTTCCGCTGTTTTAATATTTTTGAGCTGTCCTTGAATGTTTTGAGACGAATTGAGTACGGCCTGTCCGCCGATATGGGCCATATAGCGCCGAATTTCATAGCCATAGAGGTCATATTCGGGAGGAATATCCACATAGATGCCGTGAATAAGGCGCTCAATACGCTCGCGCAACGTGCTTGGCGGTTCCTGCTTGATGAAGCGGACCTTATCAAAAACCGGTTCAAGGGGTTGTTTATAAGGGAATTTGAGCTGCTGGGGCATTCCCGGAACCCGCGGAGCCCTCATGGCTTCTTCGAGCGTTTGCGGCGTTGCCTTCTGGAATGACCTGTAAGCCGGTGCGTTCTGGGCAAAGCCCTGTGACAAGGGCGTTATTACACCTAATATCAATAAACCCGCCGCTATATATGCATAGAGTAAACGTTTCATAACTCCATTCTCAACTTTTCCCAACGCATTGAAAATAAAAGAAAAGTGAAACCCCGTTTTTTAAACGGGGTCCATTCGAGTGAATTTCGGCATCCCATAGACCCCGCATCAAATGCGGGGTTTCGGTAATTGCAAAGATCTTCCCGTTCTCTTGATTTAAGAATTGCGTTCTCACATATTCATTATACAGGTTTTTGACGAAGGCGGCCAACAGCGCTTATTCCCCTTGGGCAACCGTGAAGCCGGGTTTGCCGTCGTAATTATGCAGCATGACCGATTTTGTGAAGTTGAGATCGGCCTTGTTCATACGATCCATCAGAGCGATGACCTGTGATGTTTTCACGGTTTCGCCGTTGTCGGACATAAAGCGCAAACGCCAGTTATCAGCGCAGAATGTTTCGGGTTGCCCGTTCGGCCAGACCTTGGTGCCGCGATTGGAAATCATCTGGAGTTTGAGATTGTCATTCACACAAGCATTGATGGCGGCGGCGAGATCATCGGCGCTGCCATCCCAGTTGATGCCGATATCGACGCCAACGCGTTCTTTCGAAACTTCGACGGATGGTTTAAGCGGCGGCAATTTGAGTCCGCCGGCAACATCGGGATAGGATTTGACGGGCAGGACTTCAGGCTCCTGTCCCAGACGCTCAATGACGGCCTTGGTGAAACCTTCGGTGCCAACCTGTTCCTTTGAGATGCCTTTGCGGTAAATCTCGCCGGTATGAACACCATTTTCGATTGTGCGCAGCCAAGCGTTGTGTATTTTCGCTGCAACGCTGCCCTGGCCGATATGGGTGAGCATCATGATGGAGCCGAGAATAAGCCCGGACGGGTTGGCGATGCCCTGGCCGGCAATATCCGGGGCGGAGCCGTGAACGGCTTCGAACATACCAAAATCGAGGCCGATATTGGATGAGCCGCCCAAACCGACAGAGCCGGTCACTTCCGCCGCAACGTCGGAAATGATATCGCCGTAAAGGTTGGTGGTAACGATCACATCGAACAGATCCGGACGATTGGCAACTTTGGCCGTGCCGATGTCGATGATCATGTGTTCGTTTTCAATATCCGGATATTCGGCGGCGATTTCATCAAAGACCTGATGAAACAGACCGTCCGAGATCTTCATGATATTGTCTTTGGACATGCAGGTGACTTTTTTGCGGTTGTTTGCGCGCGCATATTCAAAAGCATAGCGCATAATGCGCTCGGTTCCGGGGCGGGAAATCACCTTGAGCGAAGCCATAACATCGCGCGACTGGCGGTATTCGATGCCACCGTAAAGATCTTCTTCGTTTTCCCGGATAATCACCAGATCCATTTTCGGGTGGTTGGTGCGGACAAACGGATGGTAGGATACGCACGGGCGAACATTGGCGAACAGGCCGAGCGATTTGCGGACCGTCACATTGAGGGATTTGAACCCGCCCCCTTGCGGCGTGGTGATGGGAGCCTTGAGAAAAACACGCGTGCGGCGCAAGGAGTCCCACGCGCTGTCTTCGATCCCGTTTTTAATGCCGCGTTTATAGACCGCTTCACCAATTTCAATTTCTTCAATATCGAGCTGCGCGCCTGCGGCCTCAAGGATTTGCAGAGTCGCGTCCATAATCTCCGGGCCGATGCCGTCGCCGCGCGCCACTGTAATTGGTGTTTTGGTCATGATGATAATGCTCCCCTAAAAAATGAACTTGCGAAAGAATCGTAGCAGCTTACAAGCATAAGTCTAGGCGTTTTTATTATCTAGCATACCGGCGTGAGGTTCAGATTTGGCACCACAGCATCAAAAAATATTTTTTCTATAATTTTCTATTGCATTGCCACAAAAAGAGGAGCATGGTCCGGCTAAATTTTTGTAGCTTTTCTCGAAAAACATTTAAAAGAAGGGAAAAAAACATGCCATGTAATGATGCCATGATTACTGATGTGATAACGGCACGCCCCGGTCAAACAGTGGCCGAGGTCCTTGAACTGTTTAGCAAACACAATATCCGCAGCCTGCCTATCGTTGATGAAAAAAACAGCGTAGTTGGACTGTTTAGCTTTTCACACTTGCTGTACAGCCTGCTGCCGGTTCCGGCGACAATGGGCGACCATATGGTGCGCCTCAAGCATATGGATATCAGCCTTGACCACCTGCTGGGCGCTTCGCCCTGGGTTGCCAAGCGGCTCAACATTATTTTGCCGAAGACCATGGAAGAAGTGATGCTGAAGCACCCTGTCTGCGTACGGGCCGACTCTCCGCTGCGTGAAGGGATTCGCCTGATGGTCAAATATGACAGCCCCCTGCCTGTTGTCGATCATGACAATACACGCAAGCTGGTCGGTCTGATTTCTTCACAGTCGGTCCTCAAGGCGCTGATGAAAATCGCCAGCCATCTGGAGCAAGGTAAAGAGGTTCACGAATAAGGCGATCGATTTTTGTCTTTTTGTTTTTTAAAAAAATTTAATCAATGAAATAAGAAAGTATTTTGAAATGGAAGAAGCATTGGTTTTTGATACACCGATGATGGTTTCAGCCGTTATTCTGGTTGTTACATTTGCTGGAATTTTTACCGAAGGGATGCACCATATTCACCGTACCAAGATTGCCATGCTGGGCGCGGCGTCCATGGTGCTTTTCGGCCAGTTTTTCGGGTTTTACAATCCGGAAATGGCCATCGAGGCCATCGATTGGAACGTGGTGTTCCTGCTCGGCGCGATGATGACCATCGTGGCAATCATGATCCCGACCGGAGGATTTCAGGCGATCGCCTACTGGATCGCGGCGTTCAGTAAGGGGCGGTTGTTTTTGCTTCTGGTTCTGATGGGAACAGCAGTGACGGTGATTTCGCTGCTGCTGGATAATGTGACCACGGTGGTGATTTTCGGCCCGCTGATCGTGCTGATCTGTCAGGCACTGAAGGTCAATCCTATTCCCTATCTGCTGGCGGCGGCGCTTTTGTCCGATACGGGCGGCGTGGCAACCCTCGTGGGGGACCCGCCTAACCTGATGATCGGTTCAGCTGCGGATATCGACTTCAACACCTTCTTTATCCGGATGGGCGGAATCGTATTCGCCGCGTGGATTGTGACTCTGCTTGGCCTAAAGTTTCTTTTCCGCAAAAATCTTTCGGTAACGCCCGACAAACCGGTTTTCGATTCCGCCGATATGATTACGGACAAGAAAACATGGATTGCCTCGCTGGCCGTTCTGGGCATCATGGTCGTGCTGTTTATTGCCCACGGCGCGCTGCACTGGGAAGCCTGGGTTGTGGCCTGTCTCGGTCTGACGGTGTTGCTGGCCCTGACATATAAGGTCAACCCGGACAAATACCTGACTGAAGTCGAGCTTTCACTGCTGATGTTCTTCGTTTCCCTGTTCGTCGTGATCGGCGGGGTGGAAGGCTCGCACTTCCTGGAGTGGATCGGCCAGTTCATCACGCCGCTGGTTCAGCATGACATGCTGACGGCCTGCCTGATCCTGATGTGGATGGCCGCCATCCTTTCGGCGATGATCGACAACATCCCGTTCACTGCGGCGATGATCCCGATCATCATCGGCATGGACGCGCAAGGCATTCCAGTAACACCGCTTTGGTGGGCTTTGGCGATCGGCGTGGGCATGGGCGGCAACGGTACGCATCTGGGCTCTACGGCCAACGTGTTCATCGTGACCCTGACCGAACGTCTGGCGCAACAGGAAAATAAGCCCTCGCTTCGTATCACACCGGGCCTCTGGTTCCGTAAAGGCACGCCTGTGATGCTCCTGACGCTTGTTGTGTGTTCGATTGCGATGTGGGCCTTTTTCCCCTTCTTCGCGCATCCTCTGCCAACAGCGGAGATGCATGCAGAGAAGATGCATCAAGCAGCGCTGCATCACGCTGAAGAAGGGGCGGGAGCGCACCATATGTAGCTCAGGCTACCTGTGAGAATATATTACAAAGCAAAGGCCCGGCATTTGTTCGGGCCTTTTTTTATGATATAAGGGCTCATCATACGGTTGTACGCGGCGTCTGCTGAGCAGCTTTAAAAAACACAAGGACCCTTAGAAAATGCTAAAGCGGATCATGCCTTTTTTTCTTTTCTTTCTACCGATTATGATTCTAGCCCTTACGCTTGCTCCCCCTCTTTGGGCCAGTCAGGATAGTTCTTCACCTTCGTCTTTATCAGCCGTGACACATCCGGCAGCGCTCCTTTGTCTGGTTGTTTTCATTTTGTCTTATATTGCGGTATTGATGGAAGAATATACCCATATGCGAAAATCCAAACCCGTGATGCTTGGGGCGGGATTGATCTGGGTGATTATCGGGGTGATCGCCCCCTCTTATGGTGTCGATCACGATACCCTTCATAGCGCGATTTTTCACGGGCTGGAGGAATATGCTAGCCTGCTGCTCTTCCTTCTGGCCGCGATGACCTATATCAGCGCACTGGAAGAGCGCAATGTTTTTGCAGTGCTAAAATGCAAGCTGGTGCAGGCCGGTTTTAATTACCGACAACTTTTTTGGGCCACAGGCATTATGGCGTTTTTTCTATCCCCCGTTGCAGATAACCTAACCACAGCGCTGGTTTTAGGGGCTGTGGTTATGGCTGTAGGGAATGGTAATCCGCGTTTTGTAGCATTAGCCTGTATCAATATTGTTTGCGCAGCCAATGCCGGCGGGGCCTTTAGTCCGTTTGGAGACATCACGACACTGATGGTCTGGCAGTCCGGGCATCTAGGTTTTTTTGAATTCTTTGATCTGTTTTTGCCCTCCTTTGTGTGTTTTGTGGTTCCCGCATTTATCATGGCATTTTTTGTTACCAAAGATTTCCCTGAGGCTTTAACGGAAGACGTACACCTTAAGCACGGTGCACGAGCAATCATAGGGCTGGGAATATTCACGATCTTCATGGCTGTTGGTTTTGAACAAACGCTTGGTCTGCCGCCCTTTGTGGGCATGATGTTCGGCCTGTCCTTCCTGATGATCGCCGCCTATGTTATTCGGCATATATGGGTTAAAGACGAAGATGACAAGGATTTTGATATTCTGGAGAATGTGGCGGCCGCTGAATGGGACACGCTCCTCTTTTTCTTCGGCGTTATTTTTTCCGTCGGGGGGCTGACCTTTCTTGGATATATGGAACTGGCCTCGACGACAATGTATGACGGTTTTGGCGCAAGTATAACAAATGTGACACTGGGCATTTCTTCCGCCGTTATTGATAATATTCCGGTGATGTTTGCCGTGCTGAGCATGAACCCGGATATGGACCATTTCCAATGGCTGCTGATTACCCTGACCACTGGCGTAGGCGGCAGCCTGCTTTCTATCGGTTCAGCCGCCGGTGTGGCGCTGATGGGTGTGGCGCGCGGGCATTACACCTTTATGAGCCATTTGCGCTGGGCGCCTGTTATTCTTCTGGGATACGCGGGCGCGATCGGCGTGCATTTCCTTATCAATGCTCACCTGATGGGAGTCTCAATCCATGATGAGCCGCTTGAAACAAGTGTGAGTATAGAAATGCCGACAACGCCAGCGCATTAGTGCTGGCTATTCCAGAATATGGTTTCCGGCGGGATGAGTTTTTTATCCTCACTGCGTTTGTAGACGTAAATACCCAACACGGAAAGACCGACGGCCCAGATAGCGCTGAGTGACGACATAGATGACATTATGTATCCGGCACGTTGCGTATCGAATATTATAACATAGGCTATCCCCAGCATTTGCGCGGCCCAGGTGATAGCCATCAGGTAGCCAAAGGTTGGGCGCATACGGCGAACATATTTGTCAGAGGAAGCGATTTCGGCCCGAAGCGATTCATTAATTTGTTTAGAAGCTTCGCGGTATTCCTCTGATTTCATTAAAGAAATCGCTTCTATATGCCGATTTGATTCCGCTATGGCTTCTGGCGAAATATCTCCTGCTTTCAAGGCTTTATCAACATCCTCTAAAGCTTTTGCTGCACCTTTTGTAACGGGCGTGTCGATCTGCTTTAAAGCCTGTGATACAAAGGTGATGAGCAGCGGCAGGCCGATACGGGCGAGTATAGTTTCTAGCATAACTTCTTCCTTAATATTTTTTAAAACTACAGTGCGTACAGGGGAATACACAGGGGCGTCTTTTTATCGTCAAACGCTCCTGTGCTTCTTCTGTGTTCTTCTGTGTTCTTCTGTGTTCTTCTGTGGTTTTTATTTTTAAGTTTTGATTAATTTGTAAAATATATGCCGCCCGATTACGGCCGAGGGTTCCTGTCCCCGCGCCCAGTAGGGCGAGGCATAATCGGTGTGGTAATGCGTTGCGCCACCGGTATGATCCGGCAGTGCGCCAATAACTGCGCGGCGGGCAATGCGCAGGGCAGTCGCAAAATACAGGTTTTTATTATCGACGGCCTGTAATTTCTGAAAATTCGGGTCGGAGCGATTCCAGCATGAGAATTGATACGGTTTTTGACAGACCTGAATGATATTGCTGCCCCACCAATATTTGCCGCCGTGGCCTTGCGCGACTTTCACACGGTTGAGCACGACACTGGCGACGGCTTCCATGCCAATATGTCCTTCGCTGCGGGCTTCACCCCAGAGGGTGCGGGCCAGAACATCAATTTCAAGGGCTTGGTAAAATTCTTCGGCGTCGGCACGCGGACGCACGTCCAAACCGCCAATCGCGGTTAAGGTTGGTTTTTTCATGAGTTTCTTCCTTTGCAAAAATAAAAACACAGTGAGCACAGAAGAAGCACAGGCGCTTTTCGTACGAAAAAATGCTCCTGTGTTTTCACTGTGAGTCTCTGTGATTTAAAATGAATTATTCAGATTTAGCCTTCAGCGCTTCGGCTTTGAGAGCGGTGGCATCGAGCTTGGATTCGATGCGTAGCAAATGCTCGACCAGCCGGGATTCCAGCGCATGCATGGATCTTTGCGATGCATATGTCTTTGCGACTTCAAGCTTGAACGCGCCGAGCGCATCGCGGAGCTGATCCGAACGATGTTCCAGCGTATGTTCCAGGTTATTGACGGCCCTTTCAGCCTCGCGGCGCGTCCGCCAAGAGAAAGCCAAAAGGCCGGCCATGGCCGGCAAATCAACAACCGTGATCCACCAGACCAGATCTTGTGAGAATAAGCTCATGTAACATGTCCTTTATATTTTGAAATCCGTATCAGCCTTATGAAGCCGGGCGGATTTCATCCAGTTATGCGCGCCGCGGCCATAGAGGCGTGGAAGGCGGTCCGGGGCCTGGGCGAGCGCGCCGGCGACGGCGTCGAGGCCATCGTCATATCCTTTATTGCTTCCGGGACGCCATTCACGCATTTCGGTCATAAAAAGCGTTTTCAGCACTGATATATGCACATAGAGCCGGCGAGCGGCGAGCACGGCATCGAAAGCTTCAAGAATGCGTAGATCCTTGGCACGGGACTGGCTGATTTCCTTAAGTGCGCACGGGGATTTAGCCCGGCTAAGTTCATTGCGCAGGATATTGGGCAGAAACCGTCCGATGCCGTTGATCTCGACCGTCATGGCGGGCAGGTAATGGTTTTTAGCAATCTGCGAAACGATGCGGCATTGTTGAGTTGCTTCGTCCTGTTCATTACCAGCGTCGGTGCGAATATATTCGATGTGATGAAGGTAGAAATTCCCCTCCGCATCGCTGAATAAAATGGCCACAACGCTGTGGTCGCCGGTAGCGCTGCCGAAAGACGGGTCCCAAAAGGCGCTGGCAGAAACCAGTTTGATCTGACCAAGAAACAAAGTTTGCAGTTCTTTGCAATACTCCAGATCATCATCATAATGGCGCAACAAGTCAGGATTGAGACGACCTTCGGCGATATTTACGGGCTGGAGCATCATTTGAGATGCAAATTTATTCGGCCCGGCGGCGCGCTTCATGCGAGCGATGTCGGCCTCGCTATAGCGCTCAATCCAGGCACTTTGGCCCTTTTCATCCAAAACCGGGATTTTGAGGCGTTCAAATCCGTTTAGGAATTCCCTCTCCTCTCCCAGTTCACTCCGCGGTTTATCGGCGTAAATCGTGTGGTAATTATGCGGCGTACCAACATAGATCTGCGTTCCACCGGGGACGAGAACATATTCCATCTCGCCCAGCCGTTCGCGCAGCTCGCGGCGCTTTTCGGCGGTGTCGCAGGTGTTGGGGACCTCGACATCGTCGCAGATGACAATATCGGCGCGGGAGCCGGTGATGTTAGCCGTAATGCCTTTGGCCATCATGGAAGGATCGCGCGATTCGAAAGTGCGTTTGATGGTAAAACGATCAGAAGCCCATTGGTCCGCATTTTCGGGTTTCATATTTGCGGTCAGCGGGTGGCGCTCGATAATGCGTTTAACGTTGCGCACCATCTTTTTCGCCAGCGTGAAATCCGCTGCCAGCACAAGGATACGCAAATCCGCCTTGCGATATAAAAGCCAGGCCGAAAACAGGCCCGCGATCGTGCTTTTGCCTGCGCTGCGAAAAGCCATCAAGAGAAGCCGCGTGTTTTTGCGACTCCAGTTCCATTCCAGCCAACGCGCTATTTTCAGGTGGATTTGCGGCGTGCGCAGGCCCATGCGCTGGTTCCACAACACCACAAAGAGCGGGAAGTCGGCTGTGCTGATGTCGAATTTCGTGCTTTGCAGGCTGGGTGGTTTTGCGATTTCGTTCATTCATTGTCCTCCTCCAGTTCATCACGGGCGCTGCGGATCTGGGATTGCAGGTTTTCCTGCTGTTCGCGCCTGGCCTCGATTTTTTCCTGCTCATCACTGTCATCGGTGGCGTTGGCCAGTTTGAGCAAGCTTTCGAGATGGGAGGCGGCGGATTTTCCGGCATCGTGGAATTTTTTGAATTCGGCAGGCTCTTTTGACTTGTCCTCTAGATCGCCGGGTAAATCACTGCTGAGATAACGTTCGTAGGAATACACCACCGCCGCCGTGGCGCTGTTGAGAAAGTGTGCCACGCGCTCTTTGATAATTTTTGTATAGTTTTTCATGTATTCTCCTTGGCAAATAAAAAAGCCGCCAAGATGCTAGCGACTTCGAATAATTTTTATAAATTTTAAAAAGTTAATAATTTACTATGTCTGATACCTGACTTCCGTATCGAAACATTTAACTAACAGCTGTTTAGCCATTTTACGGTCATGCGTTTTGAGTCCTTCAGACTCACTGCCAACCATTACAACATCGCAATGTGCCCAATTATCGTTCCGTGGCGTGTGATGAACATCGAAATGCATTCCCTTGTGCCGTTCCAGTTCCCTGATACGGCCAACATTCGCGCTTCTGTAACCATAATAATGATCCGGCTTGAAGTCCTTTTTCCCCGACCGGCGTTCATTCCTTGCTTTGCATAGTTTTCGCCCCTGCGCATGACAAGCCGCAACCGCATCGCCTTTAAATAAACGCATACAATTGACGGACTCTTCCCGCAAACCCGTTTCTTTGTTTTTGTTGAACTGCAAGTTATTCAGAAGATCAAGCTGCGGAATACCAAGAACCGAAGAAAAATCCTTAGGGGATAAAATTGTCCGGCTAATGATATCCTTATCGCGGATTTTTTGTTTTTCCATGTTTTTTCACAGGATAAGAAGGGAGATGCCGCCGGATGTCCTCAGGGAAAAAACCGCCTGCCAAAAATTTTAATTCCGCCAAGTCTTCGATAGTGTCATCCGTACCCAGTTTGCTTAAATAAATATATAGACCGTCGATCGTCATGTGCAGTTCATCGCTGGCTTTCAAAATCCATGTCAATGAAAGCGTCTCTTCCATATCCGGCGAAATTTTGTCCGGATATGCCAGACCGAACGGCAGTTGTTTGATAAAATGCTCCGCCGTTTGCAAACTGGCATGACCAGGTGCAGACGCACCAAACCCGTCCCAACCGTCTTCCAGACCTCTCATATACTCGATTGCTTTCAACAACTCTCCACGCTCTTTCGGCGTGACAGCCCCTTCCTCAAGCGTTGTTTGAGGTGGCTTAGGCGGCATAGGCGTATCTGTAACTGCGAAGCCGTTTTGCTCCCTATTTAGCGCGTACATCTTTTCCCCACTTTTCATGCATTTCCGGCGTGGTTAAATCGTCGAATCCGCAAACAATATGCTCATGAGCTTTATTATACCATGATAACATGGTTTTCATATTCTTGTCGAAAGGCGATGCATACTGCCCTCTGACAACAATATCCAGACGCGAGGCATGTGTTCCATCTTTCAGATTTTGCACAGAATAAGCATTTGTAAACATCCTGCCGTTCAGGTCCGGCAGTTCGAACTCCCAGCTTCCGCTGTATTTGGACGGCTCCGGCAAAAAGACTCGCTCTTTCCGCCAGACCGCATCTTTCAGGAAAGCGCCTATATTCGGCGCACCGCCAAAATCATCAAAAGGAACGATGTTTACATATATCAATTCCAGCGTATCGTAAGATAGCGGTTTCTTATGAAGTTTTACAAATTTTTCCAATGCCTTAAGCGTCTGTTCAAATTTTTCAATAACAGACTTATAACGAGGATAAGGCTTATCATTAACCCTCCTCCAGTTAAACGCCAGCCTGTCCTGCTGAAACTGGATCAATTCGGTTTGATCTTCACTTAAAAACCAAACCCGTGGGATTTCACACGAGGGATCGACAAAAGAAATAACCCTTTCTTTTTCACTCCCCGGCATCGGCGCTATAACTTCCTGATTTTGAACATTTGGAAATTCATCCCGCCCAAATGCCGCCCATAAATCTCCCAAATAGGGTGCCGGAAAACCGTGCAGATCAGAAAACTGTACAGCAACCGCCACTTCAGAAACCGGAGGGCTTTTATAATCGGGCAAAGATGGTTTTATTTTTGTCATGGCATAATGGGCAGTTTCAAGGTGATTGTAACACAATGCTGATGTAATTCTATACCATCAATTCGCGGTTAAAACTTGCTAACAATAAACCACTGGCCACCATCGGAGACGACGGTGATGGCGTCGTATTGGGCCGAGAGCGGTTGGGCGTAACCGTCCGGCCCGCTCCCGCCCTGTTCGCTCACGGTAATCACATTCGCCGAAACGTCGGTTTTCTTGATGGTCACAGTGCGGCCTACGGCCTGCGAAGAGTTGGCGGGCGGCAAGCGGGCGGTGAGTGCACCACCATAGCTAGACAGCAAATACGTGTCCACGGCCATATCGATGTCGTAGGTGCCGGTGCCGTCGTGGTAGCGGGTGTTGCCGGGGCTACGGTTGGAGGCGATCACAAACCATTCCGCGCCGTTGGACAGGGCCATCATGTAATCATTTTCCGCGCCGAGAAAATAATCGCGCGCATCGGGGCCGTTGCCGCTATCTTCTTTGATCGTGATGACGTTGGCGGAGCTGTCGATTTTTTTGACGACCATCATCGCGCCAGTGGCGTCGGCGGCATTGGGCAGATTGACGGTGAGCGCGCCGCCGAAACTGGAAACCAGATGCACGGAATGTGAAGTATCGAGCGTAACGCTTCCCGAACTATCGATATATTCGGTATCGAAGCGCTGGAGCGTTGCGTTCATGTCGATACAGGTGGTTTTTTGCAGACGGTTCTTATTCGGATACCCTGCGTTATAGGCGGTATATTCGCCGCCGGAGAGGTCCCAGATCGCTGCGCCGTCACTGGCCGAGAGCAGATTAAAGATCGAGGTTTCAATAGAACCAGATTCCAGTTTGATATTGGGAACGCTGTTATAGCTTTCGGCATATGGATTAATGAGCAGGGTTTTGTCGCAGCCCGACCCGATGATGAAACAGCCTTGCGCACTGCCGTGGACATTGGCTTCGCAATCGACAAAGGCGTTGTTATAGCGCGCTTCTTCGATGTAGAAACCTGCGCCCGTGCAGGCCGTGCCGAGAGAATAGGCGCGGCAGGCGTGGAACTTGTTGGCGTTGGGCGTATCCCCTGCCCCGCTGCGGTAGAGGTGAAAGCCGTGGATCGCGAATTGCTCAACCAGAACGCGGTCAAAATTGTTCCAGTAACACGGGAAGCTCGGATTTGTGTAACCGTCGAGCTGGACGCCAATATTGGGAGCGATGATGGTGATGTCACTCACAGACGTTTGCACGACGGGTCGCGTAGCCCCGTAGAGCTTGATGCCAACATCGCCGCCTTCGATACGGAAGTTATGCAAGGTGCAGTAATCTTCAGTGATCTCAATGGCGTTGAACGTACCAGCGTTGCATTTGAGAACGGATTTCTGACCTATGCCGATCAGGGCTTTGCGCGCGGTGAGCGTGATTGTTCCCGTGATCAGATATTCACCGGGCGGGATGAACACCGTGTCATGAGCGGCTATTGCATTTTGGATAGCGACCGTGTCATTGGTGAGGCCGTCACCAACAGCGCCAAAATCCTTCACCGAGATCGCATCGGCGAGCTTGTCATTCACGGTGCGCGTGGCAGCGCCGGTGCCGGTGGGGGTAAAATCCGGCGAGGCGGAAGCGCCGGAGAGATCGAGCGCGACGGGGTTGCCGCTTCCGTCAAAGCCTAGGCCTTTATTTGCGCGCGTGGCGCGCGATGGCAGCTCTACATTGCCGGGGGTTTCGTGGTCACCATATTTGAGCATCAGATCGTTTTCGCGGTTCACCTGCTGGAGCGCGGCGATCACGTAATCCAGCTCGTTATTGATGGATTGGGCGGAAAAATCCCCGCCTTCGAGGAAATCCGTGACGCGCTCGATGGGAAGTTCGCGCGCAAGGGTGATCACGGCATCCGTAGCGGGCGCGGCGTCGAAGGTGACACTCCCGCCGACAGTCTCCCCCGCCCCGCTTATTGTAAAGCCGCTGGCTTGCTTGGCACCGTCGATATAGACGGCGAGATCTTCGCTGGCGAAAATCGGAAAGTTATAGGTGAATTCGGTTTGGGTTCCGTTGGCGACGTAACGCACGATGGGCACGACGTCCGGCATTTTGATATGCTCGGTCATAATAATGTCCTTTTTAAAAGATTGATTTTAAGAGTTTTTAAAAAAACGTCCTGGCCGATGAAGGCATAGCAGCCATTCGACGTGGCGAGGGTTTTGCTGTTTTTCCTTCAGCGCGCCCAAGGGCGACTTTTTCCACGATAGCCTGGGGGTTGATTCTCAGGCCGTTTTTTTACGCGGCATCACGCCAGAGCTTTGGCAAACCCCTAACATATGAGATTATAGATCAGACGGAATTACGATAAGTTCCAATTCGGCGATCTTTTGATTATTTGCGCCAGGATCAGGAAAAAACAAGCTCAATTTTTGTTCAAGCTTTTGATCAAATCGTATCCTGAAGTGCGTCATAACCGTTTCAGATAAAGACAAACGGCGGCCTTTCAACATAAAATCCGCTTCGAAATCATCCTGTACAAAACGAAAAGCCGCGTTGATATATTCTCTTATATCCGGCTTACTCTCTACAAAATAAGGGAGTGTTAAAAAACAGGTCTTCTGTTCGATGTTGCAAATTGTGCTTTGCGGTTCTCCTTTGGGATTAACTGGATTAATTTTTATTTCATATTTTTCACAAAGCGCCGCATGGCTCCAAAACAGACACAAGATAAAAACAGACAGATTTAAAAAAGAATACTTCATCTTTAAATATTTTTTTCTATCGGCGGAAATTGCCATGGAGCATAATCGTTATGTCCATGTGAAATATGAGGGATATGTATATCCGGGTCAATATTCGGATTTCCCCTTTCTTTTTATTAAAACAGCCGATCGAAGAGCGTCAGTTCGTTATTCAGTTTTTGACGTTGCTGGAGCTGGGTGGCTTGCAGAAGGTTGAGGCTGCGGTTTTGGCTTTCGCCCAGATCAAGCGCGCGGGTACGCAGAGAGTCCAGCTCGGTGCGGCGGTTGATCTCATCTTCAGTTTCGTCGAACAGGCCGAGCAGGACGGCTTGCGCGCTGCCGCCGCTGGCGCTGATCCCCTGCCCGCCGAAGCTGGCGCGCTGGCGAGCAACTGCACGGCGCAGAGCGGCGCGGCGATCTTCCTCATCTTGAGCGGTCTGCGTGGCGATTTTCTCACGTTCCAGCGCGTTGCTTTGCGCCAGCCTTGCCTGTTCAAGGCGCTGGCGTTCCTGCAATTGGCGCAGGGCGAGGTCTTGCTCCTGTCGGCTATTGCTGTTGCCGCTGAGCGTCTGAACAGCGCCGACGACCTGGCCGAGTGTGTTAAGCGTGCCGACAGCCGCGCTGAGGCCGCTGGCGATGGGGGTGATGGCTCCCATGGGAACCTCCTTTCTGATTGTTGTGAATAAAGTGTATATTTTGAATAAAAATTACGGTTTTACGGTTGTTTTTTTATTTAAATGTCTTTACTGGGTTAAAAATATATAAAAAACATTATTTTTTGTTGACATATGGAATATTATTATGGTAAATATGTTCGCATCATTCAACAAAAGAAAGAGAGTGAGTTATGTCTAAAGAACTTTATGCAGCTGTTGAAGGTTTAGAGCCTGGCCAGACCTTTTCCCAGGTAGCCACGAACGCACCAAAAACCTCATGGGACTATCATTCTGGCAGTTCTTTTTCGCCAACAGACAATCCTTTGAGATCTGTTTCTCAGGATGATGACGGACGTCTTGTCATTGCACATCCTGGCCTCCGCCATTAATCATTAACTTTTAATTGCGTTGTTACGGACAGCAGGGTGAAGCCTAGCGGCACATCCTGCTCGATCCGCCACAGGGCCTTCGTCGCGTCGGTTTGCCAGCCGAGGCTGCGAACCTTAATGTCGCCGCTGACTTTTGGCGGCGGTGCATCGAGAATCGGGTCCTCACCGAGCTGACGCAGGGCGATGTCCGACAGGCCGCGACCAATATCGAGCCGCAAGCTTTGCGTATCCTGTACACGGAAAATTCCTTCAATCAGGCGCACACGCCGCCCTCCCCCGGCATTGCCTAATTCACTCGGCGGCAGAGGCTGCACGATATGGGTATAGGGCAGGCCGATCTCGACAGCAGTGGCGGCTTCGGCCAAAGTGATCTGCCCGCCGGTAACGGTCTGGTTATCGACAACCTCACCATCGGCGACGATTGCGACGCTTTTGCCTTCGAGATGATCGAGACCTGACCACACGGTTGCAGGTGTGCCGACTTCGCCGGTCAGGGCAGAGTCGAGATTGAGCGCATCGTCGAATTGCTCGACGAAATAATCGCCGGCACGCTGGACGAGCATATAAACCTCATCGCCGACAACGGCGACAGATTTCACCGCGCCATCGGTATTATGCAGCGTCCAGGCGGCAACGCTTTCGGCGCGAAAAACAGTGAGCGCGGCGAATTGACCGTCAGCGCGCACCAGGAATAACAAGCGGCGGCGGGAATCGTAATCCATATCGACTGGGTCGGTGATCACATGTTTTGAGAGCAGCGCGAGATCGGAGGATTTATAGGCCTGCTCCAAATCAGTATAGAGGAATTCCTGCACTTCCTGTTTATTGCGAGCGATGAACAGCGTCGCGCCGTCAACATTGGTCGGCGGGATATAGCGCTCAATTAGCGAACCAATACGCGTCTGGCGGCGGATCTGGACGCTGGCGGGGGTGAGCGGATCGCCGGTGACCTGCCATTCGGCGCCGGAGGTGAAAACTTGCAAATGCCGCCCGGAAAAGATACCGCGAATGGCGTTGACCTGATCGGACAGGATGGCGAACTCAATAGATTCATCATCGAGGCCTTCGCCAAGATCGAAATTGAACAGATCGCCGCTTTTGGAAAACCACAGGCGGTTGGGTAAATCGCGGCTGCCGCCAATGACAAGGCGGTCCTGATGGAAGGCGACTGTGGCGGGATAACCGCGCACAGGGGAAAAGGCCTGCTCGAACCAGTCGATTGTGGGATCGGTATTTGGCAGGTCTTCTATGGTTGTGACTGTCACGACCGTGGGGGAGTCGTAATCTGTGATTTCGACTTCACTGCCTGCGACGCGCAGGCGGGTGCCTTCGTGGCCTGCGTCAAAGACGCTGGCTGATGCGGTCAGCGTAATGCTGCCCGTTGTGCCGGAGGGGGTAAGCGTCACTTCGCTATCGGCGAATTTGAAATAGGGTTGGTACAGGATTCCCCCATCGGTGAAGAAACTCCAGTCTTCCAGCATCCATGTGCCTGCGCCCGAGCGGGTGAGTTTTTTCGGCGGGACTTCCGGATGGGTGAGCAGCAGCGTATCGGCGCTTTGCGTCCAGGCGAGCTGCGCGATTTGGGAAGCCGTCCATGGCGCGGTGATGGTGGTTTCTTTGGCACCATTTGTGTAGACATCAATCTGGCCGTCGGTAATAACCAGCAGCGAGGTTTGCTGGGTGTTAAACTCAAAGGCAATCAGCTTGCCGTCACCGGCGGCGGTATCAATATAGGCCAGCCCGGCGCGGCGGGTAATGCCGCCGGTGGGCTGGATAAAGACATTGCGCAGGGCCAGCGCGCCGTTGTCATAGGCGCGCAAATCCCCACGACCTAACAGTTCTCGGCTGATCTCGCCAGCGGTGAAGTTGGTTTTGATTTCACGTATGCGTGTCATTGATTTTTCCTTTGATTGAGTAAACGTCATTGCGAGCGCCAGCGAAGCAATCCATGGATTGCCGCGTCGAAGCTGCGCTTCTCCTCGCAATGACGGTGAAATTCAGGCAACAAAAAACCCGCCGCTCTGATTCTGAGGGGCGGGTTTGGGGAATTTAACTTCTAAAAATTTTCAATACTGAAAAGGCCCAGGTAGACATGGAGAATGTTCTGTAGCTTCCTGACCATCTTTTGCGGGTTTAACTCCCCTGCATTCCGATTTTAACATTCTCTCAAGAAGTTCTATGCCAACTTTAGGAGGCCAATTATCGGATGCTTTCAACTCACCAATTCTTTTTACGACTTGTCGTTCAATCTCTGATTGTGCATCATGCACTCTTTGGCATGCCTCATTTTCCGCAGCCGATCCTCCTGTGCAAGGGGTAAATTGTCTGGATAGATGGTTTCCTTTGGCGCTGCCATCGTTAGCCTGATCTTGAGCCAAAGCTGCGCTTGTACCAAGTGTCAACGTGGCTGTTAAAATTGCATTTCTCAAAAAATGCGCCATTACGCTCTCCGTGCTGTTTATTACGATGAGGCACGCTAGCACATATGAAGCACGAAGTCAATAATTATGTTAAATTATTATCCCCGTAATCAACAAGCGTGAAGCTTTCGATTTTGTTGGGGGTGTCTTGCTGCACATCGATTTGGCGGGCGCGTTGGAATTCCTGATCGGCGATGCGGAAATGTGCTTCGGCGCGACAATCCATCTCTGGATTGCTTCGGCAATAAAAATCTCTGTCCTAAGGGAGCAATGCTTGACTTTTTGCCCCTTAATCCTTTATCTGTGAAGTCCGTTGAAGGGGTATAGCTCAGTTGGTAGAGCGACGGTCTCCAAAACCGTAGGTCGCGGGTTCAAGTCCTGCTGCCCCTGCCATTTCAGCCCGGCGAAAAAGATTCTCTTAAGGCTATAGATGCCCCCGGATTTACCCGAGGGTATCTATTCGCAATCCAAACATAATCGAATAGCAAGACAGCAAATCCATCGATGTTATGTCCAATATTCAATCCCGCACATCAACAAGGGTAAAGCTTTCGATTTTGTTGGGGGTGTCTTGCTGGGCGTCGATCTGGCGGGCGCGCTGGAATTCCTGATCGGCGATGCGGAAATGCGCCTCGGCGCGGGATGTGCTTTCCGTCACGGGAATTGTAAATTCCGCCGATAGCCTTGCGATGAGCGCCTGATCAAAAAACGGTGGAAATTCGCTTTCATCAGGGAGAAAAACATAGGTGAGCACAACGGCGCTGGCGTTGGTGTGCAGCACGCCGTTGGCGATGCGGTAGTTAAGGCCGCGCCCTTTTGTGCCTGTTCCGGCGCTGATGGCGCGCAGATAATCGTTGGGCAGGCCGAAGGCGAAACTGTAATCGGCGATGGGGGCTGTGCTTAGCTGGGTCAATGCGACCTGGCCGGTGGCGAAGGTCCACGGATAAGCCGAGAGCAGGCCATCGCGCACAGGGGCATAGAGCGCGCCGGCAATTTCGGATTCGGCTGTGCCGTCGTCAAAGGAAGTGATTGGCGCGGCGCCAATTCTTATAAGTGCGCGCGAAGCCAGCGCGACATCATTGAGAGCCATGTTTTTCTCCTTATTTTTGGTCTGTCATTTCGAGCACAGCGAGAAATCTCACCAGGTTATATGAGATCCCTCGCTATGCTCGGGATGACAGTGAAGTGGTTTGCAAAGGTGGGGCAGCCCCGCCTTGCCGTGAAGAGGAAAGGCAAGAGCGTGGACTGCACCCTTGCGAAGCAAGTCCAGAGTATTTGTTCGCGTCTAAAAGAAACGAACAAAATATCCGGTTTTGCTTCACGATCGATACTTCCTGAAACTCACTAAAGCCGGGCTTGGCGAGCGTCTTTGTGCAAGCCGGAAACGGCTAGCGCTCAAAGCCTTAAGCAGTGATTCCCTTATCCGGCATCCCGGATCTGGTCCGGGATCTCTCCTTTTTTGGATGAGATCCCCGCTTTCGCGGGGATGCTTTTTGGGGAAAGGGCATTTTCAGAGAGAAAACGATCCGCAGCTATGGTTTACACATAGGCTGCGATCGTGACACTGCCGCCGGAATTGGCCGTAACGACGTAAAATTTCGTTACCGGGGTTCCATCAGTATCGACATTCGCGATGATCAAATCATTCACACGCAGCATGTCGGAAGCCTTGTCAAAGTAAGATGCTACCGTGACATCGGCGTCAATGGTGACATAGTGCCAAAGTGTGAAGTTGTTGGCGTACGCAAGCACGCTCAAATCAGATGCTGTAAAAGCCATTGTTTTGTTCCTTTCAAAAGTAGCTGGCATCCCGGACTCGATCCGGGATTTTATAGTTTTTGAAAAAGATCCCCGCTTTCGCGGGGATGCTACATTCAGGGATTAGTCGGGTGTTTCATCACAATCGATGGTGATGATGCCGTTTTCGTCAATCAAACCTGCGCCCTGACTCATCATGTTATTGACGAAGTGGGCGGCGCGGTCGCCATGCCACGAGACATCGGTTTCAACATCGCTGGCGGCAGCGTGACCGACGGAAGTTTTATGATACCAGAAGCAAGAGCGGATATCGTTGGCATCGACCGGCAAACCGGAATGCGGAATAAAGATTGTTCCGAGGAACATCTTGGCTTGTGTGATGGATGCAAATGGCAGCGCATCAGCACCGATGTAATCTGCGTTGACAAATTCATCGATGGCAAGCAATTCGCTCCATTGTTTCCAGCCGACGACACAGAAACGCTGGCCATCATCAGGTACATCTTTTTCACCGAAGGTTTCAAAAGCTTCGAGAATTTTATCCTTGGTCATGCCGACATTGCCATCAACGATGGTGCTGGCCGATGCGCTGGCCAAAGAATCGATGATCAGTTCATCGGTCTTACGACCCAGTGCGTTAGCACCGGCGCTGGCGATCACCTGACGTTCATCGATATTGACTTTGAGTTCATCAAGACGGTCGATCCAGTCGCCTGCATAATAGTCCTGCAATGTGACTTCGACGTTGGAGTGATCCAAATTCATCACCGGCACCATGCCGTGGGTGGATTTGGTGGAGGCGGTGCCTTTGCCAATCTTTTGAAAGACTGCTGAGGAACCGTTGACATTGGAAATTGTGCGCACCGTGTTCCGTAATTTGGAACCCTGACGCTGGTAGGCTTCATGCACTTCGCGTTCGAATTGCTTGATGAAAGCCTGATCTATTGTTGTAGACATAGGCGATAACCTTTTCTTTTAAAGTTGCTAAAGGAGTTTGAGGCCCGGCCCTCAAAACAGGTTGTCGCTCAGCGCGGTGAACGGCCATTATCACGGGACCCACAAGGCATATTTATGCTATTACAGCATCTTATGTTGTCCTGGGGGTGAATTCTTATAAAGACGCCGCAGGATAGACTCCTGGCGTTGATGAAGTATATAATAGGAATTTATTCTTAAATGTCAAGAAAAAATTAACCCGCATTTGACTTTTTTCTAATACAAGCCCTATAATTGCCATAATTATGTGGATACTAGGCACTGTATAGAATTGTAATTTTTACTAAAAACACTTAGACTGTGCGTTGAAAGAATGGGGATATAAAAAATGTTTGGTCAATTATTTTCATCGCTTAAAGCTGGCAATAGTAACGAAGAGCAAAGTGTACGTAGACGTCATGCGCGCCGTGATTGTGATCGTTGCGTTACGGTTATCAACGGGCAAACTTATCCGGTTGAAAACTGGTCTTTAGGCGGCGTTCTTATCAGTTCTGACGAACGCCAGTTTGGCCTTGAGGATGAAGTGGGCGTAACGATGCGGTTTCGTTTACGGGACAATATTATTGATGTGCCTCATTCCGCCGAAGTTGTGCGCAAGACCAAAAACAAAGTGGCATTCCGATTCAAGCCGTTGACGCAGCAAATTCGCAGCAATTTTCAAAATGTCATTGACGATTACGTTGCTTCCCAGTTTGCAGCCTCGCAAAGTCAGTTTCGTTAGAATGAAGTAATGTCATTGCGAGGAAGGTCGCAAGACCTGACGCGACAATCCAGTTATGGGTGGATTGCTTCGCATTCGCTCGCAATGACACACTTGCTGTAATTTATTCACCGTACATGTTCTTAAAGCCTTCTGTGACCCTGGCAACATATGCAGGGTCTTTATCGCGCCAGTATTTCGGGTCGCGCATCATGGATTGAAGATCCTGCTCGCCCAGCGCAGAAGGATTTTCGCTTTGCTTTTTGAGGCCCGGCTCTTCGGACTTCATCATTTTATAGAGCGCAAGCACACCTTCGTATGAACTGGAAAGATTCTCCAGCACATCGGCAGGAATATTTCTCTGGCCGAATGCCAGCAATTGTCGCGAGACTTCTTTCCATGCTTCAGGCCCGCCGAAATGATTCACGAGTTTTTCCACTTCGCGATCAGCACTAAAATCCGTGGCGACGGTTTTGATCATCGGCATCATTTTCTCTGCGGCCAGATCGTAGACCTCCTGCACCTGCTCCTGGGTCATACCTTTGGCGTGGAGACGCCGGTTCACTTCGCCGTCGGGTTCAAACAGGCCATGATCGCAATTCACGCAATATTCTTCCGGTGATTTTGGCGCAGCCGGACCGGCGGACATTTTCTTTTCCAGTTCGGCGTAGGAATTAACCAGCGCATCCAGTCGGATCGCGCCGGTTTCGGGATTCTTGAATTTCTCCGGAATAATCGCCGGGTCAATATCTTCGATGAGTAGGTTTGTAGTCATGGTTTTGGTCTCCTATGTTTAAACTACAGAGTGCGCAGAGACCGCAAAGAAAACACAAAGAATTTAATTATATATTCTCTGTGCGCTCTGCGGTCTCTGTAGTTGATTTTTCATTGTGGCTTACGGCCACGATCGATGAGGCGCAAAATCGTGGCGACCATAGCGCGCTGGCCTTCAAGGTAGCGCAGTTGGTCGTCGCCTACGCCGGGGCCGAGCGCGCGCTGAAAGGTCACAACTTGCAAATGCGCCAGCACCTTTTGCCCGTCATCAGACGAAAAGAGGCGCGCGAAGGCTTTTTCGATTTCGCGCAGTTCGGTCTTGCCCGGTTCGGTCGGGGCATAAACCAGCCCCCGTTCAGCGGCGGTCATGGGCAGTGGGTCGGCTTTTTTGAAAATGTCAAATATCATGGTTGATCTCCTTGTTCGTGAGATGTTTTGTCAATGGCAGGCACGGCTTTAAGCACCTGTGATAAATCGAGCTCAGGGATGTCCTTGCGGATCAAATCATTCGGCACGCCGAGCGCATCGCCGAGAAAGCGCGCGGCTTGCGGCAGGTTGATCGCCGCGCTGGCTTCGGGGCCCATGGCCAATACAGAGCTGATCCAGCTCAGCGTATTTTGGACATTCTTTTGTCCTTGAGAGCGGGCCAGAGGCGAACGGTAATCCACTGCAACCAAACGACCATCAAGGGCGATATCGGGGATTTCACCGCGGCGCTTAAGGATCGCAAAGGCGCGTTTTATCAGCGGCGTGAGCAGTTCGGATTGCAGACGACCATAGGTCGCGCCGAGCAGTAACGACATTTCGGCGCTGCGCTCTAACACCTCGGTGGCAGTCATGCGCGGTGAGGCCACGGGGGCAAGTTTGTCGGCGAGCAGGGCATGACGGATGCGGGCTTGCAAACTATCGAGAACAAGCTGTGAGACATCAAAGCGCCCCGGCATATCAAGGGGCTGCAATCCTTTAGAGCCAATTGCCTTGGGGATGATACTGCCGGGAGTGAGTTCGATATTGGCGGGGTTGAGCACACCATCATCGTCGGCTTGCCAAATGCCGGTGACGGCGATGGAGGCATTTTTGAGAATGAGTTCAACGACCTTATTGGCAGTTTTAATGTCGGGCAACGCTTTCATAATCGGTGAGCGGCCATAAATCTCGCCAGGGCTTTTCAGCCAGCGGAAAGAAATCATCGGCGATTGCTCAAACTTTCCAGCGCTGAGCAAGACAGGTTGATCGCCTTGTTCAATCAGGCAGGCATGGTAGCTGTAAATCAGCCCGTCAGGCAACACAGCTTCGAGAATTTTAAAACGCTCCTGCGGATCGCGAGCGGCGCGGCGGATAATTTCGGTGGGGAATTCAGAGGCCGGATAACGAGATTTAATTTGCTCCAGCGTGAGTTTCATCAACCGGAATGCACCGTCGAGATGGCCGTTATCGCCCTCTTCCAACACCACATGGGTGAGCGGCGTGGAGGAAAATTTAAAGGCTGAAAAACTGCCGGGCTGTGATTCCTCAAACACTAGCGAAGCGGTGCCGCCAACGATGAGGTCGAGATAGCATTGATGAATTTCGACGGCGAAGTTTGAGCGATCAAAATGATCCTGAATGGTCTTGGCTGCTTTTTCGAGTACAGGAGCAAGGCGTTCGGCCTCTTCATCACTCAATTCCGGTCCGGGCTTCAGCCCAAACCATTGCGACCAGGTCGGTGTCAAGTTACCAAGCATGGAAGAGGCCAGTTGATCGGCGGCATCCATGGCGGTGGCATCATAAATCTGATCGGTTTTGCTCTGCCCGGCCATTGGCTGGCTGGTAAAGCCGCCGCGCTGGGGAAGCGCGTAATTATAACACTCCTCCCACAGGCTTTCCCAGTTTGCGCGTTTCTTTTGCGCGGCATCAAAGCGATTTAATATAAGCGCCAACCGGGCCTGAATTTCTTCGGCTTCTAAAGGTTGGTCTTTTGTTGTTACAGTGTTTTGCATTGGTTAAGCCTCTTTCCTATTCGCCGAGCAAAGTTTTGCGCGGACTGCGATCTTCGAGCGTGCTGAGCAGACCACGAAAGCCGGTAAGAACGGTGCCGAAACGGCTGCGTTCACGGCCCAAGAGATTTTGGGCGCGCACTTCCGATGCCGTTTCTACTGCGACAAGGTTTTCCGCACCGGTATTTTCGACGCTGCTTGTCGTGGTTGCGCTCATGGTTTGCGGAACATAGACAACTTGCGGCGTCGGCGTTGGCACACTTGGCCTTGAACTTAAACTTCCCATGCTAAATCTCCTTTCGGGGTAAATGTCTGAATGGTTTGAATACGGTTTAAATAACGGTAAAGCTGCCAAGGCGTCAGGATCAGGCGCTGGTGAATCCCCAGCACACGTTTGACTGCCTCGACGCAGCTATAAACAGCGAAGGGCGCCGGGTGCGGCATGCGCTTAATCGGTGCGGGCACAACCTTATGGCCACGATCTTTCATCCAGAGCGGCAGATCGAATTCCAGCGGCACGCGGTGGACAGTGATGTCGGTGTAATTCGACAGCGGATCAATGGTTATCCAGTTGTGGCCGTCATTCAGCAAAACTGCGCAATGACGAAAACCCGGTTTGAGTATTTTCAGCCATGCCAGATCGGCATGGCCGCTAAACATGACCCAGGCTTTGGTTGTGGTTTGTAATTCAGCATGCGAACTCATTGTACGGCGCCTTCTAAATTCAAATGATAATTCTCATAGAGCATGGCATCTTGTGCCCAATTCCGGCTGGCGCTTGGCTCAGGCTTGATGATGCCTTTCTTTTCGAGAACTACGCCTATTCTCTCTAAAGCCTCATGCCAGAGCTGGAATGCGCGGGCTTCTTTGGCGCGGCGATCATCCGGCGCCAAATGCCGACGACCGTAATGGCGCAGCACCAGCAAATGATCACGCACTAAGCGCCGCTGGCGATACAGCCGGTCGAGCACTTTTAAAATATCGATCGGTTCACAGGGACGTGGGTACAGGCTTTGCCCGGCGACAAAACGTGCGCCGTCGGTGCGAGCTTCCTGCGCGGCGATAAACCAGAACCAGGCTTCTTCCGCATTGTGAAACGGTACAGTGTGCGAAGCGTTGCAGCCTTCTGTTTTTGTTTTATTTTCTGAATTCATCTGTATTCCCCCCTTAATTTTAGATACATTTGTTCCCTTTATGTTCTCGTTTGTGCTATAAATTTTGTTATGAGTCAAGAATAAAATAAGAATTTATTCCTATTTATTTTTGTGCGCGCAAATGGGACTATTGTCCTATGTTGACTCACGAGAAAATCTGGCTGGCGATCGACAGGCTGGCCAATGTGTTTGGTTACTCCCCATCGGGACTGGCCAAGCAGGCCGGGCTGGACCCCACGTCTTTCAATAAAAGCAAGCGCCATAGCCCGGATGGAAAACCGCGCTGGCCTTCGACGGAAAGTATCTCTAAGATCCTGTCTGTAACGGGCGCGACGATGAGTGAATTTATCGCACTGATTGATGATGATGACGAACACTATAAGGCCATATCGGCCATGGACAAGGACGAAATAGCCAAGAAAACCGCACAGATTTTGCTTGATACAAAATCGGTTTTATTTAATGCGCGCGAGCCTTTCACTCTCAAATCAGGCCGTGCCAGCCCGGTATATATTGATTGCCGCCGCCTGATTTCTTTTCCAAAAGAGCGCAGCTTTCTGATGGATGCGGGGGCGCAGATGCTGGCCAATGACATCGGCGCAGAGAATATCGATGTGGTCGCAGGCGGAGAAACAGCCGGGATTCCTTATGGCGCATTTGTGGCCGAGCGGCTGGGAAAGCCGATGATTTATGTGCGCAAGGAGCCTAAGGGCTATGGACGCATGGCGCAGATTGAAGGGCACTTGCCGGAGAAAGGCGAGACAAATGTTATTCTGGTTGAAGATTTGCAGACTGACGGCGGGTCCAAGAAAATTTTTGTGGATGCTCTGCGCGAAGCGGGCGCACAGGTTAAGCATGCCTTTGTCGTCTTCCATTACGGCATCTTTGCCGCCAGCGAACAAAATATGAAAGATATGGGCATTACGCTGCATGCCCTGGCGACATGGTGGGATGTGCTGGCGCTGGCCAAAGAGCAGAATTACTTTGATAAAGAAACGCTTACGTCCGTGGAAGCGTTCTTGAACGATCCGGAGCGCTGGGAGCCGGCTGGTCAAGAGGGCGTGGCATGAAGCTGGGATTTTTTGCCGGGAAAAAGCCGCGCGCGCAAAAAGCATTAGAAGAGTTGAAAAGCGCTTATGGCGCCGTGACGCCTGAAGAAGCCGATACGATTATTGTATTGGGGGGCGATGGTGCAATGCTGCGCGCCTTGCATGCTTTTGCGGATTACCAAGCGCCACTGTTCGGGATGAATCTGGGCACGCTCGGGTTTTTGCTCAATGAACACCGTAAGGATGGGTTAGAAGAACGGCTGGAGAAAGCCAAGCGCTTTACCATTCATCCTTTGATGATGGAGGCGACCGACAAAGACGGCAAAACGCATAAAGAGCTGGCTTTTAACGAAGTTTCGCTTTTGCGTGAAACGCATAACTCAGCCAAGATTAAAGTGCATGTGAATGATGATGTACGGATTAAAGAGCTGGTCTGCGATGGGGTGATGGTTTCTACGGCAGTAGGCAGCACGGCTTATAACTCCTCTGCCGGAGGGCCGATTTTACCGTTGCAATCTAACATTGTTGCGATGACGCCGATTTCGGCGTTTCGGCCACGGCGTTGGCCGGGGGCCTTGCTGCATAACAAGAGCAAAATTACGTTTGAAATCCTGCAATCTGTTGAACGTCCTGTCAGTGCGACAGCCGATTCAAAAGAGGTGCGCGATGTGAAAAGTGTGAGCATCGTGGAATCAAAAAAGATTTCCAAAACTTTATTGTTTGACCCTGAAAACCCGCTGCAAGAGCGGATTTTTAAGGAGCAGTTTTTTAGTTAAGCCTTGCGCGGTTTACCCGGTTTGACGTCGCGCATACGGCGTTTTTCGGCCAGTTCGTTTTCTATCAGTTCGAGTTTTTCGGCAAGCTGTTCATTGATGCTGCCGCCTTTAACAATTCCACCTTCTGGGATAAGGCCAAGCCTTTGTGCAATATATTGATAGCCCTCGATCAGGTCGCCGAGATCGAAGCGAAAGCGGTCTTTGTCCAGCTTTTCACCCGTCTTGGCATCCCAGAGGCGGCAATTGTCTGGCGAAAGCTCATCGGCCAGCACAATATACAGCTCACCATGCTCACCATAGATGCGGCCAAATTCGAGTTTAAAATCGACCAGCCGCAGACCGATGCCGGAGAACAGGCCGTTGAGGTAATCATTCACCCGCCAGGCCATGGCGACGATTTCTTCCAATTCGTACGGATCGGCCCAGCCAAAGGTCATGATGTGGTCTTCGCTGACCATCGGATCATTTAGTTCGTCTTTCTTATAGTAATATTCGACCAGCGGACGTTGCAGGATTGTCCCCTCTTCCACGCCGAGACGCTTACATAACGAACCGGCGGCAATATTGCGCACGACAACTTCGAGCGGGATAATTTCCACTTCGCGCACCAGTTGCTCGCGCATATTGATGGAGCGAATAAAGTGCGTCGGGATACCGATACCTTCGAGCTTGGTCATCAGATGTGCGGAAATGCGATTGTTCAACACGCCTTTGCCCGCGATCACGTCATGTTTCGCGCCGTTTCCTGCAGTCGCATCGTCTTTAAAATATTGTATAACCGTGCCCGGCTCCGGCCCCTTATAAAGCGTTTTGGCCTTGCCATCATAAATCATTTTTCTGCGCGGCATAAAAACCTCTTTTTTCATTAAGCACTCAATCAATAGGACATAAAGCGGCAAAAAGCAATGATTACGTAGTGATTCTAAACCTAACCCGGCTCTACAACTTGTTGTTGAGCCTCCACTTCTCTAAGCCGCCGGTGACCCGCATAAGAAAAGCCAAGAGCGCCAAAAGAAAACAGAACAGACAGCCCCGTCAAACTAACACTCGCGAGACGCTCATTCCACACCTTATTCTCAGCCTTATTCTGTGCACATTGTTGTATAGCCACCCCGTTCAATTCAAGTCTTTCCAGGGCTACTATCTGCTTTTTCCCTTCTCCTGCTTCGGTAAACTTAGCAACCAAATTATCTAGCTGCTTTTTTTGCGCGCGCCGCTTTTCTTGGTCGATGCAAACGCGTATATCCTCATCGGACGGCGTTGCATTCACCTCATCAAATAATTTGAACACGCTTTCAACAGGGTTGGACAACCGCAGCAGCCACAATACAAGGAGCAGCCCACAACAACCCGCTTCCCCTTAAAGAGCGCGCCTCGTTCGCGGACATATTTTTGATCGTTTTCATTTTATATATCTTGTTATATATACTCATTGCACTGAATTCCCGTTATTTTTTATACATGATTCCTCCACACCGTGGGACTAAACATCTACCGACTATACCTCCGAAAATTTATTGTTAAATGCATAACGAACTATCCTACATAACAATGGATTTTAGGCGATTCCAATGCTACAAACCATGTTAGAATATTATTTTTAGTGGTAAACGCACATTCAAGAGGTAGAAATGTCATCATTTGACGAACGCAAAGACGCATTTGAAAATAAATTTGCTCATGAAGAAAAACTGGATTTTGCTGTAGAAGCCCGTTGTTCGAAGCTTTTTGGCCTTTGGGTGGCCGAGCAATTTGGCCTTGAGGGCGCGGATGCGAATACGTATGCGATGGAAGTCGTTGAATCCAATCTCGAAGAACCCGGTTTTGATGATATTTTACGTAAGGTGAGGCGTGATCTTGAAGGAAAAAATATCGAAATTTCCGATCATATGCTGGGCACACAGCTTGATATTGCGCTTGAAAAAGCGCGGAAGCAGATTAAGGAGGAAGGCGCATAAAAAGCGCCATCATCCCATTTTGGGCATTCAAACATCAAAAAAGCCTCGAAATTTTTCGAGGCTTTTATTTTTTCCCACGTAAACCCATTCTCGCCGCACATAACTGCAACAAGATCGAGCAGCCTCCCCATTCAACACGCCCGGCATTTTGCCTTGTTAATTACATGTTTCGTCTGCCTTTATACTCTTTCCAATTTATAGAAGCAATAAAAAATGTATTTTAATAGAATGGCTTAGTTTAATTCTATAATTTAAATACTCTTCTGCATTTTTTATTCAAAAAGGGGTCCTTTTCGTACAAAAACGTTTTGCATTTGACTTGTCATTACGCTTGAAGCACCTTACATCTTTTGACGATACAAGCCCTTACGTGAGAGCAAATGCCATGGCTATGGACGGTGAAACGATCAAGACGATGATTACGGATAATATCCCAGGCGCAGAGGTGCATATTGAAGATTTGCGCGGTGATGGCGATCATTATGCGGCTCATATCACAGCACCGTGTTTTGTGGGGAAAAGCCGGGTACAGCAGCACCAGATGGTTTACAGCGCCCTGCAAGGGAAGATGGGCGGCGATCTCCATGCGCTGTCGATTAAAACGTCCGCGCCAACCGAAGATTAACACTTAGCAAGGAAAGAATTTTAACGATGCAAAATGTTTTATTTGAACGTATTCAAAAGGAACTGGATAATCATGATGTAGTCTTATTCATGAAGGGTGAAGCCGCGTTTCCACAATGTGGGTTTTCATCGCTGGTCGTGCAGGTACTCTCACAGCTTGGTGTGCCGTTTAAGGACATCAACGTGCTGGAAGACAGCGATCTACGTCAGGGGATCAAGGATTTTACCAACTGGCCGACTATTCCGCAGCTCTATGTGAAGGGCGAGTTTATCGGTGGGTGCGACATTGTCCGCGAGATGTATGAAAGCGGCGAGTTGCAACAGTTGCTCGATGAGAAAGGCGTTAAGGCAGCTTAGCGACTGACTTTGGTGTCGGGGTGCAGGCTGCAGCTCATCATCAGGCCGAAACCGATGAGGGCGGCGAGCATTGAGGTGCCTCCATATGAGATCAGCGGCAGCGGCGCGCCGACAACCGGGATTAACCCCATCACCATTGCGATATTAATGAACACGTAGAGCGAAAAGTTAATACTGAGGCCCAGTGCCAGATAGCGTGCGAAATTCTGGCGTGATTTCAGTGCGATCAACAACCCGTAGAGAAAAATCAAACCAAAGAGCATGAGCAGGATTACTCCGCCAAAGAGTCCCTGCTCTTCCGCCCAAAGCGTGAAGATAAAATCGGTTTGTTTTTCGGGCAGGAAGTTGAGGCGGCTTTGCGTGCCTTCCAAGAAGCCTTTGCCGTTGATCCCGCCGGAGCCAAGCGCAATTTTCGACTGGGTAATGTGATAGCCGGCGCCAAGCGGATCGCTCTCCGGGTTGAGGAAAGTCAGCACGCGTTGTTTCTGGTAATCATGCATAAAATGCCAAGCTACCGGCACACTTGCCAGCGCCAAAACGCCGCCGCCAATATAAAGCCAGATTGAAGCGCCGGCCATGAACAGTATGGCCGCACCGACCATCACAATCATCAGTGATGTTCCCAAATCTGGCTGTAAAAGCACCAGTGCAAAAGGCGCGAGAATAATCAGCGTTGGGATCACCAGAAACGGCAAGCGGCGCATATCGTCAATCGTGGCCGCATGGAAATAGCGCGCCAGGGCCATCACAATAACAATCTTCATCAACTCAGATGGCTGAAGCTGCATAAAGCCTAAATTTATCCAGCGCTGCGCGCCCATGCCAACGTGGCCCATAATTTCAACAACAATCAGCAGTCCCAGCCCCAGAAAATACAAAGGCCATGTCAAACGGAACCACCATTTCAAGTCGATCATCGCAATGATCACCATCCCTATTGCTGCGATGCCAAAACGCATCATCTGCTTGGATGCCCAAGGTGAAAAATTGCCCCCCGCAGCAGAATAGAGTGCAGCGAAACCGATGCAAGATACCGCTGTAATTAATAGTATAAGCCCCCAATTGAGGTGCTTAAGTTTTTCGAACATATTTTGATCGGTGTGAAGTCTGATCGACTGACCCATAACTATGCTGGCTCCTTCGCTTTGAGAGGCGATGCGGCACCTTGTGCCTGCCCGTGGACAGGCGTGGCGCCGGGATTGCGCTTTTGCGTTTCAACCAACAGGTCCCGCGCCAAAGGAGCCGCCGTACGCGAGCCGCCAATGCCATGTTCCACCACGACAGAGGCGATATAGCGCGGATTTTCCAGCGGTGCATAGCCGACAAACAGCGCATGATGACGGCTTTTCCATTGCAGTTCTTCGTTCTTAACGCCGGACATGCGCTGCTTCATGGTAATGCGCTGGACCTGCCCGGTGCCGGTCTTGCCACCAAAGGCCAATGCTGGATCATCTGCGCGTGAACCATAGGCTGTGCCCTTTTCATCATTAACCACGCGGTCCATTCCGGTTTTGATCAAACTCAAATGCTCCGGGCTAATACCCAGTTTTGGCCACCCACTTTCAGGCATAATATTTTTCGCCAGTCCATCGGCCGTGACCCAAGGCTTAACGGCATAACCGCCATTAACGAGGCGCGCAGTCATAACGGCGAGTTGTAACGGTGTAGCCTGCAAATACCCCTGACCGATGCTGGCCACAACCGTCTCACCCGGCTGCCATTTTTGCCCGATTTTGCCGCGTTTCCAAGCCTTATCAGGCACCAGCCCGGCGCGTTCTTCGGTGAGCTCAAAGTCAAGGCTTTGCCCCAGACCCATCATGCGGGCGACCTGCGCAATTTTGTCTATCCCGACTTTTGTCGCCAATTCGTAAAAATATACATCGCAAGACATTTGCAGCGCTTTACGACAATCAACCCAACCATGACCTCCACGCTTCCAGCAGTGAAAGCGATCACTCCCGAGTTCGTAATGGCCTTTGCAAAAGGCTGTGGTGTTTTCTGTTACAGCGCCGGCTTGCAGTCCCGCCAGCAGGCTGATCATTTTGAAGGTTGATGCGGGCGGGTATTGCCCTGAAACAGCCTTATTGGTCAACGGATGGGCGGGATTAGCCAGCAACTCCTCCCAAAAGGCCGCCGAAATGCGCGAGGTAAAAGCGTTGGGGTCGAAAGACGGCGCGGAGGCCAGCGCATAAACTGCACCGCTATGGGCATCCATGACCACAGCCGAAGCGCTTTTTTCCTGTGACAGGCGTCCTTGCATAAAACGCTGAAGCTCGCCATCAATCGTGAGCGTTATGCGCTTACCGTTGCGGCTTTGATTTTTTTTAAGCTCGCGCACTTCACGTCCAACGACGTTCACTTCGACTTCAGCCTGCCCCGCACTCCCTCGCATTTCCAGATCAAAGCGCTTCTCGATTCCGGTTTTACCGATTTTAAAGCCAGGAAGGCTTAAGGCCGGATCATCACCGACATCGTTTTTGCTGACTGCGCCGACATAGCCGACCAAATGAGCTGTAGCTTCCTTAAATGGATAGGTCCGGCGTTTGCCTGCATCGGTGCTTAAGCCTGGCAAATCCGGCAAATTGACCTCAATTTTTGCGACATCCTTCCAACTCAAATCATCGGTGATTTCAATCGGCACGAATTTTGCAGTTTTTCCGGCTTCTTTAAGAACGGCCTGAATATCGTCTTCGGACAACTCAATCATTTCTTGTAAGCGCCGGAGCGTTTGCTCAATATCCGCGGCCTGCTCGGGAATAATCAGCGCCCTGAAATTCTGGGCATTGACCGCCAGAGGCACGCCAAAACGGTCGACAATTTCACCGCGCACAGGTGAGAGCACTTTCAGGTTGATTCGGTTTTTATCGGATAAGGTTTTGTAGCGAGCACCCTGCGAGATCTGCAACCACGCCAGCCGCCCGCCGAGCACGCCGAGCAGTGCGCCCTGCAATCCGGCGATAACAAATGCGCGGCGTGTAAAAACCCGAACCTGATCCTGATTTTTTTTCATGTGTTTAATTATAAGGTCATATCGGTTTTTTGCGACCCTATTCTGGTTTTACTGCGGCTAATTGGTGCGGGCAAAATCTTATGTGAAAGGTGCAAGAACAGATACAGCGCCGGAAAAAGTACGATACCCAGAACATAGGATGAGACGAAATCGCGCACGGGCATCCATTGCAGGCTTAGTAAACATGACATGCTCCATTGAAAAATATGGAAGAGTGCTGCCAATGCGGCAAAACCCATCCATATAACCATGAAGGACTGACCGGTCAGAAACCGTCTTTGATCGACGACGACTATGCGCCCCAGCAGGAACAAAATGGCACTCAAACCCAAATATGGCATGCCTGTGATGAGATCAAGCAACAGGCCTATAGCAAAAACGAGCCAAGGCGGCAGCAGTGTCGGGCGGTAAACAGACCAGTAATAAATGGCCATCAACAATAATGGCGCCTGAAAAAACACAGCCAGCGGATAAGGAACGGTCACAATACTGAGAATGAAGATCATCGCCAGCACGGCGTAGGGCACAAGCATGCGTGCGATAAACTCCATTTTATCTGTCAGGGATTCATAAGGGCCCATATCAAATTTGCCTGCTTAATTTTAACAATAAAAAAGAGCCTATCAGGCTCACAGTGATTTTTCATGTGAATTTTCTGACCGTGCTTACCCCCCTAAAACCCACCGGGGCGCAAGTTCGGATCTTCGGGTTTATTGACGATGCGCACATGCATCAGGCGGTTGAAATTGGCGAATGGCTCGATCACGATTTCCCCTTCGGTATCGCTGATAACCCCGACAGGCAAGCCGACGGGGAATACACCCCCGACGCCGGATGTCACCACCCGCGCGCCTCTTGAAACCTTACTTTCAGGCGGCAAATGAACCAGAGTGCCTTTTTTGTCATTCTGCCCGGCAAAAATCGCGTGCTGGCGGCTACCTTCAACAAGAACCGGGACACGCGAGTTCATATCAGTGATTAATAATACGCGCGCACTATGCTCTCCGGCCTCGACAACCCGGCCAATCAAACCATCGGCAGCGATCACAGCCTGACCTTTTTGTACGCCATCGGCGCTTCCGGCGGAGACCAGCAGGCTTTTGGCAAAGGTGTTCGTGCTGTCCGATAAAATGCGCGCGGTGATGTATGTGTGAGGCGTATCGAGTTTTACATTCATGAGTTCGCGCAGAGATTTGTTTTCCGCTTCGAGCAAAAGTGCGGTTTGATACCATTCGCGCAGCTTGGTGTTTTCTTCGAGCAGACGGGCATTTTCAGCCTGAAGCGCAGCCAGCCCGGTGACATCGCGGACGAAAATGGCCGCTTTTTGCAGGGGCGCAGAAACAACGTTCAGGACGGGCGCCGCCGCATCTGCTGCGTTCATACGCAGACCAGAGAGCGCTTGAGGGTGAAATGTTGAGACCGCAAGCAACCCTACAGACATTATAACCAGAAGCCCCGTTGCCCCTACGGCAGAGAATAAAGGAGGAAGCGCCATAGCCGAAAAGGCTTTTGACCCTGACCCATTACCAATTTTTTTTGTGCGACGCTTCACGGTAAAAATCTTTTTTATGATTTACGTGTTTAAAACTTTATTCAAGGTAACCAAGGCAAGATGTGTAATGCAATCCCACCTGTGTAATTCTACAAGAAAAAATGTTTATAAACAAATAAGATAAAGAAGAATATTTACAGACCCGTTTCAAATCGCAGGTTAATACGAGCCAATCAGCACGTTACGCAGGATTTTGGGCTCTTCGAGTGCGTGGCCGGTACCCAGCGCGACGCAGGATAGCGGGTCGTCGGCCAGGGTTACGGCCAGGCCGGTGGCATGGCGCAAGACGAAATCGAGATTGGTCAGCAGCGAGCCGCCGCCGGTCATAACGATCCCTTTATCGACAATATCGGCAGCCAGTTCGGGCGCGGTATGCTCAAGAGCAACCTTCACGCCTTCGATAATCTGCCCGACCGGCTCGGCCAATGCCTCGGAGACCTGACGCTCGGTGACGATAATTTCCTTTGGGACGCCGTTCATCAGGTCGCGGCCGCGGATTTCCATCCTGCGCCCTTCCCCGTCGGCGGGGGGACAGGCGCTGCCGATTTCTTTTTTAATGCGCTCGGCGGTGCTTTCCCCGATTAACAGGTTATGGACGCGGCGGATATAGGCGATGATCGCCTCATCCATTTTGTCTCCGCCCACGCGTACTGATCGGGCATAGACAATACCGCCCAAGGAAATCACCGCGACCTCAGTGGTGCCACCTCCAATATCCACAACCATAGATCCG
>JACKIT010000008.1 GCA_020638335.1 Rhodospirillales bacterium
CTGTTGTGGTTTCCACGCAGCATGCTGATCATTTGTCGCAAGACGAAGTTAAAGAGCTGGTGCGCCCTTATGTAGAAAAGACATTGCCGGAAGGGTGGATGCCGCCGGAAGAGGAATTCTATGTGAACCCGACCGGACGCTTTGTGATTGGCGGGCCGGTTGGCGATGCAGGGCTGACGGGGCGCAAGATTATCGTGGACACTTATGGTGGCGCGGCTCCGCATGGCGGCGGTGCATTTTCCGGAAAGGATCCGACGAAGGTTGACCGCTCTGCGGCGTACGCTGCGCGGTATCTGGCCAAAAACGTTGTGGCAGCGGGGTACGCTGATGGCTGTACGATTCAACTGGCTTATGCGATTGGCGTATCGAAGCCCTTATCCGTGTATGTGAATACGCATGGAACAGGATCTGCGCCGGAGCAGGAGATTATTGCTGCGCTGACCAAGCTGGTTGATCTTAGTCCGCGCGGCATTCGTGAGCATCTACAGCTTAACAAGCCGATTTACGTGCCGACCTCCGCCTATGGTCACTTTGGCCGTACGCCAACAGCCGATGGCGGTTTTAGCTGGGAAAAAACCGATCTGGTTGATGATTTGCATAAAATTTTGGGGTAAGCCTTTGACGTCATTGCGAGGAGCGAATGCGACGAAGCAATCCAACTCCCGTAATCTAGATTCTGGATTGCTTCGCTGGCGCTCGCAATGATGGACATAGTTAATAAAAAACGAATCTTTGGGCGGCGGATTGGTCGCCCTTTGAACAAGAGCCGGGCGGACGTAATTGAAACGCTTTTGCCACGGCTGTCCGTGCCTGAAGACATGCTGAAAGAGGATGGAAGCCTTGCCCCCTCCTCTGTTTTTGATGTTCCGTATCAGGAATGCTGGATGGAGATTGGATTTGGCAATGGCGAGCATTTGAGCGGCCTGATGCGCAGGCATCCTGAAAACGCATATTTGGGCGCGGAGCCGTTTATTAACGGCATGGCGGCATTTTTAAAGGATATAGCTGAGGACATTCTCACACAGCATCCCCACGAAGGTGGGGATCCCCGCCTGCGCGGGGATTCTAAAATAAAAGTTCTCATGGATGATGCGATGATGCTGGCTCATTCTTTGGAAGACGAATGTCTGGACGGAATGTATATTCTCAACCCCGATCCGTGGCATAAAAAACGCCATCACAAGCGCCGGATTGTGAACCGCGAGAATCTCGCGTGTTTTCACCGGATTTTAAAGCCCGGTGGGCAATTGATTTTAAGCACCGATGTGCCGTATCTGGCTGAATGGATCATCACGGAGGTGATGCTTCATGGTGGCTTTGAATGGCAAGCGGCCAGCAAGCGTGATTGGGAAACCAAGCCTGAAGGATGGATCGACACCGCTTACCAGACCAAAGGCGCGAAAGGCGCGGACAAGATGGTGTATTTGGTGTTTGATAAAAAACAAACTCTAGACGATTGTTAATCTCATGCATGTTGTTTTTAAGATTATAAAATTTGTACTTCTGGCATTCGCCTCGATTGTGGGACTTTTTGTGCTGGCATTTCTTATTGTACCCCACTTTATCCGTTATTATGACTATGGCATTAACAAAAACAAAACTGATCTTCCATACCCGTCTTATTTTTACGAAGATAATTTACAACACGATTTTAGCACCGTACTGCACACACGCACCGGCACATTTAACAAACAATATGATGCGCTTATTTATATGCAACATATGAATAGCCCGGTCAGTGGCGCCTTAAAGAATAAAAATGTTCGCATTTCAAAAGTTATCTTCAATACCTATGAATCTCAAATTTCATCTGTTGAGAATATTACTCTGGAGCACAGAACTCCGGAAGGACGTTTAATTCGACCACTGAAAAACAATATCGAGGAATTTAAATCCTGTATAATCGGGGCCAGTTACACATGCCACTATGAGCAAATTTATAATGCTTCAAATCTTCCTCATGATATGCTCGAGAACGTGATTATCGATTTCACGGCAAACGGAAAAAAACACCATATATCTAAGACTTATCCTATTGAACGCGCTTATCATTTTTCGTTCTGGGACATATTGATGGGTGTTTGACGCAAAAATATCTTGCCTACGCTCTAAAACATACGTATACATACCCCAACAACCTGATCATTTGATATGGGTGGGCTCATCAAGAGGCCCGCCTTTTTTATTGGGTTTTTGAATATAATGCGTCATTGCGAGCGCAACGAAACAATCCAGAGCTACAAAGCCAAAATTCTGGATTGCCGCGTCAGCCCTTCGGGCTTCCTCGCAATGACGGTGAGGATAGTATGAAGTTAACACCTTTGGAACAGCGTTTGAGCGACTATGCAAGGCCCGTGATTGAAGATCTCGGCTTTGCGCTGGTGCTGGTGAAGGTGGTTGGCGAGGGCGGCAGCCAGAATGTTCAGATTTTGGCCGAAGATCCGGCGACGCGCAATCTGGGCGTGGATGATGCGGCCAAGATCAGCCGGGCTTTGTCCGCCGTCTTTGACGTTGAAGACCCGATTAAAGGGGCGTATCGTCTCGAAGTCAGTAGCCCGGGCATCGACCGCCCGCTGGTGCGGATTGAAGATTTTGAAACCTATAAAGGGTTTGAAGCAAAAATTGAAAGCTGCATCCCGGCGGAAAACGGGCAAAAGCGCTTTCGCGGGGTTTTGGGAGGGTTGAACGGCGAGAATGTGTTGATTGACACCGATCAGGGCAAGGCCGAAATTCCTTTCTCGAATTTGACCAAAGCCAAGCTGGTTATGAGTGATGAATTGATTAAACGAACGGCAAGTGGAGTAAAGGCATAAAATCAACTGTCATCCCCGCGGCATCGCGCAGCGATTAGCACGGCGGGGACCCAGAAAAGCGCGCAGCAAAGCTGCGCACATTACGGATCCCGGATGTTTAAGTTCGGCCTTACGGCCTCGCCTCCGGGATGACAAAAAAGGAATTTAGGTTTAAACGGCAAATCTATAAGGAGAGACAGAATGGAATTGCTACAAGTTGCGGATAACGTCGCAAGAGAGAAAAACATTGATCGCGAGATCGTCGTCACGGCGATGGAAGAAGCGATCCAAAAGGCCGGCCGTTCGAAATACGGTCATGATCATGACATCCGCGCGGAGATCAACCGCAAGACCGGGAATATCGCGCTAAAACGCTATCGTGAAGTGGTTGAAGAGACGGTCGAAATCGAAAATGAAATGGCACAGATGCCACTTTCTCAGGCGCAGCGGATTAAACCGGACGCCAAAGTTGGAGAATTCCTGATTGATGAGTTGCCGCCGCTGGACTTTGGCCGGATTGCCGCGCAGACTGCCAAGCAGGTAATCATGCAAAAAGTGCGTGAAGCTGAGCGTTCACGCCAATACAGCGAATTTAAAGACCGCGTTGGTGAAGTTATTAACGGCGTTGTGAAGCGTGTTGAATACGGCAATGCTACTGTAGATATTCAGGGGCGCGCCGAAGCGGTTCTACGCCGTGATGAAGGCTTGCCGCGCGAGCATTTGAAAAATGGCGATCGTGTACGCGCCATTATTTATGAAGTGCGCGAGGAAATGCGCGGGCCCCAGATTTTCCTTTCCCGTACGCACCCTGAATTTATGGCCAAGCTGTTTACGCAGGAAGTGCCTGAAATTTATGATGGAATTATTGAGATTAAAGCTGTTGCCCGCGATCCGGGGAGTCGTGCGAAAATTGCTGTGGTTTCCAAAGAAGGTTCTATCGACCCTGTTGGTGCTTGCGTCGGGATGCGCGGGAGCCGCGTACAGGCTGTTGTGAATGAGCTCGGCGGTGAAAAAATTGACATCGTACCGTGGTCTGAAGACATTGCAGGCTTTGTGGTAAATGCTTTGCAACCGGCGGAAGTGGCCAAGGTTGTTCTGGATGAAGAGACCAAGCGTATGGAAGTGGTTGTGCCTGATGAGCAGCTGTCACTTGCGATTGGCCGACGCGGGCAGAATGTACGTCTGGCTTCCATTTTGGTTGGCTGGGATATTGACATTCTGACCGAGGCCGAGGAATCCGAGCGCCGCGCTGAAGAATTCAAAACGCGCTCTTCCCTATTCATGGAGGCTTTGGACGTTGATGATGTGATTGCGCATCTGTTGGTGGCCGAAGGCTTCACCAAAGTCGAAGAGATTGTTGAAACACCGATTGATGAACTCAACCAGATTGAGGGTTTTGAAGAAGAAATTTCTACTGAGCTGCAAAATCGCGCTGCGACATGGCTGGAGGCCAAGCAGAAAGAGCTGGCTGAAAAGCAGGTTGAGCTGGGAATTGCCGATGATTTGATGAGCGCAGAGGGCTTAACTCCGGCGCAGATTATCACGCTTGGCAAAACAGGTGTTAAAACACTGGATGATTTGGCTGATTTGGCGGCGGATGAACTGGTTGAAACTTTGGGTGAAGGTCAGATTACCGTCAAGGATGCCAACACCGTGATTATGTCCGCGCGGGCGCATTGGTTTGAGGAAGAAGACGCTAAAAAAGAAGAGATGGCCACAGCGGAAGCTGCTTCTGAGGCCGAAGCGCAATCTTCTGAAACGTCAGAATCTCAAGCTGAAAACGCGGCTTAAAGCGATGTATGGGAGACAGGAACAATTTTGGACCGCATACACACAGTCTTATATTTCATCAACCGGGCCAGCGTTTTAACGAACGCTGCGCCGGAATCTGTTTCCTTCGCATTTCTATCTAATCATTTAAATTTAAACAAAGATTTTGCACCGCTGGCTCAGTGGTGTATAACGCTGTGTGCGCGGTATTCAAAAAGCGCAGGAAAGATTTTGAAGAGACTATGAGCGAAACGAAAAACAAAGACAGCGACGACCAAAAGAAAGAAGGTGGAAAGAAGACCTTGAGCCTTGGCGGGACTTTAAGCCTGAAAGGCGGTGCGCCAACCCCAAGACCGGGCATCGCACCAGGAACCGTTGCCGTTGAAGTACGCCGTAAAAGAGCGCCAGCACCAGCCTCTGCACCACAGGACAGTGGCCCGCAAAGTGATGCTCATCTTTCAGACGCCGAACGTGAGGCGCGGGCGAAAGCGCTTGAGAAAGCGCTGGCCGATGGCGGTAAGACGAAAAGCTCTTTACCGAAACGGCGTACCACAATTGAAGATAAGAAAAAGGAAGAAGCCGCCAATAAAGAGCAGGCCGAAAAATCCGCGCGCGAAAAAGAACTGGAAGAGCTTGAGCGCATAGAAGCTGAAGAATCCAAAAAAGCCGCAGATATTCAAGCGAATGCCCCGGTTATCCCTCCCAACCCCGATGACCCAAGCACAACGCGAAGAGCAAAATTCGGTGAAGATTCTATGGCGGAAAATTATCGCGACAAGCTTAAAAAGGCTGCGCCTAAAGCTCCACCCAAGACTGCCGAAGATAGACGCGGGGGCCGCCTGACTGTAACTCAGGCCTTAAATCGCGACTTTGACCGTGATCGCGGGATGTCGATGGCGGCGCAGCGCCGGGCGCGTGAAAAAGCCCGTATGGCGGCAAAGGGACCGAAGGAGCCTGCACAGAAGGTTTTTCGTGAAGTGGTTGTGCCTGAAGTTATTACTGTGGGCGAACTCGCTAACAGAATGACGGAGCCAACGGGAGAGGTTGTCAAAACGCTTATGAAACTCGGCGTGATGGCAACTGTAACACAGAGTATTGATGCGGACACGGCGGAGCTGGTGATTGGTGAGTTTGGTCATACAATCAAGCGCGTGACCGAGGCCGATGTTGAAGAAGGCCTGAGCGGTGTTGAGGACAAGCCGGAAGATTTGGTTTCGCGTCCGCCGGTTGTGACTATTATGGGCCATGTCGACCATGGAAAGACCTCGCTGCTGGATGCAATGCGTCAAACCAATGTTGTTTCCGGTGAGGCTGGTGGGATTACCCAGCATATTGGTGCTTATCAGGTCCATATGGAATCCGGTGAAAAGATTACATTCCTTGATACACCCGGACACGCGGCTTTTACAGAAATGCGCGCACGCGGTGCCAATGTTACGGATATTTGCGTGATTGTGGTTTCTGCTGAAGACAGCGTGATGCCGCAAACGATTGAAGCAATTAACCATGCCAAGGCGGCGAAGGTGCCTATTATTATTGCGGTAAACAAAATTGACCTGCCTGCGGCCGATCCGATGAAGGTGAAGACCGAGTTGTTGCAGCATGAAGTGGTTGTCGAAGAGCTGAGCGGGGATGTGCAATGTGTAGAAGTCTCTGCCAAGCAGAAAACCAATCTGGATAAACTGGAAGAAGCGATCTTGCTGCAAGCTGAAGTGCTGGAACTTAAAGCCAACCCGAACCGCGAAGCGCAGGGCGTGGTTATAGAATCCAAGCTGGAAAAAGGCCGTGGTCCGGTTGTGACCGTGCTGGTGCAAAATGGAACGCTGCACATTGGCGATGTTTTTGTCGCGGGCGCAGAATTCGGTAAAGTGCGTGCGTTGATCAATGATCAGGGTAAAAACGTTGAAAAAGCCATTCCGGGGCAGCCGGTTGAGGTTCTTGGTCTGAACGGTGTGCCCGATTCCGGTGATTTGGTTAGTGTAACGCCTGATGAAGGTAAAGCGCGCGAGATTAGCGAATATCGCCAGCGTAAACGCCGTGAGATGCAAGCTGTTGCCGCTGTCAAAGGGCGCACGACGATTGATGATCTGCTGGCCGCGCGTGAAGCTGGGCAGAAGACTGCCCTGCCCGTTATTGTTAAAGGCGATGTGCATGGCTCTGTCGAAGCGATTTTGGGATCCTTCGATAAAATGGTTGCAGAGAACGACGATATTGAGGTGCAGGCGCTGCATACCGGCGTTGGCGGGATCACTGAGAGCGATGTAAAGCTGGCGCGCGCTTCCGGCGGCGTGATTATCGGCTTTAACGTACGGGCCAACGCGCAGGCGCGCGATCTGGCCACCCGCGAAGGCGTCGATATTCGCTATTACAACGTGATTTACGATGTGATCGATGATGCCAAGGCGATCCTGTCGGGCATGCTCTCTCCCTTGCAACGCGAAGAATATATTGGCAATGCCACAATCCTACAGGTGTTCAATATCACCAAGGTCGGGAAAGTGGCCGGATGTATGGTGGATATGGGCATCGTCAAGCGCGGGGCGGGCGTTCGTCTGCTGCGCGACGACGTGGTGATCCATGAAGGCAAGCTGAAAACGCTGCAGCGCTTTAAGGACGAAGTCAAAGAGGTTAAGGAAGGCACCGAGTGCGGGATGGCGTTTGAGAATTACGACGACATTAAAGAGGGCGATGTGATCGAATGCTTTGAGGTCATCGAGGAAGCACGGACGGTGACTTAATCCTATACGTCATCTCGCGGCTCGACCGCGGGATCTGCTAAAAAACAGATGCAGAAAAAAGGCTATATTTATATTCTGAGCAACAAAAAAGACGGTACGCTGTATATCGGCATAACCACGAGCCTGCGACATAGAATTTACCAGCACAAACACAAATTGCAGGAAGGCTTTACGAAAAAATACAACTTAACCAAACTGGTTTATTTTGAGGAATATGATAGCTACGCCCAGGCCATACGGCGAGAAAAACGCCTTAAAGAATGGCGACGACAGTGGAAGCTCGACTTAATCAACAAACGTAACCCGCAATGGCGGGGTTTGTATGAAGATATAAACAACTAAATGCGAGAGATCCCGCGGTCAAGCCGCGGGACGACGGAAAAGAAGTTATGAGTTCACATCACACACATAATAAAGGGCCATCACAGCGCCAGCTTCGGGTTGGCGAGCAGCTTCGCCATATTATAGCCGAAACGATGAACCGCGGGCATTTTCACCGTGAAGCTTTGCTAGACGCGGGCCGGGTGAGCGTGACCGAGGTGCGGGTGACACCCGATCTAAAGCAAGCCAAGGTGTATGTGATGTCACTGGGCGGGGTAGATATGGATACGATTTTGCCTGCCCTGAATGAAGAAGCGCATGTGTTTCAAAAGGAAATTAACCGCCAACTTGATATGAAATTCACCCCTAAAGTTCGTTTTGTACGCGATGAAAGTTTTGACGAGGCGCAGAGGATTGATGATCTCCTGCGCACAGTTCACCTGCCTGAGGAATAAATCATGGGGCGGCGGAAAAAAGGCGATAAGATTAACGGGTGGATCAATCTCGACAAGCCCCTCGGGTTGACTTCCACACAAGCGATGGCAAAGGTGCGGCGCATTCTCAATGCGCAAAAGGCCGGGCATGCCGGGACGCTGGACCCGCTGGCGACCGGGGTTTTGCCGATTGCACTAGGCGAGGCGACGAAGACGATTCCGTTTGCACAAGACCGGCTAAAAACTTATGAATTCACGGTGACGTGGGGGGAGCAGCGCGACACCGATGACTCGGAAGGCGAAACGATCGCAATTTCAGATGTGTGCCCTACTCCCGAGACGATTGAAGCGTTGCTTGCGGAATTTACCGGTGAGATTGAGCAGATTCCTCCGAAATTCTCCGCCATTAAAATTGACGGGCAGCGGGCTTATGATCTGGCGCGTGGCGGCGAAGAGGTTGAACTGAAAGCGCGGGAGGTTTTTATTGAGAGTCTTAAAATGCAACACCCCCACCCTAACCCTCCCCCTCAAGGGAGAGGGAATAATAAGGGGATGACATCGAGTGACTTCATTATGACATGCGGGAAAGGCACATATGTGCGTTCGTTGGCGCGGGATATGGCTGAAAAGCTGGGCACGTACGGCTATGTTTCGGCGCTGCGGCGGACAGCTGTTGGCCCTTTTAGCGAGAAAAATGTGATTTCTCTTGAAAAGCTTGAAGAAATGGGGGATAAAGCGCGCGAAGCTTTACTTCCTCTTGAGACCGTGCTGGACGACATCCCGGCTCTGGCCATTAAAGAGGGTGAAATGGCGAAGTTTCGTAACGGACAGACTGTGTCCTTTGTCGCCAGACCTGATTTTGAACGATTGAAACAAATCGGGCTGGAAAACGACCATATAGCGATTGCGATGTTTCAAGGCAGAGCTGTTGCTTTGGTAGAGCGCAAGGGGCCGAATATACAGCCGGTTCGCGTTTTTAACATGTAACAGATGTCATCCCGAACGTATGTGAGGGATCTCACGTAATTGCTTGAGATTTCTTGCTTCGCTCGAAATGACAATTTTGAAAGGAGAAAACGATGTCGATTAGTGCCAATATTGCCGAGAAAAAGGCAAAAACCATTGAAGAATACGCTACGAAAAAGGGTGACACAGGTTCGCCGGAAGTTCAGGTGGCCATTCTAACTACCCGTATTAACGAGTTGTCTGCTCATATGCAGCAGCATAAAAAGGACTTTCACAGCCGTCACGGCCTGCTGGCCATGGTCGCCAAGCGCCGTAAATTGCTGGATTACCTGAAAGGTAAAGACGAAGCGCGTTATCAGGATTTGATTAAACGTCTGGGCATTCGCCGTTAATTTACAATAGCTTATTGAGTTTAAAAGAGCGCTTTTCTTATGGGAGGCGCTTTTTTCTTGCAATTTTGCAAACACAGAGTTTATCTTATGGCAAATTTTAGGAGGCAGCCATGGAAACGCCATCCCTGCTTAAAGTTACTGCCTTGGCCGGCATCACATCCCTCAGCACTTTATTTTCAGGGTGCTCTACAAAGATCCCTACTTTTCGACCGGTTCCTATACAACCATCGTTACAATCTCTCTTTCACGGGAATGACGAACCTAAAGACGATTGCGAAAGGGATGTAGTGGCGCAAACGCAAGGGTGGCTTGATAAATACGGTCGGGAGATGGATGAAAACATCATGTTTTACAGCCCGCCAGATGAAATTAAAAATGCTTGGGATGCGAAGAAATTTTTAAGTGCGCTTCAGAATTACCTCGCACCGCCAAACGGCGCCACGCAATCACGCGCGCCTGAGGATTATAATGCTGTTCGCAGTTTAAATGAGCGGCTTTGGTACAATAATCGTTTTGAACCTGCCCGCATCCTTCAAAAGGCTTTGGGCGCGAAAGGCCCTTCATTCGAGCATTTCAATTGTCGCTGGTAAACCTTAAGCGGCCTGTTTTTCATGCAGGAAATAGCGGGCTTTGATCTCGCCTTCATCCAGTTCAAATACCAAAGGCTGGCCGGTTGGAATCTCCGCATCATTAATGCTTTCCGGCGTTTCAACGCCAAGGATGATCAACATGGCGCGCAAGGAGTTGCCATGGGCGGCAATAAGGACGTTTTTCCCGTCATCGAGCAACGGCTTGATATTGACCTCATAGTATGGGCGAACGCGGTTTTCAACCACATCCTGCAGGCATTCACCGCCGGGAGGCCTCGTATCATAAGATCGGCGCCAGATATGGACCTGTTCGTCCCCGTATTTGGCGCGGGTTTCGTCCTTGTTCAGCCCGGTTAGATCGCCGTAGTCGCGTTCGCGTAGATCATCGTGAAAGGTCATGGTGTCGATCAAAGCGCCCTGCCCGGCTGCTTCCAAGGCCAGCCTAGCTGTACGATTGGCACGGGTTAGCGTGCTGGTAAAAACCTGGTCAAACTCAATACCGGCGCGTTTGATTTGCTCGCCGGCCTGACGGGCCTCTTCAACGCCTTTCTCAGACAAATCCACATCGTGAAAGCCTGTGAATTTATTCTCCAGATTCCACTGGCTCTGGCCGTGCCGGAGGAGGACGAGTGTGTTCATTTTGCTTCCTTTGTTAAAAACCACGAATGAACGCTAATAAACACAAATAAATATTTTTCTTATTCGTGTCTATTCGTGTTTATTCGCGGTAAAAGATTCTTTGACTTTCGGGGCGGATCATGCCACTCTCACGCGCAATTGAAAAGGGGAAACTTGTGAGGTTGACCGTAAATTGGAGGTTGGACATTGGAATGTTAGAATATTGGACTTTTCAAAATTGATTTTTGTGTTTTCTAACATTCCAGCATTCTAAAAATCCAATATCCAATTTACAGTCCACCCCACTTTGGTTCCCGAAACATTCATACCCCCGTGACGTCATCCCGGCAAAAGCCGGGATCTTGGAACATACAGGAAAAAGATTCCGGCCTGCGCCGGAATGACGTCGGGAACAAAACAGACATATGAAAGGTAAACTCAATGTTTAAAGTCTATCGCAAAGAAATTGATTTTGCAGGAAAAACTCTCACTCTGGAAACAGGGAAAATCGCACGTCAGGCCGATGGCAGCGTGCTGGCCACCATTGGTGAAACTTCTGTTTTGTGCTGCGTGACTGCATCCAAAAGCGTGAAAGAAGGGCAGGATTTCTTCCCACTTTCCGTTCACTATCAGGAAAAAACATATGCTGCCGGGAAAATTCCTGGCGGCTTTTTCAAACGCGAGGCGCGTCCTTCCGAGAAAGAAACGCTGACCTCACGCTTGATCGACCGGCCAATTCGTCCGCTGTTTCCAAAAGGATTCCTGAACGAAGTGCAGGTTGTGGCAACGGTGATTTCTCATGATCTGGAAAACGACTCGGACATGATTGCTATGGTGGGTTGTTCTGCAGCGCTGACGATTTCCGGCATTCCGTTTATGGGACCAATTGGCGGCGCACGTGTTTGCTACAAAGACGGTGAATATCTGATCAATCCGGCTATGTCTGAGGTTGGCGAAACCGATCTGGATCTGGTTGTTGCGGGTACGAACGAAGGCGTGTTGATGGTTGAATCCGAAGCTCAGGAGCTTTCTGAAGAAGTGATGCTGGGCGCGGTGAGCGCCGGTCACAAAGCCTATCAATCTGTGATCAATGGTATTATAGAACTGGCGGAAATGGCCGCGAAAGACCCGTGGGACATTGAAGAAACGCCGGAAAGCATCAAGAAACTTGAGGCTGACATCAAAACCAAATTTGCGGGCGATGTTGAAAAAGCCTATGGCATTACTGACAAGCTTGAGCGTCAAGCGGCTGTTGGCGAAGTCCGCAATGCAGCGATTGAAGCCTTTGCGAATGAAGAGGCCGGCATTGATGACAAGATCATCACCGCGAAGTTTAAATCTCTGGAAGCCGATGTTGTACGCGGCTCCATCCTGAAAACAGGTAAACGCATTGATGAGCGCGACACCAAGACTGTGCGTCCTATTGTTGCAGAAGTCGGCGTTCTGCCGCGCACACACGGCTCTGCTTTGTTTACACGCGGTGAAACGCAGGCGCTTGTCGTTGCAACGCTCGGGACCGGTCAGGACGAGCAGATCATGGACTGTTTGGAAGGTGAATATCGTGAGCGTTTCTTGCTGCATTACAACTTCCCACCCTATTCCGTTGGCGAGGCTGGCCGTATGGGCCCTCCGGGACGCAGAGAGATCGGTCATGGGAAACTGGCATGGCGCGCCATTCATCCGCTTTTGCCATCGGCTGAGGATTTCCCGTACACGATACGCAGCGTTTCCGAGATTACTGAAAGTAACGGTTCATCTTCTATGGCGACTGTTTGCGGGACGTCTCTGGCACTCATGGATGCGGGTGTGCCCCTGAAAGCGCCAATTGCTGGGATTGCGATGGGCTTGATCAAGGAAGGTGATGATTTTGCGGTTCTATCCGATATTCTGGGTGATGAAGATCATTTGGGCGATATGGACTTTAAGGTCGCCGGAACCGAAAACGGCATTACTGCCTTGCAGATGGATATAAAGATTACCTCGATCACTGAGGAAATCATGAAAATCGCACTGGCACAGGCCAAAGACGGGCGCATTCACATTCTTGGTGAGATGGCCAAGGCGCTGACCGAAGCACGTGCCGAGCTAAACGAGCATGCGCCGCAGATCGTATCACTGAAAATTCCGGTTGATAAAATCCGCGATGTGATTGGCACAGGCGGTAAGGTTATTCGTGAAATCACTGAAACCACAGGCGTTAAGATGGATGTGGAAGATGACGGCACGATCAAGGTTGCCGCGTCTAATCAAGAATCTATCGATGCAGCTGTGAAATGGATCAAAGATCTGACGGACGAGCCGGAAGTGGGTGAAGTTTATACTGGTAAAGTCGTAAAGACTGTTGATTTCGGTGCGTTTGTGAACTTCATGGGTGCGAAAGACGGGCTGGTTCATATTTCCGAGCTGCAAGATGCGCGTACTGCCAATACCACCGATGTAGTGAATGAAGGTGATGAGGTTAAGGTCCTGTTGCTGGGGATTGATGATCGCGGCAAAATCAAGCTTTCCATGAAGCGTGTTGATCAGGAAACCGGCGAAATTATCGAGCAGGAAGAGCGCGAACGCAAGGAAGCGTAGTTCGATAATGTCGTCCCGTGAAGGAGGGGATTCGGTCGTTTAAACTTTCCGAATGCCCGCTTGTATTATTTTAAGTGGACGGGCATGACACTTTTGAGAAACGGCTTCATTTGCGGGCCTGCAGAGTTTTTAAGTTGAATGACTTACGAACAGCATAAAAAAGCGAATAGCATAAAAAAGCCGACTGCTTTTACACAATCGGCTTTCAGGGTTTTTACGCACAAAGCGTATTTTTAGGCGAATATATTACGCGGCCTTGTTTGCAGGAGTAATACGGCGTGCTCCACTAGATGATGCTTTAGAGCTTTTTTTCTTGCTCTTCGGCACGACAACGCGTACGACGCCGTTGCATGCTGTCGTTTTGATCGCGCTGTCGTCAATCTGCGCGTTTAGCGGAATTGCGCGCTCGAAAACACCGGCGTGCCGCTCTGCACAGTGGAGCTGACCGTTATGTTCCGGAGCTTCTTGCTCAGCATAGCCACGAATGTTCAGCAAGCCATCGCGCACATAGACCTCAATGCTTTCGTCCGCAACACCCGGCATTTCGGCTTGGATTTCATAGGCGCTGTCACTTTCACCAATATTCACAGGAGCCACATATGAATACGCCGGGTTGTTATAACCCTGATACGCTGCGTATGCCTGTGGAGATGCCGATGCCGTCAGATAGTCGACATAGGGTTGGTTGGCCTGCTGCGGGTAGTAGGATGCATAAGGTGCATAAGGCGCGTATGCCGCTGATTGTGCCGGAGCGTAATATTGACCGGCTTGCGGGTAATATGCGTAAGGCGCGGCTGCATAAGACTGATTCGCCTGCTGCGGGTAGTAGGATGCATAAGGCGCGTATGCCGCTGATTGCGCCGGAGCGTAATATTGACCGGCTTGCGGGTAATATGCGTAAGGCGCGGCTGCATAAGACTGATTCGCCTGCTGCGGGTAGTAGGATGCATAAGGCGCGTATGCCGCTGATTGTGCCGGAGCGTAATATTGACCGGCTTGCGGGTAATACGCGTAAGGCGCGGCTGCATAAGACTGATTCGCCTGCTGCGGATAGTAGGATGCATAAGGCGCGTATGCCGCTGATTGTGCCGGAGCGTAATATTGACCGGCTTGCGGGTAATACGCGTAAGGCGCGGCTGCATAAGACTGATTCGCCTGCTGCGGATAGTATGATGCATAAGGTGGCTCGGCGTCTTGCGATGCGTAGCCTTTTTGCTGTGGCGACTGGTCGGGCTGGGCTGGCGAAGGCGCTTGTGCCAAAGCATCCAGCATATGAATATACGGATTGAAAAACATGTTGAGGATCTCCCTAGGTTAAAACAACAAATACGCAATGCCTAGATCCTAAATATTTTTTTCTTGAATTACTATTTAATTTTTATTATTTTGCGTCCTTTTGTTTTTTTGCGACTATTCTTCAAAATAGTCTGCATTTGTGGCTTGCTTTTTATCCTGATATTTTGTTTCTGTGAAGATGACAGCGACCCTTGCAGGATAGTTGTAAGCCGGGCGTTCAACAAAAAGGAAACAGGATGTTATTCCCTCCTCAAATCATTGGCCACCGCGGATGCGCAGCCTATGCGCCGGAAAATACGCTGGAAGGTCTGCATACGGCGGCGGATATGGGTGTGGAATGGGTGGAGTTCGATGTGAAGCTAACCAAGGATCAGGTGCCGATTCTGTTTCATGATGAGGATTTGGAGCGCATTACGGGTGTTAGTGGCGCTGTGGCCGATATGAATTATGAAGATATTCGTCAGCTTGATGCTGGAAGTTGGTTTGGCGAAAGCTTTATCGGCGTTGGCATTCCGACGCTCGAACAAGCGGTCGATGTACTGATCGAGCGGAATTTAGGAGTGAATGTCGAGATCAAGCCCTGCCCCGGTCGGGAGAAAGAGACGGCGGAAGTGGCGCTGGATGTGTTGTCGGGGATTTGGGACGACCATGAGCGGTTGCTCATTTCCTCGTTCCAGCATGTGTGCCTGGAAACGGCGCTGGATATGGCGGCGGATTGGGCGCGCGGGTTTTTATTGCCAGAAGAATGGCCGGAAAACTGGCGAGAGCTTGCGGAGTATTTACAGGTTTCGACGGTCAATCTGGATGGACGGATCTGCACGCGGGAACAGGTCGAACAGGCTTTGGAATTAGAAAAGCCGGTGCTGGCCTATACGATCAACGACCCGGACCGCGCACGGTTCCTGCAAAGTTGGGGCGTGGATGGTTTTTTCTCAGACGCGCCGGATGTGCTGCAGGACGGGCTATTTTCTGTTCACTAAGTTTTATTCGTCATTGCGACCCCAGACTTGATCAGGGGGAAGCAATCCATCTCTTACACTATCCGCTCATACAGATCGAACCAATCTGGATTCATTGCTTCAATAAGCTGTATTTTCTTTTTTCGAGAACTGCCTTTAATTTGCTTTTCTCTTAAAATAGCCGCTTCCATCTCTGTAAACAGTTCGTAATACACCAATTTTTTGCAATCGTGTTTTGTGCTAAACCCTTCAAGGGTTTCGTTTTTATGCTGGTAAATTCTGGCGACTAAATCAGATGTTACGCCTGTGTAGATTGTGCCGTTTTTACGATTGGCAACGATATAGATTGCCGGTTGTTTCATAGATGGATTGCTTCGTCGCAAAGCTCCTCGCAATGACGGTAGAGTTACAGTTTCGCCAACGCCTCATGTGGGGCCATGCCCATGGCGTTGAAGCCGCAATCGACATAGTGGGTTTCGCCGGTGACGGCGCTGGACAGGTCTGAAAGCAGATACAGCGCGGTTCCACCCAGTTCGTCGAGCTCAACCGGGCGGCCTAAAGGCGCGGCAGCGTTGCAATATTTAAACGTGGTGCGAGCGCCGCCAATCACTGCGCCGGCCAGTGTGCGCATAGGACCAGCGGAAACAGCATTGACGCGGATATTATCCGGCCCCAGATCGGCAGCAAGGTAACGGGTGGAGGCTTCCAACGCGGCTTTTGCAACGCCCATAACATTGTAATTGGGCATGACTTTTTCCGCGCCGTAATAGGTGAGCGTGAGCGCGCTACCGCCGTCTTTCATCAGTTCCTTGGCCCGGCGCATGACCGAGGTAAAGGAATAGCATGAGATATGCATGGTTTTGAGGAAGTTATCCAACGTGGTATCCACATAGCGGCCTTGCAGCTCATTCTTGTCGGAATAGGCGATGGCATGGACGAGGAAGTCAAGCTTGCCCCATTTATCCTCAAGCGTGGAAAAAACTTCGTCGAGGTTATCCTCAGAGGTTACATCGCAATCGATCAACACATCTGAGCCAATGCTCTCGGCCAGAGGTTTCACGCGTTTACCGAAAGCTTCGCCTTGGTAAGTGAAGGCCATTTCGGCGCCGGCTTCGTGCAGCGCTTTGGCCATGCCCCATGCGATGGAGTGGTCGTTGGCCACGCCCATAATCAGGCCTTTTTTGTTTTTCATTAAATCATTCATATATTTAGTCTTTCAAAACCATCGCGAAGTCTCAAAGGCACAAAGCATACCGGGCGCTTGGCGACTTTGCATCTTCGCGATTCATTCAGTATTCATGTTCACGTACCTGACAGTCCATTTGCGAGTAATGTCTCCAATAAAAACGATAGCGTTGAAAAGATGTACGAAAACCAATGAGCTTTATATTTTACAGCCAAGAAAAAAAACAAAATTATACCCAAAAGCCCACAAAATACGACCGGATCTAAAAAGGCAAAAACAAGAAGAAAAGGTACATAGGAAAAAGCTATTATGACGCCCTGGATCGAATCCTCCAGACCCCTAGTAAAAGAAAAACCATCAACAAAAATATTAGATGCAAAAAGTAAGATATAGGTAAAAGAAACAGCTATAACCAAGTGAACCATTAACGGCTTCATGGATTTTGCTTCATCAAGCAATCTCCTATCAATTATTTTTATACCCTTCCACTCTATATACTCTGGCATGTTTGTTTAATCCTTAACCTTAATACTTAACGTGTACCCGCTTGTTCTGTGCGCCTTGCAAATTTTCGGGCGTTTTTTCATTAATTATAATTTCCCACAATTCCAGAATAAGAGCACTATCTGGTCCCCCTTCACTCCCATCCGGAGCGACTTGATATTCCCATCCAACTACAATGCCGTCAGAATTATATACAAAATCCAGACGTCCGTTCCACTGGGACTGACGGCGCTTGATCCACTCAAGCGCGTTTTCTTCGGAAGGGAAATGCTGTTGCCCTTCTTGTAAAACAAGATGCAATTCTTTGGTGTGGCCTGGCAAATATAAACCAAGACTCCCATCCCATCGCTTCGTACGTGGCCACATTTTTACGGTGACTTCTTCATTGTTCCATCTAAGCGTTCTGTAGCGCCCCTTCCCCGATTCTATCTCTATCGTTCCGTTTTTATTTTCGGCCCTTATTCTCATGCCGGGTGACATGACGGTTTCATTGCCAAAAAAATTCTCACATGCAGATAAAAAAACAAAAGCGTAAAAAAGAAGGGTTATCCTTCCGAGAATAAATAACTTTTTCTGCCCTCGTTTAACTTTGTGGTTCAATTTACTCATCCTTAAACTTGCTCATGGCGAGGGTGCAGTTGGTGCCGCCGAAGCCAAAGCTGTTGGAGATCACGGTTTCGTGGTTGACGTCGTCGACGCGCTCGCGGGCGATGGGCAGGCCGGCGGCGCCTTCGTCGAGGTTTTCGATATTGATCGAGGGGGCGACGAAATTATGCTGCATCATCAACAGGGAATAAATCGCCTCCTGTACGCCGGTTCCGCCGAGGGAATGGCCAGTCATGGATTTGGTGGCGCTGATATGGGGCATATCCTGATCGAGAGGTTCGAAGACTTCCTTGATCGCGTTGATTTCAGTGATATCGCCCACAGGCGTTGAGGTGCCGTGGGTGTTGATATAGGTCACGGGCGTTTTGATGGTGGACAGCGCCTGGCGCATGCAGCGCACGGCCCCCTCCCCGCTCGGCGCGACCATGTCGGCGCCGTCGGAGGTTGCACCATAGCCGATGATTTCACCGTAGATTTTGGCGCCGCGTGCACGTGCGTGTTCGAGCTCTTCGAGAACCAGAATACCGCCACCCCCGGCGATAACAAAGCCATCGCGGTCAACGTCATAGGCACGGGCGGCCTTTTCCGGCGTGTCGTTATATTTGGAGCTCATTGCCCCCATAGCGTCAAAGAGAACGGAAAGCGTCCAGTCGAGTTCTTCTCCGCCGCCGGCGAACATGATGTCCTGTTTACCCCACTGGATCATTTCTGCGGCATTGCCGATGCAGTGGGACGAAGTTGAACAGGCTGAGGAGATTGAATAATTCACGCCTTTAATTTGGAAGTTGGTTGCAGCGGTGGCCGAGGTGGTTGAGCACATGGCCTTGGGCACAGAAAACGGGCCGACGCGTTTGGGGCCTTTTTCGCGGGTAATGTCTGCGGCGGCAACCTGAGCGCGAGTTGACGGCCCGCCGGAGCCGACGATAATGCCGGTGCGTTCGTTCGATATATCGGATTGTTCCAGTCCAGCATCTTTGATAGCTTGTTCCATTGACAGGTGCACATAACCGGCTGCATCGCCCATGAAACGCCAGAGGCGTTTGTCGATATTTTCGGCCAGATCGATATTGGGCTTGCCTGATATTTGCGAACGAAAGCCCATTTCGACGTAGGTTTCATCAGCTGTGATGCCCGACTTTCCGGCCTTTAGGCTGGCGAGAACCTCTTCCTGATTATTCCCGATGCAGGAAACAATCCCTATGCCTGTAATAACAACGCGTCTCATGGTTTTTAGCTCTTAGTTTGTAGTTTATAGCTTCTCATGTTTAGTTCGTCAAAATTCTAAAAACTACAAACTAAACACTAAAAATTTACCCTTTGGAATTATCGAACAGGCCGACTTTCATGTCTTTGGCCTCGTAAATGACTTGTCCGTCGGCTTCGAGTTTGCCATCAGCAACGCCCAGAACAAGCTTGCGGTTAATCACGCGTTTGAAATCGACGATATAGCGCACGAGTTTTGTGCTCGGCAAAACCTGATCGGTGAATTTCAGCTCCCCTATTCCCAGCGCACGGCCGGAGCCTTCAGCGCCGGTCCAGCCGAGGAAAAATCCGGTGAGCTGCCAGAGCGCATCAAGCCCCAAACAGCCGGGCATAACGGGATCACCTTTAAAGTGGCAGGCAAAAAACCAAAGGTCCGGCTTAATATCAAACTCGGCAATGATCTGGCCTTTGCCGTATTCGCCGCCATCTTCGGAGACGTAAGTGATGCGGTCAAACATCAGCATGGGCGGAAGCGGAAGCTGGGCGTTTCCCGGCCCAAACAGCTCACCTTCGCCGCATTTAATAATCTCTTCGTAACTATAGCTGGATTGTTGGTGTCCTGCGTGGAGATTAGAAGTCATGAATCACCCAATCTGGTTTGTGAAAACTATATTGATTTATAAGAAGATTCAGGACGAGGTGCAAGCCCTGTCAGACATCTATCGGTGGATAGAATACAGGGGTTAAAGAGAAACGATTTCGTGTTCCATGCAGACCGATTTATAAGTCTCGGTCATCGCCGCCATAGCCAAGGGTTTGGCAATTGCCGGTTCCATTTCGGGAACTTCGCCGCCTGCAGCCACGGCAAGCATACGCCCGGCAGCTTTGGCGCAGGATACCGACTGGTCGTATTGACAGTTCATATTGATGGCATTGAAGAAGCTCTGGCAATATGGCTCGATGCCGAAAATCAGATCGAGGGGTGCATTGACCGGCACGTCATTGGCCGCCAGGCCAAACCGCCAATCTGTGCCAGCAGGTACGCCGAGACGTACAGCTTCTTGTGTCATGACAAAAACAACATGATCGAGATTATCCGGCAAGTTACAGCCTCGAAAGATCATGCAGGCATCGGTGTTAAGAGACAGCGCAAGGCGGCGTCCGGCAACAGCGCTCAACGACGCGATGCAGTCGCCCAGCCCCCAGCCCTCGGAGGCGACTTTACGATCAATGACGACATCGCAGAGTTCCTGGGCGGCAAGCTCAAACCCCATAGCTTTGTGAACGCATTCGATGAGCAAACGCAGGCTTTCAGCGCGCGGCAAGCCTTCGGCTTCCCAGCTTATGAGAATATTGTGAACGATTACCAACATCAGCTTATGAAATTCAAAGGCGCAATCCAGCCATTCTTCAAAAAATGCGCGTGCGGCGGCGCGGCCTTTTTCCGTTTCCAAATCGATTATATTTGCAGGCGGCAGGACGCCCTGCCCCAGAGCTCCGGCTGCGGGGCGACAGCCCATCATGCCGGAAAGCTCCTGTAGGCTGGCTTCCATTGCCTTATCAGGCTCGTCAAATACCAAATAGGTTTCCACAAGTACGCCGGCGATATGCTGGATAAGTTTCATACCGTCAGTGCCGCGCGATGGATCTGTGGCCATGCGGATCAAACCAGAATATAAACGCGCGCCCATGTCGGGCTTATTGGTTAATGCAAACATACAAAAAACGGGCCTTGGGGCTGGAGGCTCACTCGAACTGGGTTTGTGGATAAAACTGTGGATAGATACTGTGGAGGGCGCAGAATCAACTGCATGTAAAAGACTAATCGAATTCTTCGTCTTCGTAAACACCCCAAATGAATTTTTGTGGCAGCCAGCCCTTGTACCCGGACGCATTAACGTGGCACCAGCCTTCGACGCACTGCTCAATTTCAACTAAAACCTCTGGCTCAAGATATGCATGTATCTTACTTTTATCATTAGGTTTTCTGTGGATGGAAACCGTTTTATCGTTGTGAATAAAACCTGTGCGCCGTCCACTGAGCAAGGATTTATGAACCCAGCCTTCGTGGCCGTCATAATCTTTCACTTTGCGCCAAATGTCATATTCAAGGATGATTTCAAGCGGAAGGCCTTTCTTTTTCAAGATCCATTGCACCGGGTATTTCTGCCCTGGACCGGAGCGAACATAAACCTCGCCTGAGTGCAAGGATACAAAACGCGGCAACGGCAAATCCGTCGTGCGGAAAGCTTTGGAAGGCTCTTGCGCTGCTACAGGCAGTGAAAAAATCAGAATCCAGAGTGTGAGAATTAGAATACGCATATGTATTTTTAGCGCGGCGCAGATTAAAAACGCAATGGTCTATTGATGAAAATCGTTGCGAATAAGGCAAGCATCGCGCTAAAACTCCTGCCATGAAGGATTTACCTGAAATTTCTGTAGCGCCGATGATGGATTGGACGGATCGGCATTGCCGGTATTTTCATAGACTGATTGCCCCGCATGTTCGGCTTTATACTGAAATGATCACAACGGGCGCACTGTTGCATGGTGATCGCGAACGGTTCTTGCGTTTTGATGAGAGCGAGCATCCGGTGGCGCTTCAGCTTGGCGGATCTGAGCCTGAGGATCTGGCATACTGCGCAGATATAGTTGCCCGCTCAGGTTACGATGAAATCAACCTGAATTGCGGATGTCCTTCCGAACGCGTACAGAAGGGCGCTTTTGGGGCCTGCTTGATGAAAGAGCCGGATTTGGTTTCTGATTGCGTTAGAGCGATGATCGGGGCCGTGGATATTCCTGTTAGCGTAAAATGCCGCATTGGCATTGACGAGCAGGATGATTTTGCGTTTCTCGATCGGTTTGTCAGCATAGTGGCCAATGCGGGCTGTGAGACCTTTATCATTCATGCGCGCAAAGCCTGGCTGCAAGGGCTTTCACCGAAGAAAAACCGTGAGGTACCGCCGCTGGATTATGAGCGTGTGGCAGCAATTAAGAATAAATATCCCGAACTGCGCATCATCTTGAATGGCGGGATTACCGATACGGGCACAATATTGGCGCAATGTGATCGGCTTGATGGCGTTATGATCGGTCGTGAAGCTTATTCAAATCCTTATTTTCTAGCCGAGATTGAACAGGCAGTCTTTGGAAATGAACCCCTTCTGAACCGAGATGAGATTGCCCGAAAAATGGTGCATTATGCGCAAGAGCAGGCCGATAAATATGGCGCCCCTATTAAATCGATCACACGTCATATTTTGGGGCTATATCACCATCAAGCCGGTGCGAAAGCTTGGAAACAAGCCCTAAGTACGCTTCCTTATGAAGATGGTGCAGGTCCGGAGGTTATTGAGGCTGCTCTTGAAGCGAAAAATAAAGCCGTAGCGACACAAAGAACTGCATAAGTCATAAAATTGGTGTATTTTAAAGGCTTAAGTATAGGGATTTATTATGGCCGATAGCAATGATTGGCAGATTTTAGACACATACGAAACCAAGAAATTCATCAAAGAGGTTTCTGATCCGGCCTTTGGCGGGCTGTTTGACGGCCCGGGTTATGATCTCTGGGTCCGCGATTTGCAATTTTTAGACGGGTACGGACATTATTTGCTGTGTAACAAAGGCATGTTTCCTTATTTTGCACTGCACTATATCAGTAATGGCGAGGATCATTTTTATCTGGACGGATCGGAGCACCCTTTGGAGTTGTTGATCCAGCATGGGTGTTTGCGTTTAACTGAAAATAACGTCATGGATTATATTGAGTTTCATAGTGATGTGACGTTTTACCCTTATCGCAAAGTGAAGTTCATTACCGACCCATCAAAAACGCCCTACTCCGGAGCCAGCGCGATGGGACATCATTTCAAGACCCTGAAACATCATGCAAAATTTGAACTGCGCGAGAGTGAGGAGGATGCATGTTTTCACATACATATGCCTCTACTTTATAATGGCGAGACTGTTGGCGGGCACGTACAGGTGATGAAAAGCGGTGAAATTAATATCCTGGAGCCGGTTAAAATCCCGCTTATGGATGGCAAGCGCGAGCATGCACCGCTGGATTACGATCATTTGCATGAAAAAGATCTTTTGGCGCAAAATCTGGATATTTTAATACAATCTGAGGAAGGAAAACGTCTTTGGGAAACGATCAAGAGCTATAATGGCGAGCTTAAGTTTGTTTCCGGTGTGGGAAGTAACGGCTTGGCCATTGCCTCGCGCAGCACGGGTTACATCGTTGCGCCGGAAAATATCGAGACGTGCAGCCCCTATCAACTTATTGCAATAATCGGAACTTTGCGCGAGATGGAGCTTATGCTTCTGGGGAAAAAGCGGCCAGATCCCCATGGCGAGCTACATGAGGTTCTTGAGCAGCATTTGATCATAAATTTGGAGATTTTACTGGAAATATGTATAATTGTGGAGGAGTTAGCCTCTGCGGGACACGAAGATGTTTTACGTAAATTTAAAGAGTCCGGTTTTGGCGATTTTTACAGCGGCTATAAGAATGAAGTGTCAGGTGAGGATCTGGTTCGCGTCGCGGCGGAAATATTTGAATTGAAAGTGGTGGAGGAAGAATGAGTACAGGATTATATGCAAGCCAAGCTGCATCGAAAGGAGCTTCGGGGTCTTTCAGCTCCGGCTATATGAGTATGCCGCCAACACGGTATCGAGGCTTTGAGCATGGTTATATTCGTTTGGGGCATATTCCGCATGAATCTTTTGGCCTTAAACGCAACCGTTACCGTCCGATTATGACTTTTGGAAACCCGGCGGATTTTGTCGGCGGGCCGCGTAATGCGGGGGATAGTGCGACGATGCAGCACGCTCAGGGTGGTGGGTCGTTTGCGACGGCGACGCAGAAGACTTGAAGGCACGCTTTAGGCGTTTTCGCCCTCTTCTTTTCGTTCGACATGAAAGCTTTCACCGCAGCCGCAGCGGCCGGTTTCGTTGGGATTTTGGAAATCAAAACGAGCGTTTCCCAGTTCATCGATGATGTAATCAATGGTCATGCCGATCAGCATCCATGAATAGATTTTCGGAATATAAAGCACAACGCCGTTGCTCTCAATGCAGTCATCGGCTTTGGTACTTTCGTCTGCATATTCCATGGCATAGGAGTTTCCTGAACAGCCGGTGGTCTTGACGTTCAGGCGCAGACCGATTGCACCTTGCGGCGCTTTGTCCATCAGGGTTCTAATTTGCGCGGCAGCGGAGTCTGTGATTGTGATGTTCATTGGTGCCTACAGGAACATATTGAGTTGCATTTTGGCGGTTTCGGCCATCATCGCCGGGCTCCATGGCGGGTCCCAGATAATTTCTACATCAACTTCACCGACGCCGTCGATCGGCAACAATGCACCCTGCACCCAGCCAGGCATTTCCTGTGCCACCGGACAGCCCGGTGAGGTCAGCGTCATTTTAACTTCGATATCGTGAACGCCGTCCTTTTCTTGGACGATCTGAACCGCATAGATCAGACCGAGTTCATAGACATTAACTGGAATTTCGGGATCATATATTTCCTTGAGAGCGGCAAGCATCGAAGGCCAGAGTGGATGTTCACGCGGGACATTAGCCTCTTGCGGTTCGGCCAGCTCGTCATAAACGTGGGAGCATGGCTCTTTTTCTGTCTTTTTTTGCTGCTTGCTCATTTTAAGTCTTCCCGGACTTGTTCCGGGATCCATTTATCCCGTAGCTATACCGTTGTATAAATCTTCCCAGTGCGGATTATACTCGTTAATCACATTGATTTTCCACTGGCGTTTCCAATTTTTAATCTGCTTTTCTCTCCTTATAGCATTTTCAGGATCATCGAACTGCTCATAATAGACCAAATCTTTGACATCATGCTGTTTTGTAAACCCTTCGACTATACCTTGCTTGTGTTCCCAGACTCTGCGGACAAGGTCCGATGTCACCCCCGTATAAATTGTGCCGTATTTCTTGCTGGCGAGCATATAAACATACATTTTCGTATTCCGCGATGGATCCTGAAACAAGTTCAGGATGACGTTTAAAACATTAACCGAGCATATCCTTTACCTTGTGCAGACCTTCTACCAGTTGATCTATATCCTGTCTATTAGAATACAGCCCCAAAGAGGCGCGCACTGTGGCGTCTAGGCCGAAGCGCTGCATCAGCGGCATGCAGCAGTGATGCCCGGCGCGCACGGCGACGCCGCATTGGTCGAGGATCATGCCGATGTCGCTAGGGTGGGCGCAATCCATGGTGAAGCTGAATATGCCAGTCTTTTCTGTGCCCAGCCCATAGAGTTTCAATCCGTCGATTTCCTTTAGCCGTTCATGGCCGTAATTGCGCAAGGCCGCTTCGTGTGCGGTGATGTGTTCGTATCCCACGTTTTGCACGTAATCAATGGCGGCCCCGAGACCGATCACCTCGACAATCGCGGGGGTGCCGGCTTCAAAGCGATATGGAGGTTCCTTGAAGGTCGTGCCTTCAAAGCTGACACGTTCAATCATATCGCCGCCGCCCTGGTATGGCGGCATGGATTCGAGCACTTCAGACTTGCCATATAGCACACCGATACCCGTGGGACCGTAGAGCTTATGGCCGGTGAAGACATAAAAATCCGCATCCAGCTCCGTGACATTGACAGGGGCGTGAACGATGGCTTGGGAACCATCGATTAAAACTTTAGTTTTTGGATTAAGTTTACGCACCAACTCTATGAGTTTATTTACAGGATTAATAACGCCGAAAGCGTTAGAAATCTGTACGCATGCAACAAGTTTGGTTTTTTCGCTTAGCAACGTTTCAAATGCATCAAGATCAAGCGCACCATCATCGCGAACGGGAATCACCTTAATCGTAAAGCTGATTTCTTTTTGCAGGAGTTGCCAGGGTACGATATTGGCGTGGTGTTCCATTTCAGTAAGAATGATTTCATCTTCGGGTTTTAGATATGTACGCCCCCATGTTTGGGCAACCAGATTAATACTTTCGGTCGCATTACGGGTGAAAACGATCTCTTTTTCGGATTTAACGCCCATAAAGCGGGCTATTTTTGCGCGTACAGATTCAAAATCAGCTGTTAAGTCCTGCGAAATACGATAAAGACCGCGATGAATATTGGAATAACCGCTTTCAAGCACTGCGTCCATCGCTTCAATAACTGCACGTGGTTTTTGCGCGCTGGCGGCTGTATCGAGGAAGGCGAGTGGCTTACCGTTCATGGTCTGAGCCAGAACGGGGAAGTCATCGCGATAGTTCGGGGTATCTATCATATTTTCAGCGCTACGTGCAGCCATTTTTCCGTTTCCTTCAGGATTTGATCGCGGATTTTCTCATCCACAATTTTATCCACAACCTCATCTACAAAGGATTGGATGAGTAAAAACCGCGCTTGGGCTTCGTTCAAGCCCCTTTGGCGCAGATAAAAGAGCGGCTGTTCGTCGAGTTGTCCCGTGGTGGCACCGTGAGAACATTTTACATCATCGGCGTAAATTTCCAGTTCCGGTTTGGTATCCATTTCAGCCTCGGGGGAAAGCAAAAGCGCGTTGGAGAGCTGGTAAGCATCTGTTTTCTGCGCTTTTTGGTGTACGTGCACTTTACCCTGAAAAACGCCACGAGCTTTATCATCGAGGAGTGAGCGGTAAAACTGGTTTGAGCGGCTGTGCGGCGCTTGATGTTCAATCAAAATGGTTGTGTCGCCGTGTTGCTCGCCGGCCAATAGATTCACGCCATTGAAGGAGATTTCAGCGTTTTGGCCGTCAATGACCGCGTGGATTTCGTGGCGGGAGAGTTTGGCGCCACTATTGAGGGAAAAACCGTTGTAGAGCGCATCACGCGCGACTTTAAAGCTGACCATGTTCGTATGTACAGCTTCAGGCGCATCGTTTTGGATGCGGATATGGTGAAGATGAGCGCCCCGGCCCAGTTCGATTTCTGTGACCATGTTTTTCCAATAAGCGCCTTCACCTTCGTGGCGCTCGATAATCGTGGCTTGCGCACCCTGCTCCAAAACGATCTTCAAACGCGGCTGTGAGTGCTGACCATCGATGCCTGTGAACAGAATATCCTCTGGTTGTTCACAGACTTCTCCACGGTTTTTGTGGATAACCACTTCCTGTGGTTGATCAGCCAGCACGAGATTGGCCGGAAGCGTACGGCCCAGATTGGTGTATTTCCAAGCCTCGTCTTTGGGCATGGGTAAATTTTTAAAATCCAATGGTTTCATTTTTAAACTACAGAGCTAAACAGAGAACACAGAGATCTTACAGAAAGAAAGAAAATCATCCCCTCTCTGCGACCTCTGTGATCTCTGTAGTTAAATAACATTCTACGCCGCCTCATCAAGAAATTCGGCGTAGCCTTTGTCTTCCAGTTCTTTGGCCAATTCTGGGCCCCCGGTTTTGACGATTTTGCCCTTGGCCAAAACATGCACGACGTCGGGCTGGATATAATCCAGCAGGCGTTGATAGTGGGTGATGACCAGGAAGCCACGATCGGGGCTGCGCATGGCATTCACACCATCGGCGACAACTCTGAGCGCATCAATGTCCAGACCGCTGTCGGTTTCATCGAGAACGCAAAATTTCGGCTCCAGCATCGCCATTTGCAGAACTTCATTACGCTTTTTCTCACCGCCCGAAAAGCCGACATTGACGGCGCGTTTCATCATATCGTCCGAAATGTCGAGCTTGGCGCAGGTCGCCTTGATCCGTTTGAGCATGGCGAGGGCATCGAGTTCTTCTTCACCGCGCTGTTTGCGCACCGCGTTGATTGCGGTTTTGAGGAAAGTGCTCATGTTGACACCGGGAATTTCGACCGGATATTGGAAAGCGAGGAACAGGCCGGCAGCGGCGCGCTCCTCAGGGGCAAGTGCCAGCAAATCAACACCATCAAGCGTGACGCTGCCTTTGGTTACTTCGTAATCTTCACGCCCGGCCAAAACGTAAGACAGGGTTGATTTTCCCGCCCCGTTCGGGCCCATGATGGCATGGACCTGCCCCGCTGGAACATCAAGTGAAACCCCTTTCAGGATTTCAACTGTGCCTTCATCTGTTTCGATAGATGCGCGAAGATCTTTGATGTGCAGCATAAAGTTACTCTATTTTAAGTTATAACAGCAAAAGAGCGAGGCCGAGAATAATACCGGAAATACCATCAAGCCAGATCCATTTGCGGACAAACTCCTTTTGCACAAATGCCTGTATTAAGCGCGGGCGCATCAATAAAATAAGCGCTTTGAAGAAAGCTAAATAGCCAATTACCATTAAAATGGTTGAGGCCAATGTTTCCCAATTGTTATAAAAAGCGATAATCGAGAGCGAAATTGGCAAGACTAAAATACCGGCAACAAGGCTTAAGGCATCATTGTCGATAAAAAGCGCTGTGAATTCTTCCCAAGGCTGACGCGCAAAGAAGCAGGAGAGTCCTAAAACCAGGTAAAACCCGCCGAAAAACAGTAAAAACGGCTCGGTGTTAATATAATCTGCAATCATCATCGTTCTGCTCCTTGTTCAGCTTTCTACTCGTTTTAGTGTACACTTATCCAACGCTTCCTTCCAGTGAGATGCCGACAAGTTTTTGCGCCTCGACTGCGAATTCCATAGGTAAATGCTGCATCACCTCACGAGCGAAGCCGTTGACAATGAGTGCCAGCGCCTCTTCCTCACTTATTCCGCGCTGCATACAGTAGAATAGCTGGTCTTCTGAGATTTTTGAGGTTGTGGCTTCGTGTTCTAAGTTTGCCGATTTATTGCGGCTTTCGATATAGGGCACGGTGTGAGCACCACATTGGTCGCCGATCAACAGGGAATCGCACTGGGTAAAGTTACGGGCACCTTCTGCTTTGGGCAGAATCTTAACCAACCCTCTGTACGTGCTATTGGAATGGCCGGCACTGATGCCTTTTGAGACAATGCGGCTTTTCGTGTTTTTACCGATATGGATCATTTTCGTACCGGTATCAGCCTGTTGACGGCCGTTGGTGATGGCCACGGAATAAAATTCGCCTTGAGAGTTATCGCCTTTGAGAATGCAGGACGGGTATTTCCAGGTGATGGCTGAGCCGGTTTCGACCTGCGTCCAACTGACTTTTGAGTTACGCCCTTCACACAAAGCGCGTTTGGTAACGAAGTTATAGACACCGCCTTTGCCCGTTTCGAAATCACCAGGGTACCAGTTTTGTACGGTGGAGTATTTGATCTCCGCATCATCGTGAGCAATCAGTTCAACCACGGCGGCGTGAAGCTGGTTTTCATCGCGCATAGGGGCGGTGCATCCTTCCAGATATGATACGTACGATCCTTTATCAGCGATGATGAGGGTGCGTTCGAATTGGCCGGTATTGAGTTCGTTAATGCGGAAATAGGTTGACAGTTCCATCGGGCAGCGTACACCCGGCGGAATATAAACGAAGGAGCCGTCGGTGAAGACTGCACTGTTGAGGCAAGCATGTTTATTATCACCGGGCGGGACGACCGAACCCATATATTTTTTTACGAGTTCAGGGTGTTCCTTGATGGCTTCGGAGATTGAACAAAAAATGACGCCTGCTTCTTTGAGTTTCTCCTTGAAAGTTGTAGCCACAGACACAGAGTCGAATACCACATCAACAGCGACAGGGCTACGATCCTGCACACCAGCGAGTATTTCTTGCTCACGCAGCGGAATGCCCAGTTTTTCGTAGGTTTCAAGCAGTTTGGGGTCAACCTCATCCAGGCTCTTTGGCCCCTCGCCCGCACTTTTAGGCGCGGCGTAATAATAAGCGTCCTGATAGTCGATAGGCGGGAATTCAACCTTGGCCCATTCGGGTTCAGGCATTTCCAACCACCGGCGATAAGCTTTGAGACGCCACTCTAACATCCATTCAGGTTCGTCCTTTTTTGCCGAAATAAAACGTACGATGTCTTCTGATAAACCTTTGGGGGCTTTATCCGTTTCGATATCGGTGACAAAGCCAGCCTCGTAACGCCCGGCCATATCCGCAACGGTTGCAATCGTTTTTTCAGAGATGCTCATGGGCGCTTATCCCTTTTCTTAATTTGCGAGCAACATTTGGGCCGGGCCATCATATCAGCCAATGTTACGGATTCAAGTGCTTCACGCAGCGCTCTATGTACATCATCCCAGCGGCCCTTGACGGTGCAATGTTTTTGGTAGTCACAAATATCAGCGCTGCCCTCGACACAGGCGGTCAGTGAAACAGGCCCTTCAATCGCTGTAACGATTTGAGCAACGTCAATTTGCGCAGGCGACTTTTTGAGCCGATAGCCACCATTAGCACCGCGAATTGATTGTACCAGCCCTGCTTTGGCCAGAAGTTTAAGGACTTTTGCGACTGTAGGTTCAGGCAAACGCGTTTGCCCTGCCACTACCACAGCGCTGACTGGCGTTTTTTGCTGTGCAAGATCTGCCAGAGTGACTACAGCATAATCTGCAAGACGCGATATTTTAATCATTACACTCAATCCGGACTAAAAACGTACGATTTAAATGTCATGGCTGGCTGCAGACTTCAAGGGAAAAACTTTAAAAAATTTGGATAAATTTACAAAAACAACCCTTTGAATAAAAAACATAACGCATTCAATGATAATATTTTGCGTAAGTAGACGCTCAATACTTCTCAAAGGTTTCCCCGATGTCTATTCGTCTTTACACGCCCCTCTTTGCTTTTACGTTACTGATCAGCGCTGCCTTGCTGTTTTCCGTGCAGCCGATGTTTTCGAAAATGATCCTACCGTTGCTTGGTGGAACGCCTCAGGTGTGGAATACGGCGATGTTGTTTTTTCAAGTCTGCTTATTGGGTGGATACGCGTACGCGCATGGCACCAGCCGGTATTTAAGCGTACATACACAGTCTGTACTCCATATCATATTGCTGGGAATTTTCGCGGTGGTTTTGCCGTTTGCGATCCCTGAAGGCTGGGTTCCGCCTGCGCAAAAAGACCCTACGCTGTGGCAGCTTTCCCTGATGGCGATTACTGTCGGAGGGCCTTTTTTCGTGCTGGCGGGCAGCGCACCCATGCTGCAACGCTGGTTTGCGGAGACGGATCACCCGGATTCACACAACCCTTATTTTCTTTATGGCGCGAGTAATTTGGGTTCAATGGCGTCTTTGTTAGCATACCCGGTGCTGATAGAGCCTTTTATGAATTTGCCCATGCAATCCGAAAGCTGGATGTATGGATATTTCGGCCTCATCGCTTTTACGTTTTTAAGTGCGGCGTTGGTCTGGCGGTTTAAGAGTATTAAAACACCTGCTCAAGACACGGTGCCAACAGCTGAGACTGAACCTGTTAGTTGGGGAATACGACTGCGGTGGATTTTCCTGGCCTTTATTCCTTCTTCCCTTATGCTGGGCGTAACCACGTATATTACTACGGATATAGCCTCTGTACCCTTATTATGGATTTTGCCGCTGGCGATTTATGTGGGGACGTTCATTTTGGTATTCGCACGCAAGCCTCTGCTCAGCCAAATGCGCATCAATCAGGGGTTTGATATATTTGTGCTGATTTTGATACTGCAGCTCTTATGTTTTTCACACAATATTGCCATCGGCGTTGCGTGGTTTGTCGCCCTGCATATGTGTTTGTTATTTTTTGCTGCCATGGTGTGCCACAACGCGCTTGCCGCAGCGCGCCCCCATGCGGCACATTTGACAGAGTTTTACCTGCTTATGTCACTTGGCGGAGCGCTTGGCGGCTTCTTCAATGCTATCATTACGCCGCAATTCTTTATTCTGCCGATTGAATATGCACTTATGCTCTCACTTGCCGTATTTATACGATTTGGCCTGGATGCCAAACTTTCCCTTCCTCAATCTATTCGTGCTTTTAGTGAGAGCTTAAAAATAAAAGGGCTCGATGCGATTTTAAATTTGGATGGGCTGCTTATTTTTATTGTTGTTATCGGTATTGCTCTTCCCATTGGAGGTATGGATTTTGTCTTCAAAGCCGGAGCTGCATTTTTTATTTGCTCAGCCTTGATGTTGCTTCAAAAAAAGCCATGGCTGATCAGTTTTTGCGTTCTCTTTATTCTATTTGCCTCCCCGATGGGATTGGATATGCACAGAGCCCTTCAAGGCAAAGTTATTTATCATGACCGTAACTTTTTCGGTGTCATCAAGGTTTTTGATATTGCGAGCGGTGAGCGCATTATGATGAATGGAACAACCGACCATGGACGGCAAGTGTTGAAAGAGGAACATAAACTTGAGCCTATTTCTTATTACAGCAAGGAAAGCCCCCTGGCGGATGTGTATGAATTTTACACTCATGTTTCGCGTGCCCAAGAAATTGCTGTGATTGGCCTTGGTGCGGGGTGTGTGGCTTGCTATCGCACGCCGGAGCGCCATTTTGATTTTTTCGAAATAGATCCCAAAGTTGTTGAAATTGCCGAAAACGAGGCGTTGTTTACCTTCCTGTCTGACTGCGGCAGTCCCTATGACGTGATTATTGGCGATGGACGTATGACAATCGCTGAAAAGCCAGACAAACATTACGATATTATTCACGTCGACGCCTTTAGCTCCGACAATATTCCGGTGCATATCATGACAAAAGAAGCTGTTGAGCTGTATTTAAGAAAGCTCAAGGATGATGGCGCCTTGATTATGCATGTTTCAAACAATTATCTTGATCTTGAGCCTGTCGTTACAAGCATAGCGGAAGAGATCGGCATTCCTCATCTTGCCCGTGTTTCACCGGGCGGAACGCTTGAGGGTACGGATATTCATTATCATGCGGCCCATGGCGTTGTACTAACCCGCAACGAAAAATTGCTTCGTGAATTCGAGAAAAATAATTGGGGCCCCGGGATTTCCAGGAAAGGTGTAAAAACCTGGACAGATGATTATTCGAACATCGTCAGCGTGATCGGTAACAAAACTGTAGCTATACGCCATAAGATCAGCAATCCAGAGCTTTATGAAGACAAAGCCGCTATTTCGTCGCCTTAAATTCGATGTCGGGGTTTTTCTCCTGTGCATCGCCAAGGTGCCAGGCATTGCGGGCGAGAAAAACTGGATCACCATCATGGTCATTGGCAATCGCGCTTTGATTGGAATCGATGAATTTTTTTAATTTTTGCGGATCGGCAGATGAAAGCCAACGAGCGGTGTAAAGCTCTGTTTGTTCAAATTTTACAGGAATTTCATATTCTGTGCGAATACGGTCACGTAAGACTTCAAACTGGAGTGCGCCGACAACGCCGACGACCCAGTCAGCCCCATGAGCAGGTTTAAATACGCGGGCGGCGCCTTCTTCGGCGAGTTGCTCCAAGGCTTTGCCAAGATGTTTGGCTTTGAGCGGGTCTTCAGGGCGGGCCTTTTGCATCAGTTCAGGGGCGAAACTCGGGATGTCGGTGAATACCAGATCTTCACCTTCGGTCAAAGCGTCACCAATGCGTAAGCCACCATAGTTGGGCAAACCTATAATATCACCGGGAAAGGCTTCTTCGGCCATTTCTCGGTCCTGAGCAAAGAAAATCTGGGGCGAATGGATCACTTGCGTTTTGCCAGAACGAACATGTTTGAGCTTCATCCCGCGTTTAAACTTGCCAGAGCATATGCGAGCAAAGGCCATACGGTCGCGGTGTTTGGGGTCCATATTCGCCTGAATTTTAAAGACAAATGCGGAAACTTTTTTCTCATTTGGAGAGACCAGCCGATCGCGCGTTTTTTGTGCATGCGGGCATGGGGCGAAGGCGCCGATGCCTCCTAGTAACTCGCGGACGCCAAAATTATTGACGGCAGAGCCGAAGAATACCGGGGTCATTGTGCCATCCAGATAGGCTTGTTTATCAAATTTAGGACAGAGACCGCGGGCCATTTCAATGTCTTCGCGAAGCTTACTAGCTTCGGCTTCGCTGAGCAATTCATCCAGCTTGGGGTCATCAAGGCCGGTGCATTTAATGCCCTCTTTCAGGCTTTCGCCTTTGGAGCGATCGAACAGGATGAGTTGATCGTTCAGAAGATCGTAGCAGCCTTTGAAATCACGACCCATGCCAATGGGCCAACTGGCGGGCGTGACATCAAGGGCGAGGGTTTGTTCGATTTCATCGAGCAGGTCGAACGGGTCCTGACCATCGCGATCCATCTTGTTAATGAAGGTGATGATCGGCATATCGCGCAGGCGGCAAACTTCAAACAGTTTGCGAGTCTGGCTTTCGATCCCCTTGGCGCAGTCAAGCACCATTATAGCACTGTCTACTGCGGTCAGCACGCGGTAGGTATCTTCCGAGAAATCTTCGTGCCCCGGTGTGTCGAGCAGATTATAGGTGATACCCTTATTGATGAAGGTCATCACAGATGAAGCGACGGAAATACCTCGCTCCTGTTCAACCTTCATCCAGTCGGAGCGCGCGCGGCGGCGGTCGCCCTTAGCTTTGACCGCGCCAGCCAATTCAATCGCGCCGCCAAAGAGCAACAGCTTTTCGGTTAGCGTTGTCTTCCCGGCATCAGGATGGGAGATAATAGCAAAGGTGCGCCGGTTTTTAATGATGTCTTCAAGCATATTTTTACTGATCATTTCTACGTTTTTGCTTCAACCTGTTTTACAGATCTTGGCCACAGCATCCAGTTTTTGACAAACATAATGCGCCGCAAGGGTGTTTTTACAACCAAGAGCAAAATGCCGATAGAAAGGAGACACCAGATTGCAGGTACTTCATCAAGATTGTCCGTCAACATAAAGGCCAAAGTCGGCCCTATTAAGAAATGATAAAGTGTAAAGCGCCATGAACCATAGAGAAGTGGCAACATGAACCCTACGATAAAATATGTAGGATAAAGGGGAATAAACCACATCCACGAATACGCCGTCAAAAAATTCATCATTCCGTTGGCAGGAACTTCCCATGCAATGTGCCAATTTCCTGATACTGAACATAGTTTTTCTGCGCAATAGGCATAATCGGAGGGACACATCCCCAAACCAGGGAAAGGATATACCTGAACCAGCATAATTATGGCTGAAATAAAGCATAGCGTATAAACAGGTATTTCAATCTTTTGCTTTATCTCTTTGGGAATGAAATACATTGACAGAGCATTGATGAAGAATGGCTGGAATGTGATATGAAAGTAACCAAGAAGTGTCGCTATCTGGTTTGATGCGAATGAACATTCATTGATAACGGAATATGTGTAGGCTTGTAATAGCTCCATAAGGGAGAAATATCCCAGCGCCATCCACAGTCTTGGGCTTTCGCCTTTATAGGCGGCCCAAGCTGTTGTTCCTAGCCCTATTGTCGCAAGGACAGTTGATGCCTCACCGCTCCAGCACATCACGCTCACCTGTAGATAAAGGATAGGTTATTCCTGTGCATTTGTTTTTAATGATGTCTTCAAGCATGAAGAGGCTTATAGGCGCTCAATGATAATCTGGTCAACCGGAATATATGCGCCGGGCAAGTCTTCGAGCGTTAATTTTTCACCTTCAGGGATATTGAAAACCAACTTGTTGCCTTCGACTTGCGGCTCTATATTTGCATCCAAAATGCCGAGTGTATAATTTTTTGTCAAAATCATTGTCATTTTAGTCGCATCAGTGAAATAGAATGAGCGATGCACATTCCCACCATGTTTTTGGCCAATGTAATCAATATAAGCCGTCAATTGAACCTCTTCTGAGGCCTCTGCAACGTCTTGCGATTGACCATCGACAGCGCCCAAAACCAGTGGTTCGTCAAAAACAGGGGCAGCTAAGTTTACATAGAGAGGCATGTCTGGTGGAGCCATAACCGTGTGGGCAAAATCTTTATAGAAAGATATATCAGAATTTTCATCGAGTTTAACAAAGACCTGCTGATAATCTGCACCATCGACCATAAGGTAGCGAGCAGCATAAGGGCCAACCATTATCTTGTCCTGGTACATCGCAACTACACCGCTGGCCGGATCGAGGTATTTATATCCGCCAGCATCTACTTTTACACCAACTGCAAGCTTCGTTGCTTTGGGAGAAATAATCGTCCAAATTCCAGATTCCAGTTCTTGTTGTTTCAGGAGATAAACGAGAAAGTGCGCGGCACTTTCCTCCGAGCCGGCTTGCAAGCCAAAGACATCTTTCATCTCTTCAGATAATCGCAAAAAAGCAGGCAGTTTTTTACAATTCAAAACCTGTTTCATAAGAGCAACAGGACTTTTAGAGTCTTTCTTTTCCGCAGTTTTATATTGCTTGTAGGCAAAGCGAGTCGTATTCACAAGTTTGGTTTGCAAATCTTCTTGTTGTGCATTTTCATCAATCATTGCAGCGACTTTTTCGGAAGCTTGTTTTTCCAGCGTTTGCTTTGCTCCGAAGAGGCCGATTACGCCGACAGCGCCCACAATCACAATAATAATTATCAGCAGTTTTATACTCTTCATAATTCGATCCTGCTCGCTTCTTCAAAGGGGTTGGCCAATGTTTCGTCTTCTATTTCAAGAACCCATAAGTCTGGGTCCCGTGAGACTGCCCGTTCAATGTACGCGTCTGCGTCGCGTTCCTCAACTGTTTCTTCATCCAGCGCGGCTGTCCATACCAAACAATCATGCATAAAATCACGTTGCTGTACTAAAAGTCTGGCCTGTCCCTTCATGTTGGTGATTTTAACCAGGATCAGGCCTGAAGCGGCGTTACCCTTTTGGATGAAGTAATAGGGCACAGCTTTGGCCGTTAAATTGGCCAGATGCCCATCGACAAAAAGTGCTGTTGGAATTTGAGCAAACATTAATGAATGTGCTCGGCGCTAATCCAACGCTCAACTGTTAAGCATGCATCTGATTTTGCATCTTCAGGATGATGATAACAATAAACGCGCAGGGCGGCTTCTCTTGCCACATGCGGCGGTTCGCTTTGCATGGCTTTATATGTGCGCATAACCGCGCTATAGCATTTACAATCTGAGGGCGTTTTTACGCCTTTTTTAACAGGGATATTGCAAGGCATTGTTATTTCTTTTTCTTTGTTTTCTTACCATAGAGTTCAAGGCGATGATCGATGAGGTCATAGCCTAAGTCTTTGGCGATTTTTACTTTTAATTTTTCAAGTTCTTCGTTTTGAAATTCAATGACTTTGCCGGTTTCAAGATCAACCAAATGATGGTGATGGTCTGCGTTTACCTCATAACGGGAATAGCCTTCCTGAAACTCATGCCGCACAACAAGATCCAGTTCATCCAGCAAGCTCAATGTGCGATACACTGTTGCAATGCTGATTGAGGAATCCAACCCCTTGGCACGATCATACACATCTTCAACAGACGGATGATCATCAGCCTCTCCTAAAACTTTCAGAATCACGCGGCGCTGGCCTGTCATTTTTAAGCCCGCAGACGTACATCGTTCTTCCAGATCCGGCATTCCAACCTCTTTGCTTCTTATCGTGAAAATCAGTTAAGACCATACGATGAGAACAACATGGTGGCAAGATTTGGTTTGATGCTCCTGTGTTTTTACTGTTTACGTTCAAGTGTACGGTAGGCCGGAAATGTTACAAACACATCTGTTCCCTTGCCAACTTCTGATTCTATATGGAGTGTTCCATCATGCAAATCAACCATTGCCTTGGCCAAAGGCAGACCTAGACCTGTGCCTTCAATTGTTGAATTTTCCTCTCCGCTTGTCACCTGCCCAAACGGTTCCATCGCCTGTTCAATTTTGCCGTCGGGAATACCTTTACCCTGATCAGAAACTTTTATCTGCATTCCCCTATCATCAAGCATATAGGCTGATACGGTTACGGTTTTTCCAGCCTCAGAGAATTTCATGGCATTCGTAACCAAATTGATCAGGACCTGACGAATTAAGCGTTGATCAGCTTTAATATTGGGTAGATCCTTATCAACCTTGGTGACCAAGCGAATGTTACTGCCAAAGGCGCGAGAGTCCATCATGCGCATAACCGACTCGATTAACCCTCCAACGTCCATTTCTCCTTCGTCAACCTCAATTCTGCCCGCTTCAATTTTGGACATGTCGAGAACTTCGTTAATGATAGACAGCAGGTGTCGCGCGCTTGAATGGACATCGCCGATATACTCTTTGTATTTTTCATGCCCCAGCGGACCGAATGTTTCCTTGATCATCATTTCCGAAAAACCGAGGATCGCATTCATCGGTGTACGGAGTTCGTGACTCATATTTGCAAGGAATACAGATTTGGCACGGTTAGCAGCATCGGCTTGGTCCTTGGCCATGCGCAGCGATTGTTCCATCTGTTTACGCAGGGTGATGTCCATTACGGTTGTGACCTGAAAGCGCCGTTTCTGACTTAGTTCGAGAGTTGCTGTTGTATACAGGGCATTGGCAACGGAACCGTCTTTGCGGATGATTTTCATTTCGCCTGAAGAGCGTAATCCTGAGCGAATATATTCTTCATGGTTACGCCGGGCGAGTTCGCGTTCGTCTGGCGTGATTATACTGATAACTTCCTGGTTAACCAATTCATCTCGCGACCAGCCGAACGTCCTAATAAAACTATCATTTACGCGTACAACGCGAGCATTCACATCTGTCACAACAATCCCGACCTCGCTCACTTCGAAGATTGAGGTGAGGAGTGAAATCGCATCGTCGCGCTCGCGCTGGACAATTGATTGATCTGCAACGTCAAACTGCCCGATAACATCAAGATATTCGACATTTCCCTCTTCGTCCAAAATTGGACTGATATAAAATCCGTGAACACGTACAGTTCCAGGAACACTTGGCAAAGACTGAATGGTTACAGAGCGTTTTTTAGATATGGCGACTTCAAAAGATTGTTCAAAGTGGATGGCATTTTCCGTATTCATAAATTTTTTTATATTTTGCCCGACGACCTGTTTTTCATCAGATCCAAAATAGTCAAGACCAAGTTGATTTGTGGCTTCAACGCAGTATGCCCCATCGCTTGTCTGCTTTACTATGAAGCGCGGAATGCGCATCTCGTTAAAAAATTTTAAGTATTCTTTGGACATCTCAACCTTAGGTATTATTAATTTTTAAGTGTTCTTTTCAGAATCACTTAAAATATAGCGCTGTAGCGGGCTAAGTTCCTGATAGGTCAGGACAGTGCCCTGTTCTTTTATTTGCGTATCCAAATCGACATATAAATTGTCTATCAAATCTTCAATTTCATCTGAAGGCGTCGGAGATGCAACACAACAGGACATAGATATATCATTTTTATCATTCAAGGCGGCCAATGTATTACTTTTCTCCAGTAACTCCCGCAAACGCTCAAGCGCTCTTTGACCTTTTGATATATCTGATTGCTTAATGCACATGATAAAATGATTGCGGCTTACCCGATATGCCTCGTCGTATGTACGCAATGTTTTTTGGATCAGTCCGGCTACCGTTTTCACCAGTTCATCAGCTTTTTCCTGCCCGACCGCTTTTTCAAATTTTGCAAAGTTATCAATACGCGCCAAGCCGACACAGAATGGATGGCCTTCGCGTGAAAGCCGATCCAGTTCAATTTGAAGTCCGCTCTTCATTACAACGTTGTTTTTCAATCCTGAAAAAACATCAAAGCCCCATTCTTCTAGCACGATTGCCTGTGTAAAGTTCTGTAATTCGATTATGTAAGAACGAAAATTATTATAAAAATGGCTGAAACTCTCCTTTGTTCTATCATTTTCACATGTGTTTGAAAGTGTCACCAGTCCATAATGGGTTTCTAATAACTGCTTTCTCCGCATATCGTAGCGCCCGTCAATGTCAATAACTTCTAGTGACAGGCCCTTAAGCCATTCTACAAACTTATGGGGAGGCACAGAGGCTCCTGCCTGTTCCTTTGAAAAGAAGGAATTTTCCAGTACATTTTGGCACCAAAACTGATACTCATCCGTAAATTCCTGGATAATCATGAGTTGATTATTGAGTGTTTTTTGAATAGCCATAGTTTTTTATCACGTTTTGCAATAGATCAGCATTCTGCTTTAATTTGAAAATTATACCGTAATCGTATTGATTTGGTTAATAAAAAGCAGAAAAATTTCTTTTCCAGTGATTTAGTGCGTTCGCCACTCTTTTTCCAGCTTATCGAGGGTGCCAGAACGGATGGCAGTGCGTATTTCACGCATCAGACGGTTGATGGTGGCGACGTTATGTTGAGCGAGGATTTGCATGCCGAGGATTTCACCGGCCTTGAGCAGGTGATGGATATAGGCTTTGGAGTAATTGCAAGAGGCCGAAACGGCGTTGCGCTCATCGAGCGGCGTATTGTCCTCGCGGTATTTCGCGTTTTTTAGGTTGATAGTTTCCCCCGGCACACCTTGCATAAAGGCACTGCCGTGGCGGGCCAGCCGGGTTGGAATCACGCAATCGAAGGTATCGACACCCATGTGGACAAAGCGGAAAACGTCTTTGATCTGGCCGATACCGAGGAAATGCACGGGGCGCTCGGCGTGCGCGTACGGCAAGCTCGCGGCGACAACGGTTTCCATTTCTTCGTCACTGCCGCCCAGACAGCCGCCGAGCGCGGTGCCGAAAAACGGTCGGTCGGCGGTGTATTCGGCGGAAATGCGGCGCAAATCAGCGTGTACGCCGCCCTGAATGATGCCGTAGAGGCCTTGGGCGCCGTTATCGTGGCGTTCAAATTGGGCGAGGCAGCGGTCGCCCCAACGCATGCTCATTTCCATGGAGCGGGCGGTGTAGTCTTTATCGACGTGATATGGCGTACATTCGTCAAACTGCATGAGCAAATCCGCGCCGAGTTTACGCTGAATTTCCATCGAGCTTTCGGGGGTAAGTTTGATTTTGCGGCCATCGACGTAGGAGCGGAACACGCAACCCTCTTCGGTGATTGATATCAGGTTTTTGTTCTCATGGCCTTTGCCATGATTCTTGCCCTTGATCTCATTGGCCATGGCCCCCTCGCCCAACGAAAAGACCTGAAAGCCGCCACTATCGGTGAGAAGCGGACCGTTCCAGTTCATAAATTTATGCAGTCCTCCCATTTTTTCGATGAGGTCCGCGCCGGGTTGAAGCATCAAATGGTAGGTGTTGGAAAGGATAATATCAGTTTGCGCCTCAATCATCTGGGCTGGGGACAGTGCCTTGATCGCAGCTTTGGTACCGCAAAAGATGTAATTGGGGGTTTCGATTGTGCCGTGCGGGGTTTTGAGCAGACCCAGCCGCGCCCCAGATTTTTGATCGCGGTGGGTGATGTCGAAGGCGAAGTTGGGGTAAGTGAGAGTCATGGGGTGGTTATACCGACCCGCTTTCGCTTTCACAAGCTTTGGTAAACAGGCAGGTTAGCAAAAAAATATTGACATAATTTTTTTGAGTTGATACACATGCCTGATCTTAAAATATAAGGAGTTTCAAAAATGGGTGCACCCGATTTAGCCAACGATTTCCAGGTTGAGCTTCGCGGATTCAATAATTTGTTGGCCTGGCGCAGAAACCATCTGACCGATACAGCTCGCCTGATCCAGGATGAACTTCACGCGTTCTATCATGCAGACCGTGAACAAACAGAAGTTTCCCTTTCCAGATGGAGAGGCACTGGTTCCCTTCGTTTTCATTTTACAGAACCTCAATCCGTTGAAAAAGTTGAGACCAGCCTTGTAACTTGCGTTGCATTTCCATATTATTCGTCTCGGGTTCAGGCTCCTGACATGAAACCCGCCCGTTCCAGCGAATTAGAAGGCTCACGACTTCCCAAAACGGACGATACGATTCCTGCAATGGTTTTTACCCATTCAAATGAGATCCTGCCTCCACATCCTGACAATTTCTCGGGATAGATCATCTGTAATAAAAAGCCCGCCAAGATCTGGCGGGCATCTTAACGCTTTAATGCTGTCTACTTAAGCGGCTTTAGCAGCCAGCGCCTTTTCAACCGCAACCTTCACGGGGCGCAAGGCCGGGTCGAGCTTGGTTTTGGCTGTTGACGTCAGGAAGGCATCAAAGCCACCCTTGTGTTCAACGGTGCGAAGACCGGCAGAGCTGGCTTTTACTTTTACCCATTTATTCAAAATTTCGCTGTAGAGGCTTGTGTCCTGAACATTGGGGAGGAATTTGCGGCGCGTTCTGTTCAAAGCGTGAGAAACGTTGTTCCCGCTCATTACGCCTTTTCCTGTAATCATGCATTTACGGCTCATGGCCTGATTCCTTCATCTATCGTTAATTCAGGTGCGGAAAGTAATCGAAAGCGCCCCTCTAAGTCAAGCTATAAAATGCCACCCCACATATAGGTCGCCAAAAGCACGGCGACAAACAGAATATGGGCCATGACATTGATATAGATGGCGCGGCGCAAATGTTTGTGATCGAGCTTGGCCGTCGCGCCCTGCGGGCCGACCCATTCTCCCTTTAACGCGCTACCCGAAAGATCCTGCACTGCACCGCCGACAGAGACATTGAGCGCCCAAGCCAGCGCCGAAACCGGGGCTCCGCCCTGCTCATAGGGGCTGCGATTTTTGTGACCGAACCAGGCCGCCAGCCCCTTATGCAATTTGGCCGTGGGGGTGAAGGTGGCGGCCAGCGTGATGAGCAACGCAGAAAGCAGCGAAGGAATCATACCTAAAAGCCGTTCGAGCGCCAGTGGTACAGCGGCAAAACCACTCCCCAGCCCATTCTTGCCAAAACGCCAGCACAGGGCAGCGAGCGTGGCATAGGTACACGCGGCCGGAAAGCCGCCGATCAGGAACCAGAGCGCCGGGGCGACCAACCCCTTGTCAAAGCTGCGGGCGCTTAGGGTAATAGCGGCGCGGGTGACGCCGTAATCATCGCCTGCGGCCAGATTGATGCGTGCTGTGCGGGCGATGGCGTAAAATGCGCCCTGCCCTACTTTATTGTGTTCCATGGCGAAATAGAGTTTGAGCAGCGAAAACCAGATTGTTCCGGCGCTCAACAACAGGGAAAGCAACATAACTCTGGTTACACCGTAAACCGGCATTTCGCGGGATATGTTTTCGAAAGCCACCCCGATAAAGGCGGCCGGAACGATCACCAGCACAGTCAAGAAAAACCCGCGAGCCATCAGGTCGGCTTTAGAGCGGTGGGTGCGATCCAGCCGCGCGCCCAAACGCCCGAATATCAGGTCAGGGATACGCCAGAAGAACGGCCAGGCATTGCCCGCCAGCGGGCCGGTGATCATGCCAACGATGCTGCATAGCAAAAACGCCAGCAAAATGATGGGAATACGGTCTGTATCCATGAGCTGGGTGTGCCAAAAAGCGATATATTCGACGGCTGTTTTTTCCACTGAGCGTTTACTCCTACCGCCCCAAGGTAGCACAACGGGAAGTAAAATCAGCAAAAACCTATATTTTCAGCGGCTTTTCCCACAATTTTACTGCCGATTCTTTACCTAAATTTTACGTCTTGCTGCGAAAATATGATGATAATGGGCGATGATAAGGGACATAGCGGGCAGTTTAACGATACGGCCAATCAATGGTCAATTCATGTCATGAGCATGGAATTGGAAACCCCTGGGCCGAATGCACATCACAACTACCTGAGTTTTCGCGGTCCTGACGGGAAGGAACAATTTGCGATTCACGGCCTTTCCATAGATAGAAAAACGGGCGATCTTGCGACATTAAGCAATCCCAATTCGACATTGCGGGTTGTAGCTTTTGAAGCAAAAAGCAATCAAGAGTTTATTGAACACCATGATATCGTCGGCGATAGCGTTTTATACGCTGGGGGACATAAAGACTTTTCCAGATATGAAGCTTTGGCGGTCGATGCCGGTCATTTTATTAATCGGCAGAATTTGAATTATACGCCGATCGATATTGGAACTCCACAGAACTCCAATTCCGTTGCATATACTCTGGTTAAAGCTATGGGCTTGGAATTCCCCGAGGACGCCGAGCGTTTATGGGCGCCAGGACATGGCCGAATTCTGCTCCCCAGAGACTGGCATTCAGAATATGAAAATCCCGCATATAATACTTCTTCGCTTCGATTTATCGTGCGTCAGGGGCTGGATTATGCACTTTATCCGCCGGATGTTGTTCGGGATGTTAAAAATATCCGCGACCGCCGCAAGAGATGTATTTTAACTCTGGCAAGCCTTTTAAGCCCTACAGACCGCTTCATGAAGACGATGAGCCGCAGGCTGACGATGGGCCAAAAGTTTCCAGCCAGCAAAGCTCTCAGACGATTTTTATTCTTGATCGATAATACCATGATTGGGCATACATTTAAGCATCTTCTCGCTTTTGCAGTAAAATAAGGTATATTGGTATGCTATTAGGAGAATCCTTCACATGCTCTATCATCTTTACGAATTTCAACATGCGATGATGACGCCGCTGCGCTTTCAAGCGGAGTTGACGCGCAACGCATTTCAAAATCCCTGGAATCCCCTGTCATATACTCAAGCCGGACGAACGATGGCGGCTTCGGCAGAAATGATTGAGCGTTCAACCCGGCGATTTGGCCGACCTGATTTCGGCTTGCATGAAACGCAGATTGATGGACGCAAGGTTGAGGTGCTGGAAAAGACCATTGTCGAAAAACCGTTTTGCCGGTTGCTTAATTTCCAGCGCAGAACCAAACGCCACGACCCGACCGTCCTGCTGGTTGCGCCGATGTCCGGGCATTATGCGAGCTTGCTGCGCGGAACGGTGGCGGCGCTTTTGCCTCATCACAATGTCTATATTACCGATTGGGAAGATGCGCGGCAGGTTCCGTTGACAGATGGGAAGTTCAGTCTGGACACGTACATTACGTATTTGCGTGAGTTTTTGAGCCTTTTGGGGCCACAAACCCATATTATCGGCGTGTGTCAACCGGTTGTACCGGTGCTTGCTGCCGTGTCCCTGATGGCGTCCGAGGATGATCCAAACCAGCCGTTGTCGATGACCCTTATGGGCGGACCTATTGATACGCGTGTTTCCAAAACAGAAGTGACGGAATTGGCGGAAACACGTCCTTTGAGCTGGTTTGAGCAAAGTGTGGTTCATGATGTGCCGTTTTATTATCCTGGGGCGCATCGGCGGGTTTATCCTGGATTCCTGCAACTCGGCGGGTTTATGTCGATGAATCTGGACCGGCATGTGGGTTCATTTATGCAATTTTATCAACATCTGGTTCAAGGAGATGGCGACAACGCTGAAGCGCACCGTAAGTTTTATGATGAATATCTTTCGGTGATGGATATTCCGGCCGAGTTTTATCTGCAAACCGTGGAAACCGTGTTTCAACGGCATCTTCTGCCGCGTGGAGCGATGAAATGGCGCGATCCGTTGACGGATCAGCTTGTGGATGTGCGCCCGCAAGATATTCGTAAAACGGCGCTGTTAACGATTGAGGGTGAATTGGACGATATTTCGGCACGCGGACAAACCACGGCGGCGCATGAGATTTGCTATTCTATCCCTCAGCGCATGCAATATCACCGTTTTCAGCCGGAATGCGGGCATTACGGGATTTTCAACGGGCGACGCTGGCGTAACGAGATTATGCCGCGCGTACGGCATTTTATTCGGGAATTTGATTCCGGTGTTGATCCGGTGCCGAAGAAAGACCTTGAGAAAATCCCCGATCTCAGTGCCTCGCGCTATAATCGCGACCGACATGGAATTGTGGCTGTACGCCGCTGGATTAAAGAGCACCGGGCAGAAAATTACAAAGAAACAATCGATTAGACGTAAGTCTTCATCTTCTTTTTTTAATTTTGGGGATTGAATTTGAACCTGCACCTGTCTAGTATCGCCTTCATGCTTTTAAGACAGGAAACAGCGTTTCCGCCTTATGTCACGCTCAAGCGCTCCAAGCGCGCGCGGCGACTGGCGTTGCGCCTCGACCCCAAAGACCGGACCTTTCATCTGGTGGTTCCGGCAGGGATGAGCGTGAAAAAAGCCCAGCGCTTTGCGCAGGAGCATGATCACTGGATGCAGGATAAGCTGCTGGATCTTCCCGAACCTGTTCCGTTTGAAGATGGCAGTATTTTGCCGATATTGGGACAAAATCGCCGGGTTCATGTTTTTTATGATTCCACCTTAAGAACAACCTCTATTCATTTGAAATACAATGAACTTATAGTCACAACAAACAAGGAAGATCCGACGGCCAGAATTGAGCGCAGCTTAAAAAAACGGGCACGCGAGGAATTGCTGGCGCTTTCTCAGCAAAAGGCCGAAGCAATTGGCAAGCGCGTTAAAGGTGTAAGCACGCGTGATACCAAGAGCCGCTGGGGGTCTTGCAGTTCAGATGGTAATTTGTCGTATTCGTGGCGGTTGATCTTTGCGCCCTATGAAGCGCTGGATTATGTCGTTGCGCACGAAGTGGCGCACCTGAAACACATGGATCATTCCCGCGCCTTCTGGTCGCTATGCCGCGAATTGTCCGATGATTTCCTCGAAGGCCAGTACTGGATGCAGGAAAATGGGCATGAGCTCATGCGTTTTGGGGCCTCAAGTTAGCACGCTACATATTGCAATCTTTTGCATCCAGACGTAGACAGTTCGCAACGGCGTCGATGTATTCCCCCTCCCCGGCGACTTTCTCTTTACGATGCTTTGCTTCCGTCTCCATTGTTAAAGCCTTAAAACGCAAGTCTCCCGCTAGATCCGGGCAATATGACCCCCATTCATTCACCACAGCCTGCTCTTGGGCAGCGAAGGCTTTAACCAAAGTCGCACAGTCTTGAACGGGCAAATCATCGCATACCACCATACGCACCGAAGACGTATCTCCCCAGTCTACGTCAGTCTGTGTGATTTCGTATTTGCCGGAGAGGTTTTCCGGTGGCTTAAAAAACCACGGATCAAACTGATTGTTTACAACTAAACAGAGGGAAAATGTTTGCGGCTTTTCTTTTGTCATATCTGTACTCAATATTTGTTTATGACAATCAAATACAAGTTTTGTAGCGTTTTTGTCAAATGCTGATTATTCCATGAAATTCAATGCCGACTGCAAGATGACCTGTGCTGCGAGCTTGTCGATGAGGCCGGAAGGTTTTGCATTTACTTTTGTTTTTCGTTTTTGCACAAATTTATCCACAAACTCCTCCACTGAAACTGTGGATAAACGTTCGTCCCACAGCGCAATCCAGAGCTTGCTATTGTCATCCCGAGGAGCCTGCGACGAGGGATCTCCTACAGCTATATGAGATCCCTCCGCCTGCGGTGTTCGAGATGACAGAAACGCTTCCATCTCAATTGCAAAATCGCGGGTGCTTTGCGCGCGCGGGCCTTCGGAGCCGTCCATATTGACCGGATAGCCTAGAATAAAGCCTCCAATATCGTATTCGGCGATCACGGCTTTAAGGGATTCCATATCCTCGGTAAACTTCGTGCGCCGGATCGTTTGGAGAGGCGTAGCGAGTGTCTGGCCGGGATCAGACAGCGCCAATCCTATGGTTTTTTTGCCGACATCAAGGCCCAGCAACGCGACACCATGCGGGCGACTTTGCACCATATCTTTTAACAAACCAACGCTCACGACTTAAAAAATCCTTTAAAATCCTTATTGTGTCTTTGTCTTATCCTGTTTAAAACAGAAAGCGCCCAAATAAACAATACAAGGTATAGCAATGTCTATGGATGAAAAAACCATTCGTAAAGTCGCCCGGCTGGCGAATATCGAAATCGCGGATCATGATGTTGAGCGGATCGGCCATGAGCTTTCCGGCATTTTGAACTGGGTGGAGCAGCTTGGCGAGGTGGAAACCGAGAATATTGAGCCACTGGCCAATGTTGTGAATATCGAGCTGCCCTTACGCAAGGACGAGGTTACGGACGGTAACTGCGCCGAGAAAGTGCTGGCCAATGCGCCGGAAGAAACGCAAGGGTTCTTTGTGGTGCCGAAGGTTGTGGAGCAAGAAGGATAATTGATTATTAGATGATTGGAATGTTGGAATATTAGAATGGATAAACTCACACATCTCACAATTGAAGACGCCTTAGCCGGCCTGAAGAACAAAGATTTTACTGCTACGGAGCTGACGCAAGCGCATATTGACGCGATGGAGGCCAATCGCGATCTGAATGCCTTTATCGTCGAAACGCCGGAGATTGCTCTGAGACAAGCGGCGGAAAGCGACAAGCGTTATGCGGCCGGTGAGGCCAGGCCTTTGGATGGTATTCCGTTTGCTAACAAGGATTTGTTCTGCACCGAAGGGGTGCAAACGACTGCGGCGAGTAAAATTCTCGAAGGGTTTGTGCCTCGCTATGAATCCACAGTTTCGGCCAAGTTGTTTGCCGATGGCGCGGTGATGCTGGGCAAGGCTAACCTCGACCAGTTCGCGATGGGCTCTTCCAACACGACCAGCGCTTTTGGCAATGTTATCAGTCCATGGAAGGCAACCGATGGTAAAGATCTTGTGCCGGGCGGCTCGTCAGGCGGCTCTGCGGCGGCAGTGGCGGCGCGCATGGCGATGGGCGCGACGGCGACAGATACGGGCGGATCTATTCGCCAGCCCGCGTCTTTTTGCGGTATTGTCGGGATCAAGCCGACTTATGGGCGCTGCTCACGTTGGGGGGTGGTAGCATTTGCTTCCTCACTGGATACACCGGGGCCCCTCGCCCGCACGGTTAAAGACAATGCATTGCTGCTCGCCTCTATGGCCGGGCATGATCCGAAAGACAGCACCTCGGCCAATCGTGATGTGCCGGACTTTGTCAGTGCTATCACAGGCGATATTAAGGGCTTAAAAATTGGTATTCCGAAGGAATTCAAGCTTGATGGCATGCCAGCCGAGATTGAGAAGCTTTGGGAACAAGGGATGGCATGGCTGAAAGAGGCTGGTGCCGAGATGGTTGAAATCTCCCTGCCCCATACGAAATATGCACTACCGACTTACTATATCATTGCCCCGGCTGAAGCTTCATCGAATCTGGCGCGTTATGATGGCGTACGGTACGGCCATCGTTCAACTGAGAGTAAAACGCTGGATGACATGTATAAGAAAACCCGCGCTGAAGGATTTGGCGATGAGGTTAAACGCCGAATTATGATTGGCGCCTATGTGCTATCCGCTGGGTATTACGACGCATATTACATCAAGGCGCAGAAGGTCCGCCGTCTGATCTTGCAAGATTTTGAGAAGGCCTATGAAACAGTTGATGCTATTTTGACGCCGACCGCGCCGTCGGGAGCATTTGCGATTGGCGAGAATGAGGACGATCCGATTAAGATGTATCTTAACGATGTGTTCACGGTTACAGCTAATCTGGCCGGTATTCCGGCGATGTCTGTGCCTGCGGGGCTGGATGCCAACGGCCTGCCGCTTGGTTTACAGATTTTGGGACGTGCATGGGATGAGGAAACCGTGTTTAAAGTTGGTGGCGTGGTCGAGACGGCCGCGCAGTTTAGCGCTATTCCTCAAGCAATAATGAAGAAAGCCGCTTAGAGCAGGATTACAGGATCATGGCTCATATCAAAATTATAAAGATTGTCTTTTTGAGCATTGCGCTTATGGCTTGGGGCGTAGAATCGGCCATGGCTGCTGATCTTTTTGTTAAACCAAAATCCAAACAGCCGGTGCAAGAAAAGCCTGCAGACCCCATCTTACCTGAGAAAGGTCAGAACGATGCTCTTCTAAAACTATTGGATAAAGCGCCGCCCGTTCAGGCTCCGGAAGCTATCCCTCAAACAATTAATGAATTTGCCAATGCGTATTACAAAAACTGTATGAGCAAACAACACCCTGTTCTCAATGGTGAAAATCTCCAGACGCTTTGTGCATGTACGGCAGCCAAGATTCCTGGGGTCATGAGCGTTGAGGATATGCGCGCAATGCAAAATGACGACGATAAGGGGAGATTGCAGCGATCGCGCATGCTCTTGTTTGTCTATACACCTTGTATTGAATATCCGACGCGCGCCTTGATTATAAACCAATGTCTTAATGCTCCGGATGTTCAAAATACCATAAAAAATTATCAGCGCGTTTGTACGTGTCTGGGCGATGGCATAGCGCAGTTCATGCGAGAAAAGGCCCCTAAATATGTTGAGGTTGCTCTCAACAGAAACCCTGACACACTTGATCCGTTAGGGATGCTCATGAAGAGCAAGGCTTATGAACAGGAAAGCCGGTATTATCTTCAACGCTGCATTCAAAAACATGTTTACGGTCAATAAAAGATTTACACCGGCATTTCAAACAGGACAGAAACGATGGCAAAATTAATTCAAGGTGAAACAGGCGAGTGGGAAATGGTGATCGGCATGGAAGTTCATGCGCAGGTGATCGCCAAGTCAAAGCTGTTTTCAGGGGCATCGGCGCAATTCGGCGCAGAGCCGAATACGCAAGTTTCGCTTGTGGATGCGGCTATGCCCGGAATGCTGCCTGTTCTCAACGAATATGTTGTTGAGCAAGCCATTAAAACAGGGCTGGGGTTGAATTCAAAAATCAACAACACTTCGGTGTTTGAGCGAAAAAACTATTTTTACCCCGACTTGCCGCAGGGCTATCAGATTTCGCAGTTTGAATTCCCGATTGTTGGCGAAGGCACGATTGAGATTGATTTGCCTGACGGCACAACCAAAGAGATCGGTATTACGCGGTTGCACCTTGAGCAGGATGCGGGCAAGAGCGTGCATGATCAGCACCCGACAAAGTCTTTTGTTGATTTGAACCGTTCTGGATGCGCATTGATGGAGATTGTTTCGGAGCCGGATATTCGCGGGCCGGAAGAAGCGGCGGCGTATCTGTCGAAGCTGCGGATGATTTTGCGCTATCTCGGCACTTGTGACGGGAACATGGAAGAAGGCTCGATGCGTGCGGATGTAAACATCTCTGTGCGCAAGCCGGGAGAGAAACTTGGTATTCGCGCGGAAATCAAGAATGTAAACTCTGTAAAGGCTGTGCAACAGGCGATTGATTTCGAAGTCGCGCGCCAGATTGAAATCCTCGAAGATGGCGGTGAAGTGGTGCAGGAAACCCGGCTGTGGGACCCGGCCAAACAGGAAACGCGCCCTATGCGTTCGAAGGAAGAAGCGCATGATTACCGCTATTTCCCTGATCCCGATCTGTTGCCTTTGCATGTGAGCAATGACCAGATTGAGAGCATCAAGACCACCCTGCCCGAGCTTCCGGATGAGAAAAAGCACCGTTTCATGAATGAATATGGATTGAGTCTGTATGATTCGTCTGTGCTGATTGCCGAGCAACGGCGCGCTGATTATTACGAGACGGTAGCCAATGACAATGACTCCAAGCTGGCGGCGAACTGGGTGATTAACGAATTGCTTGGCATTTTGAACAAGAATGAAACGCCGCTGGCCGATTCCCCTGTTTCAGCCGCGCAACTGGCCGGGCTGATCGGGCTGATTTCCGACAATACAATTTCCGGCAAGATCGCCAAGGATGTGTTTGCCGAGATGTATGCGAGTGGCAAAGATGCTGCCGTGATTGTTGAGGAAAAAGGTCTGAAGCAGGTTACCGATACGGGTGCGATTGAGGCGGTTATTGATGAAGTGATTGCAGAGAATCCCGATAATGTGACAGCCTATAAAGGCGGTAAGGACAAGCTGTTTGGCTTCTTTGTCGGGCAAGTGATGAAGAAGATGCAAGGCAAAGCCAATCCGGCTGCTGTGAATGAAATTTTGAAGAAGAAACTGGGGTAAGAGCATGGCTGCAAAATTCGAATATAAAGTTGTGATTTACCGCGAGAGCATGCTGGGATCTTTGTTCCTTGGGGGGTCGAAGGTCGATCCGATCAAGTTTTCAGAGTTTCTGAATAAGAACGGTGAGCAAGGCTGGGAAGTGAAAACCATGGAACGGGAATCCCGGCGTATGCTCTTATTCTTCGACCGCGAGGCTTTCCTCGTTGTCATGCAAAGGGAGATTGGCGCATGAGTATGATTGATAAACTTCACAAACCGTTTTTCTATGGCTTGATCGCCCTGGTTTGCGCCAGCGCAGGGCTTGTCATTCTTAAAATCTGGGATGTAGCATTGCCGGATGATTTGTTCTTTAAAATCCTGGCCACCATTGGCGTGCTGATTTTGCTGTTCGGGTTTTTGCTGGTGGCCAATTCGGATTTCGGCATTCATAAAAAACTCAAAGACGAGAACTACCTCGATTAATGGCTCCGCGCATTCCAAAAGGTCAGTCTGCCCCTCTCAACGTTACACAGGAAGGCCGCCAGCGCGTTTTTGTCGGACTCGGCTGGGATCCGAATGAGAGTACCAGCATTAAAGACAAGACGCTGAGCAAGCTTGGCCTGAAAAACATCCATCACGACCTTGATCTGTCTTGCTATCTCTATGATCAAAACAAGCGTTATATCAATCATGTTTCGGTTGAGAAAGGTCATGAGGTCGATCAAACCGGGCAAATTTATCATAGCGGCGATAATGTCAAAGGCGTTGGTGAGGGCGATGACGAACAAATCTCGGTTGAGTTGAAAAACCTCGATCCGGCGATTACCAGCATTATCTTCAAAGCCTCTATAAAATCTGGTCATACTTTTGATGAAGTTGCCGCGCCTGAAATTCGGCTGGTTGATGCTTATTCAGGCCGCATTTTTCTGGAACTTTCCTTGCAAGATGGTAATGAGAGTAACCGCCCGGTCTTTGTGTTTGCGGCACTTTTGAAGGCGACTGATGGCGGCTGGAACATTCTGCATATCGGTAAATTTATTGATGTACCTACGGACGTTCATTGGGCCGAAACGCTTAAATCGTATATTTAGGCAATTCTTTGTGTGCGGCCCCTTGCCAAAAGTGCGGTTTTCCTCTAATAATTCTAACGATCTGGCATGAGGAGACGTGGCCGAGCGGCTGAAGGCGGCGGTTTGCTAAACCGTTGTACGGGTAACACCCGTACCGGAGGTTCGAATCCTCTCGTCTCCGCCATTTCCTGCTTCAAGGAGTTTTAGACCATGGCTTCCCGTTCTCTTTCCCAAACATCCGCTTTTATTGCCAAGCCAAAGAAAAACCATATCCCTGTTATTGCCGTGAAAGAAGGCAAGTATGAGGCGTGGCTGGGCAAGCAGCCTGAACGCATAAAAGCGCTGGTCAAGCGTAGCGGCTTTAGTCCTGAAGGGGCGTGCGGTCTGATGTTTCACGATCCTGAAAGTGGCGCGGTAGCGGGGGTTTATGCGGGCGTACATGACAGGCTCAAGCTGTTTGATATGGCGGCGGTTTGCGAGATGATCGGGAAAAATTTT
>JACKIT010000009.1 GCA_020638335.1 Rhodospirillales bacterium
CAAGCCTTTGCCGGGGATAACGAAGGGGCTTGGAAAACAGCCAGCGATATGGAAAATAATGCCTTACGTCACAAGGCTTATGGCGAGACAGCAGAGATTCAAGCCGAGGCTGGCGATGCGAGAGCAGCAATGAAAAGTATAGGCTTTATTGAAAGCGCGGCGTTTCGTAATAAAGCCTATGCACTAATCGCTAAAATTCTTGCCGACCGGGAAGATTTTGATGGCGCGCTTGCAGCGGCGATGGCGCTCACTAATCCTTATAAAAAGGCGCATGCGTTGCAGTATATTCTGGATGTGCAAAAGCCTCACGAAGTTGAGAAAAAATATTAAGAAAGTAATTTAATACATTGATTAAGTTTGAACATGTTGGTTTGCGTTATGGTGTGGGGCCGGAGGTGTTGTCCGACATTAACTTCACGCTTGAGCCGGGATCTTTCCACTTCCTGACAGGGCCGAGCGGTGCGGGGAAGACCTCGCTGATGACGTTGATGTATCTTGGGCGTAAGCCGACGCGCGGTCTTGTGAGTATGTTCGAGCAAAATATCAATGATATGAGCCGAGCGCAGCTTGGCGCGCTACGCCAGAAGATCGGCGTGGTGTTTCAAGAATTCCGCTTGTTGCCCCATCTCTCGGCTTTTGACAATGTCGCGCTGCCGATGCGTATTACCGGTCATAGCGAAAGCGAAGTTAAAAGCAATGTCGATGAGCTTTTGGAATGGGTCGGTTTGGGCGATTATAAAAACGCCCTGCCCCTGACACTTTCAGGTGGGCAGCAACAGCGCGTGGCGATTGCACGGGCGGTGATTGCGCGCCCCAAGCTTTTGCTGGCCGACGAGCCGACGGGAAACCTTGATGATGATATTGGCTTTCGGTTGATGCATTTGTTTGAACAGCTTAACCGGATGGGCACGACAATTGTGATCGCAACCCATAGCCAATACATCATGGAGCGTTTTGGTCATCCTCGGCTTGTGCTGGAGGATGGACGGCTTTATATGCATGATAATGCGAATTGGGTGCAGAAAAATATTGAGGGGGTCTATTGATGAAGGCTTTCTCATTGTTGCCGCTGACCTTTTCCCGCAATCGCAAGCTCGGCGTGGGTGAGCGCAAGGGTGGGTATGACTTGCCTCTGCATAAAAGCGCAGGCTCTCATTTTCTGGTGCTTCTGGTCGGGCTAATGAGCTTTTTGGCGATGATGGCTCTGAGCGCGACAATGGTGCTGGGCGGTGTCACACAGCACTGGTCTTCGGGGCTGAAAAACAAGGTTACGATTGAAATTCCGGCACAAAAGCCCGGCGGGCTCTTACGTAGTGCGGCAGAGATCAAGGAGCTGGCTCTTTCTGTTGAAGCCCTCCTGAAAGCCAACCCCAATATCAAAGCTCTTCATATTCTGGAGGAAAACGATATTCACGACTTGGTGTCGCCGTGGCTGGGCGACGATGTGGTGCTGGATGAGCTACCGCTGCCGGGGCTGGTGTCGGCGGAGTTGCATGTGCGCGATAAAGATAAACTAGAAAGCATTGGAAAAGCGCTGACGGAGATCGCTAGCGATATTCGGCTGGATACGCATGAAAGCTGGCTGGAGGATATTTTACGCCTGGCCGGAACATTGAAACTTTCGACATTGATTGTGACGCTGATTATTGGCGCGACAACGATTGTGGCGATTGCCGGGGCAATTCGTTCACGCATGGCCGAGCACAAGGCTGATATTGAACTGCTGCATTTGATGGGGGCGAGCGATCTGTATATTACCAAACAACTTCAGCGCCATGCGGTAGTTTTAACACTGAAAGGTGCTTTGATCGGCGTGCTCAGCGGATTGGTGATTTTACTCATGCTCTCAGCTTTTGGCGGATCCGGCGAAGGGGCAACTATTCCGGGTATGCATCTGAGCGCTTCACAAATCATAATTTTGCTGCTCTTGCCCGGGCTGATTGCTCTTATCGCATCACAAACGGCGCGCGTTACGGTCTTGCGTGTGCTGGGGCAGATGCCGTAAAAGAAACAGGTGATGCAAATATTTAAACGTATTTTTTTGAGCTTCATGGCACTGGTTTTTTTATGGATTAGCGGGTTTTGCGTTTTTGCAGCTTCGGCCGTTATGGCAACTCCTCAATCTAAAGAGGAAACAACCGATGCCATTGTCGTGCTTACGGGCGGAAAAAACCGTATTCAGGAAGGGCTGGCCCTGTTTGCACAGGGCCGCGCTTTGCATCTGTTCATTAGCGGTGTGCATGAGGATGTAAAAAAATATGAGATTCTGGCACTATGGGATGGAGATCACGCCCTGCCACCGTGCTGCATCAGCCTTGGATATGAAGCCACAACAACGACACAGAATGCTGCTGAAACACGGAAGTGGATTGAAAAACAAGATTACAGCTCAATCCGGTTGGTGACCGGTGATTATCATATGGCGCGTTCGCTCATGGAAATGCATCATGCCCTGCCCGGCGTTGCTATTTATGCGCATCCGGTGCGTCAAACAGATTTCACCATAAAGACGCTTCATTACTGGGAATTGCTATTCAGCGAATACCACAAGTGCCTGTATCGCTGGGTACAATTGCTTTTCACCCCAAAGACAAAACTTTCAAACCTCTCAGAACTGGCAAAATAAATCATGAAGCGCGCCGTTATTCGTTCGTCCATTTTCAATGTGCTGTTTTATGCGTTAACCGCTTTGGCGTGCGTTTTATGTTTACCGACACTGGCGCTGCCTCGGCGGTATTTCATGGGCGTGGTGAAGTTTTTCGTTCACAAGGTCTATTTTCTGGAACGGTTTATTATGGGGCTGGATTATGAAGTGCGGGGGGGCGAACATCTGCCGAAGAGCGGTTCGTTCATTGTTGCTGCCAAGCATCAATCGGCCTACGAAACGATGAAGCTGCATATCCTGTTCAAAGATCCGGCGGTAATTTTGAAAAAAGAGCTGCTCTCCATTCCGCTCTGGGGTCTTTATCTCAAAAAAAGCGATCCAATTGCGATTGACCGTAGCAGTCCGGACACGGCTATTCAATCTATTCAAGAGGGTGCACGGCGCATGAAAAAGCTGGGCAGACCGATTGTGATTTTCCCACAAGGGACGCGCGTCCATACCGATGCGAGCGCGGTGGACAAACCCTATAAGGTCGGCGTAGCGCGCTTGCAGGAAGCCACAGATTTGCCGATTATTCCGATGGCCCTGAATGCCGGAATTTTCTGGCCGCGTAATAGCTGGCTCAAATCGCCAGGCTGCGTTATCTTTGAATTTCTCAAACCGGTAAAACCGGGACTGGAAAGGGGAAAACTCTTGGCAAAGCTAGAAAAAGAAACCGAAGCGGCGGCTCAAAGCCTGATGAATGAAGCCAAAGAAAAAGCGCCGGATACAAAAAAATCTGCCGGACGGACGGCGGGACTGTCTCTGGCGATCGTTTTTGCCTTGCTCTTTGGGCTTTACAGTTTTGTCTGGTTTACCGCGGCGGCGCAGATCAAAAAAGAATATGTACTGGCAATAGAAGATCTCGTTGGCGTGGACAAAATGATTCTGCCCCCCATTGTTACAGGATATCCCGGCAAGCTCCATCTTCACAAAGCTGAAGAAATGATTGTCACCGATGAGGGAAGTGTAAAGATTCATGATTTACGCGCCAGAGGTTGGCCTTTGCCGTTTTTACCTATCACCGTGACCAGCGGACCAATTGAGATTCAGAATTTCAAATGGGGAAACGCTTTACATTTTGACTCCCTGTTTGCCAAGCTCAAATATGACCGGGATATTCTAAACGTTTATGAAAGTGCACTGGTGCAGGGTGATTTTACGTGCGCGCTCACCGGAACGGCAGATTTAAAACAAGAGCCCGTGCCGGTGCTGGATATGATCATTCAATTTACCAATCACCAGAGCCTGCTGCAAAGTCTGGTTGCTAGCGATATCATTGAAACACGTATGGCGCTGTTTATAGGTGCAGGGCTAAGCTCTCTGGCCGATGAGAGCGGGCTTATCAGCCTGCCTCTGCAGCAAAAAGGCGAGATGCTTTATGCGGGGCCATTGCCGATTATGACGATTCGCCCGGAAAATAAAAGTATCCGGCGTGAAGCAAAGCCCCCTACTCCGAGTCGCGGCCTTTCGGGACCTCAAGAGGCACCAGCGCCGGATTTGGAACAGCCTTCGTCCCCATCTCGATAATTTCGCGGCGGATGGCGCGGGTGCGGATAAATGTGTCCTGAAGATAGTTCCCATCGCCACGACGGATCGCCTTTTGCATCGCGGTAAGATCCTCGGTAAAGCGCTGGAGAATTTCAAGCACGGCCTCTTTGTTGTTCATAAATATATCGCGCCACATGATGGGGTCGGATGCAGCAATGCGGGTGAAACCCTGAAACCCGGAGGCAGAATATTTAATCACTTCGGCCTTGAGATCATCTTCGAGCTGGTCGGCGGTATCGACAATCGTGTAGGCGATCAGGTGCGGCAGGTGCGAGGTAATGCCCAGCACCAGATCGTGGTGGGCAGCGTCCATAATTTCAATTTGCGCGCCGCACGCTTCCCAGAATTTTGTAACCTTTTCCACGGCCTTGATTGAAGTCTCCGGTGGGGGCGTAAGTATACACCAGCGTCCTTCAAACAAATCGACCAGGCCGGCCTCAGGACCGGAATGCTCGGTTCCTGCAATCGGGTGCGCGGGTACCAGATCGGCGCTTTCTGGTAAAAATGGCGCGGCAGCTTCAATCACAGCAGATTTAACCGAACAGACATCGGAGAGCACCGCGCCGGGCATTAACAACGGAGCTATTTGTTCAATAACCGTTCGTACCACGCCGACAGGCACAGCCAGTATCACAAGGTCACTGCCAATCACGCTTTTGGTTATGTCGGGGGTAACAACATCGGCGAGGCCCAGTTCGCGAACTTTTGTACAAACGCTTTCACTTGCATCTGCAGCAACAAGCTTTTGCGCTAGATTTTTCCGCTTGATCACGCGCGCCAGTGATGAGCCAATCAAACCCAAGCCGATAATGGTAATTTTTTCGAACATTACAGTACTCATACTCTTTGCCTTTAGCGGATATTCGCGTACAAAAGACATATATATAACTAAATAACATGTTAAGAAATCAAAGGGAACTATGCCACTCGTTGCCTATAAAGATTTACCCGCATTTAAGCGACTCCGTAAAGAAGGACGTACGGTACTTTCTCCTGAGCGCGCACTCACCCAGGAAATTCGAGAACTGCATATTGGTTTGCTCAATATGATGCCTGATGCAGCGTTGCAGGCTACAGAGCGGCAATTTTTTCGTCTGATCGGGGAAAGTAACCAGATTGCGCAGTTTTATGTACACCCTTTTACGCTGGCGGAATTAGCGCGCAGCGCGGAGACGCAAAGCTATATCGATCAATATTATGAAAACTTTGATCAGATCAAAACCGACGGCCTGGACGGGCTAATTATTACGGGTGCAAATGTCAGTGATCCGGATTTGAGTAAGGCACCCTTTTGGGAGCCGTTGCAGGAGGTGATCAGCTGGGCGTGGGAGAATGTGACTTCAACGCTGTGTTCGTGCCTTGCCACGCATGCGGTGATGCAATTTCAATATGCTCAGACACGAACCCCGATGGATAAAAAACTCTGGGGCGTTTATCCTCACCGGGTGCTGGATCGCAATCATCCGCTGATGCGCGGGGTGAATACGGTTTTTGATGTCCCGCATTCGCGCTATAACGAACTCACGCAAGAACAGTTTGAAGCGGCTGGCTTGAAGGTTTTAAGTGTGAGTGATGATGGTGATGTGCATATGGCCGTTAGCCCGGACGGATTTCGCCAACTCCTGTTTCAGGGACATCCGGAATATGACACGATCAGTCTATATAAAGAGTATGAGCGTGAGGTGAAACGCTTCATAGCGAAAGAATGTGCAGACTACCCTCCCTTCCCTGACCATTATTTCAACGATGATCTCAAAAAGCTGATGAAACAGCTTGCGGCGGCAGTGAAACGCGGGCAGAGCGATTGGCCGCTGACCGATGACGATATGCGCCAGAGCATTGAGAATAGCTGGGGGGATAGTGCACGCTCCATTATCGCAAACTGGGTCGGGCTGGTGTATCAAATCACCAATATGGAACGCACCAAGCCGTTTATGGCAGACATTGACCCGGACAATCCGCTAGGCGGCATTTAGGCCTTATCTTTATTAAAATTATTGGGTACGGGTTTGGGCATAAAAACTCCACGGCCACGTATACGCACAGTCGAACCGGAGCCGCGATCAACGCTGGCGTAGATCTGTTTGCTGGCCTCAACGATGTGAACACCAGCGACAACCGGCAAGATACTACGCCCGTAACGTTCGAAAAAACCGGCGGATTTAAGCAGAGTGGAATATTTAAGCGGTGGAACAAACAACGCTTCTTCGGTCGTTTCATGTACGAATAAATTATCGCGCAAGGCATGCGTGAGTTGGGTGAGTGAATATGGCGTACCATGACCAAAGGGAGAATGTTCAGTGCGCGCCCACAAGCCGGCACGGTTCGGCGTAACAACAAGCAGGCGGCCATTGGATTTAAGAACGCGCCAGATTTCCTGCAAGGCGGGCTTGGGGAATTCCGTGAATTCCAGATTATGAACCATCAGAATACGGTCTACGCTGTTGGTTTCTATGGGAAGTTCGGCCTGCTCGGCCAGCGCAACACAGTTTGGTCCTTCATGGGGCCAATCGTGCGCGCCTTGCCCAGCTGGCATTATCGCGAAGACACGCTCTGCCTCCTCGCGGAAAATTCGTAAATATGGCGTGGCATAGCCAATCCCCATAAGCGAAAGACCATGCACATCAGGCCAAATCTCGCGGATACGTTCCTGAAGAACGCGCCGGACAATGCGCCCGATTCGAGTATTGTAAAAGGTTTTGAAGTCATAAACGCTTTCATACATAGAGACGAGTTTACAGGTAATGCACTATGCTTCCCATTAAAATTCGATATGCATCCCCGCACTTGATGCGGGGCCTATAGAAATTGCGGCTATATACGATGGGCACCGTTTTAAAAACGGGGTTGCAACACTACCAATTATAACAAATCGCGCAGTGTTGTCACCAAGGGAAGATCGGCGGCGGGCATGGGATAATCCAGCATATCGACGGGTTTTACCCAGGCGCCGTCTTGATGCTCGTTTAGCGTGATGTCTCCACGCCATTTGCGGCAGGCAAAGAGTGGCATCAGCAGGTGGAAATCTTCATAGCTGTGGGAGGAAAACGCGATCGGGTGATAGCAGGTTGGACGCGTTTCAATGGAGAGTTCTTCTTCAAGCTCACGCATCAGGGCAAATTCCGGGGTTTCGCCCTCGTCAACCTTGCCGCCGGGAAATTCCCACAGACCGGCCATGGATTTGCCTTCGGGGCGGCGGGCAATAAAAATCTCGCCGCGTGGATTGATAAGCGCTGCTGCGGCGACCAGAATAATCGGAAGATCCGGCGGCCGTGGTTTTGGTAACTTTAGAGCTTCGTCACAATGCATGGCTTTTCCTTCAATAAAAAAGCCGTAAGCATATGCGCTCACGGCCTTTCTAATTTGCTTAATATAATTTATTCACCAGCAGCAGGCTCGATCGCATCGCCGTTGATGTCAAAGACTTCAACTTTGGCGTCTGCACGCCATGATAACATTAACTCGTTCAAAACTTGCGCCTGAATTTGAGATGCCAGAAACGGCTTGGCTTGTTCAAAGCTTGCCGGCGGGCGCATGCGCTCATCTTCAACCTTGATAATGTGATAGCCGAATTCAGATTTCAGAGGCTCTTTGCTGACCCCTCCGTCTTTTAAAGCGAAAGCCGCCTCCAAAAATTCCGGAATAACCTGATCCTGGCGAGAAATATAACCAAGACTGCCACCATTGTCTTTCGTCGCATCAATAGAGTGTTCTTTGGCCAGAGCCGCAAAGTCAGCATCCTCATTAAGCTGTTTCAGAATATCTTTGGCCAGCGCTTCGTCCTTTACGAGGATATGAGCTGTTTTGATCTCAGGCACTTCAGGAAAGTTCTTCACATATTCGTCATAAACTTCTTTCAGGCGTTCATCCGTCATGGCTTTTTCAACCTGCTTTTGGATGAACACGCCGCGCACGATTTGTTCTTTTGCCAGATCCAACTGCTGCTTAACGGCTGGATCATCATCCAATTTTGCTGCTGAAACTTTCTTGCCGATGATTTGCGTGTTCACGACTTGATCCAACGCCAATGGAAAGAGTTGATCAATCGGCATCTGACGGGTTTGCGGCGGCAAGGTCTGAATAAAATTAAAAACATCCAAACGGCTGACTTCCTTATCACCGATCTTGGCGACAACCGGATTGCCGGGTTTAATTTCAGGCATCTTTGGCTGTTCGGCTGGCACCTCTTGCGCTGCGGCGGCTGTCTTTGTCTCGGCTTGCGATGAGGCTTGTTCGCCAGTTGCAGGTTCGGAAGATGCTGTTTGCGTTACTGCGACATCATCATTATAGCCAATTTTACCAGATAGAAATGCCACAGCACCAATGGCGATCACAACCAGGACCGCCAAAGCAATTATAGCCGCACTGCCACGTTCATTTTTTCTCACGTTCGAGCTTTTCACTTTAAGCATTGTTTCGGTTCTCTCTTCTTCCAGAAATGATATTGCTTGAATGAATGGAGACTAACGAAAGGAAAAGCTATTTGCAACTGATTGAACGCAGCTTTTCAACAATCATTGACGCCGCCCGCCCGGAGCTTTATATCAAAACAACTTACATCTAAGGAGAATGCCGTTGTTAGGTCTGGCCACCAAAATTTTTGGCTCATCGAATGAGCGTGCTTTAAAGGCATATCACAAACAAATTGCGCCAATTAATGCGCTTGAGCCGCGTTATGAAGCGATGAGTGATACTGAGCTGCAAGCCCAAACCGGCGTCTTTCGCCAGCGGCTTGAAAATGGTGAAAAACTTGAGAGCCTCACCCATGAATCTTTCGCAGTCGTTCGTGAAGCATCCAAGCGTACATTGGGCTTGCGTCCCTATGACGTACAGCTCATCGGTGGACTGGTTTTGAATGATGGGCGCATTGCCGAGATGAAAACCGGTGAAGGGAAAACACTGATGTCTACCCTGTCCGTTTATCTCAATGCCTTGGGCGGTAAAGGCGTCCACGTTGTTACGGTCAATGATTATCTGGCCAAACGTGATGCCGAATGGATGGGCGCGATTTATAACTTTTTGGACCTCAGCGTTGGCTGCATCACTCATGATGTTCATCCAGATGAGCGCCGGAGCGCCTACGCATGCGATGTGACATACGGCACGAACAACGAATTTGGTTTTGATTATTTGCGTGACAACATGAAATTCAGCCTGAAGCAAATGGTTCAGCGTGATTTCAATTTCGCGATTGTCGATGAGGTTGATTCGATCCTGATTGACGAAGCACGTACGCCGCTGATTATTTCCGGGCCATCCGAGGCAGCGACTAACCTTTATGTGGCCATTGATAAGCTCATCCCGTCTTTGCAAAACGAAGATTATGACATGGATGAAAAGCACAAGACGGTTGCGCTAACCGATGAAGGTACAGAGCATATCGAACGCTTGCTGGAGCAGAACGGTTTGCTTGATGGCGGTAGCATGTATGACATTCAGAATATCTCGCTGGTGCATCATGTGAATCAGGCTTTGCGCGCCCACAAGCTGTTCCTGATCGACAAGGATTACATCGTCAAGGATGGCCGCGTGATGCTGATTGACGAATTTACGGGACGGATGATGGAAGGGCGCCGCCTGTCCGAAGGGCTGCATCAGGCTATTGAGGCAAAGGAAAGGGTCGATATTCAGACCGAAAACCAAACGCTGGCTTCAATCACATTCCAGAATTACTTCCGCATGTATCCGAAGCTCTCAGGCATGACGGGCACGGCGCTAACCGAAGCGGCGGAATTTGCCGAAATTTATAAACTGGGCGTGGTGTCTATCCCAACGCATTTGCCGGTAACACGAATTGATTATGACGACAAAATCTACAAATCTTTGAATGAAAAAGAAGACGCCATCGTCGCGTTGATCAAAGATTGTTATGAGCGTAAGCAGCCGGTTCTGGTCGGGACGGTTTCGATTGAAAAATCTGAAACGCTTTCCGAGCGCCTCAAGAAAGAGAAAATTAAGCACAATGTTTTAAATGCGCGTTATCACGAACAAGAAGCGCATATTGTCGCGCAAGCCGGGCGCCCCGGCGCAGTGACGATTGCCACGAATATGGCGGGGCGCGGTACGGATATTAAGCTGGGCGGCAATGAGGAGATGCGCATCGAAGCCGAGATTGGTGAAGCGGCTGATCCAGTTAAGGATAAAAAGGCGATTGAAAAAATCGTAGATGAGATTAAGGCCGACCGGCAGACTGTGATTGATGCAGGCGGGCTGTATATCATCGGTACAGAACGCCATGAATCGCGGCGGATTGATAATCAGCTTCGTGGCCGATCTGGTCGTCAGGGCGACCCCGGAGCATCGATGTTCTTCCTGTCTGTGGAAGATGATTTGATGCGCATTTTTGCAGGCGATAAACTTGAAGGGCTGCTGGCCAATCGCAAGATCGGCCTGCAGGAAGGTGAAGCGCTGGAGCATCCCTTGATCTCTAAAATGCTTGAGAGGGCACAGGCCAAAGTCGAGTCCATGCATTTTGAAATTCGTAAAAATCTTTTGAAGTTTGACGATGTCATGAACGATCAGCGCAAGGCGATTTACGAGCAGCGCCGCGAAATCATGGAAGATGAAACGATCGAAGATCTGGCCATTGATATGCGTCATCAAACAATTGAAGATATTGTTCATGCGACAATCCCGCCGGGCAGCTATGCTGAAAAATGGGATGTGGATACACTGCGCATGGACTGCCAGCGGGTGTTGGGGCTGGACCTGCCCGTTCAGGATTGGGCGCGCGAAGAAGGTATCGCCGAGGTAGAAATCATGGAACGCGTGATGGATGAATCGGACAAGAAAATGGCAGCTAAAGTTGCGCATTATGGCGCGCAGATGTGGCGTCAGCTTGAAAAATCCATCGTCCTGCAATTGCTTGATCAACACTGGAAAGAGCATTTGCTTAATCTCGACCATGTACGCCAGGGGATAAATTTGCGCGCTTTTGGCCAGAAAGACCCGCTCAATGAATATAAGGCCGAAGCCTTCGCGGCGTTTGAGAAAATGCTCGGTGCGATGAACGAGACCATCACGCAAACGCTGTGTCTGGTTGAAATTAATGTTGAAGCGCGTCCTGGCGACCTTATGCAGGGTCAAGAGCAAGAAATGCGTGAAACGCGGCAAGACCCGGCGCTTATGGGCACGGGGCAACAAGCCGGTGGAAGCACAGAGGGAAACGTTCGCCCTATAACGCAGAAACGCGCCTTTGATAAAGACGATTCAAGCACGTGGGGCAAAGTTCAGCGTAACGCCGCATGCCCTTGCGGTTCAGGTAAGAAATTCAAGCATTGTCACGGACAATTGGCGCGCAAGGCTTGATAAAAAAACAGACTAAGGTTCACGACGTTATGAATGATAAAACTTCTTCCTCTAAATATTTTGATATTCTTTCTGCAAAAGCTGCATATGCCGAAGGCAAAAACGTTACACAATTTCTTCGAAAACAAATGAAAACAGAAGAAAATACAGCTGAAATAATAGAGACTGCTTACGACCTTCAAGCTGGAACGTATATACAATACGCCAATGAAAATATTGACTTTATTGATAAATATTCTTCTGAAGCCGCAAAAATTATCGAAGAGAATGTGGAGAGCATTGATTCTATCTTAGATATTGGAACAGGTGAGCTTACAACCTTAACATCTATTATTGGCCATATGCACTCTCCTCCTGAGCGTATATATGCTTTTGATATAAGCTGGTCACGGATATTTAAAGGGATAACGTATGCTCACGAACATGCAGGTCCTCTATATAGCAGATTTGTACCTTTTGTAGCAGACATTGCCGAGATTCCTATGCCAGAAAATGCTGTTAACACTGTAATCTCAAGTCATGCGCTTGAACCAAACGGCGGAAAGTTAGAGATTCTTATGTCTGAACTTTTTAGAGTTGCGCATGATAAACTTATTCTATTCGAGCCTTGTTATGAGATCAACTCACCTGAAGGCAAAAAGCGTATGGAAGACCTCGGCTATATTAGAGGTATAGATGATACTATAGAAACACTTGGTGGTACATTAATCGAAAAGATCGAAATGAAGACAATCAGCAACCCTTTGAACCCTACTGTTTGCTTTATTATCAAACCACCGAAATCAAACTACGACAACGTTCAAATTACAAACACCTCATTTTCAGCACCAGGAACAAACTTTCCTCTTACGAAAATTGATGATTTTTATTTTTCACAGCACACAGGATTAAGTTTTCCTGTTATAAAATCTGTTCCTATCCTTAGATCAAACGCAGCAATCCTAACGTCTTCTTTGTCTATAGAAGAGTTATAGTACGTATAAAATATGAACTATCAGGAAAAATCATTTTTAAGCTTTCATAAAGATGGTGAGGCAGATGGGCAGCATCGGCTTTATTATAACGATTGGGGCGATGAAGACGCCAATCCGGTTGTGTGCGTGCATGGTCTGACCGGCAACGGGCATGATTTTGATACTCTCGCCGAAGATCTAATCAAGAACGGCCACCGAGTGATTGCAATCGACCTGCCGGGACGCGGGCGCAGTGATTTTTTTAGCAATCCCGCGCTCTATAATTACGATCAATATATGAATGACCTACATGAGTTGCTGGCGCATCTGGGCCTGCAAGCACCGGCATGCGTTGATTGGCTTGGCGTATCGCTGGGCGGATTGCTTGGCATGCGCTTGGCGGCCATGGAAGGCAGCCTGATTAAGCGTCTGATTATCAATGATGTCGGGCCGATGGTGCCGAAAGAGGCACTCAATTTCATTCATCAGGTTATTTCGCAATCTTATGTTTTTGATACGGTCGCCGATCTGGAGGCCCGCATGCGCGCGACGCGCGGTCTGACCTGGGGCCCGGTGACGGATGAGCAATGGGCACATATGGCCAAATATAATGCGCGCGCGACCGATGACGGGCGGATTACCTATGCGTATGATCCGCAGATCGCCGTGGTATTTGAACATGCGCCGATTGGTGACGTTGATTTATGGCCGTGCTGGGACAAGATCACCTGCCCGACGATGGTTTTACAGGGGGCTGATTCCTTGTTGCTGACACCCGAAATTCTTGAAGACATGCGCAAAAGCGGTCCTTCCTTTGATCTCACCGTGTTTGAGGGGTGTGGGCATGTGCCGTCCCTGATGGCGGATAATCAGATCGAGATTGTGCGGGAATGGCTTAAAATGGCCCAGAATTATTCTTAAACTGTTGAGCATGAATAGGGATAACGTTAGTTTCCCTATATCCATCGGGAACTGAAGATTTCTCGTTAGGCGTCTTCACCCGGGAACAGACCTCTTCCAAATCCCCACCTTCTTCTAAACATTCTATAATGTCGCCTATTTCAAGCATATCAAACCAATCACGTATCAATGCCGCTTGAACAGTGGCTTTATCCCCGTGCGCATCATGAAAGAACTTCCTAATTTTTTCCGGTGTATTGAATTTTTCATGGTCGTTCAGTGCCAAAAGTCTCTCCGCGTCATTTGTATTGTTGCTGGTGATGCCGCCGCTGATGGCGGATAATCAGATCGAGATTATCCGAGCGTGGATTGCTGGGTAAGCTCTCCAACCGTTATTTTTTCGGCTCTTTTGCACAAAGACCGGTCTATCTCATGATCTATGGCGACAGGAATGTTATTGGCAGTCTCTCCCAAAGCATTAGAAAGCCACTTGGCAACGTCCACCACATCTTGATCCGTACAGACCGTTCCTGCACCAATATGGATGTTTGTAAACAAACCGTCGCGTTGAAATAAACCGTAAGCAGGCCGCTGATGCAAAGCCGTAACATTCTCGGGTGTGACACAACTCAGCGGTGTGAAATTATCTCTTAATTTTATTTCCTGGGACATCAGCTCTATCTTTCCTCATTTATAGAATTTGAACTGCTGACCTACCCTTTTATTCGCATTATGTCAACAAAAACCGGCTTGCAGTTGACGGCTCTGAAGATTACAAACGGACCATGACCAAATACACTCCAGACATTGTTATTGTTGGCGCGGGAATGGCTGGAAAACAGGTGGTGATTTAGCAATATAAAAATTATCTCAGGCTCGTCAGGTCTGACTTATGGCTAGCAGCAATTTAATTAAGAGCACTAATGGAGTCGTGATAATTATCAGTTTAACCTTTTTTGTAAATACAGGTTCTTTTTCTTGCCTCTTAGAGATAACCACTTGATAATTAACGTAAAATGCATACGTCATAATGATTGGCAAAAAAGGAGCAAAAAGGAATACTGTATAAAAAGCAACCCTCTCTCTTGCCGTAAAGAACCGATGATACTCTAATAATTCCACGCCTCCAGAAAACGTTGCAAGAAGAACCAATATGGCAAAACACAAATAAGAGATCAGGATTATCTCCGATACTATACCGCATAATTCCAAAATAGATTTATTCATTGTTGGGCATTATCTCGCAAAACTAAGGGTATTAACTTTAGCTACTTCAGCTCCAAAAATAAAGTTCAAAGATCCCTCGACTACGCCCGGGATGACCTATAAATAGTGGGTATGACCAAATATACTCCTGACATTGTTATTGTTGGCGCGGGGATTGCGGGCCTGTGGGCTTTTCATCGCTATAAGGCGCTAGGGTATGACGCGCTGCTTCTTGAATCACAAGCCATTGGCTCCGGGCAGACGATCGCCTCTCAGGGCATTGTCCATTCCGGGCTTAAATATGCCTTTGCGGGAAAAATTAACAAGCTGGCCCAGGGCATCAGCGCGATGCAGGATCTTTGGACAGCGGCGCTGCGCGGTGAAGGCGAGGTGGATTTAAGCGCGGCCAAGACGCTTTCAACGTCGCAATATCTGATGATGAACAATAAAGTCATGGGCGAGCTTATCAAGCTGGTGACTTCTCAGGCGCTGGGAAACAATGTGCATGAGGTTGCGCGCAAGGACTGGCCGGAGGAGATTGCGACAAGCGGTTTTAAAGGGCGGATAATTTTCATGGACGAGCCGGTGCTGGATATTCCTTCCGTGCTGCGGGCGCTGGCTGAGCCGTATAAGGATTCGATCCGTAAGATTGATACACCGGATGATCCGTTTGGATTTTTGAAAACGCACAATATTGAACCTAAACAGATTATTTTCACTGGGGCGGCGAGCAATGCACAAATCGCGGCCAAGGAAGGCCATGATCATGGGCTACATACACAGGCGCGCCCATTGCTGATGGGGATGCTCAAACCTGCCCCCTACCCTTTATTTGCGCATCTGGTTGGGCATACGGATAAACCCGTGGCAAGCATCACGACCCATACAACGCGTGATGGCGAACTGGTGTGGTATCTGGGCGGCGGCGCAGCGGAACGCAAGAAAGAGGCTAATCCTCAAGAGGTCTATAAGGCTGTGCGCAAGGGCTTTGCTAAATATATCCCTAATGTGGATATTTCAAATGTACGCTGGGCTACGCTGCCGATTGACCGGATTGAAGGAAAATCCGGCATTGACGGGTGGATACCGGATACGCCGACCATCCACAGCCATGGCAACGTGCATTATTGCTGGCCGACCAAACTGACCTTTGCGCCGCTGCTGGCTGAGCGATTGCTGGAAAAAATGGATATTCAGCCTTCGAAGGCGCAAAGCGACTGGTCATTTTTGCCTGATATCGATTACGTTGAAACACCTTGGGATGAGGCACAGTGGACAGACGGCGACTAGGCAACACAGATATTGAAATTTCTCCACTTGGCCTTGGCACGGTGAAATTTGGCCGTAATCAGGGCGTGAAATATCCGTACGGATTTGAGATTCCCGGTGAGGCAGCACTGGCGGATTTGCTGGCGCTAGCCAAAGATCTGGAGATTAATATGCTGGATACCGCGCCGGCCTACGGCACGAGCGAAGAGCGGCTGGGGCGTCTGCTGGCCGGGCAGCGTGAGGATTGGGTGATTGTCGGCAAGGCGGGAGAGGAATTTGAGAATGGCCAATCCGTTTACAATTTCACTCCTGAACATTTTGAAATGAGTCTGGAGCGCAGCCTCAAGCGCCTAAATACCGATTATATCGATGTGTTGATGGTGCATTCGGATGGCAATGATGTGGAGAATTTATCCGATGATCTGATTGCCAAGATGCAGGACTTTAAGGCGCGTGGGCTGGTGCGCGCGGTTGGCGCATCGACCAAAACGGTTGAAGGCGGCATTCGCGCGCTGGAGCATATGGATGTGGTGATGGCATGTTATAACGCAGATTATACGGATGAAAAGCCAGTGCTCGATTACGCAGCGGAACATAACAAAGGTGTCTTGCTTAAAAAAGTTTTGGGGAGCGGACATTTCATAAATATGTCATCCCGAACGCCACAGGTGGAGGGATCTCATTCCGCATCTGGAGATCTCTCGTCGCAAGCTCCTCGAGATGACATCTATAATGCCTTTGAATTTGCCTTTGGTCATCCCGGCACCAGCGGCGTTATTATGGGCACGATTAATCCGGCGCATTTGCGCGCAAACGTGGCAGCGGTTAATCGTGTTTTGGCGGGGTGACGCGGATTTTAGTGATCTGGTGACGCTGGCGTTTGACGATGTCAAAGCGGAAGTTGTGGAAGATAAAGCTTTGACCAACTTCGGGGATCATCTGCGCTTCATGCAGGACCAGCCCGGCCAGTGTTGAGTATGACTCATCCGGCAGGCCCCATTCGTATTCCCGATTGAGATCGCGGATGGTGACTGTCCCATCGACCATGTATTGCCCATTGGCCAGCCTGCGCACTCCGGCGACACTGACATCATGCTCGTCATCGATTTCGCCGACAATTTCCTCAAGAATGTCTTCAAGCGTCACGATGCCCATCATGGCACCATATTCATCAACCACAACTGCGAAGTGTTCGCAGCGCTCGCGAAAGGCCTGAAGCTGTTCATAGAGATTGGTGGTTTCAGGGACAAAACGCGGCTCCATCATAATGTTTTCCAATGTGATTGATTCCACGCTGCCGTGGCGTTCATGCATTTCACACAGGAGCAACTTGACATGGATGATACCAATAATGTTGTCGGTATTGTCCTTCCAGACCGGCAGGCGGCTATATGGGCTGTCGAGAACCTCTTTGATGATCACGTCCATAGGTTGGTCAGCATCAATCATGGTGACATTTTTACGGTGAGTCATAATGTCTTCAAGATCGACATCGGCCAGATCGAGGATCGAGCGCAACATAGCGCGCTGTTCCTGTGTTTCCTGCTCTGGGCCCTGATGCATCTCAATCGCACCGCGTAAAAGTTCCAGATGCGATCCAGCGGTAACCTTGGAAATGTCGATCCCAAACAGGCGCAGTACATTGCGCACAATCCAGGTGACCGTTTCCGTGACCGGCGCGAAAATCAGGATAACCACACGGATAACCGGCGCAATGCGCATCGACATGCCCTCCGCATGATGGAGGGCATAGGTTTTGGGCAAGACCTCAGCAAAGATCAGCACCAGCATGGTCATGATCAGCGTTGCATAGACAACGCCGGTTTCGCCAAAAATCTTGATCAAGACGCTGGTGGCCAATGCAGAAGCAAGAATGTTGACCATGTTGTTGCCAAGCAGAAGCGCCCCGATCATGCGGTCTTTTTGATCCCGGATTTTATTGACCAGCGCGGCGCGAGCATCACCATCACTTTCCTTGCTGAGCAGTCGCACTCTTGAAGCTGCGGTCAGAGCGGTTTCTGAGCCAGAAAAAAACGCTGAAAGCAACATCAAAATGATGATTGCGACTACAGAGAGGAGAATGCCGACTTCCATCGTTCTTTAATACCTTTCTGTGTGGTCTTGGTCTCTCCGCCGAGAGATTCGCGCAAGACATCACGCACTAAATCCGACGCAACATCGTCACTTAAAAACGCCTCGCCGATGCCGCTAACTAAAACGAAAGTCAGCTTGCCGTTCTTAATTTTCTTGTCATGGCCCATGGCAGCGACCAGTGCATCAACACTGGTGTTTAAATCTTCAATCGCAGCAGCGCGCGTTGGCAGCCCCATGGCGGAGAGATGCTGTTCGACACGTTCAACATCGGCCTGTGAACACATCCCCATCCGATAAGACAGGTCAAAAGCCATCACAATCCCTATTGAGACGGCTTCACCGTGCAGAAGCGTACCATTGTAACCAGCTTCAGATTCTAAAGCATGACCGAAGGTGTGGCCCAAATTGAGTAAAGCACGGCGTCCGTGCTCTAACTCATCGGCTTGCACTACTCTGGCTTTGGCTTTGCAGCTTGCTTCGAGAACATGGGAGACAGCATCCTGATCAAGATTGCAAACGCGCGTTCCATTCGTCTCTAACCAGGTGAAAAATCCTGCATCTTCAATAAGGCCGTATTTAACAACCTCTGCATACCCGGACAGCAACTCACGGCGCGGTAAAGTTTCAAGCGTTTCAATATCGGCGATTACGGCGGTGGGCTGGTAAAATGAGCCGACCAGATTTTTGCCTTGGGCAGTATTAATGCCGGTTTTACCGCCAACGGAGCTATCAACCTGTGAAAGAAGTGTTGTGGGGACCTGCACATAGGGTACGCCGCGCATGACGATGGAAGCGCAAAAGCCTGTGAGATCGCCAATTACGCCGCCGCCAATGGCCAATACCAACGAATCACGATTGATGCCGCCAGCGAGCATCCAGGTGCAAACCTCCTGGGCATGTTTGAAAGATTTAGTTTTTTCGCCAGCGGGCAAAACCTTAAGGTCACAGATTCCCGCGCCGCTGTCAGCGATGAGACTGCGCACACGCGCCGCATAAGGCTCAACATTTTTATCGGTAACGATAAAGACATTACGGCCCTCAAGGTTCTGAGGAATAAAATCTCCTATTCTGAACAGCAGCGAATGGCCAATGAAAATATCATAGGCTCTTGCATCCAGATTGATCGTAACGATTTTTGTTTCCATGCCTTCTTCGCGTATAAAACAGCCTCAAACCTTACCGATATTCAGATATTCATACAATGCTTTTATCAACGCTTCATGAGCCTGTTGCTGGCTCCCGGCATTCATTTTAAAATGAATGTGAGACTGCGCATAGAGCGGATGGCGGTCTTGCATCAAGCTTTTCAGTTTTTTCTCGGGATTATCCGTTTGTAACAATGGACGCGTTTGCGACTTTTGTACGCGCTCCCACAGCGTTTCAAAATCCGCGTCCAGCCAAATCATGATACTGCCCTTTTTTAAAACTTCGAGCGTTTTGGGATTGATCAGTGCGCCGCCGCCTGTGGCTATTATGCATGGGCCGCGCTGCAGTAATTCAATGATCGTATTGTGCTCGGCGCCTCTGAATTTTTTTTCACCGAAATTCTTGAATATATCAGCAACGCTTTGGCCTGCCTTGTCTTCAATCACTTTATCGGAATCGTAAATCTTTAGCCCTAAGATTTCAGCAAGTTCTCGGCCAACGTGGCTTTTGCCTGCTCCCATCATGCCGACCAATGCTACGGGCTTTGTGAGACTTGAAAGAATGCCAGACTTTAAATTTTCCTCAACAGCCAACGTCTATGTCCCCTCTTTATTTTTTGCATTGCAACGCCCCGAGTAAGCCCTTATTGTCGTTCTAAATTTCAACATTAACGGAGAAATCCCAAACGATGTCAAAATTTTTACTCTCACTTGGCGTTTTATTCGCTTTGCTTATTTTCGGGGGATTCGTTTTTTTGGCTTTTGTACCTGTAAATATCGAACAGGGACCAGTCGTCATTGAAGTTCCAGCTACCGGATTATAGTGTTTTTGTACCATAAAATACCTTTATTAGTGATAGTTATGTTAATATTAGTCACCGCATTGACAAAACAGAAATAATTTATGAAAATGCTTGACGCTCAAGCTACTTATGTATTATGTAATGCCTAACTTCTAAGCTCCATTTTAATGTGGGTATGCCTTAAAAAAGCTGCTATGAAGTTTTACAAAATACGGATGTGAAGGTTGAATTTAAGAAAAAACCGGATCGTTGTGTGAGGCCTCTAGAGGCACGTACTGTGTGGGATAAAGATGTTCTTGATGCCTACCAAGGCTTTAAGACTATAGAATTAAAGGAGAAATATTATGGCACGTCCAGGCCGTCCAGCAATGCCCAAACCAAACCTCCACCCTTCTGTGGATGCATTTTTAGATATGTTAACGACGGAGCGCGGCGCAGCGCTTAACACCCGTCAAGCTTACTGGCGTGACCTCGCTGATGTTAGCTTATATTTGCGTAACAGCAAAAACAGCGACATTGACAGAGCCACAACCGATCAACTGAAAGCGTATCTTAAAGATCTAAGTGAGAAAACGCACATTAAAGGCGCAAACAAATCCAAGATCGCTGTGCGCACCGTAGCACGGCGCTTGTCGGCTCTGCGTCAATTCTACCGCTTTATGGTGTCCGAAGGGACGCGCAGCGATGATCCGACTTCAACAATCGAGAGTCCTAAACAGGGGCGTACTTTGCCGAAGACACTCAGCGAAGCTGAGGTGACACAGTTGATTACAACTGCGGCTGAGCCTGGCACTCCGGAGAGTGTTCGTCTGGTTTGCCTGCTGGAGATGCTTTATGCTACAGGCCTGCGTGTTTCCGAACTTGTCGGCTTGCCAATGTCGGCAATTGGCGAAGACAGTGAGTTTTTGACTGTCGCCGGGAAAGCCGGGCGCGAGCGCATGGTGCCTTTGTCCGATCCTGCACAGGAAGCGCTGAAAAATTACATGGATACACGCAAGCGTTTCATTGGATCAGAAGGTCAAGCTAATCAGGAACAGTGGTTATTCCCGTCACGCACATCTGACAGCGGTCACCTGACCCGTCAGCGTTTTGCACAGCTTTTGAAAGATCTGGCGCGCAATGCTGAAGTTGATGAAGACCGTGTTAGCCCGCACATTTTGCGTCACGCTTTTGCGACGCACCTGCTGAGCCGCGGTGCTGACTTGCGCAGTGTGCAGAAAATGCTGGGGCATGCGGATATTGCGACTACTCAGATTTACACGCATATTATCGGCGAAAACCTTAAAAAGACCGTCAAAGACAAGCATCCTTTGTCGAAAAAAGCCGGCGCGAAGTAAGAAATTTCCAACCAAATTTCCATCAGGCGACCGATGTTCACTGAACACTCTTCATTGAACTTGGGCGCCTGATTTGCTATCAAGTCCTACAATAATGAAATGAGCGCATCATCACGTGCGCACCAAACATGGAATACTCATATGAGTCAGCTTGAATTTGAAAAACCCATTTTGGAACTCGAAGCAAAAATTGCAGAATTACGCAATGTCAGCAGCGATAGCGCAGTAAATATCGCCGATGAAATCAAGCGGATGCAGGATAAATCCTCGAAGTTGCTTCAGCAGGCCTATGCCAGGCTTAATCCGGCGCAAAAAGTGCAAGTTGCCCGACACCAAAACCGTCCGCATTTTAAGGACTATATCAATGCGTTGATTACGGATTTTACGCCACTGGCCGGCGATCGTAACTTTGCCGATGATCATGCCCTGATAGGAGGACTGGGGCGTTTTCAGGGGCGGCCTTGCGTGATTTTGGGACAGGAAAAAGGCCATGATACCGAAAGCCGTATTTATCACAATTTTGGCATGGCGCGCCCGGAAGGCTATCGTAAAGCCCAGCGCCTTATGGCCATGGCTTCACAATTCCAGCTTCCTGTTTTGACCTTCATTGACACGGCGGGCGCATATCCGGGTATGGGAGCGGAGGAACGCGGTCAATCCGAGGCGATTGCCAAGTCGATTGAATCATGCTTGCGCACCGATGTGCCGATCATATCTGTGGTGATTGGTGAAGGTGGTTCCGGCGGCGCGGTGGCAATTGCCGTGGCAGACAAAATTTACATGCTGGAACATTCTATTTATTCCGTTATTTCGCCGGAAGGGTGTGCCTCTATCCTTTGGCGGAGCGGTGATTATGCTCAAGAAGCGGCCAGTGCACTCAAACTTACGGCGCAAGATTTGTATGAGCTGAAGCTGATTGACGCTATTATCGCAGAACCGCTAGGCGGCGCACATCGGCATCATGAAGAAACGATGGCCAGCGTTGGACGGCAACTGCAAAAAGGCTTGAAAGAGCTTACACCATGGGATGGTGCCGAACTGATCAAAGCCAGACGCCAGAAATTCCTCGCATTCGGGCGTGAATCCTTATATTCCAGCTTTTAATTTTGCGAATCCCTACAAGGCGCTATAGCGCCTGCCCCATGTGGCGGCTATCCTTGTCAGGCATTTTATTCGTTTCAAGCTGTATTCTTTCATAATCGATATTTTCGCCTCCCTGCCTCATGGCATTCGCTGCGGGTTTGATTATGATTTTTGCACGCATTTTCATATGTTCAAAATCGCCATGTCCAGCACGACTATGCCCATCTTCCGTGGAAGATGCGCGAAAATAGAGCATCAGAAACACCCGAATTGCCGCAGTTAATGAAGTATTTTGATTTTTGCGAGCGTTAATTAAACTGCAAATATCGTGCATGGTGCATTTTTCACGTTTTGAAATTTCTTTAAGCGCCATCCACATTTCCGGCTCCAGACGTACGGATGTACGCCGTCCTGCTACTGTGATATTGCGGCTCAACAACGTGCTTTTAGCCTCACTGTTGAGCGTACGTTCTTCCGTAACGTTTGATCTAACAAAAGAGCTTTGCATAAATATACCCCCCATATTTTCAAATTGCATTACGTCATGTAATACACCCTATGGTATATATCAACACAACCTTTAGGTGTAAATATATTTTTTGCTATTTTATTCAAGGGGTGGATAACTTTAGGGATAGCGCGTGTAATCCAGCTTTAAAAGCTTTGTCTAATATAATCATCGTTATTCTGTGACACTCTATTCTGGACAAACCTTTATAGGCCTCAGACACAATTATGAGTTTATAGTGTGTTTGGCCTGAGCCATTATCACCAGCATGGCCAGCGTGTTTATGGCTTTCGTTGATTAACTCCATATGGGTGGGGTGTAAATTTTCTTCGACAAGACTCTTGATCAATTCATCCATATGCATAACTTAATCCTATATGTCCTTTCATGGCGCTTTGTGAAGAAATTCTGTATCATGGTTATATAGGGTTAACATTTACATTATTGATAGCGTTTAATGCCAAAAATTTCTTTACGTCCCAAGTCGCCTGAATTTCAGGACCATCAAGCTCAAACGCATCATCATGGCTGTGATATGCCTGGGTGCCGAGAGGAAGGCGATTTCCGTGCCCCCAAAGACCGGTCTTTATCGACGCATTACTGGTTTTGTCAGGATCATATCCGCGAATACAACAAAGCGTGGAATTTCTTTGAGGGCATGGTGGCCAGTGAGGTTGAGGAACACATGATCAATAGCCTGTATGGCGATCGGCCCACTTGGCAATACGGGGTTAACGGCGATGCGCAAGAGGCTTTATATCGTAAAGCCCGGCAAACGTATAATGGTAACAACGAATTGCCGCCGCGCGGCAAAAACCGTGCGCGCGAAGAGATGCCCAGCGCCCTCACCCCGGAATATGAAGCTTTGGCGATTATGGGGTTAGAGCCGCCAGTCACACTTGCGGTGATTAAGGCGCGCTATAAGGTGCTGGCGAAAAAACACCATCCGGATTTGAATAAAGGCTGCACTAAATCGGAAGAGCTTCTCAAACAAATCAATATGGCCTATACCATTCTTAAACTCGCCTATGAGAAATACGAAGATTTGCCAAATAGAGGGTGACTTTATGCACATCAAGTATGCACATAATTGACCCGCATGCTTAATATTGGTATACTGAGTCTATGAGTGATATTCAAACGCAAGAAATCAGTAAGAAGCGAGCAGTCAACCTTACAGTTACGCAATCTTTATTGGACGAAGCCAGGGCTTTAAATCTAAACACTTCTCTGGCTGCAGAACGCGGCATTGCGGAAGCCGTCCGAAAGGCCAAGGAAGACCGGTGGTTAGAGGAAAACCAGGCGGCGATTGAAGCCCATAATAGACGAATTGAGGAACGCGGCCCTCTTTTAAAACCGTGGTGGTCAAAAACATAATGGCGAGATTTGACGTCCATGAATATGGTAGCAGCGACGTACCTTTTGTCATTGATGTGCAGGCGGATTTACTGTCTGGCTTAAAAAGCCGCGTTGTGGTCCCCTTGTTGAGAGCCCCTTTGAACGATGAAAAATTTTTCCCTCGCCTAAACCCGGTCATTATAATAAACGAAGAAAGATATATTTTGATGACTGCAGATATCGGCTCTGAGAGTTGTGATGCGCTCGGTAAAAAGGTTGCTAATCTTGAGGACCGTTATCGTCAGGAAATTACAGACGCGTTGGATTTTTTATTTCAGGGATTTTAGGCTAAGGAAACCTCATGGAATCAATAGAAGAACTCGATAAAGAAAAAGAAGCCGCCGGGATGTCGTTCGACATCACGACGATCAAGGCCAAGGAAGGGAAATATTCTACCATTCCCGATATCAAGGTGAATGTGCGTGAGACGTTCGGCATTGACGTTGACTGGGAAGTGCCGGGCTTTAGCGAAGACAGCCAAAACGTTCCGGCGATTGATAAAACCTATCAGTTCGATCACGACACGACTTTGGCGGTGCTGGCCGGGTTTGCCTATAACCGGCGGGTGATGATTCAGGGCTATCACGGGACCGGGAAATCCACACATATCGAACAGGTCGCCGCGCGGCTGAACTGGCCGTGTGTGCGGATCAACCTCGATTCGCATGTCAGCAGAGTCGATTTGATCGGTAAAGACACGATTATCCTAAGGGAGGGCAAGCAGATCACCGAATGGAAGGAAGGCCTGCTGCCGTGGTCGATTCAGCATCCGGTGGCACTGGTGTTTGACGAATATGACGCGGGGCGGCCGGATGTGATGTTCGTGATCCAGCGCATTTTAGAGCAGGAAGGCAAGCTGACCCTGATAGACCAGAACCGCGTGATCCGCCCGCACCCGGCCTTTCGCCTGTTCGCCACGGCCAACACGGTGGGGCTGGGCGATACGTCCGGGCTTTATCACGGAACGCAGCAGATCAACCAGGCGCAGATGGATAGATGGAATATCTGCGTGGCACTGAATTATCTGCCGCATGATGATGAAATGAATATTATGCTGGCGAAATTCCCCGAACTGAAAACCGATGAGGGGCGCGATATGATCGACAAGATGGTGCGAATGGCCGATTTGACCCGCGAAGGGTTTATCAACGGCGACTTATCGACATTGATGAGCCCGCGCACGGTGATTGCCTGGATTGAAAATACGCTGATTTTTGACGGCAATCGGGATATGGCGTTTCAGATGTCCTTTATGAATAAGTGCGATGAGGCCGAGCGACCGTTGATCGCCGAGTATTATCAGCGCTGTTTTGATGTCGAACTGCCCGCAAGTGCGATACGGAATGTGGCGGTGAGTTAGGCTTGACAAAAGTGACACATAAGTGGTACACTCTATATGTGAGGAGATGAAGCCATGCCGACCGAGAACCCGCGTATACAAGTCACGCTTGATAAAGAAACCCATGCCATTTTAACAGAAATGGCGCAGCGGCATGATTTGTCCAAATCCGCCATGGCAAAAAAGCTGATGCGCGATGCGATGCTTTATGATGAGGATTACAACCTGTCGATGATCGCGCTGGAACGCGATACCGAGGACGCTGTTTGGATTGAGGACAGCGATGCCATCTGGGAATGACACTTACAAAATTATTTTAGAAGACGATGTTGTCCGTCGAGACATTCCGAGACTACCGCAAATGGTTCGGCAGCATGTTAAAAAAGCCATTCGTGAGAAGCTGACACGCCTTCCCGAAACATTCGGAAAACCTCTGCGCCACAACTGGAAAGGGTTTTTCCGTTTGCGTGTAGGCGATTACCGGGTTGTGTACCGCATCGATGAGCCGCGCAAAACCGTTTGCGTCGTGGCCATTAAACACAGACGGTTTGTGTATGAGGAGCCCTGATTTACTTGGCGGCTTCAGGCTCTTGCAGCAAAGAAAGATCGGCTTCCCGAACGAGCGGAACACATTTATCCATGTACTCATTTACAGCAGCATTTGGGGACGAGTGTTTTATTCCTGTAAACTGCTCAGAGAGTATCCTACACACAAATTTCGAGCCTTGATCCCGGAGGCCTGCCCTTATTTGCGCGTATTGCTCCGGGGTCAATATTCGTGCATTCTTAGCCGCGTCTTTTAGATTTGCGGATAAAAAATCCCTTTCGAAATCTTTCGTAGTCTTATACGTTCCTAAATTGAAACCTGAAAAGACCGACAAACCAAAAGCGGCGGATAGCGCCACGACATCTACTATTCTATTATTTGACATGCAATTTCCCTTTTCTGTTTTCGAAAAATCGCCTCATCATATACAATATGAAAAAAAAATCAAGGTTTTTCGTAAAATAATTTTTGCTTCTCAATGTGTCATTGCGAGGGCGCGTAGCAACCGAAGCAATCCACAACACCGCACTGGATTGCTTCGTCGAAGCTGAAGCTTCTCCTCGCAATGACGTTGTGGTAAAAACACTCATGAATAACGACCCAACACTCGATAACGAAACCTTCAAGCAAGTCACGGCGGCGGCTTTGCGGACGCTGGCCGGGGAAAAGGATTTAGAGGTCACATACTCTGCGGCGGAAAAGCCGGTGGGGAAAGCACCGCTGGGCGGACATCCGCGCCTGCCGGAGCCGGGACATAATCTTCCGCCAGCGGAAAAACGATTGTTGCGCGGGTGTGCGGATGCGCAAGCGCTCTATATCGCCCATCATGACGATGCCCTGCACCGTCGCCTCTCACCGCGTGATGCGCAAGCACAGGAAGCGTTTAACGCGCTGGAACAGGCGCGATGCGAGGCGCTGGGCATGGCAGAGATGCGCGGCGTGGCTAGCAATTTGTCGGCCGTTTTGGATGAGAAATGCAAACGCGCCGGATTTGATACGCTGACCAGTAAAGACCAAGCGCCACTGGGCGATGCGTTGCATGTGCTGGCGCGGCTGGCGCTCAGCGGTGAAGATGCACCGCATTCGGCCGATACATTGGTGAAGCTTTGGGAGTCGGCCCTACAATCGTCGCAAGCGCAGGCAACGCTCGCAGCGCTGAAAGACAATCTTCATGATCAGCGTGCCTTTGCCGCGCAAGCGATGCAGCTTTTGGAAACTCTCGATATGCCGGTGGAGGGGCGTGGTGATAATCCTGGTGAAGATGGCGAAGAGGCCGAAAGTGCGCCGCAGGCTGACCAGCCACAAAATCGGGAACAGGATGAAGACGGCGAGGAACAGGCAGGCGAGGATTCCAGCGCCGAGGCCGGGATGGATGATAGCTATGAAGGCGATAGGGACCCTCAAGATAGCGATGGGCCGCTGGAAGAGAGCAGCGAAATGGATGATATGCCCGATCAGGCCGGGGAGATGCAAACCGATCCGGCGTTGCAAAAGCGCAAGGATTTTCTGGAAGGCGCGCGGGAACGGTATCATGTTTACACCACACAGTTTGATGAAGAGATCGACGCGGCGGAGCTGGCCGATCCGGGCGAATTAACCCGCCTGCGCCATATGCTCAATACGCAACTGGCCAGCCATCAGGCGATTATCACCAAGCTGGCCAACCGGTTACAGCGCAGGGTGATGGCCCAGCAACGCCGAAGCTGGGAGTTTGGTCTGGATGAAGGCATTCTCGATCCGTCGCGGCTGGCGCGCATTATTGCCAATCCGACTGTGCCGGTGCAATACAAAGCCGAAAAAGAAACGGCGTTTCGTGATACCGTTGTTACAATCCTGATCGACAACTCCGGCTCTATGCGTGGGCGCCCGATTGCGCTGGCGGCGATGAGTGCGGATATTATTTCACAGACGCTAGAGCGCTGCGGGGTCAAGAGTGAAATTCTGGGCTTTACCACACGGGCGTGGAAAGGCGGGAAGTCGCGTGAGTTGTGGATGGATCAGGGCCGCCCGCCTGAGCCGGGGCGGCTGAATGATATTCGTCATATCATCTATAAGGCTGCGGATGCGCCAATGCGCCGAACGCGGAAGAATCTGGGGCTGATGCTCAAAGAAGGTATTTTGAAGGAGAATATCGACGGCGAAGCGCTGGTCTGGGCGTATAACCGGCTGGCACGCAGGCCTGAAGCACGCAAGATCCTGATGGTGATTTCCGATGGAGCGCCGGTCGATGATTCGACCCTGTCGGTGAATCCGTCGAATATTTTAGAGGCAGATTTGCGCAATGTGATTGGCTGGATTGAGGACAAAAGCGATATTGAGATTAGTGCGATCGGTATCGGCCATGACGTAACACGCTATTATACCCGGGCGATGACGATTGCAGATGCGGATGAACTGGCCAAGGCATTGATTGACCAGCTTGAAGGGCTGTTTGGGGAATAGCAATGTTATCCCCTCACCCAGCCTCGGCTAAGGCGCAAGCCCCTAAGCCTCGTCAACCCTCTCCCTTGGGGAGAGGGGTATGTTGAGCTTATCACGCCGTAACGCAGTGAAGGCGTGTTAGCGAGACTTGGGTGAGGGGTTATGCTTTGTCTGCATATATGCCCTCTCGACTTCACCAAAGATGCCATGTAAAAGACCTTTATGAGCGAGAAAAAGAAGATATATAAACCCAAACCCGTAAGTGGTTTTCCTGAATGGCTGCCGGAATATCGCGCGGTTGAGCAGCGCTGGCTGGATAAAATCCGCGGCGTGTTTGAAAGCTATGGTTATTGTTCGATAGAAACGCCCGCCATTGAGGAACTGGAGGTGATTGCCGCCAAGGGTGAGGACGTTGATAAAGAGATTTACGTGCTGGAGCGCTTGCAGGCCGACCCGGATGAGAAAAAAGATGCGCGGCTGGCGCTGCATTTCGACCAGACGGTGCCGCTGGCGCGCTATGTCGCGCAGCATTTCGCCGATCTGACCTTTCCATTTAAACGCTATCAGATGCAGAAAGTCTGGCGCGGCGAGCGCCCGCAGATGGGCCGGATGCGCGAATTTTATCAATGCGATATCGATGTGATCAATGTCGATTCCCTGCCCCTGCATTTCGATGCGGAAGTGGCGGCGATTTGTTATGAAGCGCTTGAGGCGCTGGATATTGGGCGGGTGCAACTGCGGATTAGTAACCGAAAGATTTTGATGGGGTTTTTGGAAAGCTTAAATGTTCCGGATAAAAAAACTAACGGCGAAACTACAGTCAAACTCTCAGATGAAACCAAAGCAGAAATTATAAGAGACATCGACAAGCTTGAGAAAATCGGAAAAAAAGTCTTGCTATCAAGACTCGAACAAACCCTTTTGGTGGTCGGAGAGTTAGGGGTTAATTTTCAGACATTTATAGAACCTTTTTTGAATCTTGCGGAAACTAAAATAAAGCCCGGTGAAAATATTCTGGAATTGTTTCAAAACAATAGCGAGATTGATTCAAGTAACGAAATGCTGCGTGAAGGGATTGAAGAACTTCAATTTGTACTGGACCAACTCGCCCACCTCCCTGAACATGCGGTGGTTGCCGACCTGTCCATCGTGCGGGGGCTGGATTATTACACCGGGACGGTCTATGAGACGCAGCTTTTGGACGTGCCGGAATTTGTCGGTTCGGTATGTTCGGGCGGGCGGTATGACGATCTGGCAGGCAGTTATATCAACAAGCACTTGCCCGGCGTAGGGATCTCTATCGGCTTTACGCGGCTGTTTGATGTGCTACGCCAGGCGGGTAAAATCCAGCCCGGACAAAAATCCCCGGCGGACGTGCTAGTGGTTTTGCCATCTGAGGAACGTCGGGCTGAAGCGGCGCAAACAGCGCGCACCCTGCGTGAGCGCGGCCTGAAGGTCGAGCTGTATCATGCCCCGCAAAAAGTCGGCAAACAGATCTCTTATGCTGAGAAAAAAGGCATTCCTTATGTGTGGTTCCCGCCGTTTGAGGATGGAAACGCGCACGAAGTTAAAAATATGGCCACTGGTGAGCAGACTGAGGCCACCCCGAATGATTGGACAATGAATGATTAATAATCTGTCATTGCGAGCGCTAGCGAAGCAATCCAGATTCTGGATTGCCGCGTCGGCCTTCGCTCTCCTCGCAATGACGGTGATGCCTGCATTGGCGCAAGACGAAGGGACTCAAACTGAGAAAGAACAGCCCGCTGAAGAACCACAAGGGCATACATATTCCCCTGATTTTTGTGAATTTTCCGTGACATTCCCCGACGAGCCTTACAGTTCGCGGCGCTGTGAGGATGAGAGCAAAGAAAGATGTTACGATCTGGTGAGCTACACGCAGGTTTACGAGATGTCCTCAACCATCAACTTTCGGATTATATGCAACCCGATTGATTCTGCCGTCTATAACGAATACAGCGCCGAAGTGATGCAGACAACCTTGCGGGCGATGACACGCAAAACGGTTGTTGAAGAATATAATAGCGGTTTTCGTGAGGGTAACGGCTATAAGCAGGCGGGGCTTGCAGGCGCGGGCAAAGTTGGGCGCACACCGATGATTTATATTGCGCAGCTGTGGATCGGTAAGCAGTCAGCTTTTTCTGTTGAAGCGGAGTTGATCGGCGAGGCGCATGATGCGGCGGACAAGCTGTTTAGCGATGTTCTAAGGACCGTGCATTATAGCGGTGTTAAAGACACCCCGCCGCCTGTCAAGACCGAAGCGCCGAAGCGGGATTAGACCGCAAGCGCTCTGATCCGCTCCACCATGGCGAAAAAGCCGTTGCGGCGGTTGGGGGAAAGGTTCTGGTCGAGGCCCATTTGCGTAAAAGCGGCCTGAATATCGATTTGCCCGAGTTTTGAAAGCTCCACGCCCTGATAGGTTTTATCGAGAATGGCAATCAGTCCGCGAACGATATGGGCGTCGCTGTCAGCCTTGAAATGAAACTTCCCATCCCGAATTTCCGGTACAATCCAGACGCGTGAAGTGCAGCCGCGCACCAGCGATTCATCGTTTTTCAGCGCTTCATCCATGGCCGGCAGCGCGCGCCCAAGATCAATGAGATAGCGGTAGCGCTCCTCCCAATCGTCAAAAAGTGCAAAATCTTCTATCAGTTCGTTTAAGGTTTCCTGACTCATGGGCAGTTGTATAACATTTATTTTCGTGAGAAAAACTCTAAATTCTTGATATAAGGCTTGCGCGTGCCCCTTCGCGTTGGCTAGATTGAAGAATAACATAAAGGATGGACCCCTCTTTCCATGAGCAAATCTTCAGATAAAACCGATAGCAAAAACACCCTGTATTGTTCCTTTTGCGGCAAGAGCCAGCATGAGGTGCGCAAGCTGATTGCCGGCCCGAATGTTTTCATTTGTAATGAGTGCGTTGAGCTGTGCATGGATATTATCCGCGAAGAGGATAAGACGCAGCTTGTTCGTGAAGGGGAAAGCGTCCCTGCCCCGTCTGAAATCAAACAGGTGCTGGATGATTATGTAATCGGGCAGGAAGGCGCCAAGCGTGTGTTGTCTGTGGCGGTGCATAACCATTACAAGCGTCTGGAGCATGGCGGCACGGGCTCAGGCAGCGATGTCGAGCTGGCGAAATCGAACATTCTGCTGGTCGGGCCGACAGGCTGCGGGAAGACGCTTCTGGCTCAGACTTTGGCGCGGATTTTGGATGTGCCGTTCACAATGGCCGATGCTACGACCCTGACCGAAGCGGGCTATGTGGGCGAAGATGTGGAAAACATTGTGCTCAAATTGCTACAAGCCAGTGATTACAATGTTGAGCGGGCACAAAAAGGGATTGTGTATATTGATGAGATCGACAAGATTTCACGCAAATCCGATAACCCGTCAATTACCCGCGATGTGTCGGGTGAAGGGGTTCAGCAGGCTTTACTGAAATTGATGGAAGGCACTGTTGCTTCCGTACCGCCGCAGGGCGGACGTAAGCACCCGCAGCAGGAATTCCTGCAGGTGGATACGTCCAACATCCTGTTTATTGCCGGAGGTGCGTTTGCAGGCCTTGATAAAGTGATCGCGGCACGCGGGCGCGGTACAACGATTGGGTTTGGCGCGGATGTCAAAGATTTGGACGAGCGCGGCATTGGCGAGTTGTTTAAGGAGCTGGAGCCGGAAGATCTGCTCAAATACGGGCTCATTCCTGAATTTGTCGGGCGCTTACCGGTGATTGCGACGCTGGAGGATCTGGATGAAGATGCGCTGATCACCATTTTGACCGAACCGAAGAATGCGCTGGTCAAGCAATATAAGAAGCTGTTTGACATTGAAGGTGTTGAACTCACCTTTACAGATGAAGCACTTAAGGCGATAGCCCAAAGAGCTATTGAGCGCAAGACTGGCGCGCGAGGATTGCGCTCGATTCTTGAAAACCTGCTCCTCAACACAATGTTTGAGTTGCCGGATGTTGAAGGGCTGGAAGAGGTCGTGATTAACGAGGACACTGTAAAAAAAGACAAAGATCCGGTTATGGTTCTGACTGACAAGAAGAAAAAGAAAAAAAACGACAGCAAAAAAGATAAAGATAAGGAAGCGGCGAAGGGGTAGCCCTTTGCACACGGCCTTATGTGCCTACACTGGATCGTAGACCATTCCACCTTTCCAAAGGCCGTAATCAATGAGCGTCTTGCGCAGTTCCCCTGCGCGGTACTGGTTGATGGTTCCGTATAAAAATTCTTCTTTTACAGCTTTAAGCCACGCGATTTTTTCGGAGCTCAGTCCTACATTTTGCTCTTTAAGGCGTTCCGCTTCTTCACGTCTTTTTGCGAAATCTTCTTCGCCAAATAAAGCGCTTCTCAAAATATCTGATCGTGAAGGATGGCGTAATCTTCTCAGCTCTGTTGCCTCGATTGCTCCTGCACGATATTCCAGGACACCAAGATATCGCGCCGTCTGTTCCAGATTACACGCACCATCATCGCTCCCCCACGGCGTTGGATGCTGATGCGTTCCCGGCTGAACATTAAAGCGCCGACATAATGTGAGTTTTTCCCTTTCAGACAGCAGCTCTAGCGCATCCCACGCTTTTTCCGCGAGTTGTTCTTGCTCTGCGGCGACTAGAGGATCTTCTGCATTCGGATCTATAAAAAGAGCCATAGGATCGGCGTCCTCGAAACGCGAATCAGCATCCGCATCATAACGTGGATTATCCCGTCTTTTCTTCTTTGTTGCATAAATCTTCGATGACCTAATGGTTCCACCAAGAAGGCGACTATGGAACTTATGACGCATTGAGGGGGAAAACGATGATGCAATATCATCCTCCTCCCTCTTACTAAGCGCAGACCCCCTTTCAATTTCAGCGTTTTCTATGGCCTTCAGAATCTTGAACATGTAGCCATTTTTAAAAAGCTGGGGGAGGACGCCTTTCATCCCCATATTCACCCCCCATTCTGCTCCATTCGTCACATAGGTGTTTAATGTTGTATCTTTCTGTGCAAGGGGGCGTTTATGGTAGGCCTCTATACCGTTCAATACTCCGCACATCTTTCCACCCTTCCTGACCCCCACCAATGCGAAATCGAGAACGTCGTTTAATGTTACGTGCTTTTGAAATTTACGATATGTCGGGTACTGTTTTTTAATAATTAATCTGGACTTATCTATTAACAAACGCTCAAGAGCTTTTTCATCGCTCTTTTCAACCCAATCCCTTACAAGCGCATCTTCCTGTGCCAGCGATAGGCGCGGGTATTGTCGTGGATCGGCTATGTCCGCTAATCTTCGCAGCAACGCCTTTTGCGTTTCTCCGTCGTTATCCACCCTACTGACCTCATCTAATTGGTCAAATTTGCCCTTCATCACCACCTCTTCCAATACCTTAAATGATGGTTCGCACCCTACACGACCTATTTTATTATGTCAATATATTGTTCATTAATAAGTCTGTATGCTTTTTCATTTTGTGTTCATGATTTTGTGCTTAGATTCAGGGCCTAAAATAATGTAGCATTAAGTTTGACGTTATTGATTCATAGGGGAGATTACTCACAATGTCACAAGCTTCCAAAATCATGCCGAAACCAAACAAGAAATACCGCCTCATCACGCGCAGCGATATGGATGGGCTGGTATGCGGTATTTTGCTGAAAGAGCTGAACCTTATTGATGATGTGACATTTGCTCACCCTAAAGACATGCAGGACGGGCTCATTGATGTGGGGCCGGAAGACATCACCACAAACCTTCCTTACGTTGAGGGTGCTTATCTGGCCTTTGACCACCATGCCAGCGAGACAGAGCGCCTGGATAAAATTGCCCCCAACCACATCATTGATGCGAATGCACCGTCAGCCGCGCGCGTGGTTTATGATTATTTTGGCGGCGAAGAGAAATTCCCTCATGTGTCTTCAGATATGATGGAAGCAGTTGATAAGGCTGATTCTGCCAAATTTACAAAAGAAGACATTCTTAACCCTGACGGCTGGGAACTTTTAAGCTTTATCATGGATGCGCGTACAGGCCTTGGGCGCTTCCGCGATTTTAATATCTCAAATTATCAATTGATGATGAAGCTGATAGAACATTGCCGCAATCATGAAACGATTGAGCAAATTCTGGAGTTACAGGATGTTAAGGAGCGCGTTGATCTGTATTTTGATCATCAGATCAAATTTCGGGAGCAAATTGAACGCTGTTCCGTCGTACACGGCAATCTCGTTGTGCTGGACCTGCGCAAGGAAGAAACTATTTGGGCCGGAAACCGCTTTGTGATTTACGCACTGTTCCCGCATGCTAATATTTCAGCTCACATTTTGTGGGGTAAAAACAAGCAAAATACCGTGTTTGCTATTGGAAAATCCATCCTGAACCGTACCAGCAACACTGACATCGGCCAGCTGTGCCTGAGCTATGGCGGCGGCGGGCATAGCGCCGCCGGGACCTGTCAAGTTGAGAACCTGAAAGCCGAAGAGTTGTTGCAGGACATTATCAAGAAAATTCGGGCCGATGGGTAAGTGCCACAGTTCCCAAAAGGATTATTTGGGACGAAAAATATCGACGGGAACGACGCATTCCTTGGTGTTGCTCTTTTCACAAATTTCTGCCTGTTGACGGCCCATATGGAGCGTATCGGCAAATTCTGATATTTTTGCCATAGCCTGCGGATTATCCAAAAGCGCTTGAGGATTGGAGTCATACGCTGCAAAGATGGATTCCTGTCCTTTGGGCCAGATTTTTTGATGCAAATTATCGGCTATACCGGGTTGAAAATTATACATGCCCCTGTTGGCTTCCGTGATCTTGCCTTTCATTTCCTCCGTCAAAAGACCAGCATGTTCAAGCAAAGCGATCGCCATGCCATTTGAATTGGATTCTCCCGTATCCCAATCTTCAGGAAATTTCTCATAACGCAAATCCTTTTCGGCCCCATGCGCTGTGAATTCAAGCATTTTTGCAAAAGGAACGAGAATATCCGGGCCGGTCCCTTCTACCGACTGGATACGCCGGCTTTCCCAAAAATCTGTAACGACCATATTATCAGCCCGGCAATCGTCCAGAATCGGGCTAAATTTTTCATCATCCGCGTAAAATGTCGCATGGCCATCTTTGCGATCAAGACTCCAGAGATCAAGGCTTGTCACCATCTCCCCGTCAGGAGCCTTCAATTCAACATTCATGTGCCGCGCAGGAGATCCCAATATACGATAATAATTAAGATCCAGCCTCCAACCGTCCTGCTGAAAACGCGGACTCTCGATCACTTCGGAAAGTTTATGGGAATGATAGTGCGGATGGTGCGGATGCTCTATTTGCCCCCGATCCGGCTGACCATAGCATTCGGAGCCGTCAACGGCGTTTGTTTTCCATTGCGCCTGAATATCCGGTGTGTCTTTCTTTTCACCCATTTGAACTTTCCTTCTTTTTCTTTTGCGGCTGTAATTATAGAGTGTAGAGAATGCCGCTTAAGAAAACATTAATATGGTAACAGTCATGCCTCCATTTTCTCTTCAAAAAAGTGAGCGTATCGGCGTGATGGCGCCGTCTTCCTATGTGGAACGGGATGATATTGAGAAATCAAAAGCGCTATTGGAAAGCAAGGGGTATGACGTTTTCGTCCACCCCCAGAGTTTTGCGCGCCAACATCAGTCTGCCGGCACGCACAAGGATAAGCTTGATGCGCTTCACTCTCTTTATGCTGATAAGAACATCCGTGCAATTTGGGCCGCCGGTGGTGGAAACCGGTCGCTTTATTTGCTGGACGGTCTGAACTACGAGCTCATCGCAAAGAATCCGAAGCCCCTGATCGGTTTCAGCGATGCGAGCGCACTTTTGAATGCTATTTACGCCAACACCGGGATTGAAGGCTTTCATGCGCAAATATTCAACCGCCTGCACAATTTTGGACAGCTTGATGAAACGCTCTGCGCCTTGTCAGGAGAATGCTCTTCCATGCCCATGGAAGAGGCGCGCATCCTTCAACCTGGCCGCGCTGAAGGATGTATAATCGGCGGGTGTCTGAGTTTGTTTCACTATCTGCCCGGCACCAATGATTGCCCCAATATGCAGGGCGCTATCTTATTGCTTGAAGATAGCGGCGATGAAATAAGCCGGTTTGATCGTATGTTTGCGCACATGAAACGCATGGGCGTTTTTGAGCAGATTGGCGGGCTTGTGTTGGGTGAGTTTCATGACATAAAAGACAGCAGCCGTCCTTTTGGGTTTTCACTTGAGGACATTACATTGGAAGCTCTTGATGGCCGCGACATTCCCATTATTTTCAATGCCCCGTTTGGCCATGGTAAGAATTTATGGCCCGCGCCTATCGGCAGAAAAGGTGTTTTGGATACTGCTACACTAAGCTTACGTTTTACAAGCTTACCCTAGACAATCCCTTTTAGCCCTCGTAGGGAACTTGAATAAAATATGCTCTTCTATGCGTGTATGTGAGATACATCTGCTATTCAAAAAAATAATTAAGTTATTGCTACAAAACAATAATTTTAAACTTTAACATATTATGAACCTCTCACCCTAACCTGACAAAAAATGGAGGTTATCTGCTGCTATATTTTATTTAATTATTATATAACAATGGCTTATAAAATTCATTTGACAAGTGACTTTTTTAAACGCATATATTAGATAATCAAAATAAAAATAACAGGGACTGAGTTAGAGATGAAGTATGAGAGCGTATGCTCGCATGGCTCGTTCACCAGTTGGGGATCTGGATTTAAGTATCATTATGAAGCGCGTGATTGCGCCATTGATGTAACCTCCGCGGATGGATATAGGGCTTTGGCGAGACTAAAACCGGGTAGTCAGATATGCTGCGATCCGTTTTCTTATGTCGAAACTTTGAATAAAACCAATCAAATCAAAGCTCTGATGTATAGCGATAATACGACAACAAATTTAGCTGATACGCTTGACGATGCGCGGCTGAGCAGCCTGATTAAAATTACAGGACATATTTCGTACCTGGCCCTTTACGGGCTGCATTGCAAGAATTTCAATCATTTTTCGACGCTGTTTTGTCAAGATTTTGATCTTAAGAGCCTAAAAATTAAACGGTTTTCCTCAGATAGACAGGAAAAAAGCTTTTATCTGGCTTACCTTACCACACAACATAATAATTCAGTGTGTACGAGATCTGATGATTTATCCGGCCTGGCGACTTCGTTATCAAATAAAATTTTGAGCGACCTTATCACGGTAGAATTTGGATTAAATCGCGACAGGTCTGCACAAAATTTACTGGGTGCGGCATCTAAACTCGCAACAATCGGACGCGTCCTGGACAATAATTTTATTCCGGAAGAAAAGCTGAAACGTATAAAACAATTTGAAAAACTTGAAACTATCAACAAGATGTAAAGTCATTAAAAACAGCATATTGTCTCTGTTTGTTAATAAAAAATTTTAAGACTTTGTTAAGTTTTTGTTGAAAATTTGTGAAATTTTAGGTATCGTTTGGCTTCACATTCAAACAAGACATTGTTTTGTGAGCGACGAAAGTGCTTATCTGGGGCGGACTCTGTGCGCTATGGCATGAGCCTTTTGTCAATAGACATAATAACGAAAAAAGAAGGTGCACCAAACATGGCTAATGATAATTTTGACTTCACTGCTGGAACCTCCGTTGTATACCCTGCGCACGGCGTAGGCGTCATTGAAGGGATCGAAACCCAAAATATTGGCGGCATGGAAGTCAGCCTTTACGCCATTTCTTTTGAAAAAGACCGTATGCGCCTTAAAATTCCTGTGATAAAAGCCGAGGCTGCAGGTCTGCGCAAACTCAGCTCTACGGATCGTATGGGCGATGCACTCAAAACACTGAAAGGCAAGGCCCGCGTACGGCGCACAATGTGGAGCCGCCGTGCACAGGAATACGAAATGAAGATTAATTCCGGCGATCCTGTCGCTATTGCAGAGGTTCTGCGCGACCTGAAACGCAGTAATGACGATAGTGAGCAATCTTATAGCGAACGTCAGATCTATCAATCGGCACTGGAGCGCCTGGCGCGCGAAGTGGCGGCAGTTGAGAAGATTACCGAGGGCAAAGCAATCGAACGCCTTGAAGATATTATGGGTGTTCCAAAAGAAATGCCTCTGGAAGACAAGCAAGCTGCTTAAGAGCAGACTTCTCTTACATTTACCTGAAATTTTAATCGGGCGCATGGATAAGTTTTTAGGCTTTCTATGCGCCTGATTTTATTATATACTAGCTTTGATTCTGGGAACTCTTCCCGCCCTCACCTTTTTTCGATCACCGAAAAGCACCCACAAGAACGAACGCAAACGTGAATATGGTTTGGAAAGATTCTGATTCTATCTCCTCAATGGGCACACCCCATATAGTATGGAGTATTCCTGCTATTCACGCAGATTTAGTGCAGCTAATTCGCTTGCATGATGCTATTTTTAGTCAGATCAAGCCGGGGGACCGGATACTTTATCATGGCAATTACACAGGATATGGCGAGCGCGCGGTAGCGTGCCTTGATGAAATTCTAGCCTTTCGGCGGATGGTGTTGGCGCTACCGGGGATGCTGCCGTCTGATATTGTTTATCTGCGCGGGCAGCAGGAACTTATCTGGGAAAAGCTGTTACAGATTCAATTTGCACCTGACCCTACCAATGTTTTTCTGTGGATGTTAGGGAACGGCCTGACCAGCACGCTTTATGATTATGGACTATCGCCGCATGACGGGATTGATGCCTGCAAAACCGGGATTATGGGCCTGACGAAATGGACAAACTCGATCCGCAAGGCGTTGCGCGCACATCCGGGCCATGAAACCTTTATGAACCAGCTCAAACGTATGGCTGTTACGGATAAGAGCGCCCCTGCCCCGATGCTGTTTGTTCATGCGGGGCTAAATATCGAACGCGCCTTGCATGAGCAAGGCGATGATATTTGGTGGGCAACGGATAATTTTAGAAAAATAGAGCACCCTTACGCACCCTTTACCAAAGTTGTTCGCGGATTTGATCCTGATCATGGCGGTATGCACCTTAACGGCGTCAGCGCCACGGTTGATGACGGGTGCGGTTTTGGCGGAGCGCTGATCAGCGTTGGGTTTAACCCTGATGGTACGCCGGCGCAGATCCTCGAAGCCTAGGACTTAACTCCGCTTCATCAGCAAATTTCAAAAAAATATTAATTTTTGTTAACTTTTTTGCATTTTGAACGAATGCATATGCGAGTGGCATACGTATGATTTTATGTGCCACATAAAAGGAGGATGAGTTTTATGACATATATTGATGATCCGCAGACACAAAAAGCGAATATGGATTATATTCGCAGTTCGATGAATGAGCCGCTTTTGGAAAAAGAACATGAGCTGGATTTGGCGCGGCGTTGGCGTCATAAAAAAGATGAGCGCGCGTTGCATGAGCTTGTGAAATCCTACACACGACTGGTTATTTCAGTGGCTTCACGTTTTCGCAATTATGGCCTGCCGATGGGCGACCTTATTCAGGAAGGCAATGTCGGATTGATGCAGGCCGCAGAACGTTTTGATCCGGAGCGTGAAATCCGCTTTTCGACCTATGCGACGTGGTGGATTCGCGCGAGCATTCAGGATTACGTCTTAAGGAACTGGTCGATTGTGCGCACCGGTACGACTGCGGCGCAAAAATCCCTGTTCTTTAATTACCGCCGCCTGCGCGCAAAGATTGAGCGCATAGCCGAGAGTGAGGGCCTTAATGATACTCACCGGGCAGAAATAGCCAAAATATTGAACGTAAAGGTCAAAGATGTAGAGGCTATGGAGAGCCGCTTGTCGGGCACAGATCAATCTCTGAATGCCCATATTGGTCAGGATGGCGAGGATGAATGGCAGAGCTTGTTGAGTGATGAGCGCCTGAATCCGGAAGAGATTGCGCTGCATGTTGTGGATTCTGAAGCGCGATCGAAATGGCTGAACAATGCGCTGCGCGACCTGAGCGATCGGGAGCAGACTATTATTCGCCAGCGGCATTTGGGCCAAGGGGTTGTGACACTTGAGGCGCTTGGCCAAGAGCTGGGCGTAAGCAAGGAGCGTGTGCGCCAGCTTGAGGCGCGCGCGATGGAAAAGCTGAAAATATCGATTGAAGATCAAGTCGGTATTGGCCGTGAAATGTTTTTTGGCTAGGCAGCCGTGTAGTCGTTTCTGCTTAAGAAGAATAAGGCACCCCCTCCCACTGTGGGTAAGGCTTCTGTCGAAGCCAACCCTCGTTGCCCTCCCCCGCAAAGCAAAAGCGAAGCTTTTGTTTGCTACTTAAAAAAGCGAACAATCCCTTTGGGATTGCTTCGCGGGGGAGGGTTTGGGTGAGGGTATTTGGTTATAGTAATGTCGGATTTTTATTTGGAAGGACTATATATTCTTTACTCCACGATTTTCTTATACATCCATCCGGCCTGCAACGACTCGCCTGTATTCAGACCATTGAGTACGCGGAAACGTTCTTCCTGAAGATTGGTGAAAGGCTGACGACGAGCAATGGACGCTACGCTATCACCGGGTTGAGCCGTGAAGGTCTGGAGATGGTATGGACGCACGGCGTTTTTCTCTTGTTCGCTCATAGAGCGGAAGCTATAGGTCGCCGCCTTTAAGCCTTCTATCTGCGTGGCTGGAGCGCCTTGGGGAATCGCCATCTGGAAACGGGCAAAGCGATCTCCATATTGAATAGCCACCAAACGGATCGTCACAGGCCGACCATTAATATTTCCGTCGAAGCTAGCGGTGGCGCCTGCGCGGCCATGGACATTGATAGCTTCAAGACCTTGCAACTGGCGATCCTTGACCCAACTCTGCACATAGCTGCGCGGATCTAAGCCATGCTTATTTGCAGCCATATCAAAAATCAACACTGCACCGTTACTCGCGCTTGCGGTGATTTGAGAGGGGCTGTTTTTTAAATTAAAGCCTGCGGGCGCGCTGAAGGTAAAGCCCATTTGCGGATGATAAAAGCTTTGACCGCGAACAAACCCCTGGGCGGCGCTGTCACCATAGATCATGCCGTTGATGGCATTGAGGTGAGCATCCCGGTTTATCTTTCCACCGCTTGGGTAACCCTGAGCCTGAACGCGGGTTTGCGCAACGCGATCAGCGGTGGCCGGATGTGTTGAAAAATAGCTAAAGCCATTTGCGTTACCGTTGCCCGCCAAGCGGCTGTCGAGGTCTGATTGTGCCTTTAACGCGCTTAGGAATTTAGCCATCGCGTTACCATCATAACCGCCATGGGTCATGTAGCGGAGGCCGAGAGAGTCGGCTTCGCTTTCCTGCCCGCGTGAATATGAGCTTAAATAAAGGTTTGCACCAATGCCCAAAGCTTGCGAGGCTCCCTCACTGCCTAAAACAGCGGAGAGCACCCCTGCCCCCAGCGTGGTGACTACGCCGCGCGAATAGCGTTCTGCGGAATGGCGCCCGGTAATGTGGCCGGTTTCATGGGCCAGTACGGCGGCGAGTTCGGCCTCGCTATTGGCAAGAGCCAGCAGCCCGCGTGAAACGTAGATATAGCCGCCCGGAAGTGCAAAGGCGTTGACGATGGGGCTATCAAGAACGAAGAATTTGTAGCGAACATCGGGGCGTTCGGTTTTGGCGGTGACCTTTTGGCCGACACTGGTAACGTAAGCGTTAACTTTGTCGTCTTTATAAAAGCCGAATTGCTGTTCAATCTTTTGATGCTCGGATGCGCCGACCTGCACTTCCTGCTGGGGCGACATCAGGGCGGTAAATTGCTGTTGACCAGTGGCCGGGTTTGTCGAGCAACCCGCTAATACGAGCATCAAAAAAACGCTTAAAATTGTAAACAAAGCCTTGAAATGTCGCATCAAAACCATCCACTCTTAGTTATGCTTTTTAAAAACTGCCACATCTTAGTCTTTTTCCTGCTGCTCGCCAACTTTTTCAGCATAAGCCTTGCGCAAGGGCAAGAAGCCGCTCCCCTGGCCGCCAATGATTTCAGTGTGCTCAAGAAAACCGGCGAGGCGCAGGTGTTGGAAGTCATCAGCCCGCTGACGGTGAAACTCAGCAATGGCGATATCGCCTTCCTGCCAGGGGTGCATTTCCCAGACTACGATTATACGGATGAGGGCACCGGTCCCTTCGCCCTTACCGCCCTTAAGGTTCTTAAAGACATGCTTGAAGGGCAAAGGGTGGAAATTTACCAGACACCGAAAAAAGACTGGGGGCGGACCAACCGGATGGGCCATGCGCTGGCGCATCTTGTGCGGGCCGATAATGGGCTGTGGGCGCAAGGGATGTTGATCCGCCTTGGGCTCGCGCAAGTCAAAACATCTCAACGCAACCCGGAAATGGCAGCGCAGCTTTATGCGCTGGAGGCGGAAGCACGCAAAGAGAAAATTGGCATTTGGGAAAATGATGATGTTATCCTGAGCCCGGAAGATGCGCTAAAACATCTCAATAGTTTTCAGATTATCGAGGGGAAAATTCAAAGCGCAGCGATGAAAAAAAACCGGGTTTACCTCAATTTTGGCGGGAACTGGCGTGATGATTTCACCGTATCAATTGCGCCGGAGGACCGGAGAATATTTTCGAAAGCTGAGATTAATCCGCTGGACTGGAATGGTGCGCATGTGCGCGTGCGGGGCTGGGTTGAAGAGTATAACGGCGCGTATATTGAAATCGACCACCCTCAAGCGCTGGAGGTTTTAAGTGATCGGTTGACGGTGAACGACGGACAGTCTAGCCTTAATTCATCCAACATAGAACAATAATGCATGCCTCATCGTAAAAAGACCGCGCATACAAGCCATACGCCTTTACTGGATTTGTTTCCTGCGATTACACCCTATTCCAGCGGATTTTTAGAGGTTGACGATACTCATACGCTGTATTGGGAACAAAGCGGCAATCCGGACGGCGTACCTATTTTATTTTTGCATGGCGGACCGGGGGCCGGGGCAACGCCAGTGCATCGACGTTTTTTTGATCCGGATCATTACCGGATTGTGATTTTTGATCAGCGCGGGTCGGGGCGATCACATCCTTTGGGGTGTCTGGAAAATAACACAACAGCGCATCTGGTTGATGATATTGAACGGCTTCGCAAACATTTGCGAATTGAACGCTGGCATATTTTTGGCGGATCGTGGGGAAGTACATTATCGCTGTCTTATGCAACCGCGCATCCTCAGCGTTGCATCAGCATGATCTTGCGCGGGATTTTTTTGTGTGAACAAGATGAGATTGACTGGTTTCTTTACGGTATGCGTAATATCTTTCCCGAGGCGTGGGAACAGTTTGCAAGCTTTTTACCGGAAGACGAGCAAAATAATTTGCTTAATGGGTATTACAAAATTTTAACCGGGAATGATGAGAATCGGCAGCTTGAGGCCGCTATTCGCTGGAGCCTTTATGAAGGGGCTTGCGCTTCATTGTTTCCTAATTATGAGACCATTACAACGGACGAGCAAAAAGACCATGCGCTGGCGCTGGCACGGATCGAAGCGCATTATTTTAAATATGAGGCGATTGGCCCTGAGCACAGCCTTTTGAACAGTATTGATAAAATCCGGGAGATCCATTCTACGATCATTCATGGGCGCTATGATGTCATTTGTCCGATTCAAACAGCGCATAGACTGCATCAACTCTGGCCAGAAGCCGATTATATCGTCGTACCTGATGCCGGGCATTCCGCGCTTGATCCCGCGCTGCGTTCGCGCTTGATTGAAGCAACAGAACGTGCCAAAACCCTTTAGCAAACTGTGATAAATGGCCTACAGCACCTATAAACAGAGCGGAATATGAATAACGACAAAGACGAGATTAAAATGAGTTTTCAATCAATCCGGGATATGGATTTAAAGGACAAGCGGGTTTTATTGCGCGCGGATTTAAACGTACCGGCGCGGCGCGGCAAAGTGACGGACACAACGCGCATTGATCGTTTAAAGCCGACGATTGATTTTCTGCGGGACGCCGGAGCACGAATCCTGATCCTGTCACATTTTGGCCGCCCGGAAGGCGAACAAAACCCGGAAATGTCGCTGGCATTTTTGACACCAACTCTGGAAGAACGGTGGGGCTGTGATATTCGTTTTAGCCCCGATTGTATTGGCCCGAAGGCCGAAGCAGTGATTGCCAAGATGGGCGAAGGCGATGTTACGCTGCTGGAAAATGTGCGTTTTTACAAAGAAGAAAAGCAAAATACGCCTGAATTCGTCTCCAAGCTAGCGGCACTGGGAGATGTTTTCATCAATGATGCGTTTTCAGCGGCGCATCGCGCCCATGCGAGTACGGAAGGGCTGGCGCATGTTCTTCCGGCGGCGGCGGGGCTATTGATGGAACAAGAACTGAATGCTCTGGATGCAGCATTGGAACACCCGCAAAAACCAGTAGCGGCTATTGTTGGCGGCTCGAAAATTTCGACCAAGCTCGGTGTGCTTAATAATATCGTACAAAAAGTCGATTATTTAATTTTGGGCGGCGCGATGGCTAATACCTTTCTTTATGCCAATGGCACGGATGTCGGCAGTTCACTGTGCGAAACCAACATGAAGGAGGAAGCGCTGAAAATTTCTGAAACGGCGAAAAAGCATGGCTGCGAAATTGTGCTACCGATTGATAGCATCGTGGTCAATGAATTGAAACTTAATGCACCATCCGAAACCGTTGATTCCCAAGCCATCCCGGATGATAAAATGGCTATTGATGTCGGCCCGAAAAGCATTGCTTATGTCGAAAACATTCTTGAAAAAAGCAAGACTTTGCTCTGGAACGGACCAATGGGCGTGTTTGAGCTGAAGCCTTTTGATACCGGCACCAATGCGCTGGCGCACAAAGCTGCGGAACAAACAAAAGCCGGAAAGCTGGTCAGTATTGCCGGTGGCGGCGATACGGTTGCTGCCTTGGAAAATGCCGAAGTCTGTCAGGATTTCACTTACATTTCTACTGCGGGCGGTGCGTTTCTGGAGTGGTTGAAGGGGGAAACATTGCCTGGTGTAGAAGCTCTCTATACTGCAAAAAAAGCCGCCTGATTATTTCTTCAGTTCTTCATCGAGAGAATTTTCGATGATATTGCGTGCGACCTCAGGTTTGATTTTGTTGAAATAGCTTATCGCTTTCGTCATATCGTTCAGCGCAACCATGTGGCCGTGGTTGCGGACGCGGTTTGTCAGTAAAAAAATCGAAATAAAATCTTCTTTTGGAACATCAAAAGCCTTACACGCTACGGCCAGCCCCTGCCCGCTGGTTTGAGAGAGAATTTCCAGCGTGGTCTTTGGAGGCAACCCTGAATAACGAGAGAATTGTGCGACAAAGGCCGCGATTTGCCCTCGGCGCAACGTGCCGAGCATGAGCTTAATGGTTAGCAGTCCTTTTTGCTTATAACGGTCTGCTGCTCTGAGGATAGCCTCGCTGGGCGCAAATTCACTGACAGCGTCACTGGCCTCAACCATTTCCACAATAACTTCATCGATGGTCTGAACTACAGATTGAGATTCAAAACCGTAGAGTGTTTTGACTTGTTCTTTTATTTCTTCACCAACATATGCATATAGGACTTTGGCCAATTCCGGGCCGACTTCTTCACGCCGCAAGAGCGGAGCGGCCAGTGCGTCAGATTGCTGGGCCAAGTCGCTAAGGATTGTCAGGCTGTATTCGGTTAAGTTGATATTTTTATTTTTGACCAGCTGAATCGCCGTATCGATATCACGCGTGTCAGTCAGCAAGTTCATAATCTGGTTGCTCATGTTCTCGCGCCGCGCTATGGCCTGCCAGTATTCCGGGCCTTTGGACTTAATGATATAAATCAAATCCATATCTCCTAGAACCGGGCTCTTACTTAAAACAGGTGCTGCGACAGGAATTTCATCATTGGCCAACTGCAAAATGAGACGTAGCGGCACATTTTCCAAAACAGCGAGGCGTTCAGATAAAGCTTCCCGCAGGTCTATTTCTGCCTGGCGCATCAGACCGATAAGCACATCGGCGATCAATTCGCTTTCTTTGGGAGAAAGCTCCATCTCCAGTAATTCGCTAACAGCCGAAGTCAGTTCAGCACGCGCAAGAGGCTTGTCATCGCTGGCCAAACCATGCAGCTTGTGAGAATCATATAGTCGCACCAATAAAGGTGTTACTGTTGATGTCTTATCTAAAAAACTTAGATCCATAAGATGCCCCAGACTGCGTCATACTTTATTTATTTTATTTTTATATAAGAAAACAATGAAGTACTTTGATATTCATAGCATTTTAGCTAAATTTTATATTGTTATTTCTGTTCTCTGCCTCTATATATACGGGGTATTCCTTACGTTTCAGTTAATAAAAAATTACCAAAAAATTAATGTATTTAATCCTCTCGCATTTGATTTATAGACTCCGCACCCTTATACTGTTTTTTAACGCTTATGAAGTACCCTATAGATTGGGGTTTCATTTTATAAAAAGGATACGATCTTATGGCAGGACCATTAAGCGGCATTGCAGGGCAGCAGCAGATTCCTCTGGCGCAGCCCTCGCAGACATCCAATCAAAACACGAATGGCGTTCGTGGCCAGAATGAGCAGCAGCCAGAAGTTAACCGGGTTCAACCGCAAGGTGCGCCTGCGGCTGAAACGCAAAATACGGAAACGCATAATGAAGATGTGCTGCAGCAACAACTTCAGAATGCTTTGGCCTCTGACCAAGACGATCCTGCCGGCGGTGAAACGTTGCGGCGTGGTTCACTGGTTGATGTGGTGATTTAAACAAAAGAGATTTTACGTTTGTGGGAATGGGCGCTTCTTTTTGAAGCGCCCTTTCGATTCTGGCCGGTGCGTTTCTAATTAGGGGGGCAGAACCTAAATGCGCTTATTGAAATGCGACTTCGTTGAAGCTGCGGAGTTTACGGCTATGGAGTTTTTCTGGCTGTAATTCGCGTAGCATTTCCATGGCTCGAATACCAACCTGTAAGTGCTGGTCTACGCGCTGACGATAAAACGTATTGGCCATGCCCGGCAGCTTGAGCTGCCCGTGCAGAGGTTTGTCGGAGACGCATAGAAGCGTTCCATAAGGTACGCGAAAACGAAAACCGTTGGCAGCGATTGTGCCACTCTCCATATCCATGGCGATGGCTCGGCTTTGGCTGAGACGTTTATTTTGACGGATGGAAGAGCGCAGTTCCCAATTGCGGTCATCGGTCGTGGCGACTGTGCCTGTGCGCATGACTTTTTTGATGTCGTAACCCTCAAAGCCGCAAATTTCGCTCACGGCTTTTTCCAGTGCAACTTGAATTTCCGCCAGAGCGGGAATAGGAATGTTGGTCGGCAGATCGGTATCGAGAATGTTATCTTCACGTAAGTAGCCGTGGGCGAGAACATAATCACCGAGATTTTGAGAATTGCGCAGTCCTGCGCAATGGCCGAGCATCAGCCACGCATGCGGACGCAGTACAGCGATGTGGTCGGTGATGGTTTTGGCATTGGAGGGGCCAACGCCGATATTGACCATGGTGATCCCCTTACCGTCTTTGCGTTTGAGATGATAGGCCGGCATTTGCGGCAGACGTGTGGCTGCGGCAGGCTGGATAAATTCGCTATAACCGTCTTTTCCTGCTTTGCTCTCGCCGATTTTAACAAATTCATCGATATAGAATTGATAGTTTGTAAAGATCACAAAATTCTGAAAATGTTCTGCAGGCATGCCACAATAATGGCGCAGACGCTGAATGCTGAGATCAACGCGCGGCGCGGTAAAGAGCGCGAGCGGTCGGTCCTGCCCTTCTGCGGGTATATATGTGCCATTAGCGATTTCATCGTCCATAATATCCAGATTCGGCATATCGAATAGATCCGGTAGGTCTTTAAGCTGTTCTGCTTCCAAATCGCCCTCAAGGTGAAATTCTTCACCCAGCGCGAAATGCAATGGAATCGGCGTATTGCTAACACCGACTTCAATCGTAATATCGTGATTTTTTATGATATTACGAAATTGTTCGAGATAGTAACTGGCAAAAATATCCGGGCGGGTCAGGGTTATGCTATATGTGCCGGGGCGCGGAGCAAAGCCATAGGACAGCCTCGTATCCGTGCGGCGTGCATATTTGGTCGAAATGCGCGCATAAGGGTAAAATGCACGGCTGCGGCCCTCTACCCCCTCACCTTTGGTCAGCGCGTCAAAGCGGGCGCGCAGGAAGGCAATCTGGGTATCATAGATAATTTTGACCTGCGCCAAAACTTCTTCAGGCGCTGAGCAGGTTTGGGGGGCGATCATATCGGGAGAGTGTATCATCCTTTTATTATCGCAGATTTTTTGTTATTTATCAATTCTCTAGACCCATGAGTGCGCGGGCATATTCACGCGGACAGAAGGGTTGTAAATCCTCAAGCCCTTCGCCGATACCGATAGAATAGACCGGTACACCGAACTGGTCGGCCAGCCCAACGAGAACGCCGCCTTTGGCGCTGCCGTCAAGCTTGGTGACGATCAGGCCGGTGACATTGACCATGTCCTTAAAGATTTCAAGTTGAGAAAATGCATTTTGACCGGTGGTGGCGTCAAGAACCAGCAAAACCTCATGCGGCAGGCTTTCGTCCTGTTTTTTTAGCACGCGGACAATTTTGGCCAACTCGTCCATCAAGTTTGCTTTATTTTGCAAGCGTCCGGCGGTGTCGATCAGAAGCACATCAACCCCTTGGTCTTTGGCCTGCTCATAAGCCTCAAAAGCCACAGAGGCCGCATCTGCGCCAACGTCTTTTTGTACCAATGCCGCGCCGGTGCGCTTGGCCCAGATGCCAAGCTGTTCAACAGCCGCGGCGCGGAAAGTATCTCCGGCGGCCATCATAACCGAACGATGATCTTTAAATTTCAAATTCTGGGCAATCTTGCCAATCGTGGTGGTCTTACCCACGCCATTCACGCCACAGACAATCACAGTAAACGGCCCGCCATCCGGTTTTTCAATAGTGAGATGTTTGGCGACAGGCTTCAGAATTCCTGAGATTGTTTCAGCCAGAGCCTCGCGAATTTCTTCTTCACTAATTTCCTTGCCAAAGCGATCTTTAGAAAATTCCTCGATAA